>JAUXUN010000024.1 GCA_030680855.1 Aestuariivirga sp.
TGCTTCGCCCAACCTGCTGTCGCCCGCTGGCCAGGACTTTATGTGGAACACCATAGGGGCGCGGCCCATGACGCTCGGCCTTGACCTGCAAGGCGGCTCGAACGTGGTCATGGAGGTCGACAGGAAAGATCTCCGCGATCAGCTCACTCTGCAGCTTTCAGGCGATATCCGGGCAAGCCTGCGCGAAGCCAAAATTGGCTACAAGGGCATTACCAGGACGGAAAATGGCGTATCGGTTCGCCTGTCTGATATTGCGGATTCGGCAAGAGCCAGGACAGAATTGCAGAAACTGCAGCAGCCGCAGGCCGGCGGCTTGATGTCGACAGGGCTGGCGGTCAATCTCTTCGATCTCGACTCTGAAGGCGAGGCATTCAATTTCACATTTTCAAACGAGGGATTGGATGCCAAGGTCGCAATTGCCATCGGGCAATCCCTGAAGATCGTCGAGAACCGCATCAATGCCCTTGGCACCGCGGAATCCACCATTCAGCAGCAGGGCAAGGATCGCATCGCAATCCAGTTGCCCGGCGTTCAAAATCCCGACCAGGTGAAGGACGTCATAGGCCGCACCGCGAAACTCACCTTCCAGCTCCTTTGCCTCGAGCAGCCGACGGACGCAAACCAGAATCCCCCGCAGGAGTGCGCTGCGCTGCCATTGAAGGAAGCGCCAGACCAGATGCTCTGGGTTCAAACCTCGAGCAGGGCCACCGTGGATGGCGCTGACCTCACCGATGCCCAGCCAAGTTTTGACCAGAACAATCAGTCCGTTGTCAGTTTCCGCTTTAACCAGAAAGGCTCTCTGCGATTTGGCAAATTGACGGCGGAAAATGTCGGCAAGCCCTTCGCCATCATTCTTGATAACGTGGTGGTGAGCTACCCTAACATCAATGAACCCATTCTCGGCGGATCAGGCCAGATTTCAGGCAACTTTACCACCGAAGAAGCCAGCAATCTTGCGGTCGTTCTGCGTTCCGGCGCCTTGCCCGCAAAATTGACAATTGTCGAAGAACGCACTGTTGGTCCAAGTCTTGGTTCTGACTCAATTGAAGCAGGTGTTGTTGCCTGTGTGATTGGCCTCATCGGCGTGCTGCTTTTCACGGCTTTTGCCTATCGGCTGTTTGGCTTGTTTGCGAATGTGGCCCTGCTTGCAAACCTGATCATGCTCATTGCCGTCATGTCGTTCTTTGGGTTCACTCTCACTTTGCCGGGCATTGCGGGAATTGTGCTGACCATGGGCATGGCGGTGGACTCCAACGTGCTGGTCTTTGAGCGCATCCGTGAGGAATGGCGCAACGGCCGGACGGCCTTGAACGCCATTGAGACCGGATTCAAGGAGGCTCTTGCAACCATTGTTGATGCGAACCTGACCACGCTCATTGCGGCTGTTGTGCTTTTTGGCGTGGGCTCCGGCCCCGTGCGCGGCTTCGCTGTCACCCTCTCCATTGGCATTATTACTACTGTATTCACAGCTTTCACAGTCACCCGCCTGATCATTGCCTGGTGGGCTAGGTATGCACGGCCCAAGGAGGTTCCGCTCTAACGGGCGGCGTAGCACATGAAATCCTTTCGAATTGTTCCTGACGATACAAAATTGGGCTTTATGCGATTCAGCCGTTACGGCTACATCGCTTCCGGCATCCTTTGCCTTGTCTCGGTCCTGTTGTTCTTCGTCGTCGGCCTCAACGTCGGAGTGGATTTCAAGGGTGGCACGGCTGTGTCAATCAGAACCGAACAACCGGCCAACATAGATGAATTGCGAAGCAAGATTGCTGGCTTGAATCTTGGCTCTGCGGAAATTCAGGAATATGGCTCGCCGAGTGACTTTCTTATCCGCATCGAAGGCCAGGCAGGTGGCGAGGAGGCTGAGCAGGCAGCGGTAGCAAAGCTGAAAGTTGCCCTTGGGCAGGGTGTCGAGTACCGCAGTGTTGAAGTTGTGGGGCCAAAAGTATCAGGAGAGCTTGCCCAGCAGGGCATACTCGCCGTCGTCCTCTCCATCTTTTGCGTGCTGTTTTACATCTGGTTCCGGTTTGAATGGCAGTTTGCCGTGGGCGGCGTGATTTCCCTGCTGCACGACGTTGTTCTCACCATCGGGCTGTTTTGCCTCATCGGCCTTGAATTCAATCTGTCAATTGTCGCCGCCATTCTGACCATCGTGGGTTACTCGCTGAATGACACGGTTGTGGTCTTCGACCGGATCCGCGAGTTCCTGCGCAAGTACAAATCCATGCCGCTCGCTGATCTCATTGATTTCTCGATCAACTCGGTACTGCCACGCACCTTGATGACCTCCGTTACGACCCTCATCGCCCTCCTGTCACTTTACATATTCGGTGGCGAAGTGATCAGCGGTTTCACCTTTGCCATCATCTGGGGCATCCTTGTGGGCACCTACTCTTCGTTCTTTATCGCAGCACCAGTGCTCATTATCCTGGGCACGGATCGTGAAGGCGCAAGAGAGCTGGCGAAGGCAAAACCGGCAAGGCCTTGAGCCCGCACTACCCAGCGAGAGCCCCCATCGAGGCCTATGGCAATGGCGGCTTCCGCTTTGCTGGCATGTCGCATCAGGGCTCCCTGCTGGTACTGCCCAGTGGCATGTACCGCTGGGATGTCAGCGATCTCGCAACACTGAAACCAGGCGATTTCGATCTGGTGTTTGCCGAAGGCAAGGACATAGATTTTCTGCTCCTTGGTACGGGCGTTGCCATGAGCCGGCCGCCAAAACCCATCGTTGAGCTCTTCGCCAAACGGCGCCTGCCGCTCGATTTCATGAGCACCGGATCGGCCGTGCGCACCTATGGTGTCCTGCTGGCTGAAAAGCGCAAGGTCGCGGCGGCCTTCATCGCGGTTCAGGACGCGCTGTGAGCGATCACTGCCAGGACCTGGTGGCAAAGGCCGACAAGGACCGCTTCCTGAGCTGCCTCTTTGCGCCGCAGGACGCGCGGCCCCATCTCTTCGCCCTCTATGCCCTCAATGTCGAAATCGCCCGCATCCGTGAAACCGTGAGCGAACCGCAGGTTGGCCTGGTGCGCCAGCAATGGTGGCTCGACACGCTTGACGGGATTTACGCTGGCCGCACCCCCGATCATCCCGTGGCACAGGCCCTTGTCCCGGCAATTGCAAAAGGCGGCCTGCCCAAACACGCGCTTCACAATCTGATCATCGCCCGCGAATTCGATCTCTATGATGATCCGATGCCGAGTCTTGCCGACCTTGAAGGCTATCTCGGCGAAACCTCATCGTCGCTCATTCAAATGGCCGCATTGATCCTGGGCAAGGGTGCCGCCGAAGCGGCCGGGCTAGCGGGTGTCGCTTTTGGCCTGGCCGGTGTTTTGCGTCTGCAAAAAGCCCGCTATCTTCCCAGCGACATGGTGCAAAACCTTGGCGAGAGGGAAACCATCACACAATTATGCGCCCATGCCCGCAAGCGCCTGAGTGAGGCGCAACTCTTGCAGGGGACTATTCCAGCCTCCGCCATGCCGGCCTTCCTGCCGGTCAGCCTCACCAAGCTCTATTTGTCCCGGATCGAACGCGGTGGCACCCTTGAGGTCTCGCAATTCCGCCGCCAGATCAGGCTCTGGTGGGCGGCCCGGAACAATCGCTTCTGACTCATTCTGCGGCAACAGCCACGGCATCGCCAAGCCACGCGGAAAAATCCGCCTTGGCGCGCGACGTATAGGCACGCTTGCGGGCGGCGGCCTTTTCCGTGTGGTCCAGCCGCTTGCCCTCAACGCGCTTGGGCGCGTCAACCGGCGGGAACAGCCCGAAGTTCACATTCATCGGTTGGAAGGAGCCGGTGCCCTTGTCCGTGGTTTCAATATGCCCGCCCGTGATGTGGTTGATCAGCGCGCCATGCGCCGTGGTTGCGGGCGGCACGGCAAACTGCTCACCGCGGCGTTCCGCTGCCGCCATCCGCCCCGCCACAAGGCCCATGGCGGCACTTTCCACATAGCCTTCAACCCCCGTGATCTGCCCGGCAAACCGTAGGCGCGAGCGAGCCCTGAGCCGGAGCCTCTCATCCAAAACCTTGGGGCTATTGAGAAAGGTGTTGCGATGCAAGCCGCCAAGCCGTGCAAATTCCGCATTCTCCAAACCCGGAATGGTTTTGAACACCCGCACCTGGTCCGCATACTTCAGCTTCGTCTGAAAACCCACCATGTTGTAAAGCGTGCCCAGCTTGTTGTCCTGGCGGAGCTGCACCACCGCATAGGCCTTCACCTCCGGCTGATGCGCATTGGTCAGCCCCCGTGGCTTCATTGGCCCATGGCGCAGCGTCTCGGAGCCGCTTTCCGCCATCACCTCGATGGGCAGGCAGCCGCTGAAATAGGGGGTGGATTTTTCCCACTCCTTGAAATCGGTTTTCTCGCCGTCGAGCAGGGCCTGCACGAAGGCTTCATACTGGGTACGGTCCAAGGGGCAGTTAATGTAATCCTTGCCCGTGCCGCCCGGCCCCACCTTGTCGTAGCGCGACTGAAACCACGCCTTGTCCATGTCGATGGTTTCGCGGTGAATGATGGGTGCAATGGCGTCAAAGAAGGCCAGGTCCGCCTCGCCAGTGATCTGCCCGATGGCCTTGCTCAGGGCAGGGGAAGTGAGTGGCCCCGTGGCCACGATAACATTGTCCCACTCCACCGGCGGCAATCCCGCAATCTCATCATATTCGACCGAGATGAGGGGATGGGCCTTGAGCGTCTCCGTAACTTCCGACGAGAAAGCCTCGCGGTCTACCGCCAGCGCCCCGCCTGCCGGCACCTGATGCCGGTCAGCGGTTGCCATGATCAGTGAACCCGCCGCGCGCATTTCCCAATGCAAAAGCCCAACCGCATTCTGCTCCGCGTCATCGGAACGGAAGGAATTGGAGCAGACAAGTTCGGCAAAGCCCCCGGTCTTGTGGGCATCGGTCCCCACCTTCGGCCGCATCTCATGCAGTACCACGCAAACCCCGGCGCGCGCCACTTGCCATGCCGCCTCGGACCCCGCCATGCCGGCCCCGATAATGTGAATAGGTTTTGTCATGGGGCGGCCAATAGCACACCGTGACATCAGGGAACAGATCGACTTATTGTCAGTCCATGAAAGTCTCACGCCGCCGATTCCTCGCCAGCGCCCTTGCGTCCGGCCTCCTGCCAATTCAGGCCTTTGCCGCCCGTGAAATCGGGCCCGAATGGATCGTCGGCGTCATTCCCGATGCGCCCTTCAATATTGATCTCGTCAATCTCCGCCTGGTGCCGGAAGCCTCACGGCGGCAGTCCGTCAGGTTCAGAGGTGAGGAGGCACCGGGAACCGTTGTCGTCGATGCCGCCGCCCGTGCGCTTTATCTGGTGCAGCATGGCGGCAGGGCGCTTCGCTTTGGCATTGCCGTGGGCCGGGATGGGACATCCTGGCGGGGCTCCGCCGTTGTGGGCCGCAAGGCCAAATGGCCAACCTGGACCCCCACCGCCAACATGCGGAAACGCAACCCCAAGCTGCCCATTCAGGTCAAGGGCGGACCGGAAAACCCGCTCGGCGCCCGCGCCCTCTATCTGTATCAGAACGGCATAGATACGCTTTACCGTATCCACGGCACCAATGAACCCTGGAGCATCGGCAAGGCCGCGTCCTCCGGCTGCATTCGCATGCTGAACGAGGATGTGTTCGAGCTCTATGGCAGCGTTCCCGTGGGCACTCGCGTTGTCGTCCGGTGAGGCTACAAGACGCTTTTCCCGTTCGAAGGACAGAGCTATAGCCACTCCATGACAATACTCTCAGACATCTCCGCCGAGCTTACCGCCATCCGTGACCTTTCCCTTTGGAAAACCGAGCGCCCAATCCTCTCGCCGCAGAGTGCCCATATCGAGGTGGATGGCCACCGCAAGGTCCTGAATTTCTGCGCCAATAACTACCTGGGCCTCGCCGACCATCCCGCCCTCATCCAAGCCGCAAAGGAAGCCCTGGACAGCCACGGCCTGGGCATGGCGTCAGTGCGCTTCATCTGCGGGACCAGCGATTTGCACGTGGCTCTTGAACGTCGCATCGCCAGCTACGTGCAGATGGAAGACGCCATTCTCTATGCCGCCTGTTTTGATGCCAATGGCGGCGTGTTCGAGCCGCTTTTCGGCGAGCAGGATGCCATCATTTCCGACACCTTGAACCATGCCTCGATTATCGATGGCGTGCGCCTGAGCAGGGCGGCCCGCTATCGCTATTCCAATGGCGATATGGCGGATTTGGAAGCGCAGCTGCGGCTCGCGCGGGACCAGGCCAAGCGCCGCGTCGTGATCGCCACCGACGGCGTGTTTTCCATGGATGGCTATTTTGCCAAGCTGGGTGAAATCAGGAAGCTGGCCGATACCTATGACGCTCTCATCCTGGTGGATGACTGCCATGCCACGGGCTTTACCGGCCCGCAGGGCAGGGGAACGCCAGCCCGCGCCGGGATCAAGGTTGATATTCTCACCGGCACCCTGGGCAAGGCCTTGGGCGGCTCCGCCGGAGGTTACATCGCGGCAGCCAAACCGATTGTCGATCTCATGCGCCAGCGCTCGCGGCCCTATCTTTTCTCCAACGCGCTGCCGCCACCCATTGTTGCCGCGGCAATCAAGGCCATCGATCTGGCCGAGCGGGGCGATGATCTGCGCGCCAAGCTCTTTGACAACGCCAAACGCTTCCGCGCCGGCATGGGCAAGGCCGGTTTCAATCTCCTGGCGGGAGAACACCCCATCATTCCGGTCATGCTGGGCGAAGCCAAGCTGGCCCTGGACATGGCCGCGAAGCTTTATGAGCGCGGCATCTATGTCACAGGCTTCTTCTTCCCCGTGGTGCCGAAAGGGCAGGCGCGGATCAGGACGCAAATGTCCGCCGCCCATTCGTCACACGATATTGATATGGCCATTGCAGCCTTTACGGCGGTTGGCAAGGAACTGGGAGTGATCTGATGCGCGCGCTGGTCAAGGCAGAACCGAAGGAGGGCCTCGTTCTCCGCGACGAGCCCATTCCCAAAATTGGCCCCGATGACATTCTGATCAAGGTCGCCAAGACCGGCATCTGCGGCACCGACCTGCACATCTGGAAATGGGACCAATGGGCCCAAAAAACCATTCCGGTGCCCATGGTGGTGGGCCATGAATATGCCGGTGTTGTCACTGAAATCGGCAGCCATGTCCGCACCGTAAAGGTGGGCGACCGGGTTTCCGGCGAAGGCCATCTCATCGGCATGAAAAGCCGCATGGCCCGCGCCGGCCACTTCCATCTCGATCCCGAAACCAGGGGCGTGGGCGTAAACGTGCCGGGCGCCTTTGCCGAATACCTCAAGCTTCCTGCCTTCAACGCCATTCACCTGCCTCCGGAAGTTGACGATGAAATCGGCGCCATCCTCGATCCCCTCGGCAACGCCGTTCACACCGCCCTGTCATTTGACCTCGTCGGAGAAGATGTTCTGATCACCGGCGCCGGCCCCATCGGCATCATGGCTGCCGCAGTCTGCCGCCACGTGGGCGCCCGCCACATCGTGATCACCGACATCAACGACTACCGACTCGAGCTTTGCAATGAAGTGACCAATGCGGTAACCGTGAATGTCTCTAAGGATGACTTGAAATCCGTCATGCAGCGCATCGGCATGCGCGAAGGCTTCGATATTGGCCTTGAAATGTCCGGTGCCCCCAAGGCCTTCGACCAGATGACGGATCACATCATCATGGGTGGCAAGATTGCCGTGCTGGGCATTCCCTCGTCTCCGGTACCTGTGGACTGGAACCGCGTGATTTTCAAGTCGCTCACCATAAAAGGCATCTATGGCCGCGAGATGTTTGAAACCTGGTACAAGATGATTGCCATGCTGCAATCGGGCCTCGATGTGCGCAAAGTCATCACCCACCGCATGAAAGCCGCCGACTTCGCCACGGGCTTTGCCTTGATGAAACAGGGC
>JAUXUN010000029.1 GCA_030680855.1 Aestuariivirga sp.
CAAACTCAAGAATGCCCGGCGCCTCGCGACACGTTACGACAAGACCGAACTCAGCTATGCTGCCTTCGTCCACATCGTCTCAATCCGCCTCTGGTTCAGGCAGTTCGGATGTGCTTGAAACAGTTTGTCAACAGGGCCTAGCCTCTTTTATTAGCTGGCAATGGGAGTTGGGTGGTGCAGTCTATCTATGATATTTGTTGCGGCAACATCTTTGGCACCGGTTCACTGGTTCTTCTTTTGCGTCGAATTCTGCTTGCGACCAGTTTGTTATTTGTTGCCCTTCAGGGAAACGCCCTCGCTGCCGATCAAGAAGCTTTTTTGGGCTTCGATGCGGAATACCATTATCGGACAGAGTATTCCCACATGAAAGGCCACAAGGCTTTCGCAATAGGCCCGCAAACCGGCTATGGTTATAGTTGGGGGAACCGAAGTTCGAAAGAAGCAGAAAATTCAGCGATCAAATTCTGCAATAAGTGGGTAGTGCAGCAGAAGAAGCATGGCATAACTGGGAAATGCCGTTTGTATGCGGTTGACAGCAAGTTGATCGTCAAGGATCCCCGGATAGGATTGGCTTGGCACGAACCTGCTGCAGGAGCAGATATCCCTCTCAGCAAGGGGCCCCAGAGTTTTCACATTGGACGCGTGCCACGGGGTATCGTGCTCCATCTTCACGGCTGCAATGGGATGGGTTGGAACAGGTACGCAGAAATCTGGGGTTCCTATTTCAATGCTCTGGGATATGATTTTTTTGCTCCTGACAGTTTTGCCGAACCACGGCCGGCAGAGGTGTGTGGCTCAGCTTGGAGAACGAGAGCGAGGGATCAAACCATCATATTGAAGTTGCGTGTCGCCCAGACTTTGCGGAGCATTGCGGAGCTGAGAAAAAGATATCCCGGTCTTCCCATTTATGTTTGGGGGCACTCGGAAGGCGGCTCAATTGTTAAGTATCTCAGTGTGGAGGTTGCAGGAATAATTTCGTCAGGCGATGAATGTGACGCGTCAGGGCTGAGAATTGCGGCGCCGGCTTCTGTTCCGGTGCTCTATCTATTGGGTGAAAATGACCCATCTGTTGAGGGGATCAAGTTGCCATTGACGGACAAGGGCGTGCAGAAATGCCGCAAATATGTCCGGAACAAGAAGACCAAAATAGTAATCATCAAGAACAGCAAGCATGACATCTGGCCGTGGCGCCCGGAGGTGGCCAAGGCAATGTCGGAGTTTGTTGGTGCAGAAACATTTACTCTCGCGCAGTCCCGGCCCGCGGAAAAGCTTACCTTGAGCGGACAGCAAATTTCAGCAAAAGCACTCTACCAAAAGAGCCGTGGTCACAGGGCATTTGCAGCAAATACAAACGGTACTTTTTCCTGGGTTTCCGAATGGGAGTTTGCTGAAGACGCCCAACAGTTCACGCTCTACGATTGCGCCCGTTATGAGCATATAAATGTCTTCAAGCTATCGAAGCACGTTTGCTCGGTCATCGATGCTGATGGCAAAGATATGATGGCTCCGTAAATTGGCGATTATTCATGCTAACATGTTAGTATGTTTAATATGTCAGCGCTGTTTGCACCGAAATTGCACGCGTAGTGTCATCCAAAGCTCGCTTTTTGCATGCGTTTTCATGCTATTTTGCACCCTGTTTGGTGCAATTATTCGCTCCACATTTGGTGCTTCTGGCCCTATAGCTCGCGGGCATGAGCGATAAGAATGACGTCATTTACGGGGCCCATCCGGTTGAGGAGGCGCTGAAAAACCCCAGGCGCAAATTCGTCAAGCTGACCTGCACCCTGAACGGTGCGGAGCGGCTCAAGGGGTTTACCCAAACCCTTGGAATCACGCCTGAAATTGTAAACCCCAAGGTGCTTGACCGGAAGGTCGAGCCGGATGCGGTGCACCAGGGCATGATTCTTGAAGCCAAACCCCTGCGTCAGCCGCAGCTCAGCGAGATAGAGCAATCAGGTATTGTGGTGATGCTGGACCAGGTGACAGATCCCCATAATGTGGGGGCGATCCTGCGCACCTGCGCCGCCTTCCAGGTCACCTCTGTGGTCACCACGGCGCGCCATTCGGCCGAGTCTTCCGGCGTGCTTTTCAAAGCTGCATCAGGGGCTTACGAGCATGTTCCGTTCGTGAAAGTGACCAATCTGGCGCGCGCCATGGAGGAGCTTCGCGATGCCGGTTTCCGCCTGGTGGGGTTGGACAGTGAGGCCGAAATTGCCCTCGGCGAAGTTGATAAAACCCCGCCGCTGGTGCTGATTTTGGGTGCAGAGGGCAAGGGTTTGCGCGAGCTTACACGCAAAAATTGTGATGTGGTGGCAAAATTAGACTTTTCTGGGGCAATCCGCAGTCTGAACGTTTCGAACGCGGCGGCGGTGGCCCTCTACGCGCTCACCCGCTAAATTGAAACAGCCAGACTTTTCAAGGTCTGGCCGCTCCTGTCACCGTCCCGCGAATTCGCAGTTGATTTGGTTTAGACCGCTTCTTCCGCGCTGGCAAGTATGGCAATTTTGGGGCAAGGCCAGCGCGCCCTGACAGGTATTGCAGGGCAGGGGCCAGTTGGCCTATAGGGGGCGCACCACCAGACGCCGATTTAGCTCAGTTGGTAGAGCACCTGATTTGTAATCAGGGGGTCACAGGTTCGAGTCCTGTAATCGGCACCAGATTTCAGAAAGATTTAGATTGCTATGGACGTTAAAGACAGCAACGGAAACGTGCTAAGGGATGGCGATTCCGTCATTCTTATCAAGGATTTGAAGGTGAAGGGCGCGGGAACGACGCTGAAGCGCGGGACCAAGATTTCGTCCATTCGCCTCACCGACAATGAGGACGAGGTTGATTGCCGCCACGACAAGATCAAGGGCCTCGTGCTGCGCGTCGAGTTCCTGAAAAAAGCTTGAGAAAAACTTAGCTTTTCCCCGTTGACTTGACTCCCTAACCCCGGCATACAGCGCCTCACTAAGGGCCCGGGCGAACCCCGGGCTTGTTGGCGTTTGGCTTGTTCATCAGCGAATCGGGGGAGTGTCCCGAGTGGCAAAGGGGGGGGACTGTAAATCCCCTGGCTTCGCCTTCGTAGGTTCGAGTCCTACCTCCCCCACCATCGCCTTGGGGAGCGGGCCGGGCGCACGACAGGTGAAGTGAAAAGAGGTTTGTTACCAAGAGGTTATAAGGCGGGTGTAGCTCAATGGTAGAGCAGCAGCCTTCCAAGCTGAATACGAGGGTTCGATTCCCTTCACCCGCTCCAATCTACGCTCGCTTCGTGAGCTTCGCTTGGCGAGCCAAATTGAGATTTAGGAACAGGATATTAAAGACTATGGCCAAAGAGAAATTTCTTCGCGACAAGCCGCATTGCAACATTGGGACGATTGGCCATGTTGACCACGGCAAGACGTCGCTGACGGCAGCGATAACGAAGGTGCTGGCGGAGACTGGCGGGGCGACGTACACGGCCTAT
>JAUXUN010000031.1 GCA_030680855.1 Aestuariivirga sp.
TTAGGCAGTCCTATAGGGACAGAGCCGAAGTTGCAGCTCCAGAGGCAAAAACCGCCGCAAAAGCGTGGGCGCAGTTTGCGTCAACCGCCGGACTAACACGACCGGCATTTTCGCGTAGGCTGCGCTCACGCAACCCTTCGCTTCTCGCCTCCCCCGGAAACGGCATAACCGTTTTCACCCCCGGCGAAGCTATGCCCAACGCTCATTAACAAGTGAATCTGTGATTGAAGGGGCCCTCATCCCCCTTCGGGACCTTCTCCCATGCAAGAGCACGGGAGAAGGCTCATCCGGTTAGCGCCTTCTCCCGTCCTGCGTAACGTAGTGAAGCGGGATGGGAGAAGGTGGCCGACAGGCCGGATGAGGGCTTTTCCGCCAGAATGACGTGTGAAGGGAAGCATGCTGAATTGCGACCTCGTTGACCGTAGCTGAAAAAATTGAAGCCAAGGCACCATGACAAACATCAAGCCGATACGCACAAGCAAGGATCATCAAAGAGCGATGAAGGAAGTCGAAATCCTTTGGGGCGCCAAAAGCGGAACCCCAAAAGGCAACCGGCTTGATGTCCTCGCTACGCTGATCGATGCATGGGAGGCAATCCATTATCCGATGGACCCGCCAGATCCTATTGAGGCGATCAAATTCCGCATGGAGCAGCAGGGCCTGACCCGCAAGGACCTGGAGGGCATCATCGGCACCCGCGCCCGCATCGCCGAGGTCCTTTCGGGCAAGCGCGAACTTTCCATTGCGATGATTAGAAGGCTCAATGCGGAACTCAATATTCTAGCGGAGATTCTGATCCGGTCACCCAAAAAGCGCGCTGCTTAGGCCCTGTCGTTTTGCATGAACGATAACAATTTTTGGGCGAAGGAGTGTGTGACTATCGCCAAAGCAAGCCACACTGCAGTCATAAGTGATATTTCAAGCTTTCCTGTCAAAGGTTGAATCAGTGCAACTGCTAGCAGGCCAATCGCGACAGCATTCGCTGTTGTCGCTAACAACTTGACCTGTTCATTGTGGATCTTGATCTCAAGCGAATCTGTGAAGCGGAGACCCTCAATTTTTCGCAATATCGCGAGATAGACGATTCCGGCAATAGCGCCAGTTAATCCCCACACCGCCGATTGAGGATTCCCTCCCAGCCAATTACTGGGCAAGTAATCATCTGCAATTGAAGCAAAAACTAGAAACGCCGGAATAAACAGCGGCATGAGTACAATTCGGTTCATTGGCATAGCCATGCCTCTCTGCTCGTTAAGTCTCCAAAACTTGCCTCACATCCCCTTGACGATCTGCTCCGTCATTTTCTTTGCGTCGCCGAACAGCATCATGGTGTTGTCGCGCCAGAACAGGGGGTTGTCGACGCCGGCATAGCCGCTCGCCATGCCGCGCTTGATGAACATCACCGTGTTGGCTTTCCACACTTCCAGCACCGGCATGCCGTAGATCGGCGACTTGGGGTCATCCTTGGCGGATGGGTTGGTCACGTCATTGGCCCCGATCACGAAGGCAACATCGGCCTGGGCGAATTCGGAATTGATGTCTTCGAGCTCGAACACTTCGTCGTAAGGCACGTTCGCTTCAGCGAGCAGCACGTTCATGTGGCCGGGCATGCGGCCCGCCACCGGATGGATGGCGTATTTCACCGTCACGCCCGCCTTCTTCAAATGGTCCGCCATCTCGCGAAGCGCGTGCTGGGCCTGGGCCACCGCCATGCCATAGCCCGGCACGATGATCACCGAGCCGGCATTCTTCAGAATGAAGGCCGCGTCATCGGCCGAACCCTGCTTCACCGGCCGCGTTTCCTTGGCCCCATCGGCAGGGCCCGCCGTCTCGCCGCCAAAGCCGCCGAGGATGACCGAGATGAAGGACCGGTTCATGCCCTTGCACATGATGTAGGAGAGAATGGCGCCGGATGAGCCCACCAGCGCGCCGGTGATGATCAGCGCCGTGTTGGCCAGCGTGAAGCCGATGCCCGCCGCCGCCCAGCCCGAATAGGAATTGAGCATCGACACGACAACCGGCATGTCCGCCCCGCCGATGGGAATGATCAGCAGGAAGCCCAGCGCAAAGCTGATGAAAACGATCAGCCAGAAATCAACCGGGCTTTGCGTGAGGAAGAATCCGAAGGTGAAGAACAGCAGGGCAAGGCCCAACGCGATATTGATGTAGTGCCGGAACGGCAGCATGATGGGCGCACCCGACATGCGGCCATCCAGCTTCAGGAAGGCGATGATCGAACCGGTGAAGGTGACCGCACCAATGGCCGCCCCCAGCGCCATTTCAACGCGGCTCTGCGCATGGATCTCGCCGCCGCTGGCAATGCCAAAAGCATCTGGCGCATAGAAGGCCGCCGCCGCAACGAAGACGGCGGCAAGTCCGACAAGCGAATGAAACGCCGCCACAAGCTGCGGCATCGCCGTCATCGCAATGCGCCTGGCCGCGAACGCGCCAATGCTGCCACCAATTGCAATGCCACCGATGATCAAGGCCCAGACCAGCGGATTGGTCGGCGCAGCAATCGCCAGCGTAGTGAGCACCGCAATCGCCATGCCGATCATGCCATAGGTATTTCCGGCCCGTGACGATTCCGGGCTGGAAAGCCCCCGCAGCGCCATGATGAACAGCGCACCGGCAACGAGGTAGAGAAGGGCAGCGAAACTGGCTGACATCTATTTGCCCTTCTTCTTGTACATGGCCAGCATGCGGCTGGTGACGAGGAAGCCGCCGAAAATATTCACGCTCGCCAATATCAGGGCGAGAAATCCGAAGATCATGGCAATGGTGGAACCCGAGGCGATGGCCCCTGCCCCCACCGCCAGCAAGGCGCCGACTACGATCACCGATGAAATGGCGTTCGTCACCGACATCAGCGGCGTATGCAGCGCGGGAGTCACATTCCAGACGACGTAGTAGCCCACGAAAACCGCGAGGACAAAAATTCCCAGCAGTGAAACGAAGGGATCGACGGTGTGAGCAATCTGTTCCATGGGATCAGGCCTTGTACATCGGGTGAACCAGCGCGCCATCGCGGGCAATCAGCGTGCCCTTGATGATCTCATCTTCATAGTCAATCTTCAGGCTGCCATCGGGCTGGATCATCAGGTCCAGGAAATTGGCAAGATTTTTTGCAAACAGCGGCGAGGCATTGCCCGCCAGCTTGCCCGCCAGGTTCACCGTGCCTATGATCGAAACGCCCTTGTGTTCAACAACTTGGTCAGGCTTCGACAGCGGACAATTGCCGCCGCGCTCAACCGCGAGGTCAACGATGACTGAACCGGACTTCATGCTCTCGACCATTTCCTTGCTCACCAACACGGGCGCCGGCCTTCCCGGAATAAGCGCCGTGGTGATCACAATGTCCTGGCCCTTGATATGCTCGGCCACAAGTGCTGCCTGCTTGGCCTTGTCCTCCGCCGACAGCTCCTTGGCGTAACCGCCCGAGGTCGCCGCATCCGCCACATCGGCAAAAACGAATTTTGCGCCGAGGCTCTTCACCTGTTCTTCGGTCGCCTTGCGCACGTCGGTTGCCGAAACAATCGCCCCCAGGCGCCGCGCCGTTGCAATGGCTTGAAGCCCCGCAACGCCCACGCCCATGATAAACACCTTGGCTGGCGGAACCGTGCCCGCCGCCGTCATCATCATCGGGAAGGCCCGGCCAAAACAGGCCGCCGCATCAATCACCGCCTTGTAGCCCGCGAGATTGGATTGCGATGAAAGGATATCCATCGACTGGGCCCGCGAAATGCGCGGCATCAGTTCCATGGCAAAAAATAACTGGCCCGATTTGGCCAGCGTCTCAAGACCCCTGCGGTCGCCGTAGGGGTCAAGGCCAGCAGCCACAACCGCCCCCTTCTTCAGGTTCTTCAGAATGGCATCGGCAGGCCGGCGCACCGCCAGAATCACATCGGCATCCTTGAGCCCCGCATCCGACTTGATGATGCTGGCACCAGCGGCCACAAAAGCCTCATTGGAAATATGTGCCCCCGCGCCCGCGCCTGCCTGCACCGCGACGGTAAGGCCCTTTTTCACATAGGCCTTCACCGTATCCGGGCTCGCCGAAACGCGGCGCTCTCCGGGACTCGTTTCAGAAAGGATCGCGAGCTTCATTTTTCGCGCCGCCTATGAGACGCTTGCGGCAATGACCAGACCGAACAGCACCAGCAACCCAACCGACAAATACCAGCTGCTGCCCCTGCGCATGTCTAGGAACACAGCCACGATACCCAAAATCAATCCGCTGAACCCCATAAACACATTGAACGTTGGGGCAAAGCTAAAGGACACCAGGGCCACCAGTACATAGCCGCAGATAATGGAAAGCGCGACCGAGCCCTTGATAAACGCATCATAGGTGTTGCGGTGTTCCTCCATGTCGTCAGAATGTTTGACCGAAGAATGCTTAGCCATGATTGAAGTCCCCTGGAACGCCATGAATCTCTGCAAGATGTGTAGCCAAGCCCGCAACGCCCCGCAAGCGCCCCAAACAAACGCGGCGATGAGTCACGCAAGGGCCGCAAGTTCGGCCAGATTATTGAAAAGGTGCCCTATATCGCCAATCCTGGTCCCCGCAATCTCAAAACTGCCCTCATAAACCCTGACCCCGCCAAGCGCCTCATAAAAGGCA
This sequence comes from Aestuariivirga sp., assembly GCA_030680855.1. GTDB lineage: Bacteria > Pseudomonadota > Alphaproteobacteria > Rhizobiales > Aestuariivirgaceae > Aestuariivirga. The sequence goes on from JAUXUN010000031.1 coordinate 4,625, forward strand.
GCAGCCTGATTGTTGCCCGCCATGGACAGGACGATAAGGTTGCGCCCGCCTTTCGAAAGCCAAAACCGGGCCGCAGCGGCTATGAGGGCGCGGTCGATCTTCCGGCCGTGATATGCCTTGAGATTATAGATTGCGAAGATTTCACCATCGGCTTCTTTGGCCGCGTCTTCCCTGGCGGACCCGCATGAAACGAATCCCACGATCCGTCCGGCCTCGCGGGCAACGCATATGAACACGTCCGGATCAGAAATTGCTTCCTGCCACTGCGTAACCCTCGCATCGGCGGACAGGGTCCTTAGAAATTCAGCGGGCAACAGGCCCGCATAGGTTTCCTGCCAGCACTGGACATGAACGCGGGCAATCTCCTCCGCATCAGCAAGCGCTGGTTCATCGAATGCTATGCTCAAGCGCTCTCCAGCCCCTCCAGCTCATCGATCATGGCGGAGATTACCGAAAGCCCTTTTTCCCAGAATTTCGGGTCCGTCGCATCAAGGCCGAAGGGCTTCAGCAGCTCCGAGTGATGCTGCGTGCCGCCCGCCTTGAGCATGGTGAAATATTTTTCCTGAAAGCCACCTTCGCTTTCCTGGTAACGCGCATAGAGCGAGTTCACCAGGCAATCCCCAAAGGCATAGGCATAGACATAGAAGGGCGAATGGATGAAATGCGGGATGTAGGCCCAGAAGGTTTCATAGCCAGGGCCAATGCCGATTGAATCGCCCAGGCTTTCCGCCTGAATCTCCAGCCAGATTTCGTTTATATTATCGGGCGTTAACTCGCCTTCCTTGCGTGCTGTGTGAACCTTGCGCTCAAACGTGTAAAACGCGATCTGGCGCACCACCGTGTTGATCATGTCCTCAACCTTGGACGCCAGCAAAATCTTGCGCTTTTTTGGATCAGCCGTCTGGCGCAGCAGCGCCTGGAAGGTGAGCATTTCGCCAAACACGCTGGCCGTCTCGGCAAGCGTCAAAGGCGTTGACGCCATCAAGGCCCCCTGCTTCGCCGCCAGCACCTGATGCACGCCATGCCCCAACTCATGGGCGAGCGTCATCACATCGCGCGTCTTGCCCATGTAATTGAGAAGCACATAGGGGTGCGCCGAAGGAACCGTCGGATGGGCAAAGGCCCCCGGGGACTTGCCGGGGCGCACCGGGGCGTCAATCCATTTCTTGTCAAAGAAGGTCTTGGCGATGGCCGCCATCTCCGGCGAGAATTCACCATAGGCCGAGAGCACCATTTTTTCCGCCTCCGCCCAGGGCACTTCGCGCGTGTCTTCGGCCGGGAGCGGCGCATTGCGGTCCCAGTGCATCAGCTTGTCCTTGCCCAGCCACCTGGCCTTCATCTTGTAATAACGGTGCGACAGCTTGGGATATGCGGCGCGCACGGCGGCCACCAGCGCATCCACCACTTCCGGCTCCACCCGGTTTGAAAGATGGCGCGCCGCGGCAATATCCTTGAAGCCCCGCCAGCGGTCGGAAATATCCTTGTCCTTGGCCAGGGTGTTGGTGATCAAGGTGAAGAGACGCAGATTCTCCTTGAAGGTTTTGGCGAGCGCCAGCGCCCCCGCCTTGCGTTTGGCCTCATCCGCGCTTTGCAGAAGATTGAGCGTGGGTTCAATTGCCAGCGACTCGCCGTCCACCCCAAAGCGCAGGTCCGCCATGGTTTCATCAAACAGGCGGTTGAAGGCGCTGTAGCCCGTCTGGGATTTCTCAAGGAACAACTCCTCCAGCTTGTCATCAAGCTGATAGGGCTTTTCCTTCAGCAGGTTTTCAATCCACGGGCGGTAATGATTGAGCGCTGGAACCTGCATGGCTTTTTCAAGGGCCGTATCGTCAATCCGGTTAAGCTCCAGTTCAAAAAACAGAAGCTGGGTGGAGATATCCGTATGCTTGGAACTCACGTCGCCATAGAACTTGCCACGCGCCGCATCTGTTGTATCCCCCACATAGTACAACTGGGCATATGATCCCGTGCGGCCAAGCAGATCGGAAATGGCCTCATAGGCCTTGAGTGCCTCGGCGAGATCAGCGCCCGAAAGCTTTGCCAGTTTCCCCTTGTATTTTTCAGCAAATGCCTTGGCTTCCGCCTCACCCCTTTGCATGTCGGCCTTGAAGGCCGCCGCATCGGGCGCAGTATAAAGATCGGCGAGGTTCCATTCAGGCAAATTACCGAGGGCAGCGGAAGCGGTCATGTCCATTCCTTGTTAACAGTTTGTTTCCCATATGGCTCATGCCCGCAACTTCGGCAACTGCCTGAATTTGTCCCCAAATAATCTACCTCATTAACAGGGCCTTTACCCTTCGCTGCGAGAGTAGCGGATAACAGGGAAAGCAAAGCAAACACGCATTGGGGGATGCCTGTTGCTGGCCGTATCTGAATTTGGCCCTTTGACGATGAGTTGATTACACAGCATGACTTCACGCATACTGATTGTTGAAGACGATCCTGCCCAACGCCGCATTCTGGAAGAGCTTGTCAAGCGGTTCGGATTTGAATCAATAGCCGCGGATGGCGGCATCAAGGGCCTGGAAGTCTTGAATGGCCCGAATGGCGGCAGCATTGAGCTGGTGATCCTTGATCTCATGATGCCCGGCATGGATGGGCTCGAATTCATCGAAAAAATGCAAGGCATTCGCGGCGATCTCCCGGTCATCGTGCAAACCGCGCAAGGCTCCATCGAAACCGTCATCAAGGCCATGCGCGCCGGGGCCGATGACTTCGTGGTCAAACCTGTCTCGCCCGAGCGTTTGAAAATCTCCATTCAGAATTTGCTGAAGGTCAATGCGCTCACCGAAGAAGTAAAGCGCCTGAACAAAAAAGTCGGCGGCGCCCTGAGTTTCGGCGATCTCATCGCCTCATCGCCCGCCATGGCCAATGTCTTGCGACTCGGCCGCCGCGGCGCCCAATCCAACATTCCCATCCTGATTGAAGGTGAATCGGGCGTCGGCAAGGAAATGATTGCCCGCGCCATCCAGGGCGAAAGCGAACGCGCCGGACGCCCCTTCGTGGCGGTAAACTGCGGCGCCATTCCCGAAAATCTCGTTGAATCCATTCTCTTTGGCCACGAAAAGGGCTCCTTCACCGGCGCCACCAGCAGGCATAGCGGAAAATTCCAGGAAGCTGATGGCGGCACACTGTTCCTCGACGAAGTGGCGGAACTGCCGCTCGACATGCAGGTGAAATTGTTGCGCGCCATTCAGGAAGGTGAAATTGACCCCGTGGGCTCGCGGAAATCCGTGAAGGTGAACATCCGCCTGATCTCGGCCACCAACCGCAACATGATTGAAATGGTGAAAGCCGGCCAGTTCCGCGAAGACTTGTATTACCGCCTGAACGTCTATCCCATGATGGTGCCGCCGCTGCGCGACCGCAAAGACGACATTCCGGCCCTTGTCGAACATTTCATCACCAGGCTTTCCGCCGAGGAAGGCCGCAAGGTTCGCGGCATCGCCCCCAACGCCATTCCCATGCTGCAGGCCTATGGCTGGCCGGGCAACGTGCGCCAGCTTGAAAACACCATCTTCCGCGCCATTGTGCTGTGCGAAAGCGATGTTCTTGAGATCCAGGATTTTCCCCAGATCGCCTCGCTTGTCGAAGGCTACGAGATCATCGTGCCCCCTGCCCTGCCATTAACCAAGAAACCGGCCGCGCCCACGGGCCCTGCCATGACCGGTGGGAACCAATTCGTAGGCCGTTCCGCCGGCAACCAAGTCAGCGATGGCATGGCATTGGGAATTCCGGCAGTTACCGATGGCGGACACATCCGAAAACTGGAAGAAGTGGAGGCCGACATGATCCGCCTTGCCCTTAACCGTTATCGCGGCCAGATGTCGGAAGTTGCACGGAAATTGGGCATTGGGCGGTCGACGCTTTATCGAAAAATGCGGGATTTGGGACTCGACGAGGCAACGGGGTAACAGTCACAACTTATTTACAACTGGAACTCCTGTTCCAGTTGAATAGTTGTAATCTCAAGGTTAGATTATTGCTCTAGAATCATAGAGGTGCGATTTTGGTCCACAAGCTTCTCCTGAAGCTGTCTGTTGCGGTGATTGCTGCGTCCTTTGCCAGCCAAACCGTGCTGGCCGATACATCAAGGGACGAAAAGCGCAAAGGCTTCTTTGAAAGCCTGTTTGGTACGCCATCGAATAAAAAGAAGCGCAAGACCATCGTGCCGTGGTGGAAAGAAGACGCTGGCACAACCAGTCTTTATGGCCGTAATAATTATGGGAACGAAGACTACAACGACCCCGAACCAATTCCCGGCAAGGGCATGGGAAATCTCCCCTATGTTCCGCCCAAGCTCGTTGCGTTGTCGGATCCCTCGTTCTCCAATTTGTTTGCTCCGGATGTCCAGAGCCAGGCCATTCTGGCCGAGCTCTCTTCGCAAAAGCCGGCAACCCGCGTTGCCAAGGAGCTGCGTCAACCCATTCTTGATCTCTACCGGAATGCAGGCTTCAAGCCCCTTTGGCTGACAGGCGATGCGCCATCTGAACGGGCGCTGGCCATTCTGGCCTTTGCTTCGAAGGTAAATGAAGATGGCCTCGAACCGCTTGCCTATCTTCCAACAGGCCTCAGTTCGTTCAGCAACGTCACGGAACAACTCAGTACCGATGCCCTAGACCTGGCGAAATTTGACGTTGCGATGACAGCAGCCGCATTGAAGCTGGTGCGCGAAATTTCCGGCGGCCAGTTTGAACCCAACAGCCTGTCGCGCTATAATGACATTTCACCCGAGCGGGTCGATGCCAGTCAGGCCCTCAGGATTTTGGCTTGGAGCCCTTTTCTTGAGACCTATCTCAATGACCTCTTGCCAAAACATCCGAGCTACGGCCTGATGAAAGCCGAGCTCGCAAAACTGCAGGCGAAAAGACTGAAACCTGCATATGAAAAAATTGCCGAAGGTAATCCAGTCGAAGCTGGAAAGTCAGATCGCCGCATATCGCTCGTGCGTGATCGCATGCAGGATATGGGATTTCTGGACAGCGAAGCGAGTCAAGTCGATCCTGAATTCGCGGACACATTGGACACTGGCCTTTCAGCGGCGCTGAAGAAGTTCCAGAAATCCGTCAAACTCCGGCAGACCGGCATTCTTGATTTGGCGACCGTCAAGAACCTCAATCGCGATACCAGCCAGCGGGACATCCAGCGCCTCGTTTACAATATGGAACGCATGCGCTGGCTGCCAAAAAATCTCGGCAAGCGATTTGTCTTCGTAAACCAACCTGCCTATAACGTTCAGGTCATGGACCGCGGCAATGAGGTTTGGCGCAGCAAAGTGATTGTCGGCAAGCCCTTGAACCAGACCTACGCGTTTCACGATGAAATGGAAACCGTGGTGTTCAACCCCTCTTGGGGCGTGCCGCAGTCCATCATCGTCAATGAATACCTGGGCAAACTGCGCCGTGACCCCAGCTATCTTGATCGCCAGGGCTTCAAGGTCATCGCGCCAAATGGCAAAGTTGTTAGCTCAAGCTCCATCAATTGGGCAGCCTATGGCAGCCGGCCCCCCTTCGGTGTGCAGCAACCGCCGGGAAAAGGAAACGCGCTGGGCGAACTGAAATTCCTGTTCCCCAACAGCCATGATATTTACATGCACGACACGCCGACAAAGAACCTCTTTGCCGAATCGACCCGCACCTTCAGTCATGGCTGCATCCGCGTTGAAAATCCCCGTGAATTTGCGGAAGTTATTCTGGGTTGGGACCGCAAGAAAATCGACCGGGAAACCGATAGCCGCAAGAGCCAGTCGGTTGTCCTCAGCCAGAAAATTCCGGTTCACATTACCTATTTCACGGCGTGGCCTGATTCTACGGGAAAAATGAACTATTTCAACGATGTATATGAGCGTGACGAAGCCATGGAAAAGGCTTTGGCGGTGCTGGCTTCTGCCCGCGAGGCCAATTCAACCCAGAAACTCGTGCAAAACTGAACATTTTTGGCAATTTTGCGCCTAAATGTGTTCTCTTAAGTGCCTGTTAATTATAATATTTCATTCTAATTGTAAGCAATGGATGCCACAGGGCAGCCATATTCTTGTCTGAAGTCTTATTTGGGTGTAAGTCGTCTTTAGGTGACGAACGCTTGGACGGGGAAACTGTAAGGGGTACCGGGGGCCTTCTGCCTGGTGTGTGTTTGCGTATGGTAGTGGGTTCGCGGGACTGTGGAAATCGTCAAACATTGATGAAGCGTGTCAAAAAACTCTTGGCATCAGCCGCCATCGTTGCAGCGTTGTCTGCCGCGGCGGTGTGGAGTCTTGAGACACCGACGATCGCTGGCGGAGAAACCCGCACACTTTCCCTGTATCAGGTTCATACCAAGGAAAGCATCACCGTCACCTACATGGTGAAAGGCCGTTACGTTCCATCGGCCATGAAGAAGATCAACTACCTGATGCGCGATTGGCGCCGCAACGAAGTGCTTGCGATCGATCCCAAAACGGTCAACTTGATGTGGGAGCTGCACGCCGATCTCGGTTCACGCGCACCCATTCACATCATCAGCGGCTATCGTTCCCCCAAGACCAATGCCTTCCTCAAGCGGGTTGGCCGCAACGTGGCCAAGAAAAGTCAGCACATGGTGGGCCGCGCCATTGATCTTTACTTCCCGGACGTTGCCACAAAAAAGATTCGCAATAGCGCGCTCGTCCGGAAAGTTGGCGGTGTCGGTTATTATCGCAGCTCCGGCGGACCGACCGGCTTTGTTCACATTGATTCTGGCAATGTCCGCCATTGGGGTCCTGCCATCGGAAAAACCGAAATGGCGCAAATATTCCGCGACGAACGCAAGACCCTCGGCGCCAGGCTTAACCGCAAGGATTCAGTCGCAATTACTTCCGCCGAAGCAGAAGCAGCAGCTCTCGAATCCGCCTACGAAGGTATTGATGAAGATCTGGCGGCAATGAGCGAAGAGGCGAGCAAGACGCCGCCCGCAGCCAAGCCCGCTTTGGTTGTTCCAAAGGAAATCGTTCAAGGCTATCCTGTTCCAAAGCCGCGGCCCAAGCCCATTGAAGTCCTGATGATGGCCGCCGCAAACATGGTGATTGAGCCTGCTTCCGCTCCGCCCGAAAACCGGACCGTCAAGTCCAAACCTTCCATCGTGGCTGACAGTCTTGGCGTGGTTGAGGCCGCCGAAACGATGAGCGATGAAACAGCTCTCGCCCAAATGTCGAATGCCGACGCAAAAGGCAGCTTTGCCGAAGCAATCCGCAATGGCACGGCCCAGGATGCGCCGCTGATCAAGCCTATGATGGCGTCTCTCAGCAGCTCGGACATCAACTGGTGGCCGGAGGAACTGCTCTTCAATCCGTCGCAAACCATTCGCCAGAACGGCGCACCGCAGGATTTTACGACGAATGAAATCTCTCTCGTTCCTAACGCCTTCGCGCAGCCGGTTATGCGGACAAACACCACACTGAATGCGCAAGCCGGCATGGCCCAATCGCCATTGACCTCCGGCAAGAGCGACATGCTCGTAGTTGAGCGCGCTGGCAAAGGCAGCCTGCCGTCAACGCTCTCCACGCTCCTGCAAGGCTTCGAGAAGCTCGGTCAGCTCGAAACCGATTGATCCCCGGGATGCTTTGGCAAGGAAAGTCGAAGCGGCCTATGCCGCTTCTTCTGCTTCGCCGGGAAGCATGCCAAGGGCCTGCAGGTAGAGATCGAGCATCGCCTCTTCTTCTTCACGCTCGTTGGCATCTTTCTTGCGCAGTGAAATCACCTTGCGCAGGACTTTCGTATCAAAGCCGTTGCCCTTCGCCTCAGCGTAAACTTCCTTGATGTCGGCGGCGATGGTCTTCTTCTCCTCCTCAAGGCGCTCAATGCGCTCGACAATGCTTTTCAATTGTCCCTGGGCAAAACTGGATTTGTTGTTCACGTCTGGAGCCTCCAAAAAATCTAATGCTTTTCACGTTTATCAAAAGCCGCCTTCTGCGCCTCGCCGGCGTCTTTCTGGAAGCGCGCCTTCCATTCCTCCTGCGGCATGCCGTAGACCATGGTTCTGGCCTCCTCGCGGGCAACCTCTAGGCCCCGCTCCTTTGCCGCGTCCTCAAACCAGTTTGACAGGCAGTTCCGGCAAAAGCCCGCAAGGTTCATCATGTCAATGTTCTGCACATCGCTGCGCTTGCGCAAATGCTCCAGAAGCCTGCGGAAAACCGCGGCTTCCAGCTCCATTTGGGTCTTTTCATCGTGTTTCATATCAGTCCCGGAGGCCCTTCATAATGGCTAATTCGAACCTTACCAGTGGCACGGGCAATTCATCCACACCTCATTTGGAAAACCTTGGAAGTTCATGCTATAGGCTGCAAAATGGGCGTAAGGCCAATTCTTTGCCAAACTTGCCCGCCGGATTAAAAGGAATGTCATGAGCGATTCGAGATTTTTGCTGGGCGGCCAAAAAATGGTTCGGGCGTTCACCTTGGGAGCAAGTGCCCTGGTGCTGCTCGGATTTGCCGGAACCACCCCGGCCCGCGCTGACCTCAAGCTGTGCAACAATACCGCAAGCCGCGTGGGCGTGGCCATCGGCTACAAGGACCGTGAGGGCTGGGCCAGCGAAGGCTGGTGGACCGCCGAACCGCAGAAATGCCTGACCCTGCTGAAGGGTACCCTGATTGCCCGCTACTATTATGTCTATGCCGTGGATTACGACAAGGGCGGCTCCTGGGGCGGCAAGGCAATGATGTGCATCCGAGACAAGATTTTCACCATTCGCGGCATCGATAGCTGCACCGAGCGCGGCTACCAGAAAACCGGCTTCTTCGAGGTCGATACGTCCGAAGAAGCTGACTGGACAATTTCCTTGTCTGGCGAAAAGACCAGCCAGGGACAATAATTTCACGTGCGCAGAAACCGTAAAGTAAAAATCCTCGCAACCCTCGGGCCTGCCTCGTCGAGCCCGGAAATGATCGAAAAGCTTTTTGTGGCGGGCGTCGATGTCTTCCGCATCAACATGAGCCACACCACCCATGCCCTGCTCAAGGAGTTGCATGGCCACATTCGCAACATTGAAAGCAAGGTGAACCGGCCCATCGGAATCCTCGCTGACTTGCAGGGGCCGAAGATCCGCATTGGCACCTTCAAGGACAAGGAAGTGCAGATCAAGGCGGGCGACAAATTCATCTTTGATACGGACACAAAACCAGGCGACAGCAAACGCGTTCACCTGCCGCACCCTGAAATTTTTGCCTCCGTCAAAGTCGGTGATTTTCTTCTGCTGAATGATGGCAGGCTGCGGGTGGAAATCACTGGCGTCACGGCCAGCCGAATTGAGGCTACCATTATTTTCGGCGGCACCCTTTCAAACCGCAAGGGCGTGAACCTTCCCAATACGCTTCTGCCGATCCCGGCCCTCACCGAAAAGGACCGCGCCGATCTCGAAGCCGCCGCCAGCATCGGCGTGGATTGGATTGCGCTGTCCTTCGTGCAGCGTCCTGAAGACGTGTCGGAAGCCCGGGAACTCATCGCCGGCCGCGCCGGGGTGATGGCAAAAATTGAAAAGCCCTCGGCCCTTCTCTGCCTTGAGGACATCCTGAAAGTGTCCGATGGCATCATGGTGGCCCGTGGCGATTTGGGTGTTGAGCTTCCCCTGGAAACTGTGCCGGCCCGCCAAAAGCAATTGACGCGCGCCGCACGCAGGGCCGGAAAACCCGTTGTCGTGGCAACCCAGATGCTGGAATCCATGATCGTCGAGCCGGTGCCGACGCGCGCCGAAGTTTCCGATGTGGCCACCGCAGTATACGAAGGCGCCGATGCCATCATGCTGTCGGCTGAAAGTGCCGCCGGTGCCTGGCCTGAAAAGGCCGTGGCCACCATGGACAAGATTGCCCTGTCGGCGGAAGGCGACAGCTTCTATCGCGGCATCATGAACGCCCAGCGCAACGACCCGCATCCAACTACTGCCGATGCCATTTCTACGGCAGCCCGTTCAATTTCCGAGACCCTCGCAGTGGCGGCCATTGTCAGCTACACGGAGTCAGGTTCAACCGCCATGCGCGTGGCGCGTGAACGGCCCAATGTGCCGATCATCACCTTGACGCCAATTCCGGCAACCGCCAGAAGGCTTGCCCTTGCCTGGGGCCAGCATTGCGTGCTCACCCCAAACGCCAATGACCTCGAACACATGATTGAGACCGCCTGCCAGTTCGCCTCATCCGAAGGCTTTGCCGAAGAAGGCCAGCGCATCATCATCACTGTCGGTGTGCCGCTGGGCTCCCCGGGCTCAACGAACATGCTGCGCATCGCCCAGGTGGGGAAATGGAAACCGCCTGAGGCTTAAATATCCCGCTCGCGCTTGGACAATTCCTGAACCGCGTTCTTGACCCCAGTCATGCTGGGATTCATGCTCAGCGCTTCCCGGTAGGCGTTGAGCGCCGCAGTCCAGTTTTTCTGCTGATGATAGATCATCCCCCGGCCCGCCAGCGCCCCGAAGTGCCGCGGTTCGAGGTCAAGCACCTTGTCAATATCACGCAGCGAGGCATCATAGTTGCCGAGCGCGAAGTGCAGCGTGGCGCGCTTGTTCCAGGCTTCCGCGTAAGTTGGATAAGAGACAACGACACGGTCCAGAATTTCCAGCGATGCGGTGTTTTCCGAGGCGCCCATGGCAACAACCGCCTGACCCAGCAGAACCTCGGCGGTGGGTGAATCAAACCGCGACCAAAGTTCCCATATTTTTTGCTCCACGGCCTTTGCCGCCTGCTCGCCTGAGGCCTTATGAAGGCTGGCAAAAAGCCTGTCGAGAGCCACTTCGCGCGTTTCCTGCGCGGTGAGTTTTTGGGCGGGAACAGAGCTGTCAGCGCTGCCTTGCGCCAGGCCGGGAGCCACGAAAATTACCAATCCCAGTGCCATGACCAGTATGCGTGAATGTCTCATGGTGTGTAGTATAGCGCAGAAACCGGGCCATTAAAACGCCAACCGCGCCCGAATGAACGGCCGCGGCTTCAAATCTTCGTCAATAGAAGGATTTAGCCCTGGCGCGCCTTGAAGCGCGGGTTGGTCTTGTTGATGATGTAAACCCGGCCCTTGCGGCGCACCAGCTTGTTGTCGCGGTGGCGCTTGATCAGGGACTTGAGAGAATTGCGAACTTTCATAACTTCACCTAATAAGGGGCGTATCCCCGGAATTTGGGCGGACCATAGTGATGGTGCCCCGGCCTGTCAACTCAAACGCCAAAGCCCTGAAAATGAAGCAAATTACCGTTGGAATGCTGCTCACCTATGGCGGATTGGCCTTTGGCGCGGGGCTGGTTGGCGTTATGGCCTGGCTTGAAAAGCGGCCACGTAAATCCCTCAATCCAAGAATGGTGCCTACCACGCCGCTCATGTTTCTCGGGGCATTCATCTGTCTTGTGGCGGTGGTTCACATCGTCAACACCTTCGGAATTCATACCGGACGACGTTAGGACGTGTAGAGCCCGGCATAGGTCTGGCGCAGCAGGCTCTTCTGCACCTTGCCCATGGCATTGCGGGGAAGTTCCGGAACGGAGATGATTCGTTTCGGCACCTTGAACTTGGCCAGCCGCTTCTGAAGCTCGGCAATCATCCCGCTCTCATCAAAAGGTGACTGGCCGGCTTTGAGCACCACAACCGCAGTGACCCCTTCGCCAAAATCCGCATGGGGAACACCGATGACCGCCGATTCCTCAACCTCTGGAAACTGGTCAATCTCCATTTCAATTTCCTTGGGGTACACGTTGAAACCACCGGTGATGACGAGGTCCTTGCCCCGCCCGGAAATCGTCAGATACCCCTTCCCGTCAAATGATCCGAGATCGCCCGTGATAAAGAATCCATCGGGGCGAAATTCGGCTGCGGTTTTCTCCGGGTTGCGCCAATAGCCCGTGAACACGTTGGGGCCGCGCACCTCGATCATCCCGACGTCACCCGGCGGAAGCAAGGCACCAGTAGCGGGATCAGTCACCCGCACCTCAATGCCTGGCAAAGGCAGCCCCACGGTTCCCGCCAGCCGCTCACCTCTGTAAGGGTTCGACGTGTTCATGCTTGTCTCGGTCATGCCAAAACGCTCCAGAATGGCGTGGCCGGTTTTCTCTTCAAACCCGCGGTGCGTTTCCGCCAGCAAGGGGGCCGACCCGGAAATGAACAGCCGCATGTGCTTGACGCTGTCGCGCGTAAATCCTTTATGGCTGAGAAGGCGTGTGTAGAATGTCGGAACGCCCATCAGGCTTGTGGCCTGCGGCAGAAGCGAGATCACTTCATCCACATCAAACTTTCGCCGGAACAACAGGCTGCTCCCACTGAGCAGAACCGTGTTGGTGGCAGTGAACAGGCCGTGCGTGTGATAGATCGGCAAGGCATGGATGAGGGTGTCCCGCGGGCCGAAGTCCCACGCTTCAACCAGTGTCACGGCATTCGAGGCAAGATTACTGTGGGTGAGAAGTGCGCCCTTGGACTTGCCCGTGGTTCCCGACGTGTAGAGAAGTGCAACGCCGTCATCCCAACCGGTCTTGGCGTCAGCGAAGGCGCTGGGTTGCGAGTGAAGCGCCTCGGCCAGACTTCCTCCACCCTGGTCATCAAGGGCGAGTACTGTTCCAGCCGTGCCCGCAAGAACGCTCGCCTTTGCCGGTTCGCAGACGATGAGTGAGGGTTCCGCATCTCTGACAAAGTAATCCACTTCTGCTGCCGTATAGGCCGTATTGAGGGGCAGAAAAATTGCGCCCAGCCTGGCGCAGGCCAAAAAGATCGCGAGCCCTTCAACGCTCTTGGCCACCTGCACCGCGACCCGGTCCCCGGCACCAACCGAATGGTGGGCAAGCACATTGGCGATGCGGCCCGAAAGCAACCAGTAGTCTTCATAGGTGAAGTCACGGCCATCTTCGCCGCGAATGAAATTGGCATCGGGTGCCAGCATCCTGGCACGCACCAACTCCGGGAAATTTGCGACCCCGGAATTCTTCACGTCGTCCCAAGCCGCCAATTCATCCATCCCAAAATGCTACGAGAAACCAAACAACTATCCCGTTTTTCGGGCCCCAGTTCAATCCTCGGCCTAAGTTAAGATGCTGCTTCTGAAAGCAAGCGGAAGTGATTGAAGTCCTTTGTATTGTTCGCCGCAACGAAGTGATCATCTGGCGCATCCCTGCCATAGCTGATGCTGTGGTCGGCAATATCCGGCGGCAGCGCCTCAATCTCGCCACGAAACATTCATCCTCGTGGCCTGCGGCACCATTGCCTCCGAAGAGTCTTCAATTGGAGTTGGCGATAGCCCCAAAGGTGCAGGTTCGTCAACGATGCTCCGCTAAAAGACCAGCCGGCAACTGGAAGGGGTTGCCGGCTGGTTTGCAGCTGTGCAGTGCCACCGGTCACATCAGAGGCATCTGCCGCGCATCTAGCTGGTTCTTGCCGGGCAATGTGGGAGGCACCCGCCAATCGGGCACCTCCCCGTTCCCCCGCTATTTCTGGATGCAGGTTTCAACTGTATCCTTGGTGCACTCATCAAGTCCGGTGAAGATCGGATCCGGAACCGCCTTGCCTTCGATGAGGTCGATCATGGCGGTCGGCGCCTTATAGCCCATCTCGAACGGACGTTGTCCGACCAGTGCGGTCACGAGACCCTCGCCAGCAATCGCCACTTCGTCACCGATCGTGTCGGCGGCGCCAATGATAAAATCATTGCTGGCGATCTTGTCGGCCATCGGCCTGAACAGGTCGCGGTAGGGCTGAGGTGCGCCAAACAGCGGCCAGCCGCCCATGATGCCGAAGCCAGCGAGGTCCGGATTCGCCGCGAGAATGTCGGTCATCGCCTGGACGCCCTTGGCGCCGTCGTCGTTCGTGAAGACCGGGCACCCTGCCACCTCGGTCCAGCCGCCCTCGCCCTTGAGTTCGGCCAGGCCTTCCTGCCCGGACAGCGAATCACGCCAGCCTTGTGCGCGGCGCAGGATGTTGTCTGCGCCCGGGTTGCCCTGGATCGAGCAAACCTTGCCGCCGCTTGGCTTCGCTTCCTTCATATAGTCGCCGATGCGCTTGCCCATCAGGTAGTTGTCGGTGCCGAGATAGGTCTTGCGCAGGGCCGAATCTTCAGCCGCCAGATCGGCGTCGAGCGTCATGATCGGAATCGACGGATTGGCCGACTTGATCGTCTGGGCGATCAGCTTGGCGTTTGACGGCGAGATGGCCATCGCAACGGTATCTGCCTTGCCGAGCATGTCCTGCACGATCTGGGCTTCGCCGGCCTCGTCAGAGGTTGATGCCGGGCCTGTATAGAAGCACTCATACTCCGAGCTGGCGTTCTCTGAATTCCATTTCTGGCAACCCTGGTTGATCGCTTCGAAGAATGGATTGTCCAGGCCCTTAACGACGATGACCAATTGCTTCTTGGCCATGGCATTTCCCGCGCCGAGTGCCAGTGCGGCAACGGTGACGGCAAGCAACAATGTCTTTTTCATTTCACTTCTCCCATTAAAACCGACGGGCACGGCGTGCCCGCCACACAAAATCGGCCCAGTTGTCAGGCAATGCCAAATCGTCTTGCGATCCAACGAAGTGCCAGCCCGGGCCGACAAGTATTCTTTGTTGTTACCTTCATGCACCTAAATACGGCATCGCGCGCCCGTCAAGACCTATTTATCCTACAATACGGATTATTGACAGCCCCGCCCGCTGTGGCTAAATCCGGCTGGTGGCAATTCTCGAACTAAACAACATTTCAAAACATTTCGGCGCAATTCAGGCCGTCAACGACATCTCGTTGTCGCTGGCCGCGGGCGAAGTCGTGGGGCTGATGGGCGACAATGGCGCCGGCAAATCCACCCTCGTCAAGATGATCGCCGGAAACTACCGGCCAAGCCACGGCACCATGCGCATGGAGGACAAGGAACTCGTCATGCATAAGCCGGTGGAAGCCCGCCAGCACGGCATCGAGATCGTCCACCAGGACCTGGCGCTGTGCAACAATCTGACGGCGGCGGCCAATGTTTTTCTCGGCCGCGAACTGCGTTTGGGCTTGGGCCCTCTCAAAATTCTCGACTACGCGGGCATGAACAAGCGCGCCGGGCAGATTTTTGCCGAACTGAAATCGGAGACGCGGCCCCGCGACCTGGTCAAGCAGATGTCGGGCGGCCAGCGCCAGGCGGTGGCTATTGCCCGCACCAGGCTTTCCAACGCCAAGATCGTGCTCATGGATGAACCCACCGCCGCCATTTCCGTGCGCCAGGTGGCCGAGGTCCTGAACCTTATCCGCCTGCTCCGCGACCAGGGCATTGCCGTGGTGCTGATCAGCCACCGCATGCCCGACGTGTTCGCGGTGGCCGACCGTGTCATCGTGCTCCGCCGCGGGCGCAAGGTGGCCGACAAAAAAATCGCCAGAACCTCGCCTGAGGAGGTCACCGGGCTTATCACCGGGGCCATTGAACAGGTATGAGAAGGGCTGACATGTCGACGACGGAAAATTCCATGGACAAGACAATCGGGCAGAAACAGCGGAGCTGGCTGTCGGAAAAATTGAGCAGCCAGACATTTTGGGTGTTTCTGGCGGTCGTCATCGCGTTCATATACCTGTCTTTCGCGACGGACTCGTTCGCCACCTCGAAGAACCTTTATAACATCACGCGCAACGTCACCTTTGTGGCCATCATCGCCCTTGGCATGACGCTCGTCATCATCACCGGCGGCATCGACCTGTCGGTGGGCTCGGTGCTTGTTCTGTGCAGCATGGTGCTGGGCGTCACCATGCATGCGGGCTATGGCATTGAGGTGGGAATCGCCGCGGCAATTGCCACCTCCCTTCTGGTTGGCCTGGTCCACGGCATACTCATAGCCTATGTGGGCATGCCGCCCTTTGTGGTGACCCTTGGGATGCTCTCCATTGCCCGGAGTCTGGCCATGGTGGCCTCGGGAAACACCGTGGTGTTCCAGTTCGGGCCCGACCACGACCTGTTGCTGGCATTGGGCGGCGGCGCCTGGTTCTTCGGCATTGCAAATCCGGTGCTTTACATGATTGTGCTGGCGCTGATCACCGGCTTTGTCCTGCGCTGGACCAGGTTTGGCCGCTATGTCTATGCCATCGGCGGCAATGAACATGCAGCCCGGCTGACCGGCGTTCCGGTGCGTCCGATCAAGGTTGCGGTTTACATGATTTCCTCCTTGTCGGCGGGCATTGCCGGCATCATTCAAACCGGCTGGCTGGGGGCGATCACCACCAACATCGGCACCGGCCTTGAACTCCAGGTCATTGCCGCGGCGGTTATCGGCGGAGCGGCGCTTTCCGGCGGGGTGGGCACGGCAACGGGCGCGCTCATCGGGGCTGCCCTCATCGAAATCATCCGCAACAGCCTGGGGCTTCTGGGCATCAACGCCTTCTGGCAGGGCTGCTTCATCGGCGGCGCCATATTGCTGGCGGTTTCCTTCGAACGGGTGCGCAACTTCCGCCAGAACGACGAGTAGCGGCCCGCCATGGACAAAAACCCCAACCCCATTTCCCCCGCCTTGCAGCGCAAGAAGGCCGCGCCCAAACTGAAACGCGGCCCCGGCAGCGTGCATTCCTCCGTGGCCGAAGCCATCGGCATGCGCATCGTTCGCGGCGAATTTCCGCCCGGAACCATCCTGCCCAATGAGGCGAAATGGGCCGCCGATTTCAAGGTGAGCCGCTCGGCGGTGCGCGAAGGCATCAAGATCCTGATGGCAAAAAACCTGCTGGTTTCAAGGCCCAAGGTGGGCAGCCGGGTGGAGCCGCGCGAGCGCTGGAGCCTGCTCGACCACGATATCCTGACCTGGTACGCAACCGCCCCCAACCGCGAGAAGTTTCTGCTCTCGTTGCAGCAGTTCCGCTATATCGTGGAACCGGAGGCGGCAGCGCTGGCCGCCGAATTCCACACCGAAGAGCAGATGCACGAGATCAGCGCCGCCTGCCAGGACATGGCCACCGCCCCCTCGCTGCATGAGCGCACCGAGGCCGACGTGCGCTTTCACCTCGCCGTCCTCCGGGCCACCAACAATGAACTGCTCCTGCCCTTGGGGGTCATCATTGACCAGGCCCTCAACAACCTGTTCATCTTCATCACCCGCCAGGCCAACGACCTGCACTACGCCCAGGACCTCCATGAAGAGATTGAGCGCAACATCAGGCTGCGCAAACCGCAGGCCGCGCGCATCGCCGTGCGCAACCTGCTGGCCAACTCCGACGAGGTTATCCGGAAGCGCCGGGCCAGGAAATCGCGGAAGAATTGAGGAGACTGTTCATACTAACATGTTAGTATGAATAATATCGTCACTTGGCCTGCCGTCGCTTGGGCTGAGCGCTCCGGGCAGACGTCCAATCGCGGAGCGCAGCGTTAATCCGCGTCTGCCAGCCGGGGCCATCCTTCTTGAAGGCAGACAAAACATCGCGGTCGATCCGGATGGTGGTTGAAAGCTTCGTATCCGCGGCCTTGGGGCGGCCACGCTTGACGGGCGCTGCCGCCAGCTTCGCCTTCCACTTCGGGGCGGAAAGGTCGGGCGCATCGTCGGCGTCAAACCAGACGGCCCTGGTAGATTTTTTGTTCGCGCGCATTGGCTTTTCTCATGCTTATGATGCGGCGTGCCTCGCCGCGCGGTGTCCAGACAAGGACTATCATTCGTTCTTCGAGCAATCCGACGGTGATAAACCGCTTCTCGCCATACTCCATCCGGTCGTCTTCAACTGTTATCGTGTTGCCAGCGAAAACCTCGTCCGCCCGCGCCATGTCCAATCCCCGATGGGTGAGGGTTGCTTCCCGCTTGGCGCGATCAAACTCGATCTTCATGATTTATTGTTACTACGATATTGATCCTGCGGCAAGGTATTTCTGTTGTAACATAAATTGGCTGGCGTGGCCTGTCCCAGCCGCCAATCAGGCGGGCTTTGCGCTGACGGGTGAATCGCCTAGGGTTGCTGTCCGCCCTGCCCCTCGGAGCCCCATGAGTCAGCAACTCGTCAACAACTACCTGAACGATCTTGACCGCTACAAGAAAATCTCCGGTTCCCTCACGGAGGGGGTGATCAGCGAGGCGTTCAAGGATTTGCTGAAAGCCTGGGCGCGGCAGTCGAACCTGCATTTCATCAACCAGTATGAGTTCGTCTCGGCGCAAAAGAACCGCATCCGCCCGGACGGCACTATCCTGCATGACCTCCGGGTGCCGCTCGGCTACTGGGAAGCCAAGGATTCGAATGACGATCTCGACGCGGAGATCGCCAAAAAACTCGCCAAGGGCTATCCGCAGGACAACATAATCTTCGAGGACTCGGCAAACGCCGTCCTGATCCAGAACCGCCACGAAGTCATGCGCTGCGACATGACCGATACGGCGAAGCTGCTCAGGCTTCTAAACCTGTTCTTCGGCTACGAGCGCGCGGAAATTGCCGAGTTCCGCAAGGCTGTCGAACAGTTCAAGGCCGACCTTCCCGCTGTGCTCGAAGCGCTGCGCGAAAAAATCAATGCCGCCTACGACACAAACCCGGAATTTCAGGCCGAAGCGAAAAAGTTCCTCGCCCATGCCAAAGATACCATCAACCCCATGGTGAACGAGGCGGATGTGCGCGAAATGCTCATCCAGCACATCCTCACCGAAGAAATTTTCGCGCATGTTTTTGATCAAGGCGATTTCCACCGCGAAAACAACATCGCGAAAGAGCTTTATGCTCTGGAGGCAAGGTTCTTCACGGGCTCGGTGAAGCGCAACACGCTGAAGGCAATGGAAACCTACTACGCCGCCATCCGCGCCAATGCCGCCGCCATTTCATCCCATTCGGAGAAGCAGGGCTTCCTCAAGGCGATCTACGAGAATTTCTACAAAATTTATAATCCAAAAGCAGCGGACCGGCTGGGGGTTGTCTACACGCCAAACGAGATCGTGAAATTCATGATCGAGGGGGGCGGACTGGCTGTGCGAAAAGCACTTCGGCAAGAACCTCATCGACCGTGATGTGGAAATCCTTGATCCCGCCACAGGCACGGGCACTTTCATCTGCGAATTGCTTGAAAGCTTCCGCGGCCAGCCGCAGAAGCTCCTGCACAAATACAAGAACGAGCTGCACGCCAATGAAGTGGCGATCCTGCCCTATTACGTCGCGAACCTGAACATTGAGGCCACCTATGCGGCGATCTCCGGCCAATTCGCGGAATTTCCCAACCTTTGCTTTGTCGACACGCTGGATAATGTGGCGGGGCTTGGGGTGCGGCTTGGCCAACATGTGGGCGATCTGTTCGGTGCGCTGTCGGACGAAAATATCGAGCGCGTGAAACGTCAGAACCGCCGCAAGATCTCGGTGATCATCGGCAACCCGCCCTATAATGCCAATCAGGCCAACGAGAACGACAACAACAAGAATCGCGAATACGCCCACATCGACAAGCACATCAAAGATACCTACATCAAACTGTCAACGGCGCAGAAAACCAAGGTCTATGACATGTATGCGCGGTTCTTCCGCTGGGCCAGCGACCGCATCCATGACGATGGCGTCATCTCATTTATCACCAACCGCTCCTTCATTGAAAGCCGCACCTTCGACGGCTTCCGCAAGTCGGTGGCCAACGAGTTCAACGAAATCTATGTGATGGATTTGGGCGGCGACGTGCGCGCCAATCCGAAACTCTCCGGCACCAAGAACAATGTGTTTGGCATTCAGACAGGCGTGGCGGTTTCATTCTTTGTGAAACGCTTCAAACAGAAGGGGTGCAAGATATTCTATGCGCGACGCCCAGAAATGGATACGGCGGAAGACAAGCTGGTGTTCCTTGGAAGCAGCAAGGCATCAGCGATTGCATACCAGAAGATTGAACCCGACAAGAACGGCAGTTGGATCAATCTGACGAGTAATGATTGGGAGAGCCTGGTTCCGGTTGCGGACAAGAAGACTAAATCCATAAAGATCAAAGGGCAAGAAAGAGCAATATTTCGGTTGTTTTCATTGGGTGTAAAAACGAACCGTGACGATTGGGTGACGGACCTCTCCAAGACAAATTTGGAAAAGAAAGTTTCGCATTTGATTGCTGGATACGAGCGAGATCGTTTGGCTCTTGCTGGGAATCTCACCGCTGCAAATGTGGGAAGTGTTGTAGGTTACGATATCAAGTGGACGCGAAAGCTGAAGAAGGCCATCATTGCAGATAGGCGGCTTGTAATTTCTCGTTCTAATGTCACTCCGTCTCAGTATCGGCCTTTTAGCTTCAGGTGGACATACTTTGATACAGCATTAAACGAAGATTTGTATCAACTCGCCCAGATTGTTGGACCAGAAGACAATTCGGTGATGCTCCTGTCTGGTTACCCGAGCCAGAAGCCATTTCAAATCTTGGCAACCGCAGGCCTTTGGCATCACGACACTTTGGACAAGACGAACGGCATTCCACGGTTCTCCCGGGGCAGAGACGGCAGTCGCATCGACAACGTCACCGATTGGGGCCTCAAGCAGTTTCAGGTACAGTTTGAAAAGAGCGAGAAGAAGCCAAAGCGCAGGATCACCAAGGACGATATCTTCCATTACGTCTATGGCGTACTGTATGATCCGGTCTATCGCGAGACTTACGCAATCAACCTGAAGCGCGAGTTCCCCCGCATTCCTTTCTATCCAGATTTCTGGGCATGGGCCGAGTGGGGCAAGCGGTTGATGGAGCTTCATATCGGCTACGAGACGGTGAAGCCCTGGCCGCTCAAGCGCCATGACCAGCCGCCGAGCGATGCCGACCCAATTCCGAAGCTCAAGGCCGACAAGGACAACGGCACCATCACCCTAGATTCACGCACCACGCTTTCCGGCATTCCGGCCGCCGCCTGGGATTACCGCCTCGGCAACCGTTCGGGCCTTGAGTGGATTCTCGACCAGTACAAGGAGAAGAAGCCGAAGGACCCGACCATCGCCGCGAAGTTCAACACCTACCGCTTCAAGGACTACAAGGAAAAGGTAATCGACCTGCTGGCCCGCGTTACTCGCGTATCAGTGGAAACGATGGAAATCGTGAACGCGATGAAGGCGGCGAAGCGAGAATGAAGTCTGGGTGGTCTGGTTCCTCGGGTCAAGCCCGAGGACAGGCTTGCCCGGCCATGGAGAAAAACTTAAATGTCGAGTAATTTGCGGAAGATAAATGCCCTGTCTTTGCCCCCGCCCGCTGCGATGCGAAAGCGCAATGGCCTTTCAAGGCTGAGAGTGTTGACCTTGCGTAAAGCCGCTTTTGCAGCTTGTGCCCTGCTTGCCGCGTTCAACTCCCCCGCCCTGGGCGCCAGCTTCGACTGCGCCAAGGCCGGCACCGCTGTTGAGAAAACCATCTGCGGCGACGCCGAGCTTTCAAGTCTTGATGAACATCTTGGCCGTTATTATGTGGTGGCGCTGGAGGCAGCGGGCGCAGGTGCTGCCTGCCTGAAGAGCGACCAGCGGAGCTGGGTGAAAACCATTCGCAATCCTTGCGGCGCGGATGCGCAATGCCTCTCCGCCGCCTATCTTCAGCGCCTTGCAGCACTTGACGGATTTCAGCCCGGCGCTTCCGCGCTCAAGAATATAGCACTGCCTATGGCTCCGGTCATGGTGGCGGCCCTTCCGCCCGAAGCCGATACGGTGGCGGGCAGGGCCAATACGCCGCTGGAAATGCGCGGGCAATTGGTTTGGGAACATGACGACATCAACAACATGGGCTTTGCCGTGAAGCCCGCCAAGGGGCAGGCGCGCGCCTTTGTCTATGACATGAGCATCGGCGGCGGCGTCCACGATATCATCCGCACACTGATTGAAAGGGAAAGCGGGACGCAATTCCTGGTGCGCGGCATGGCCACCGATGAAGGCGGGTTTGATGATGGCCAGTGCCGGATGGTCTACCGCCTGCCGGCGCCCTCGCCCTAGCGGGACTTATTCGCGCCACAGCGAATCGAGCGCCTTCCGCTGCATCTCGTCGCGCCGCAGGCCGATATCCTCCAGCAGATAGTCGGGAAAGCTGAGCACACGGTTCAGTTCACGGCGCTCCCGGATGCGCCGGGCGACGCGCCCCGCGAAGGCGATTGGGTGCCCGAGGAAGGCTGGCATCTGGCTTGTCCCGGAATTGCCATTTGTGCGACGATTGATCATGCTTGTCATGGGTCTCTCCTATGGGTTTCAGGCGCTGAATTTCTTGATTTCAAGACCTGTTTACTGGGATTATATCTGGACCATCCGCCTTGACATGACAAACGACTAAGGCGCAGAGTATACGTGAGTTTTATTCACATATAGGCAGGCCCATGTCCCAGCAGCTTCCGCCCCTCACCACGCTCCGCAGCTTCGAGGCCTCGGCCCGGCTTTTGAGCTTCTCCAGGGCCGCCGACGAGCTGCACGTGACCCATGGCGCCGTCAGCCGGGCGGTGCGCCATCTGGAGGACCATGTGGGCGTCAAGCTCTTCAAGCGCAGCGTGCGGGCGGTAAACCTCACGGCAACGGGGGCTGCCTACGCCGCCTCGGTGCGCGATGTGCTGCGCCGCCTGGCTGCGGCCACCGCCGTGATCATGGACCAGCAGTCCATGGGGGTTCTCAATATCAGCACGCTCGATTCCTTAGCCGCCAAGTGGCTCATTCCCCGGCTGTTCCGCTTTCGCCAGGCCCATGGCGACATTGAAGTTCGTCTCTCCACCTCCGAAAAACTTGCCGACTTCGTGAATGACGGCATCGACATCGCCATCCGCTACGGCAGCGGGCGTTATCCCGGGGTCAAGGCCGAGCTGCTGATGCGCGAAGAAGTTTTTCCGGTGTGCAGCCCCATGCTCGTGAAAGGCGCCCATCCCCTCAAGAGTGCGGCGGACCTGAAGCATCACACGCTGATCCACGACGCCTTCGAAATCGATTGGGCCACGTGGCTCAAGACCGCCGGGGTGGAGGGCGTCGACCCGTACCGGGGGCCAAGATTCGAATCCTCCGATCATGCGGTGCAGGCCGCCATTCAGGGTGAAGGGGTGGTCCTTGGCCGCAGCGCGCTGGTGGCCGATGACCTGAAGGCCGGGCGATTGCTCAAGCCATTCTCCGTAAGCCTGCCCGCCGACCTCGCCTACTATGTGGCCTACCCCGCGCAAACCTCGCAGCGGCCCAAGGTGCAGGCCTTTCGCGACTGGCTCTTCGAAGAAGTCAGCCGTTCAACCTGATCACGGCATGCCGCTTTCCTTGTGGTGTTAACTGCGTTCGGTCATCCATTCTTTACCACGTCATAAACCGTATTGGACATTCGCCGTCAATTCACCGGCAATTAAGCCCGCCAACCTAGCCTGCCCCGTGGCGGAGGATTTGTGCTTGCCAAAGAGCTTGAGAAAACCGGGTGCGGAGGCACCGCAGAAGAACAGCCTGGAAACCCTTGCAAAACTGCATGCGGATTCCCGGGATTTCCTTGAGCGCGAACAGCAGGAGACAATCGCCGAGCTCAAGGCGCAGGCGCTGCGCTATGAAACCGTCATCGACAAGATTTCGCAGGGTGTGTGCTTTTTCGACAGTGACAAACGGCTGATCCTCGGCAATCGCCGCTATGCCGAAATTTATGGGTTGAAGATCGAGGACGTGTCCCCGGGCACAAGCCTGCGCGAGATTTCAGAACGCCGCACCCGTGTCGGAACCTGCCCCATGGCGGTTGAGGATTATCTCGCTTGGGGCGACATGGTCAATTCCACCCCGGAATCAAAAAACATGACCGTCGAACTCCAGGACGGCCGCACAATCCATATCTTCCATCAACCAATGCCCGATGGCGGCTGGGTGGCAACCCATGAGGACATCACCGAACTCAAGACCAAGCGCGCCATGGCCAACGAGCGCATCTCGCTCCAGACCCTGATCGATACGCTGCCCGACAGCCTTTGGGTCAAGGATGCCAATAGCCGCTTCATCATCGCCAACAAGGCTACGGCGTCGGACAATGACCTGGCGGGGCCCGGAGAGCTTATCGGCAAGAACGATTTTGATCTCCATGCACCCGAACTGGCCCAGCATTTCTACGACATTGAGCAGGAGATCATGCACTCCGGGCAAGCCGTGATCGACATGGAGGAGGACTTGCTCGACGCCTCCGGCAGGATATTCCGCTCGACCACGAAATTGCCGGTGCGCAACGAGCAAAACGAAGTATTTGGCCTGATCGGCATCTCGCGCGACATAACCGGGCGCAAGAGAGCCGACACCCTGCGCAACGGACAGGCGCAAATCCTGGAAATGATCGCCTTGAGCGCCGAACTCGGCGAAGTGCTCGACCATCTCATGCGTCTCGTTGAATCCCAGCTGGACGGCATATTCGGTTCCGTCCTGCTGCTTGACCAGGACGGGCACCACCTCAGGCATGGCGCAGCGCCGAGCCTGGCGGAATCCTATACGAAGGCCATCGACGGCATGCGCATCGGTCCCAAGGCGGGCTCCTGCGGCACCGCCGTGTTCCGCCGCGCCCCCGTCATCGTCGCCGATATCATGAGTGATCCGCTGTGGGAGGACTTCCGCGAACTGGTTGCCGCCCATGGCTACCGCTCCTGCTGGTCCACGCCCATTCTGTCGCATCAGGGAACCGTGCTTGGTGTCTTCGCGATGTATTCCCTGTCAGTGCGCGAACCAACCGCAATCGAGACCCAGCTTATCGAGATGACCACCCGCATTGCCGGCATCGCCATTGAGCGCAAGCACTCCGAGGACCAGATCAGGTTCCTCGCCCATCATGATGCATTGACCGGCCTGCCCAACCGCAGCCTTCTCAAGGACCGCCTGACCCAGGCCATCTTGCAGACGCAGCGGTATAACCCCTGGGTATCGGTCGTCTTCATTGATCTCGACAATTTCAAGATGATCAATGACAGTCTGGGCCACACCGCCGGCGACGAGCTTCTCAAGGCAGTCGCCCAACGCATGGTTGGCTGTATCAGGGCAATCGACACGGTGGTGCGCCTTGGTGGAGACGAATTTGTCATCCTGCTTGTCGACCAGCCGGCGAGACCCGATGAAATCTCCGAGACCCTGGAGAGGATTCGGACGGCAATCGCCGAACCCGTGTCCATTGATGGGCGCGCCCTCTATGTGACGTGCAGCATAGGCGTTGCAACCTTCCCGAATGACGGCCCCGACCCGGAGACGCTTCTCATGAACGCCGACGCCGCCATGTATAAGGCCAAGGAAGCCGGCCGCGACAACGTGCAGTTCTATACCGCCGAAATGAATACCAGGGTCCACGAGAAGCTGGCCCTTCAGCAGGAAATGCGCGATGCCCTGGCGCGCTCCGAATTCGTTCTGCATTATCAGCCGCAGGTTGACCTGCGCACCGGCGGTGTTTTCGCCGTTGAGGCCCTGGTCCGCTGGCGGCACCCCAACTTGGGGCTTCTCTCGCCCCTCAAATTCATTCCGATGGCGGAGGAGACCGGCCTGATCGTGCCGCTGGGCGACTGGGTCCTCCACGACGCCTGCCGGCAGAACAAGGCCTGGCAGGACGCTGGCCTGCCGCCGGTGAATGTCTGCGTCAATGTATCGGCCCGGCAATTCCGGGAAAAAAACCTGGTCAGCCGCGTCGTCAGTGCGCTGCGCGAAAGCGGTTTGGCGGCGAAATATCTTGAGCTCGAAATCACCGAGAGCCTTATCATGCAGGATGTCGACCAGGCCGTGGCCACCATGAAGGAATTGCAGCGTCTGGGTGTTCAACTGGCGATTGACGACTTCGGAACAGGCTATTCAAGCCTCAACGCGCTGAAGACCTTCCCGGTTGCAAGGCTGAAGATCGACAAGTCATTCATCAATAACCTTGCCAGCGATGATAGCGATAAAGCGGTCGCGGCCGCCGTGATCTCCTTGGGGCAGAAGCTCAATCTGCGGGTCATCGCCGAAGGTGTGGAAACCATCGAACAGGTTGCCATTTTGCGCGATAACAATTGCGATGAATGCCAAGGCTACTATTTCAGCAAGCCGGTAAGCTTTGAAGCCATCGCGGATTTGCTCAAGAAGCAGGCGCTGTCGTTGCTCTAAATCCCTGTACCACCTATGCCGCCTTCTTTCCGAGCAGATGTTTCAACCCACACCATTTTAGCGCACGCGTGACTGAAGGTGATGCCCCGACAATAACCAGCGGCAGATTTTGCTTGAGCGCCGCCTTCTCCAGCATGAGAATCTGTCCGGCAAAACCCATCTCGAAGAATTGCAGCCCACGAACATCAAGAGTGATCCCGTCACCCGTCTGCGCGGCGTGGCGAAAAGCCACCACCACGGGCTCAAGCAGATCATCCCGGGCGGCACCCGCAATGACAACTTTGATGTGCCCGGCTTGCTCGGTATCAAGCCATACGCTGAGCCCTTGCGTGCCGCCGCCCTTTTCGTTCCAGCGCAGCCACAGGCCGAGAGGCGCCACCCGGCTTAACAGGAGGCCCAGGAGACGCATCCCATCAGACAGATAGCGCATGGCAAGATAGGGTTCCTGGCCAATCCGCCAGAGCCATTCCAGCCCAAGTCTGCGCAGTCCCGCAGGTGCGCGCCGCACTGTTCCCGCCAGAAAATTGAGAGTTGCACCCAAATGACTGACGACAGGAACGGTGAGCTTCCGCCGATTGCCCATGAGCCATGCCTGCCCGTTCTGGGCACCTAACGCCACGAGCAGGAAATCCGCACCGGTGGCGTTGATCCGCTCCAGGACCGCGGAATCATCCATCTTCGCCGTCGTCATCACACCAGGATCAATGGCCGCAACGCAGACCAGGCGATCCGTGTCGCCGCCATTGACGGCCTCGCGCGCCCGCTCGCCAACGCCACGCTCCCCGCCGAAGAATGCGATACGAAGCGGTCTGTCGCCTGCCGGAACTTGCGAGGCCTGCAGGGCCGCAGGCAGATCGGAGCCCGCAACCCGCAAGGTGACAGGAATCCCCAAAATCCTGCAAATGAGGAGAACACCAATGCCATCGGCAGGGCAAATATTGCTTTCGAGAAGCGAGCGCCTGAACGCCGGATCACGCTGGCTCAGCATCAGGTAGTTCAGGTTGGGAGTCGAGATGAACAGGGACTTGCGCGTCAATGCGGCCCGATTGATGTGACCGACCAGGCCGGCCATGCTGATCTCATCAATGGGAACGCCGAGAACGCAATACACCCTCCTCGCAAAATCATCGTCTTCCATGGATGCCGTCAAGCCATTTCCCGTTCGCGCCCATCTCAGCTTACGTCAGGGCAGGAGAAATGTCCCGTAGGAAAGGGTGAGGGTGACTGCGTTGGAGTGCGCCGTCTCAACATCGTCTCTGGTCTCGATGAAGCGGTAGGAGATCGAAGAGCTCCAGTCCTCCGACAGCCGGTAGCTCAGTGACGGTGAAATGGTAAACGCGCTTGACTCCTCATCATCGGAATCTGTCTGCGATGAATAGGCCACGTATGCCCCAAGGGTAGTGAGGTCATTGATCTGGTGGCTCACGGCGAGGCGCGCCGAGTAGCGGTCATTCAGCGAGCCATCCTGGCTCGGCGAGAGGTCGCGCCCAAACGAGAATGAGTAGCCGGTATTTTTCAACTTGTAGTCGGCGCTGGCATTATAAATCAGGTCCACGACGGTGCCGTCTCCATCGGGATCAAGCACGACGGCACCCACGGCGCCCGCAACAGAGAGGCGCTTGGTGAGCCTGGCGTTCATTCCCGCCGTCGCGCGGTAAAGGAGCCGCCCCTCCACTGTTTCTGAGTCGGGGTCGTAGTACTGCACGGAGCCCATCAAATTGGCGGAGACCAGTTCCGTAATCTCGTGCCGCCACGTGCCGGTGGAAGTGACAGTGAGTGCCGGCACCAGGTCGTCACTGGGGAGCGTGTAGTCCACCAGGCTCGCCGCATTGGACCAAATCAGCGAATTCCGCTCATTCACCTTGTGGGTGATAGTGCCTGTGACAGCGTAATTGAGCTGGTCACCCTCATCCTCTGTAATGATGCCCTCGACAAGCTCATTCGAGGAAGCCTCGCTGCGGGAATAGCTCGCCACCAGATCGTAGGTCGTGAGTTTTGTCCACTTGCTGAAGAGCAGCGTGCCCGACGGGAAGTAGCTCCAATCGTCGGGCTCCTCACTGAAGAAGGTTTTCGCCACACTCACGCGCGGCGCGAGGCCCATCTTGTAGGTCTTGCCCGTCCCCAGCAGGTTGAGGTCAACGGACGTCGAGGAGACCAGCCCCGCATCGCGGTCAGTTTCCGTGAGGTCAAGATTGTCGTCGAAGGTGAGCGATTCAGAGGCGCCAAACCTCAAAGACCAGTCGGTAGCAAGCGCTGGCCCACTCACCGCAATTGCCGCAAGGCTCCCCCGCAGAAGCCAGGAACTGGCGCCAATCCACCGGGAGGCTCTGCCGGACCGGGACATCTCACCGTCTACTGGAACAGACCGCGTTCCGGCACGACGACGACATCGCCACTGCGGAGCGTAATGTTGCCCCCCATGTCGTGGCCCCTGGTGTAGTCCCGGTAGTTAAATGAAAAGACCCTGTCTTCGCCCTTCGCTTTGCGGATGACCTGGATGCGCTTCTCCGCCGCGAAGGGTCCAAGCCCACCGGCCAAAGCGAGCGCCTGCATGATCGTGGGAGGCCTCTTGGGCACCACAAAGGCACCAGGCTTGCCGACCTCGCCCGTCACGTAGACCGTATACTCGGCCTCCTTGGCTTCCTTGGGGTCCCGCTTCTCCGACTGGATGTAGCTCACAGTGACATCGAGGTCCGCGCTGAATTGCTTCTGTAGGCCAGCCTTGAGGGCATTTTCGACACTCGAGGTCGTCAAGCCTCCCGCCTTGAAGCGTCCCGCCAGGGGGAATGCCACAAAGCCGTCTGGCGCCACGACGATTTGCCGGTTGAGCTTGGGATCCTGAATGACGTTGACGTCGAGGACATCGCCCGGCCTCAGCCGGTAAGTATCCGCCTGGGCTGCCGCTGCCACCGCGAGCATCAGACCCACCAGAAATATTGAGAACCCGCGCATTTTTGACTCCCCACCTGCCTGTCGTCCACCTGCGGAGCCAAATTGTTTTTTTCCTTCGGGCTCCAAACTCAGAAAAATCGGCCAATTAGGGTTAATTGTCGAGTCCGTAGGACCGCCGGGACACCTAAAGATTGGGCCTGTGCCTATCTGGCCACAGTTAAAATCGAAGTTTTGGCCTGGATTCAACCACGCGAAGGCAGTTGTGCCGGCTGAACCGCCCGGTGGAAAACAAGGTCAAAACCTCAAAACTCCCCGCCCTCTCCATCCTGCCGGAGCTGCGGCATTGATGATTTTAACCTTAGTGAATAGACTTAATAGCAAGTTAATTGAATTCTCGACGGCAAACAGACATAACTACGTCATAAGACATATGGGGGGCGAAGGTGCGGGTTCGTCAAATTTAAAATTATCTGACGGTTGTAAGCCCGGAAGATGGCGGCGCCAAACTGAACTCACATGCTGAAAACATCGGAAACCGGGACCAGATTAAATCTGCGGTCGTTGCTGCCGCCAATGTCGGCAACCAAGGTTGCAACGCTTCTCATGGTTGCTGATTCCGTGGCCATTCTGGGGTCAGGTTACCTCACTTACGATGCCCTGATTGTCTATTCCCTGGCCCAGGATTTCTACGTGGCAGCGGTTGTTTTCGTCTGGATCGCGACCTTGTCCCTGATGAACTTTGTCGACCTCTACCGCTATGAAGCGGCAACCCACCCGCTGCGCCATTCTCACAAGATTCTCGTTGCGCTGGGCACCTCGTTTCTTTTTCTCCTCGCGGCGGCATTCTCGATAAAGGTGTCGGAAACCTTCTCCAGGCTTTGGCTGGGCTATTTCGCTGTTGCAAGCGGGGTGGCCATCATGCTCTTCCGTGCGGGAGGATCGCTTGCCTTGGTCCGCCTGCTGAATGTTGGCAGCTCCAAACGAAACCTCGCTATCGTCGGTTCCGGCGAACAATGCCGCCGCCTCATTGCCATGCTTTCGCAAGATCCCGGCCACCTCATTCACATACAGGGCGTCTTCGAGGATAATCTGGAGCCGGTTGAACGCATGATTGCGGGCAAGGAGATGTCTGTGCCCCCGGAAAACGGTCTTGCACACCTCGAGAGCCAAGCCAGAATAGGCCTTGTTAATGATGTAATCATTGCCCTCCCCTGGCAAGAGGATGATCGCATCATGGCTGTCGTTTCAAGGCTCCGCGAACTCCCGGTCAACGTCTACCTGGGAAGCGATCTCGTTGGTTTCCGCACCAAATTTCGCAGTCCTCCGAGCCATTTCGGGGCCCTGCCAATTCTCCACGTTGTGGGCAAACCCATGTCCGGCTGGGACGGCGCCATCAAGTCAGCGGAAGACTATCTCCTCGCGCCATTCATTCTCTTTCTTGCTGCACCCTTATTGATCCTGATTGCCTTCGCCATCAAGTTGGACAGTCCAGGCCCCGTATTGTTTCGCCAGAAGCGTGTGGGCTTCAATAACCAGGTCTTCGAAGTTTATAAGTTCCGCTCCATGCAGCACACGATTGCGCCTTCCGGCAAAACACAGCAGACAACGCCTGACGATTTGCGCGTGACCCGGGTTGGGCGTTTTCTCCGGCGCTGGAGTCTCGACGAGCTGCCGCAGATTTTCAATGTCCTGAATGGCACTATGTCCCTTGTTGGCCCGCGCCCCCATGCCCTTGACCACAACGAGGAGTTCGCCCGCCGCGCCAAGGGCTACTTTGCCAGGCACCGGGTCAAGCCCGGCATTACCGGCCTCGCCCAAGTCAACGGTTACCGGGGCGGCACCGACACGGAAGAAAAACTGGACGGACGCGTACGCAACGACATTTTTTACGCAGAGAACTGGTCCCTGTCTCTCGACGTCCGGATTCTTTTGCGCACATTTATCATCTGCGTGACTGGCAAGAACGCCTACTGAGAGAGCGGCCAAGTGGGTTAATTGATAACCTTAATGATTTCCAAAATCATAAGAATTTCTTTCAAACTTTCATCAATTTGCATCACCGCTAACCACCTGAAATTAATGGCTTATTAGTAACAATCCGACTGTCAGAAATGACCCCGGAGTAACGAGGAAATTCCCTCACTGGGTGGACAGATTGAGGGTCGGCGTATGTGCGTGCTGTGTCAGAGTAATCCGTTTGTTGATTGGCATGCGTTTGACGCCGCCGCAACGGAACCACAAGAGGCCAGCACAGTACAAGGTGGCACCAGCAATGGAACATCAGTAAGTTTCAATCCGGCACTCGTTGACCAGCTCGACAGTGGATATTACTGGTACAGTTCCGGCGGCGCTGTGGCTCAGACCATCAGCTACGGTTTCACCACGAACAATAGCTTTGCTTCGGGCTGGGGCGAAGCTTCCGGATGGTCCACATTCACCGAAGCCCAGAAGACGGCCGTCCGCCAGATGATGACATTGTGGGACGATCTCATAGCTCCGTCATTTGTGGAGTCCACGGCGTCTCCAAACACCGCCGACATCAAGTTTTCAAATACGACAACGAGCATTGGCTACGCCCACGCCTATTTTCCGGGCCAGGTGAACAGAGAGGTTTCATCCTACGACAAGATCCAGGGCTCGGTCTGGCTCAATCCCGGCTATAACAGTGGCACCAACAATCTCGTCACGCCCACCTCTGGCATTTATGGCTACATGGCGATCATGCACGAGATCGGGCACAGCCTCGGTCTTGACCATGGCGGCAACTATAATGGCGGCGCGCCCAAATACGGGGATACTTCCACAGGTTGGCGCTACACCGAGGACTCCCACCAGTACACCATCATGTCCTACTTCAGCGCCAGCAACACCGGAGCGAGCTGGGGCGGCAAGTACGCCCAGACGCCCATGGTGTACGACATCCTGGCGATCCAGCAAATGTACGGGGCCGACTACACCACGCGCGCCGGCGACACAGTCTACGGCTTCAATTCCAATGCCGGAAACTCTGTTTACAACTTCAGCCAGAACACCTCGCCGATTCTCACCATCTGGGACGGCGATGGCATTGATACCATTGATTTGTCGGGCTGGTCCTCGGCGTCAACCCTCAACCTGACCGCCGGCTCCTACTCGAGCGTCAACGGCATGACCAAGAACCTGGCGATCGCCTACGACGTAGATATCGAGAATGGCACCGGCGGCTCGGGCAGTGACATCATCACCGGCAATGACCTGGCGAATATCCTCATCGGCAACGGCGGCAATGATACAATTTATGGTGCGGGCGGAGATGACACAATTTACGGCGGCGCCGGCAATGACACGCTCTATGGCGGCAGCGGAAATGACATCCTGGATGGCGGGCTCGGCGTCGACATTCTGATCGGCGGCGACGGCGACGACACCATCTACTTTGATATCAATGACAATCTGGCGCTGCTCGATGGCGGCGCTGGCTTTGACACGCTCATCCAGCTTGGCGTTCTGATTACCTTCGACTTCGCGGGCCACAACTTCGAGCGCCTCCTGAACATCATCGCCGATACGGCGGGGGCCGCCTGGAGCCAGCAGACCGACTACTATGATGTTTCCAGCCTGTACTACCAGTGTGACATCACCTACGACAATGGCACTCGCTCCGTTACCGAGTACGATGTCTACAATACCGAGAGCTGGTCCGAGTGGACCGTCACCTATGCGGCGAACGGCGACATTATTTCATCGGTATTTGTCCCCGACGATGGCGAGCCACCGGCAAATGTCGCGCCCACTATTACCTCAAACGGCGCCGGCGTTTCCGCCGCAGTCAGCGTCTCGGAAAACTCCGCCGCCGTCACAACCGTTACGGCCACCGATGCCAACTCCGGCACGGTGCTGACTTATTCCATTATCGGCGGCGCCGATGCCTCCAAATTCACCATCAATGCGGCGACTGGCGCACTGACCTTTATAGCGGCCCCGAACTTCGAAGCGCCAACCGATGTAGGAGCCAACAATGTCTACGACGTCCAAGTCCAAGTCTCCGATGGCGAATTGACTGATACGCAGACAATCGCGGTCACGGTCACCGACCAGAACGAGGCGCCCACCATTACCTCAAACGGCGGCGGCGCCGCGGCGGCGATCAATGTCGCCGAGAACAGCACGGCGGTCACGACCGTGACCTCAAGCGACCCCGACGCCGGCGCGACAAAGACCTACTCCATCAGTGGCGGCGCCGACGCCTCCAAGTTCACCATCAACGCTGCGACTGGCGTACTCGCCTTTGTCTCAGCGCCAAACTTTGAAGCCCCCACCGACGCCGGCGCCAACAACGTCTACGACGTCCAGGTCCGGGTCTCCGACGGCGCCCTGACTGACACACAGTCGATCGCGGTAACCGTAACCAATGTGAATGAAGCCCCGTTCATTACCTCAAATGGCGCTGGTGCGAACGCGGCAATCACGATCGCCGAAAATACGACGGCGGTCACGACCGTGACCTCAACCGATCCCGATGCGGGCGCGACAAGGACTTACTCCATCAGTGGCGGCGCCGACGCCTCCAAGTTCACAATCAATTCCGCCACCGGCGTATTGGCCTTTATATCAGCGCCAGACTTCGAAGCTGCAACCGACGTTGGCGGCAACAATGTCTACGACGTCCAGGTCCGGGTCTCAGACGGCTCCCTGACCGACACCCAGTCGATCGCCGTAACCGTAACCAATGTGAATGAGGCTCCGACGATTGTCTCAATCAACGACGGAACCTCCGCAGTAGCCGCACTTGGATTTGCCACGACGGCCGCAATCAGTGTCGCAGAGGGCACTACGGCCGTCGGGACCGTGATTGCTTCCGACCCCGATGCCGGGGCAGTTTTGACCTACTCAATCGTGGGCGGAGCCGACGCGGCCAAGTTCTCTATTAATGCGGCGACAGGCGTCCTGAGCTTCCTGTCCGCTCCGGATTTTGAGGCACCCGCCGATTCTGGCGCTGACAATTCATATGAAGTTCAAATCCGGGTATCCGACGGCACTCTGAGTGACACGCGGACGGTCGAAGTCACTGTAAACGACATTGATGAATCACTCATCGTCACCACGATCAATGGCACGTCGTCCAACAATACCCTGATCGGCACGGCAGGAATCGACATCATCAATGGCCTGGCGGGCAATGACACCCTCGCCGGTCTTGGCGGTGCGGATATGCTGGATGGCGGTGCGGGCACCGACACCGCGACATATATTGCCTCCGCTTCTGGCGTGAACGTCAGCCTGATGACCGGCCTGGGTTCCGGCGGCGATGCCGAAGGTGACACGCT
>JAUXUN010000040.1 GCA_030680855.1 Aestuariivirga sp.
CGCTGCACATCCGGTCCAGTTCTTCCAGCGAAAGGAGGTCGCGCTTGGGCAAAAATGTCATGTCCTCCGCCATGCAATATACACAACGGAAATCGCAGCGGTCCGTCACCGACACGCGGAGATATGAAATGCCACGGCCAAACGAATCGACAAGGCGGCTTTGGGCGGCTCCGGCGATCGAGGGCTGGAACATCTGATTCATGTCATGCTGTTCCTGAATTATAGAAGAAGAAAAGCGGCCCGGCTATTAACCCGGGCCGTTGCTGCATGACTCACGATGCCACATATTCTTGCGACTTGTAGGACAACCTGCTGGTCGAAGGTGTAGCGTCAGAAATCTTCCTGATGTTCGCCCAAGTGTGCTTGTAGTTAGGCAGGATCAGCTCGTTGACACCCGCATTGACGATGTTTCCCTGCGCACCATTCGGCGCGCCGAACACCATGAAGGTTTCCTTCCGACGGGCCGTTGGCGTTGGATAGACCAAAGCCTGGGTCGCCCCGACATCGTTATATACCTCCACCAGATCACCCTGCTTCAAATTCAGTTCCGCCATGTCCTCCGGATTGATCTCGATGAATGGCAAGGGAAAGCGGTCGGACACGAAGTCGTTGCCCTTGTCGAGGAACCAGTTCTGCCAGATGATGTTTGCACGGCCGTTGTTGATGAGGAACGCATAATTGTCTCTCTGCGCGGCTTTTCCAGCCGCCTGCAATCCGCGCCATTGGCCGGCGCAGAACAGAGCCTTCTTGTCTTCGCGGCCATGCCGGTCGAACTTGCCGTCAGCATAGAGGCGCTTCACTCCCACAAGCTTGCCGTCCTGGAAGTCAACGACCGGTTCCTGAACGCCGTTGTTGCCCATGGCACGTAGCCGCTCATAGGTGACAATCTTGCCAGTGTTGGCATGGTATCCATCCATGAAGGCATCTTCTTCCGACTTCCAGTCATAGCCCTTGAACTGGTCCGCATATTCACTGCGGCCCTGCTCACGAATAACGCGTTCCAGATGCTGGGCCATGCCCGCCGCGATCATGCAATCAGGCTGTGCAGAACCCGGACCATCCATGTATTTCTCGACCAGGCGCATACGGCGCTCACCGTTCATGGAGGTCAGGTTCATCTCGCCCGATTCCACTGCAGGCAGGATCACATGCGCGGCCTGGCCGATTTGACTGTGGATGATGTCCACATTGACCGAAAACAGTCCGCCTGCATTGATCGCGCCGACGATGGCATCGACCAGTTCCTCACGGGTGGCTCCAGCGCGGGCGTCCATGGCGTCCTTCACCATGTTGGTGCGGCGATTATACTCCCGCTTGAAGGCCGTAGCATTGAGCGTCGTCTTGTAGTGGTCGTTGGCCCAGACGTGGTGGACTTTGCCCTTTCCAGCGATCAATAGCTGATCGATGTAAGGCGCAGGACGGCCCACATGGGCATCGGATGGCCGCATATAGCCTTCCTGGTGGCCGCCGAGACGGCAGACGCCGCCGCCTTCGCGGCCAATGTTGCCGGTGGCGAGGCCAATGTTCACCAGCGTGCCGATGGCGCGATAGTTATCATTGCCCCAGATGATGCCCTTCTCATAGGCGGTCACGCATTTGCGGCGCGATCCATCATCTTTTGGCTTGGCGATCCACTCGGCGGCTTTCACGATGTCGGCTTCCGATACGCCACAGATCGCGGCGCCATCAGCCAGAGACGTCCGGCATTCCTGCAGGGCGAACTCGAAACTGCCGAGCGCTGCCGGATGAGCTTCATCCAGCGGCTGGGCGACATCGCCCTGAAAAGTGGAATTCGCGATGAATTCCTTGTCCACCCAACCCTGATCAGCGATATAGGTGAAGAGCGTGTTGAACAAGGCGACATCGGTGCCTGTCTTGATGGCCAGATGGAGAACATTGTCCTTGCCGGCTTCGACTTCGCAGGCGTTAGCCGTCACTGTGCGGCGCGGATCGACGATGATAACCTTCGCGCCATTCCGCATCCCCGGAACCATATGATTGAGAAAGAGGTTGGTCTGGCACTCCAGGGGATTGGTGCCAACGAGGAAGATTGTGTCCGTCATCGTGTAGTCTTCATAGGCGTAGTTGAGCTCGCCCACACCCATGTCACGGGTCGAATGCACCTCCGAATTATAGGCGGGACGATTATGGATGCGGCAATGCTTCACCTTCATGGACTCGAAGTAGAGCTTGCCGGTGCCCCAGGTATTTTCGTAGCCGCCAGCCGATCCACCATGGTCGAACATGGACACGAAGAGATCGTCCTCATTGTCCTTGTCGATAACCCGCGCGGTAACGCGGGCCACGAGATCAAGTGCGTCGTCCCAGCTCGTCGGTTGCCACGTGCCATAACGCCAGATCATCGGCTCTTCGAGGCGTTGTTGCTGTGTGCCAGTCTTGTCGGAACGGCGATTCTCGGCCATGCGCGCACCGCGCACGGAACCCAGCCCCGAATTAACGCTGCATTCCTTGTCAGGCTTGACGACAAGATGCACATCCTTGCCGTTCTGCTTGACGACATTATACATTGATGGCGAATACCAAGCCTCGCTGTTGGCCGGTTGCTGCTTCGAGAGATCGACGCCGAGCGCATTCTCGTTCGGAGCGGTGCCCCCCTGCTTGTTTACCGGCCATGTATAGGCATTGTAGCCGCAGCCCACGATGCAGTAGTGGCAAGTGACGTTGTGCTTCGTTGCGTCCGCAGGGATGATCGGCAGACGGTCGATGTTTCGTTTGAAAGCCATGATTTATCCTCCCTCAGAGCACGTTCGACAGGCGGCCGTAGAGCAGTTCATCGACGCCTTCGGCGTAGATGTCGCCCTTGTCATCGACGCGCAGCCTGTATTGCGGCAAATTCTGCGTGGCCTGTCCCCAGGTCTGCTGGCCACCCGCTTCGCAATCGAAGACCGAGTAGTGGCCGGGACAATTCATCGTGCGGCTTTCGGCATTGTATGAAAGCGGGAAACCCTTGTGCGGGCAGACCGTGGTGAAGCCGACGATGTCGCCATCGGGACCAACTCCGCCTTCCACAGCCTTGCCCAATTTCAACAGAACGCCTGGCGCATCCTCGTCAGGATAAGAAACCTCCATTGGCTCGTTGAGTTTAAGATCGTTGACATTGGCGAGCTTTCCCGAGGGGTAATCAAGCAATGCACCGTTCGTGGCGGCTTTTGCATCCTTGGCCATAAGCCCCACCATTGGCAGTGCTGCGGCGGTAGCTAGTCCTCCGCGCAGAAACTGGCGGCGCCCAACTTCGACAAGTTTGTCACATCTTTTCATGGCAGATCTCCCATTGCAGAAACTTTGTTGCTTGGGGACATGCTAGACGGATTTTGGGGAGTGGCTTATTTGCAGTGCAGCAATTTGGGATTGATTGTTTACAGCGACTTAGCCCAATGCATGTTCGGAAATCCGGACATGCTGCGGTTGCGAAAGTTCGGAAATCCGAACTTTGCCTTCAGCGGAACTCTCCGGTAATTTCTAGCCGACGCATCTTCTCCCACAGAGTCGTGCGGGAAATGCCAAGAAGCTTTGCTGCTTCAATGATATGGCCATTGGTTTCCTTGATGGCGCGCTCGATCTGGCGGCGTTCGGCAAAGTTGCGCGTCTGGGAAAGTGTCGCAAAGGCCTGGATCAGTGGGTGTTCCGATTCGACGAGATCGGGGAACAGATCCATAGGCATGATCCATTCGCCGTTTGCCAAGGTCAAGGCCCGTTCCACCCGGTTCTTCAACTCGCGCACGTTGCCGGCCCAACTGTATTCGAGGGCTGCTTCCTGTGCCAATGTGCTGAAACCCTTGGCGCTTCGACGATCACCGTGTTGAAACTGTTGGAAGAACAGGTCCATAAGCCAGGGGATGTCATCTGGCCTGCTCCTGAGAGCGGGCAATTCAACACTCATGGCATTTATGCGGTAATAAAGGTCTTCACGAAAGCGGCCTTCTCGTACCGCCGCCGTAAGATCGCTATTCGTAGAGCAGACAATGCGGCCGTGGAACTGCAGCAATTGCTCGCCACCCACCCGGTTGAATTCGCGCGTCTCCACCAGCCGCAAGAGCTTGGCTTGGAATTGGGTTGGCAGTTCCGCGACTTCGTCCAGAAACAGGATGCCGCCGCGTGAACGCTCGGCAAAACCGCGATGAAAGCCGGTTCCTCCCGTGCCTTTGTGGCCAAAAAATTCATTTTCCATGAAATCGGCGGGGATCGCCGCACAATTGACCCCAATGAAGGGCTCCTTTGAACGTTGCGAGACGCGATGCAGGAAGCGGGCACAGACTTCTTTTCCAACTCCCGTTTCACCCGTAAT
Source organism: Aestuariivirga sp. (assembly GCA_030680855.1). Classification (GTDB taxonomy): domain Bacteria; phylum Pseudomonadota; class Alphaproteobacteria; order Rhizobiales; family Aestuariivirgaceae; genus Aestuariivirga. The sequence goes on from JAUXUN010000040.1 coordinate 4,307, forward strand.
GAGAAGTGGAGTGGTTCGGTCGCTGACCCGCCTTAGCATGGTTTCAATACTGCGCATGGCGTCAGAGACGCCCAGGACGTCCTCCGCACGCAACATTGGATTGCGCAGTATCAGGCTTCGCGCCCGTTCGATGAAGGCACCGGTATCGAAGGGTTTGGTGACATAGTCGCTTCCCCCGGCCCGCATAATGGCAACGGCCTGGTCGATGTCGCCATAGGCGGTCACAAACAGGAACGGTGGCACCTGGGAAGCAGCCGCGAGCTGCCGAAACAAGTCATCACCGTTGATGTCAGGAAGCTTGATGTCACAGACCACGAGATCGGGAGTTGTGGCCCGGAGGCTACGCAGGGCCTCCGCCCCCGTCTTCCACCAATCCACGTGACAGCCTTCCAGGGACAGGCTCTGCACCAGCGATTCACCCATTACGGGATCATCCTCGATTAGCCCAACCACGCGTCCATCAAGCAGCATCTTCTAACTCCGCAAGCTTTGGCTGCACTACCAGCCTGATGGTCGTGCCCGAAGCACTGCTTTTTACCACAATGAGTTTTCCGTTCATTTCATCACAAAGGCGCTTCACAATCCAGAGCCCCAGTCCAGATCTCTTATCAAGGGGAACGGACCCTGCCCCGTTACGTTCAAGGTATTCCCGGATATGAGCCGGAAGCCCGCCCCCCTGATCCGAGACATCTACAACCAATGCGCCACTTTCGATCCGCGCATGAAACTTGACACTGCCGTCTTCGGCGCTCGACGCGCAGGCATTGAGCAACAGATTGAGCACCGCATCGCGAACCGGAACGGCAGGAACATGAACCGCTTCGGTGATTTCGTTCGTCCATTCTAGATTGAGCCTCTTGCGCTTGGCTTCAGGCTTTACCAACAGGCGGAGGTCATCAAGGTCAACCATGGTGAGGTCCCTTGGACGCTGGTCGGCACGATAGGAGGCTAGCGTGGAGCGAACGAGGTCGCGAATGCCGGTCAAACCATGCTCCAGCAAACGAATGGAGGTCGCACGAACCTGCTCGCGCGTCCCATGCTTTTTAAGCGCATCCAAGGCGTTGAACATGCCGCCGAGCGGATTGTTGATTTCATGCGCCATGCCCGAAGCAAGTCGGCCAAGGCTTGCTACTTTCTCTTCCTCAGCCAGTTGCACGGCCAGAAATTCGCGCTCATTCACCGCCTGCGACAGGACATTGTAGCGGCCAAACAGGCGGCGAAACTCGCTGCTTTGGCGCATCACGATTGAATCCGGAATGAGATTGATCTTGCCCTGGCTCGCCTGGTCGAGATGCAGCGACATGATGCGAACCGGCCTCATCATGCGCAAGACAGCCAGATACCCGACAATTGCCAGGACAAAGGTGAGCAGAAGATTGGTAAGAAGCAAAGTTCGCAGCACGTCACTGCGCTCCTGCAACAACGCGCCGATATCAGCCTCCGCATAAATTTTGCCGATTTCACGGTCCTGATAGGGCAATGGTCTCAACAGGAAGGCAGTGGCTTTGTCTTCATTGAGGATGACTTCCCGGCCAGCGGTGAAGTGCGCCAGAACCTCTTTTTCCGCAACCGTGTCAGAAGGGAATTTGGCTGGATCACTTGCTGCCAATATCTTCCCTTCGGCATTGGTGACAATCGTCCATCGCACATTCAGTCCTCTGTAACGCTCTCGCGACCTATCCAAAGTATCGAAGACTTCCCAAACATCGCCGCGAAACACCGAGGGAATGAGCGAGGCCGACAAGCCATCCAGATAGGCCGAGGCGAGTTGCTGAAGGTGCTGTTCCTGATTTTCTTCGAGACGGGCCAGAACGCGATTCGTGATGATGGCGCTTACGGTGAACATAAGCACCGCCACAAGCAGGGGCACTTTGAACGACAGTGGCCAGGTCATGGGGTTTAGCCGGCTAACTGGATTTGCCCCGCTCATGATCCCAGTCCCCTCACCAGCATCATTTTCGCAGCAATCGTGTCGAAAAGTGTCTCGGGTTCATCGGCAAAGCCATCGAGCTTCAGCATGTTGAGGACATGCCTACCCTCGTCGTCCTCCGACATCTCGATTAGCGCCTTATGTAACAACTCAACCGCTTCTGACAGTCTCTGGGTCCGCAGACAGGCAACCGGTGGAAATCCTAGCAGTTCCGAGACGGCAACAATTTCAGTTTTGGCAGTGAGTTCGGGTTCAAGTGATGACATCACTTCCCACACATATCCATCGACGCTTCCGCTCTGGGCCAGCCCTGATGCAACGGCCCGAACTACATTGCGGTGCCCGTAAGTGAAGATCGTCTGGCGGAAAAACTGGTCGGGCCTAAGTTTTCGTTCCGCCAGCAGTGATGCAGTGACCAGATACCCAGAATTGCTGTTCGGGTCAGAGAAGGCGTGAATGTCACCTTTCAAGTCTTCAATGCTGGTTGCCACCCGTCCCTTAGGGGCAATCAAATAGGACTGATAGAGCGGCTTGCCGCGCCAGACCGGGACGGCGATCAATGACAACTGCTGGCGGAACTGGGCGAAGGGGTAGCCGCAGATCCACGCGCCATCTAGTTGACCAGAAAGCAACAGGGCTGTGATCTCCTCATAAGTGCGCCGTTGGATCAGTTGCACGTCGCGCCCGGTCTTGCGTGAAAGATAGGCCTTCAATCGCGTCAACAGTTCGAGATCATTGGTCAGGAACACAGGTGTAAGGCCAAAGTTAAGCGCAGATAATGCATTCGCAGCAGTCGCTGTGCGGCTCATAGCAAACAACGCACTACCGCCGATCAATGCACTGAATTGGCGTCGTGAAGGACTCTTGGTCTGGTTCTTAGAGGCAATGTATTCCATACCGCTGCCAATTCTAATCAGCCCTTGAGTTATGTCCAGTTTTTCAAAGCATCTCCCTTGATAGTACAATGCCCACAAAATTCCGCAACGCAGCATTGATTGTGAAACTGTGCTTGACAAGTTCAGCAGCGCCGTGACCATACCGAAAGCGCGCCGATTGGGAGAACCGGGGTGAACTGCTTTGTCTCAAAACTTTCAGAAAGAGGGTTACCCTAGATGAGGGTGCCCTCAAATGAGATTTAGCGGCCGTCACGCAGCTTCCAGCGGAGAATGAGAGGCACAGACTGTTTGGGTGCATGGCTGGTCCTGCAGCCGATTGTGGAAGGTTACGGGCTCTGCCCAAGCCTCGGCGAACACGCCCCCAAGCCGTTCCGTGAATGCCGGATCAGGTTTTTCGTTCGACCATAGCCCGAAAACGCCTCCCGGCTTCAAATGCGCGCTCAGGGCGCGCAGCCCATCCGGCTGATAGAAGCTTGTGCTGCGCCCGTCGAGCAACGCTTCCGGCGAGTGATCGATATCCAAGAGGATGGCATCGAACCGTCGGCCCGGCGCCGCCGCATCGAAACCTGAGCGCCCCATCGCCAGGGCGAAAAAATCACCCTGTACAATCCGGCTCCGGCGATCGCTTGCAAGTTTGGTCCCTAATGGCAGCAGGCCAGTCACATTCCAATCGATCACGGCTTCAAGCAACTCGATGACAATAAGGGACTTAGCCTTCTCATTCTCAAGAACCGCCCGCGCCGTATAGCCTAGGCCCAGACCGCCGACGACCACGTCGAGTTGCCCGCCTTGCAGGACCGCCAGCCCCAGCCTCGCCAAAGCGATCTCCGAGACGGTAAACTGGCTCGACATCAGGTATTCATCGCCGAGCTTGATTTCGAAAATGTCGGCACCCGACGAAAGTTCCCGCCGCCGCCGGAGACTGAGTGCTCCTATCGGCGTGATGCGATAGTCCAGTTCCGCGAATAACTCACTCATTCAGTTTGTTTCCCGGCATAAATCCGGATAGCAATCTAAGAATTGCCGCCATGGTGGTCTTTTGAGCCGTCGGGAAGAAATCTGCAAGAAGGCACTGTCGCATCCATCTGGAACGACAGTCGGCGCACCTGCCAAACCTGAGACGCTGCAATTCCCGCTCAGCTTGAAACTGTCCGTGGGCCATAAAGAATGACCAGCGCGCCCGCGACGCAGATGATGGCGCCAGCCGTATCCCAGCGATCTGGCCTGGTTCCTTCGACTGCCCAGAGCCAGCCCAGCGATGCCGCAATATAAATTCCGCCGTATATCGCATAGGCGCACCCGGCCGAGTTTGTCTTGGCAAGCGTCGGGAGATAGGCAAACAGAACCAGCAGGATGCATCCCGGTATGAGCCAAAGAATTGAGTGCCCCCAATCGAAGCCACGCCCAAAGGGCAAAACATCCGGCGATCTCCGCAATTGATGCTGCAACAAACGCGGCGATTGATTTAATTTAGTGAGCCCTGGGCAATCCGGTTGCCTTTTGCATTCGACTTGCGAACATTCCAAGCGCAGTCCAGCTTCGTTCCAGCCCGCTAAGCAATCAACCGCCGGTCATATTCCAGAACGGCATTCAGCAAGACTTGCGCTGAAGCCGCGCATTCCTCGGGTTTAACTGATTCAGCCTCATTATGCGACAAGCCGCCAAGACATGGCGAAAACAGCATCGTGGTCGGCGCAACCCGCGCCACATAACAGGCGTCGTGCCCGGCGCCTGAAGCCATCACGCGATAGGAATAGCCAGACTTTTCGGCGCCGAGCTTGACGCATGCTATCAAATCCGGGGCAAAGTTCACGGCAGGGGACTTCCAGATTTGTTTTTCCTCGAGTTCCAGGTTCAGTTCGGAGGCAATTTTTGGCAACGCTCCCTGGTACTCCTTTACCATCTGGTCGAGAACGGCTTCGTCGGGATGGCGCAGATCGACGGTGAAGAACACTTCTCCCGGCACCACGTTGCGGCTGTTGGGTCTGTTTTCGATCAGCCCCACGCTTGCCACTCCGGGAAGGTGCCGCATGCCCACCTGATGAATTGCTTCAATCATGCGGGCGGCACCCAGAAGGGCATTTTTCCGGAGCCCCATGGGCGTGGCGCCCGTGTGGCTTTCCTGCCCACGGACCGTTACCTCATACCAGCGCATGCCCTGCACGCCCGTGACCACGCCGATCATCTTGCCTTCGGCCTCGAGAATGGGCCCCTGTTCAATGTGTAGCTCAAACATCGCCTGAAACTTCTGGGTGCCCACCGGAATCGAACCCTTGTAGCCGATCCGCTCAAGCTCGGCACCGAATGCCTTACCGTCACGGTCCTCGCGCGACCAGGCAAATTCCTCGGTGAAGACACCCGAATAGACACCGGACGCCAGCATCGCCGGGGCAAAGCGCGAACCTTCCTCATTGGTCCAGTTGACGATCATCACTGGAGCATTGGTTTCATATCCTGTTTCATGGAGGGTGCGCATGGCTTCAAGGCCACTGAGGACTCCCAGCACACCGTCGAACTTGCCGCCGGTGGGCTGGGTATCGAGATGCGATCCCATGGCAACCGGCAACAGGTCCGCCCGCTTGCCCGGACGGACAGCAAACATGTTGCCGCACGAATCCACGGTGACGGCGCAGCCAAGGCTTTCACAGGCACTGCGGAACCAGTCGCGCACCCGCTTGTCCTCGTCGCTCAGCGTCAATCGTTTGATGCCGCCTTTTGCCGTCTTTCCGAATTCCGCCGTCTCCATCAGGGAGTCCCACAGGCGTTTGGCATTGATTGTAAGGTTCTGCTGCGGTTTTGGCATGAACGGCGTCCCTTTTTCTGCGTGCGGCAACCCATTTGCCGCTGTTCCCATGATCTTCTAGTATGGCAGCCAGTATAGGATCGGACAGGGAGAGCGGGCAAGCAGTGGCCGAAAATTTACCCGACGTCGACACATGGCGTGAGCGGTTGCTGGCGTTGCAGCATGAAATCGAAGCCTTGGCCGATTCGTCGGCCGAAAGCCGGAAGCCCGTGGAACTGGACCAGGCAAGCGTTGGCCGACTGTCGCGCATGGATGCTATTCAGGGTCAGGCCATGGCGATGGCGTCGCAGCGCCGGAGACAGGACGAATTGCTGCGAATCCGGGCCGCACTGCGGCGCATCGAGGACGGCGAATACGGCTTCTGCGGCGTTTGCGGCAATGAAATAGCGCCTGCCCGGCTTGCCCTCGACCCGGCAACGCCGACCTGCGTTTCCTGCGCTGGGGCAAGAAGGTAGCAAATTTCGCCAGGAACAATTTCGGCTACGGTACAATTGGCTTGAACTCGCAGGCCCGCTTCGATAAACGGGCCGCTGGTGAGGTTTTTCAGTGGTCTCCCCAATAGCATTCAGGAACGTCACAAGCCAATGTAACTGCACGAAACTATGCAATCAAAGAGCCAGCAGCGACACCCAGAGGGGCAATTGTCCATCATCGCTGTAGTTCCATAATTGTGGCTGCCGCAGCCGCCTCAACCTCAACCAGATCAAAATCAAATGCCATCCAGGCGGTAGCCGCCTGGCAGATAGGAGTGGCATTGTTATATCTATCGCTTTCGCGACTTCGCACCGAATGGTTCGGCAACATTCACAGGGATATTCTCGCAGGTCTGGTCGTGGCGCTGGCGCTGATCCCCGAGGCAATCGCCTTTTCGATCATAGCTGGAGTGGATCCAAAGGTCGGCCACTAAGCCTAATTCTCGATTGCGGTCACCATTGCCATCGTTGGCGGACCCCCCGGGGATGATCTCCCCGGCAACGGCGGCAACAGCGGTTCTGATGCCGACCCTGGTCAAGGATCACGGCCTGCTGTACTTGCTCGCCGCTACGGTGTTTGCCCGAGCGCTGCAGGTGCTGGCAGGGCTCATTGGTCTTAGCTATCTCATGCGCTTTGTGTCCCGCTCGGTGATGACTGGCTTTGTCAACGCACTCGCCATTCTCATATTCGTGGTGCAACTGCCCGAACTCACCAACGTGCCATGGCTCACCTATGTGAAGTCCGGCGGCAGCGGCAGGCTCTCCACATTTTGTGCGGGCGCGTTTCTGTTGTTCCTGATCGTCTTTCTCGGTGAATGATTGAGCCTCATTCCCATGGCGGCCCTCGTTGCCATCATGATTATGGTTTCAATCGGCACCTTCAGCTGGATCTTGATCAAGAACTTGAAATTTCACCCGCGCAGTTCCAGCGTTGTCATGCTCGCGACGGTGGTAGGCGTGGTGGCAACCCATAATCTCGCTTTCGGAGCCCTGATTGGCGTACTTCTTTCAGGAATCTTCTTTGCATGGAAAATTTCGCAGTTATTCCGCGTGACTTCGTCGCTGTCGGAAGACGGCACAACGCGCACCAATTCGATCGAGGGCCAGTTGTTTTTCGCATCGGCTGACGAATTCACGGCATCATTCGACTTCAAGGAGGTGCTGGAGAAGGTCAAGATTGATGTCACTCACGCCCATATCTGGGATATTTCCAGCGTAATCGCGGTTGATATGGTGGTGCTTAAATTCAGGCGCGAGGGCGCGGAAGTTGAGATCATTGGCCTCAATGAGGCCAGCGAAACCATCGTCGACAGGCTTGCCATCCACGACAAGCCTGGCGCCCTCGAACGGCTGATGGGACATTAGAGAGCAAAGCAATATGAGCAAGATCATCGCTTGCGTTGACGGATCAGTCTATACGGATAGCGTCTTCGATCATTCAGCCTGGGCCGCGAAACGCCTTTCAGCATCCGTGGAAGTGCTGCAGGTTCTTGGGCGTCGCGAGTTATCTTCATCCGACCTCAGCGGCAGCATTGCGGCGGAAATGATCCGCCATTGCCTGATTCCAATCGTATTGGTCCGGTAATAGACGAGGGAAGGCCAAGGTTCCGGGGTCGGACCAAGCCAACGCTTGACTGGAGCGTTGTTGGTTCATACTGCAGTCTGCAATTCAGCGCATCTTGACTGCCCGCCGAGCAAGATGGCCACACCTCTCTCTGTGACGGCCTTTTCGCTAATTCCAGTCGGTTAGCGTCTGTCTTGAAGACAATATGGCAGCATGCCACGGAGGAATAGGTCGGTCATGTTCAATACAGATCACGACCGCAAGTTCACTTTCTTCGCTTTGCGAGGCGATTGCGTTTAAATCGCTGGTCTGGGGAATTTCATGAAGCCGAATGTACTTGCCTTCGCGGCGCATGAACGACTTGACAAAATCGCCACCTGAATAGTCATACACAACATCTGCTTTCATCAAGATCCGGCAGTCCTTCAACGTCATCAAATCCCGCTCCAATGGAATTTGGAGAGTGATGGGCTCGTGCCGGTGTACGGAAACTTCAAGCAATGAAGCAAGCACGGAACACTCATCATGCTCCATTGGCGCGGTTCCATCGATGGCCAATCCAGCAAATCGCTGCCACACTGCTCGCCGCAAACCGCTGTCATGAATGGCATGCATGATGCGGCTTCTCATGCGTCTGGCAAGGGCACCCCATTCGCCAAGGTTGTCTGGCAGGATGGATTCAATGCGCTGCCGAATTGCCTGCGCCAGTACGGGCGCAGCTCCGCTGGTGGAAATACTGACAATCACCGGTGAACGGTTGACGATGGCGCCAAATTGAAACTGACAGAGTTCGGGCTTGTCCACCATGTTGTACGCAACGCCGGCTGCTTGCAATTGTTTGGAAAATTTTGCGGCTTCCGCCTCATCAGCAATGTCGGCAACGACGAAAGAATACTCACGCAGTAAAGATTCCACTGGTGGCAGGCTATCCAGCTCGTGAACCAGCGCGCCGGTTGCCTGCAAGAGTTCAGCCTTCCACCTGGCCCCTTGTGACATGCCAATCACCAGCGCTTTCTTGCCTCGAAGGTCAAGAAACAACGGCAGTAGGGAAAGCTCGCCGATGCCACGTTCCAACAACTCACTCCGCCGCTTGCAAGTGCCTGCCATGGAGCATCCCCTGTATTTCCGCGCGGCACGAACCGCAGCCTGTTCCAGCCATCGTAACATCGCCTACAGCGTTTACCGTGCGGGCACCTCCAGCAATGGCTGATTGAATTGTAGCCTTGCCCACACTATTGCAGGCGCAAACAATACTGCCGCAGTCACGTGAGCTGCCGCTGCGGCCCGCAAGAATGCGAAAGGCATCTGTCTTTGAGTGAGTTCTTCCCAACTGTTCCGCTAGCCAACTGCGCGCCACCGCCACGGGCTCCCACGACACAAATAGGGCGCCCATGAACTGCTGGTTTTCAAATGTAGCGTAGCGGAATGCCCCCGCCTGTTCATCGACATAGGCCATGAGCTCAGTCGACTGCAGCAAGCCCTCGGCAAATTGCATCCAGTTTTCGTTGGACTGCTCACCGGCAAGTTCCAACCGGAAGCCGTTCTCTGCGCGCGCTTCGGCCCAATATCCAACATTCTGCATTTTAGGCCGCTGCGTGGTCACTGCAAAACCATACCATGCTGCCAAAAATGGCTTAACCACCACGGGTGTAAATTTTAGCTCCGGTTGGCCGGATACAGAGTCAGGATTCGGTGCAATCAACGCATCAACCCGTGCCTGATTGGCGTTCGTCTCGTTCCAATGCATCGGTGCAAAGACCGTGCCTTGTTGCTGCTTCTCGCTCACCAAGGCACGCAGAATAACTTCACCACGGTCTGATGATACCCGCACCAGGGAAGCGGGGGCAATTCTTGCCTTGCGCGCATCTATAGGATGAATTTCGATGAATGGTTCAGCGATATGCATCATCAACCTCGCCGATTTTCCAGTGCGCGTCATCGTGTGCCATTGGTCACGAATGCGGCCCGTATTCAGCGCCAGAGGAAATGAGTGCGTGGTATGCCCTTTTGGTTTCCGGAAGGGCGTTGCAACAAAATTGGCGCGTCCACTCTCGGTAAAGAATTTTCTATCGCCAAACATGCGCCCCTTGCCACCGCTGTTCTTGGGCTTTGGCCACTGGAAAGGTTGCAATGCCTCGTATTCTTCATTGCTCATATCAGCGTAAGCGCCGATATCCATGGCGCGCGTACCATGGTTTTCAAACGCACTCAACGCTGCATGCTCGCTGAACACGTCCGCCGCACTCCCATATCCAAACCCTCCAAAGCCCATGCGCGTTGCAACATCGGAAATGATTTTCCAGTCTGTCCTGCTTTCCCCGGCCACGGGCAGAAAAGCCCTTTGCCGCGAAATTCTGCGCTCGGAATTGGTAACTGTGCCATCCTTCTCGCCCCAGGCAGCAGCAGGAAACAGCACATGAGCCAGTCGTGTTGTATCCGTATCACGAATTGCATCGCTCACTACGACAAAGGGGCATTGTTTCAGTGCATCCCGAACTGCATTCGCATCGGGCATGCTCACAACAGGATTGGTCGCCATGATCCAGATGGCCTTGATGCGCCCATCACGCACTGCCTCGAACATGTCCACGGCCTTGAGGCCGGGTTCCTTTGCAATAGCAGGGCTTTTCCAAAAACGCTGCACGAGTTCGCGATGGATGGGGTTCTCGATTGCCAAGTGGGCAGCGAGCATATTGGCGAGCCCACCCACTTCACGGCCACCCATGGCATTGGGCTGGCCCGTCACAGAAAATGGCCCCATGCCCTCACGCCCGATGCGCCCGGTAAGCAAGTGGCAGTTGATGATGGCATTGACCTTGTCGGTTCCAGCACTCGATTGATTGACCCCTTGCGACCAGACGGTGACCGTGCGTTCGGTGTCGGAAAAGAGGTGATAAAAGCTTTCAAGTTCCGACTGCGAAACACCTGTAATCTCGGCAACGTTACACTCCCGTGCAGCGGCCACAGCCTCCGTCAATCCAGTAGTATGCTTGGAAACAAATTGCGCATCGGTTTTACCGTTGTTGTGCAAATGGACCAGGAGTCCATTGAACAGGGCCACATCACTGCCAAGTTTAACCCCGAGATGCAGGTCCGCAAACTCGGCGGTGGCCGTTTTGCGCGGATCAATCACAACAATTTTTATGCCGCGCATTTCCTTTGCCGCCATCAGGCGCTGAAACAGCACGGGATGACACCAGACGAGATTGGAGCCGACCAGCACAACGAGATCGGCAAGCTCCAAGTCTTCATAATTTCCGGGCACCACATCAGCCCCGAAAGCCCGCTTGTGGCCGGCAACAGATGATGCCATGCAGAGGCGGCTGTTAGTGTCGATATTTGCTGAACCGATGAAACCCTTCATCAGCTTGTTGGCAACGTAGTAGTCTTCCGTCAGCAATTGGCCGGAAACATAAAAGGCAACTGAGTCCGGCCCATGTTGCGCAATGGTTTCGTTGAATTTGTTAGCAACAAGGTCGAGTGCCGCGTTCCACGTTGCGTGTTCACCCGCAATTTCCGGAAACTGCAACCGGTCATCAAGCGAAAGTGTTTCGGCGAGAGCCGAGCCCTTCGAGCATAGCCTGCCAAAATTCGCCGGATGTTCGGGGTCGCCCCGAACCGTGACATCACCATTTTCTTCACGCCTCGCGAGAATGCCGCAGCCAACGCCGCAATAGGGACAAGTTGTGCGGCATTGGCCCATCAGGCAACTCGCGGAAGGGCAAGCGCCACATCAAGGTATATGCGCCCCGCTTCAACTTTTACTGGAAACCGCCTGGTGCAGCCCTTGTCTTGGCCTTGGGCGGAGCCACTGTCCAGTCCGATCACCCAGTTGTGCAAAGGACAGGTCACCGAAGTGCCATGCACGATGCCCTGGCTGAGCGGCCCGCCCTTGTGGGGGCAGCGGTCGCGCAGGGCGAATACTTCGTCATTCACTGTGCGAAAAACCGCAACGTCGCCCGAAGTTGTTTTCACCACGCGCGAACCTTTTTGCGGAATTTCATCAACCCCGCCGATATCAATCCACGTGTCGCTCATTCCGCCGCCTGCTTGAAGGTAAGGTTTGCCATCGGCCTGAATTCATGGGCGGCAACGCCCCTGGCGCGCTCCTCCCATGGGTCCTTCTGCGAGAAGGATTGCGCAAAAACGAAGCGCTCATAAAGTGCCTTGCGCTTTGTCGCATCTTCCAGAACCGCGGCCTTGATTGAAGTTGAGCCTACGCGCTTGGCCCATTTGTAAATGCGTTCGAGGTAGCGTCCTTGCTCCCGATAGAGCTGCACAAGCGCCGCTATGACTTCAATGGCTTCCTCTTCGGTTTTCACATGGCCCAAAACCTCCGTGCCCTTGATGTCAAGACCAGCAGCACCAGCAAAATGAATCTCGTAGCCGGAATCAACGCAGATCACGCCCACATCCTTGCAGGTGGCTTCCGCACAATTACGCGGGCAACCAGATACGGCCATTTTCACCTTCGCGGGGGTCCATGCCCCCCACATGAATTTCTCCAGCTTGATGCCAAGCCCGGTTGAATCCTGCGTACCAAAGCGGCACCAATCTGTGCCGACGCAGGTTTTCACCGTGCGCAGCGCCTTGCCATAGGCGTGGCCCGAAACCATGCCCGCCGCGTTGAGATCGGACCATACAGCGGGAAGATCGTCTTTCTTCACCCCAAGCAAATCAATGCGCTGGCCACCCGTGCATTTCACGGAAGGGATGGCAAACTTGTCCACCGCATCGGCAATGGCGCGCAACTCTTTCGCGCTGGTAACCCCGCCCCACATGCGCGGCACCACGGAATAGGTGCCGTCTTTCTGGATGTTGGCGTGTACCCGCTCATTGATAAATCGCGACTGGCTGTCATCAACATAATCTCCGGGCCAAGTAGCGAGGAGATAATAATTGAGGGCTGGGCGGCACTTGGCGCAGCCGCAGCTTGTCTTCCAGTTCAACTCCTGCATCAGTGCCGGAATGCTCTTGATTGACTTTGCAACAATCAGACGGCGCACATCATCATGGCCCAGCTCCGTGCAGCCGCACATCGGCTGAATGGCAGTTGGATTGAAGGCATCGCCCAGCTTTACCTTAAGCAACTGCTCAACCAGGCCTGTGCAGGAACCGCAAGAGGCGGATGCCTTGGTGTGTGAGCGCACATCATCAACGTTTTTCAGCCCGAGTTTTTCGATGGCACCCGTGATCTTTCCCTTACAAATGCCGTTGCAGCCGCAGATTTCCGCATCATCCGGCAAGGCTGCAACGGCCGCCGTAGGGTCCAGGGGGGTGCCCCCCTGATACGACTGGCCGAAAATCAAAGTGTCGCGCATTTCGGAAATATCGACACTGCGCTTCAGCATATCGAAGAACCAGGCGCCGTCCGACGTTTCGCCATAAAGCACGGCGCCCACGATGCGATTGTTCTTTAATACGAGGCGCTTGTAAATTCCCTGCCGCGCATCTCTTAGAACAATTTCCTCCCGGTCCTCGCCTTCGGCAAAATCACCTGCTGAGAAAAGATTTATGCCCGTGACTTTCAGTTTTGTTGCCGTCACCGACCCCGCATAAGCGGCAGGTTCCGCCGCCAATGTTTTGGCAAGGATGCCCGCCATTTCATAGAGCGGCGCCACGAGGCCGTAAACCATTCCACGGTGTTCGGCACACTCACCAAGGGCGAAAACATCAGGGTCCGATGTGCGCATTTGATCGTCAACGACAATCCCGCGCTTGACCTCCAGCCCGCTTTCCTTGCCCAGGACCGCATTGGGACGAATGCCGACAGCCATTACGATGATGTCAGCTGGAACAATGGTTCCATCCGCCAATTCAACGCCTTCGACACGGCTCGAACCAAGAATTGCTTTCGTATTGGCCCCGTTGAGAACTGTGATGCCACGCTCCTCAACTGCCTTCTTGAGCAAGTGCCCGGCGGCGGGATCAAGTTGGCGCTCCATCAGCGTCGGCATGATGTGGATGACGGTGACTTTCATGCCCTGTTCGGCCAGGCCCGCAGCCGCTTCAAGCCCCAGAAGCCCGCCGCCAATCACCACCGCATTGCCGCGTGACTTGGCGGCAATCATCATGGCGTTGACATCGTCGAGATCACGATAGGTGAGCACCCCCGCCATGTCATTGCCAGGAACGGGAATGATGAACGGCACGGAGCCTGTGGCGATCACCAGCTTGTCATAGCTTTCGACAATGCCGGTATCAGATGTGACTGTCTTTGCTGCCCGGTCAATCGTCTTGATCTTGCAGCCCTTGTAAAGCGTGATGCCATGCTTGATGTACCAGCCATCTCCGTGGATGACGATTTCCTCGAAGGTTTTCTCGCCCGACAGTACCGGCGACAGCATGATGCGGTCATAGTTGACGCGCGGCTCCGCATTGAAAATGGTGACTTCATAGGCATCGGGCGCCGCTTCAAGCAGGTTCTCCAGCATCCGCCCCGGGGCCATGCCATTGCCGATTATGACGAGTTTCTGTTTCATGACTGGCCTCAAGCCGCCTCTACAAAGCGATGGCGCTCGTAGAGGAATTTCAAGACTAACTCGCGGTACTGCACATAACTGCGTTCTGCCACGAGTTCGAGGCGGCGGCGAGGACGGGCAAGATTCACCTCAAGAATATCGCCGATCTTCGCCGCAGGGCCATTGGTCATCATCACCACACGGTCAGACAACAACACGGCCTCATCGACATCATGGGTAATCATCACCATGGTATTGCCAAGCCGCGCATGGATATCCATCACCGAGTCCTGCAAGTGGGCACGGGTTAAGGCATCAAGCGCCCCAAAAGGTTCATCAAGCAGCAGAATTTTAGGCTCCATCGCCAGGGCTCGCGCGAGCCCCACGCGCTGCTTCATGCCGCCTGAAATTTCCGCTGGCCGCTTGTCCTTTGCGTGCTGCATCTGAACCAAGGCAAGGTTCTGCATGATCCAGTCATGCCGCTCCGCCCTGGAACGCGACGAACGGAACACCTTGTCAACCGCAAGCCTGACATTCTCATAAACCGTAAGCCAGGGGAGCAAGCTGTGGTTCTGGAATACCATGGCCCGTTCTGGACCAGGCCCATTAACTTCCCGGTTCTCGAGCAGAACCCCGCCATCCGAAACTTCGGTAAGCCCAGCAATCAGATTGAGCAAGGTTGATTTCCCGCAGCCGGAATGGCCGATGATCGAAACAAACTCGCCCTTGTCGATGCTGAGCGAAATATCTTTCAGGACCTCCGTAACGACACCGCCACGCTCGAAGGACTTGGAAACATGGTCGACTTTCAGATAATTGCTCATGGTATCAGCTCGCTGCCGTGCCGCGGGTTATGATTTGGCCAAGCGCCGCCACCAGACGGTCAAGCGCAAAGCCGGTGAAACCAATGTAGAACAGGGCCACGATGATGTCGGACAGTCTGGAGGAATTCCACGCATCCCAGATAAAGAAGCCGATGCCAACACCTCCGGTGAGCATTTCAGCGGCAACGATGGCGAGCCACGAAAGGCCAATGCCAATGCGAAGCCCTGTGAAAATGTAGGGCGCCGCCGCTGGCACCATGATCCTGAAAAAATATTCAATTGGGTTGAGTCGCAGCACCGCTGCCACATTGCGATAGTCCTGCGGTATATTGCGCACGCCCGCCGCCGTATTGATCAGCACCGGCCAGACCGAGGTAATGAAAATTACGAAAATTGCAGAGGGATTGGAGTCGCGAAACGCCGCCAGTGAAATCGGAAGCCATGCCAGGGGTGGAATGGTGCGGAGCACCTGGAAGATGGGATCCAGCCCACGCATAGCCCAAACGGATTGGCCAACTAGGGCTCCCATCAAGATGCCGGCGACGGCGGCAAAGCCAAATCCAATGGCAACACGCTCAAGTGAAGTGAGGACGCGCCAGCCAAGGCCAATATCCTGGGAGCCAAAATCAAAGAATGGATTGACGATGAGGTCATTGGCGTCTGCCCAGACCTGCAATGGAGACGGCAGGGTAGAACCCTCAACGCCGAATGCCATTTGCCAGATGATCAGAAGCACCGCTGTCATGATCAGCGGCGGCAGAACCTTTTCGCCGATTGAAGAAAGGCGTTGCAAGAGGGGACGATATGAAGATTTTGCCCGCGGCGTGAAAGCAATAACGCGTTCTTTCCGTGGGTCTTCCACTGTTTGAGGTAACATGGCTATTTTTCGCGCAGTGGCCGTCATGCTCTTGCAGTCCTTCCCATTAATCCGGTTAAGCGATTTTCTTGATCGCAAGGCCTTCGAGATAGGCGGTGATGTTGTCGGGATCGAAAACCTTGCCGTCGAAGAAGGTTTCAGGTCCGCGTGACGGCGATGCCGGAAGATCGGTGATACCCAGTTCCTTCGCCGCTTCCAGCCACAGGTCGTGGCGGTTCACCTTGTCAACCAGCGCTTTCACATCCAGGTCGGGCGCAAATTTCCCCCAGCGGATGTTCTCGGCCAGGAACCACGCATCATGGCTCTTGAAGGGATAGGAGGCGTGATCTGCCCAGAACTTCATCCGCAGGCTTTCGTCCTTCGCGGTCCGGCCATTGCCGTAATTGATGTCGCCCTTGAGTCTGCCGATAATGTCCGCAGGCGGAACGTTGAACCACTGGCGCTTGCCGACGATGGCAGCGAGTTCGTCCTTGTTATCCATGGCCTCGCACCATTGCTGGGCTTCCATGACAGCCATCAGAATGGCCTTTACCGCATTTGGATTTTTCTCAACCCAGTCGGCCCGCATCGACAGCGCCTTTTCGGGGTGGTCCCTCCACAATTCGCTGGTGGTTGCTGCTGTGAATCCAATGCCCTGATTGACCAGCTGCTCGTTCCACGGTTCGCCCACGCAGAACGCATCCATGTTTCCAACCTTCATGTTGGCGACCATCTGCGGCGGCGGCACCACAATGGTAGAAACATCGGATTCCGGATCGATGCCGCCCGCCGCCAGCCAATAGCGCAACCAAAGGTCATGGGTTCCACCCGGGAAAGTCATGGCAACCTTCACTTCCTTGCCGGCTGACTTTTTTGCTTCAAACGCTGCCTTCAGCTTGGAAGCGTCAAGCCCAGCGCCCGTATCCTTGAATTCATTCGACACTGAGAGGCCCTGGCAATTGTAATTGAGCCTGGCCAAAATCGACATCGGCACTTCAACATTGTTTTGCGTTACCTTGCCGGTGCTGATGAGGTAGGGCATGGGCGAGAGGATATGGGCCCCGTCTATGCCATTGGCCTCCCCGCCGAGAACCAGATTGTCGCGCGTGGCAGCCCACGAGGCCTGCTTGGCCACTTCAACATCGGGCATGCCGAATTTTTCAAACAGGCCCTTTTCCTTGGCAATGACCAGAGGAGCCGCATCAGTGAGTGCGATATAGCCGAGCTTGGCACCTGTAACTTCCGGTGCAGCCGTCGCCGCATAGGCACCGCTCGGCATGAGCTGGCGCGCTGCTGTGAGAAGGGCGGCCGTCGCCACCGATCGTCTGATGAAGGAACGTCGGCTTAGTCTGGTTGATAGTGTGGGCATCGAGAATTCTCCTGAATATATGTCCGACAAGGTCCCCAAAAAACAAAAACGCCACTGGAACTTTCAGGAGCGGCTCGCATCGAGACCTCTCCGAAAACTCCGGCGACGTTGCCGTTCGGCCCGATTTTGAGCCTGCTGATGGAAACCAACTCTGGTTGCTGTTAACTCCTTTGCACGGCGCGTGCCAACTGGCGAAATTAAATAAAGCTATGTTATTTCAATGGCTTAAAAAAATTTATAGAAATACCCGGGGACTGCACGGTCAAATATCCAGCAGAATTCCGCTGAAATATTGTGCAGTGCAAAAACGCGCCCTAAATTTAGGCGGTAGCAAATGGCAGCGACGCGAGATAGGATTCCATCTGCCTGGGATCGAAAATCCGGCCATCAAAAAAGCCACCTAATTCGTTCCGTTGACGATACTGAGCGCCTATTGTTTCCGCATAGATTTCCGGCCTGTAGCACTTCATTGCCAGCTCGATATTTTGCTTGGAAAAACCGGCCTGTCCCCAGCGTGCCATCTGGGAATAGAACCAAGCTGCATGGGCGGGCTCCGGCAATGTTGATTGCGGCGCATCAAAGGAAAGAAAACCTGGAATGCGCCGCTGCGCACTGCCAATTTCCAATGACCCCGTCAGGGCTGGAAGGATGACTTCAACGGATTGCGAAAGATAAGTGGGCAACGATAGCAACGAGGCCAATGCCGTTGCATTGTCGGGCTTTGCACACCAGCGTGCACTTCTGTCAAAGGCGCGCAGCAAGGCTTGAAGTTCATCTCTGTGTGCATCTGCCCAACTTTCACGAACACCAAGGACTTTCTCCGGGCTGTCCTTCCATATTTCAATCTTGCTGGTGACAACAACACCCGTGCCGTTCGCCACCACCGCCGTATTCCATGGTTCACCAACGCAATAGCCATCGAGATGGCCCGTTTGCATGGCCTCCGGCATAAGCGGCGGCGGCACAACGGCAATCGAAACATCAATCATGGGATTGATGCCGCATTCCGCCAGCCAATAACAGAGATCGTAATTATGGGCGGAGAAGGCATGCACAATTCCAAACACCGGCTTCGGCAATCCGGCGCGCGAACGTTGTTGCAAGACCTGTCGAAGCGCTAAGCCCATTTCGCGCGCGGTGCTGAGAGATGTGGCGCCATGCGCTTTCATCTTCGTCCACAATTTGGTGGATACTGTTACCGCATTTCCGCCCAGCCCGAGCGCCATGGGCACGATGATTGAAGGCGACAGGGGCAGCAGTTGCAGCGCTGCCGCAATCGGCATGGGCGCCAAGAGATGGGCCGCATCAAAATGGCCAACCGCCATGCGGTCGCGAATATTTGCCCAGGAAGTTTCGCGTGACAATTCAAGGGTCACGCCTTCTTCCGCGGCAAATCCCATTTCATGGGCCGCTATCGGAATGGCCGCATCGGTAAGCGGCAAGAATCCAAGGCGTACTATCTCTCGTGTCATTGCTTGCCTTTCCCGCCGAGCAGCCCCGCTGCCGTCACGATGCTTTGTGCGATTTCAACCATGCGCCGGTTCTCTTCCATGGCCGCGCGGCGCATGAGGTCGTAGGCCGCTGGCTCATCCATGCTGCGCTGCTGCATCAATATGCCCTTGGCACGATCGATGAGTTTCCGGTCACCAAGCGCCCGCTTGGCATCATCCCGCTCGTTCCGCAGTTTCGCGAAATTCTTGAATCGGATAATCGCCATATCGAGGATCGGTTTCACCCTCTCTTTTTTTAGCCCATCAACAATGTAAGCGGAGACACCAGCTTCAACTGCCGCCTCAATCATGCCCCTGTCGGAATGATCAACGAACATGGCAATGGGGCGCTGCACGCTGCGCGAAACCTGAAACAGGCTTTCGAGCGCGTCACGATTGGGATTCTCGATATCAATGACAATGACGTCGGGCGCAGTTTCTTCAATTCTGCGAACCAACCCGGCGATTTCATGAACGACTACAACACGGGCATAGCCCGCCTCACGCAGCGCCTCCTCGATGACACGCGCCCGCAAGCTGTTCTCATCGACGACCAAAATGGATAAATCGTCTTCCCGCATGAGGGCAATCTCGCTCATGCGAAGTGTTTGTGCAATGCACAATTTTAATCGATGTTGTAGATCTCGCCGTGGCGCCGTAAATGGCCAGGGTTTTTCTGCAGTTGAAGCTGAATGGACGTGCCGTGATCAATGGCGGTCGCCGAATTTCCTATCCCGCGCATTCACGGCTTTTCCAATTGAGAAAGGGTCGGAATATTTAGGGCGTATGCAATGACGACGCGTTCCGTGTGCGCTATGTGTGCAGCAAGGTAGGGTTTGTTGTGTGAAGTACAGTGAATTGCTCAATCTCCTATCCGCCCTCGGAGGGCAAGCGGCCATAGGCGCCGAGACACCAGAGCTCAGTGAGCAATTCCGCAACGGCTTCTTCGTCATTTGCCAAGTGGGTTAGGGCAGGGTCTTGCCGGAGATAGAGTTGAGTCAGGAATTCATCGATCATGCCGCCAAGCGCATAGGCGGTTGGCAGAAATTCTTCGACCGAAGCTGTTCCGCGGCGGCGTGCGATGGCCGAAGCCATGCGCGTGTTCCAGCCCCGGCTCAATTCCAGAAACGCTTTACGAAAGGCGGTGTCCTCTCGGCGGAGGCTGTTGAGGCAGCGCATCAAGCCAGCGTTGGCCTTGAAGACCTTGACGTAAGTCAGAGTGGCGTCCCTGACCCGTTCGCGTGATCCGCTCGCGCCACCTCTTGAATTGGCCAATTGCTGATAGAGAAAAATGGCGAAATCGCCGACGAGAGTCTCGATGGCTGAGGGTAAATCGGGGAAGTAACGGTAAAAGGTTCCGTGGGCGAGACTTGCAGCCGATGCCACATCGGCAACACGCATGCCCGACTGTTCAGCACCGTCAGACAGTTGTTTGGCAATGCTTGCCAGCAGCCGCAGCCGCGTCCGCTGGATCTTTCGGATGCCTGGTTCATCCGCCGCCTTGAGAAGTGCCTGCATGAAGCTCAGTTGCACATCCTCTTCAGCAAGGTGTGGGATTTCCATTGAATCAGTCATGGCTGTCATTTGCCCATATTGACTCATTTCGGGTAGTCCTGTAAATGAAAATGATATCAATATCATTTTTGATGGTTTGGAGAAGGTCGTAATGCTTTTGGAGAGGGCGGATTTTGCCGATCTCAAGATCCTGGCAGCCCATCGCCAGCATTTGTGGGAGAAACAGCGCGGCTATGTAGCTGCGAACTCGCCATTGCATCGCCGCGCCTGGGCAAATGCCAAGGTTCCACTTCGACTGGAGGAGCTTTCCGAATTTCCCTTGATTAACAAGGAGATGTTGCGAGAAAGCCAGCAAGCCCACCCCCCGTTCGGGGATTACTTGGCAGCCCCCGCCACTAAAGTTGCCCGCGTTCATCGAACTTCGGGCACGACGGGTACGGCCATGAATCTGGCCCTGTCACTGAAAGATGCCCATGAAACGGCTGTTATCGGTGGGCGCGCGCAGGCGGCCGGCGGTTTGGGACCGGGCCACCGGGTGGTCCATTGTCTCAATTATCGTCTGTGGATGGGCGGGTTCACCGATCACACCACATTGGAATCGACAGGAGCCACCGTCGTGCCGTTTGGTGTGGGCGACACGAAACTGTTGATCCGCACCATCCACGAACTCGGCATTACGGCGATTTCTTGCACGCCCTCCTATCCGGCAGTCCTGGAACGGGTGCTCGCTGAACATTTTCCCGGTATCACGCCCCGTGATCTCGGCCTCAGGCTCGGCCTTTTCGGCGGGGAGGCCGGGTTGGACAATCCGGAATTTCGCAATCGTCTGGAAAGAACCTGGGGCTTCAAGGTCCGCAACGCCAATTATGGTGTCAGCGATGTCTTCTGCAATTTCGCGGGCCAAAGTGAAATCGACAATGATTTGCATTTTATGGCACTCGACGTTCTCCATCCCGAGCTTGTTGATCCCGCGAGTGGTAAATCACTTCCTTGGCAGGAGGGCGAACGTGGTGAACTGGTGCTCACTCATCTCAGCCGCGAATGCCAGCCATTGGTGCGCTTTCGCAGCGGTGACATTATCGTCCTCACCGGAACCGGGCAAGCCGCTTGCGGGCGCACCGCGCCGCGCTTTCGTGTCGTGGGCCGTAGCGACGACATGATCGTCATCCGCGGGATCAATGCGTTCCCCACGCAGATCGCCGCCGTGCTCAATCAGCATGAGGCGTTGTCGGGTGAGTATCGCATCGTTCTTGATGGGCCTGGACCTTATGATTTTCTCCCCGTCGAAGCGGAAACCGCAAATGGCCGCGCTCACGCTGGCGACAGACTTGGCGCGGCATTGGAGGCGCAGATCAAGCGTGATATCGGGATAACCTCTAAAGTCACGCTATTGCCTTTCGGCACATTGCCGAGGACCGAAGGCAAGACCCGGCGCGTCATCAGAAAGGACAAGCCATGACCCGAACCGTTCTCACGGAAGATCTAGGCGAAGGTGTCCGCGTCGTTTCGCTCAACCGGCCCCACCGCCTGAACGCCATTGTTCCCGAAATGCTCGATCACCTGGTCGAAGCGGTCGACGCCGCAAACGGCGACAGCACAATTCAGGCGATCGTTTTGACCGGGATCGGCCGTGCTTTCTGTTCGGGTGATGATCTGAAGGAGTTTGACTCGCAGGCAACCGGCGAGCCATCGACCACCGCATATGTCGAGCGCATCCAGGATGTGACGCGTTCAATCGTTTTTGGCGACAAGCCAGTCGTTGGGGCCATCCGCGGTTGGGCCGTCGGCGGCGGGCTCGAATGGGTCATCAATTGCGACTTTGCAATTGCCGCAGAGGGAACGCGTTTTTTCTTCCCTGAAGTATCGTGGGGCCTATTTGTAACTGGTGGGGTCAGCGAAATTCTGCCGCGCCTTGTGGGGCTCCAACGGGCGCGCGAAATGATTTTGCTTGGCGAAAAATTTGACGCAAAGCAGGCGCAATCCTGGGGGCTGGTAAGTGATGTAGTCGCGGATGTAGACTTGATGCTTTCAGCTACTGCGCTTGCAAAGCGTTTGGCAGCGCTACCTGTCGGTCCGGTCAGGAACCTGCGGCGCATTTTTGCAGGCCGGGAAGGCCTGGGGCTTGAAGCGGCAATGACGGCTGAGACGAAAGCAACCGTGCAGGGTTTTCTCGATCCGGAAACGGCCAAACGTGTCGGAGCATTCAGCCGATGACCATCCTTCCAACAGTAATTGACCCCAAGAGCGCTTCGTTTCAATCGAACATGGCACACAACTCGTCGCTAGTCGAAGATCTGCGCCAAAAAATAGCTGTTGCCGGGCGAGGCGGGCCTGAGGCGTCACGCCAGCGGCATGTGGCTCGGGGCAAATTACTGCCGCGTGACCGCGTAATGCGCTTGCTTGATCCCGGTTCGCCATTCCTTGAAGTGGGCGCGCTCGCGGCAAATGGCATGTACAATGATGAAGCTCCGGGATCGGGGATCATCGCCGGAATAGGCCGAGTATCGGAACGTGAGGTGATGATCGTGGCCAATGATGCCACGGTCAAAGGTGGGGCTTATTTCCCAATGACCGTAAAAAAGCACCTGCGCGCCCAGGAGATAGCGCTCCAGAACCGCTTGCCATGCACTTATCTCGTTGACAGCGGTGGGGCAAACCTGCCGCACCAGGCCGAACTTTTTGCCGACCGGGAACATTTCGGGCGCATTTTCTTTAACCAGGCCAACATGTCCGCCGAGGGTATTCCGCAGATCGCCTGCGTGATGGGAAGCTGTACGGCGGGCGGAGCCTATGTCCCGGCAATGTCGGACGAAACGGTGATTGTGCGCAATCAAGGCACGATCTTTCTCGCTGGTCCGCCCCTAGTGAAAGCGGCCACGGGAGAAGTGATAACCGCGGAAGAACTCGGCGGTGCCGAAACCCATGGCCGCCGCTCTGGCGTGGTTGACCATGTTGCAGAGAATGATGAACACGCCTTGCTGATTGTCCGCGAGATCGTGACAAGGCTCAATCGCGTGAAAACGGTTGATATCGAAATCACGGCGCCGCGTCCCCCGAAACTTGATCCGCTTGATCTCTATGGCCTGATCCCCCAGGACGTCCGCACACCCTATGAGGTGCGCGAAGTGATCGGCCGCATTGTCGATGGTTCCGAGATGCATGAGTTCAAGTCGCTATACGGCACCACGCTGGTTTGCGGCTTTGCGCGCATCTGGGGTATTCCAGTCGCTATACTGGCCAACAATGGCGTGCTTTTTTCCGAGAGCGCCTTGAAGGGCGCGCATTTCATCGAACTCGCCTGCCAGCGCCGTGTGCCGCTCCTGTTTCTGCAGAATATTTCCGGTTTCATGGTCGGCGGCAAGTACGAAGCCGGCGGCATCGCCAAGGATGGCGCCAAGCTGGTGACGGCGGTGGCAACCGCAAGCGTGCCGAAAGTTACCGTGCTGATCGGCGGCAGTTTTGGCGCGGGCAATTACGGCATGTGTGGGCGCGCCTCCGGCCCGCGCTTCCTGTTCACCTGGCCAAACAGCCGGATCAGCGTGATGGGCGGCGAACAGGCCGCCTCTGTGCTGTCATCGGTCCGCAGCGATCAAATGTCGGCTGCAGATGAGGAAGAATACAAGGACACAATCAGGTCCCGCTACGAGGCTGAAGGCAATCCTTACTTCGCCACTGCAAGGTTGTGGGATGATGGCATCATTGATCCCGCCCAGACGCGCGATGTGCTGGGACTCGCATTCTCCGCAGCACTGAATGCGCCAATTCCCGAGCGGCCGCGCTTCGGCGTGTTCCGGATGTAGCGATGATTGAAAGCCTCCTCATCGCCAATCGTGGTGAGATTGCCCGCCGCATCATTCGCACGGCGCGCGCGCTTGGCATCCGCACCATTGCCGTTCATTCCGATGTTGATGCCGGCATGCCATTTGTGCGCGAGGCGGATGAAGCGGTCATGATCGGCCCGGCGCCAGCGCGTGAAAGCTATCTCGTTGGCGCCGCGATATTGGAGGCGGCAAGGACAACAAGAGCTGCCGCAATCCATCCGGGCTACGGCTTTCTCTCCGAGAATGCGGAGTTCGCCGAAGCAGTTCAGGCAGCGGGACTCGCCTGGGTCGGAGCGCCACCTGCTGCCATCCGGGCCATGGGACTGAAGGATGCGGCAAAGCGTTTGATGCTGGAGGCAGGCGTTCCCGTAGCGCCCGGCTATTTGGGCGAAGACCAGTCAGCCGGACACCTGCAAAACGAGGCCAGCAAAATCGGTTACCCGGTGCTGATCAAGGCGGTTGCCGGTGGCGGTGGAAAAGGCATGCGCCGGGTTGATGAGGCGGGAGCCTTTGCCGATGCCCTAGCCTCGTGCCGCCGCGAAGCCGCAGCATCATTTGGCGATGATCGCGTACTGCTTGAAAAATATATCAGCGGCCCGCGCCATATCGAAGTTCAGGTCTTCGGCGACAGTCACGGCAACGTCGTCCATCTGTTTGAGCGTGATTGCTCCCTGCAACGGCGCCACCAGAAGGTGATCGAGGAAGCACCCGCACCGGGCATGGATCGGGCCACGCGCCAGGCGATCTGTTCGGCTGCTGTCAAGGCAGCGCGCGCTGTGGATTATGTTGGAGCCGGCACCGTTGAATTCATCGCCGATGCAT
This sequence comes from Aestuariivirga sp., assembly GCA_030680855.1. Taxonomy (GTDB): domain Bacteria; phylum Pseudomonadota; class Alphaproteobacteria; order Rhizobiales; family Aestuariivirgaceae; genus Aestuariivirga. The sequence goes on from JAUXUN010000040.1 coordinate 29,131, forward strand.
CCCATGGGCTGCGAGCCGATCGCATCTGGTTCATGGAGATGAACACCAGGCTTCAGGTCGAACATCCGGTGACCGAGGCGATTACCGGACAGGACCTGGTTGAATGGCAATTGCGGGTCGCATCTGGCGAACCTTTGCCAAAGCAGCAGGATGAACTCGCAATCTCCGGCTGGGCCATGGAGGCGAGACTCTATGCCGAGAATCCTGCGACTGGATTTCTGCCTTCAATCGGCAGGCTGGACCGCCTGCGCCTGCCAAACGACATCCGGGTCGATAGCGGCGTCGAGGAGGGCGGTGAAATCACAGCACATTACGATCCGCTGATCGCCAAGCTCATTGTTCGTGCGAGCGACCGAACTGAGGCGGCGGCAAAGCTCGCCAGGGCCTGCGGCCAGATCGAGGTCTGGCCGGTGCGAACTAATGCAGGCTTCCTTGCCCGCACTGCGAGCCACTCCGACTTCATCGCCGCCCGAATTGATACCGGATTCATTGAGCGCCACGGCGCGCAATTGATTCCGGGCATTGAGCCTGATGCCGCAGTGCTGCAGGCGGCAGCCCGGGCGCTGGTTTCGAACCAAACCAATGATCCATGGACGGCAATCACAGGGTTTCGAATCGCGGCTCCTCTGCACACTGATGTTGCTGTTCAGATTGCTGGCGTAACCTATATGGTTTCAATTGACCCAACGATGGAACCGACCGGCACATCTGCCACTATGGCCGATGGCGTGCGAGTGCTTTTTATGGAAGGTCAGGTGTGGCCTTTCGGGCTGCCCCGCGCCGACAGATCGGGAGGCGGCGCGGCCTCTGACGGCATGATACTGTCACCGATGCCGGGTCGGGTGATCGCGGTTGATGTGGCGTTGGGAAACAGGGTCAAAAAGGGTCAGCGGCTGGTTGTCATCGAAGCCATGAAGATGGAGCAGGGGCTTGTTGCGCCATTTGATGGTGTCATAACAGAGCTGAAAGCAAGGGTTGACGCGCAGGTATCCGAGGGCGCTTTACTGGCGCGGGTGGAGAAGGGAGAAAGCTGATGGCCGGACGCTTTTTTGACCAATGGAAGGTGGGTGACCGCATTGCCCACGACATCCACCGTACGGTCACCGAGACCGACAATCTTATTATCTCGACACTGACCCACAATCCCCAACCCCTGCATCTTGATGCGGAATATGCGGGCGCCACGGAATTCGGACGTATTGTCGTCAATGGCACCTTCACCTTTGCCCTGATGGTCGGATTGGCGGTGGGGGACACAACGCTTGGAACGCTGATTGCCAATCTCGGCTATGACAAGGTGACCATGCCGAAACCAGTGTTCATTGGCGATACCTTGCGGGCTGAAACCGAGGTGGTGGAACTTAAGGCTTCAAAATCCAGACCAAACGCCGGCATCGTCACCTTCCAGCACCGCGCCATAAACCAGCGTGAAGAAATCGTCTGTCAGTGCCTGCGCATGGCATTATTGAAGAGGTCCGCGAAATGAGGTTGCGATCGCTCTTATTCGTGCCGGGCGACCAGCCCGAACGCATGGAAAAAGCGATCAGCGCAGGTGCCGATGCGCTGATCCTCGATCTTGAGGATGCTGTTACGCCGGATCGGAAGAAGGAGGCGCGTGCGTGTGTTGCAAAATTCCTCTCGCGCGAGCCACGCCCCGTACCACTGTTCGTCCGTATCAACCCGCTCGGCAGTGGCCTGGCTGACGCTGATCTTGCGGCCATCATCGCGGGCAAGCCGGATGGCATTGTGCTGCCCAAGGCGGAAGGCGGCCGTTCACTCATTGATCTCGATCAGCGCTTGAAAATCTTGGGCGATTCCCATGCGGTTATCCTGCCGATTGCCACCGAGACGCCAGCCGCAATATTCGCGCTCGGCAGTTATGGCGACGTGACGCCGCGGCTCTGTGGCTTGACTTGGGGGGCGGAAGACTTGCCCGCTGCAATCGGGGCCGCAACATCGCGGGAAGAGGACGGACGTTACACACCGCCCTATGAAATGGCACGGTCCCTGACGCTGTTCGGAGCGCATGCAGCGGGTGTTCCCGCCATTGAGACGGTTTATCCCAACTTCCGCGACCTTGACGGACTCAATGCCTATGCCGCACGGGGGCGGCGCGACGGGTTCTCGGGAATGATGGCCATCCATCCGGCGCAAGTTGAGGCGATCAATGCGGCCTTCACGCCAAGCAAAGCCGAGATCGCATGGGCAAGGCGCATTGTTGAATTGTTCAAAAAGAATCCCGGTATCGGCGCGCTAAGCCTGGACGGGAGGATGGTGGACGCACCCCATCTTAAGCAAGCCAAACGCCTGCTCATTGAAAAATAGCCTTAGCGCATCAACTCGAGGCCAATGGCGGTCGCCTCGCCGCCGCCTATGCACAACGTAGCAATACCCTTGCGGGCATCACGGGCGATCATGGCGTGAAGTAGTGTCACTACAATGCGCGCACCCGATGCGCCAATGGGATGGCCCAGCGCACAAGCACCGCCATTGACGTTGACGATATCCCCAGGCAGGCCGAGATCGCGTATCGCCGCCATGGCCACAACGGCGAAGGCCTCATTGATCTCATAGAGCTCCACCTCAGATGATCGCCAGTCAAGTTTTTCCAAAAGCGCGTTAACCGCGCCTATGGGAGCCGTGGTGAATTGTGCGGGTTCGCGCGCATGGCCGGCGTGGCCAGCAATGATCGCAAGCGGGGCCACACCGATTTTTTCCGCTTCCGAGGCGCGCATGAGAACCAGGGCCGCCGCACCATCGGAAATTGACGAGGAATTTGCCGCCGTCACTGTGCCGCCTTCACGGAAGGCCGGCCGCAATTGCGCGATGCGGCTGACATCGGCCTTGCCGGGCTGCTCATCGCGGTCGAGCCTAGCATGGTTCCTGCCCACCGCCTCATCGACACCAACCAGTTCCTTGCTGAATGCGCCCGAATCCAGCGCGGCACGGGCACGTTCAAGCGAAGAGATCGCATAGGCATCCTGTTGGGCGCGCGAGAACTGGTAGGCTTCGGCCGTGTCCTCGGCGTAGGTTCCCATAAGTCTGCCGGAATAGGCATCTTCCAGCCCGTCAGTGAACATGTGGTCTTTGACCTCGCCGTGGCCCAGGCGCAAGCCGCCGCGCGCTTTGGGCAGGAGATAGGGCGCGTTGCTCATCGATTCCATGCCGCCCACCACGACTCGGGCGTTGCTGCCGGCTGCAATGCTGTCGTGGCCGAGGATCAGCGCCTTCATGCCTGAACCGCAGACTTTTGAGACAGTAGTGGCTGGAACGCCCTGCGCTAAACCAGCACCAAGGCAGGCCTGCCGCGCCGGATTCTGGCCCACGCCCGCCGGCAGGACATTTCCCATGAAGACTTCGTCCGCGGATGATAGGCCGCTCTGCTCCAGGGCCGACTTGATGGCAATCGAACCGAGCCGTGGTGCGAAAAGGCCCGACAATGCGCCTTGAAAACTGCCGATGGGCGTGCGTTTCGCCGCGGTGATGACGATGGGGTCCTGTTCCGTTATCATGATCTCCATAATGGCCTCCGGTGTTGGAAAAGCTTCGACTTCACTTTCCCAGCGTTCTGCCAATGCTTCGACAAGACTATTGCATCGGCAACAGGCAGTCGAGGCATCTTTCCAATATGTCGTAAATGGCCGATACTGGGACAAGAGGGTGTGTTCATGCAATTCGACCTTACGGACGAACAACGTGCAATTCAGGACACGGCCCGCCGCTTTACAGCGGAAGCCATTACGCCACACGCCGCCCTGTGGGATGAGAAATGCACGTTTCCGCGCGCCACGGTCAAGGCGGCAGCGGACTTGGGTTTCGGCGCCATCTGCGTTTCGGAAGCCGCAGGCGGCGCCGGACTCGGGCGGCTGGAAGCAGCGTTGATCATGGAGGCCATGGCCTACGGCTGCCCTTCGACCTCGGCCTTCATCTCGATCCACAACATGGCGGGTTGGATGATCGACCGCTTCGGCAGTGCCGCACTCAAGGCGAAATATTTGCCATCGCTCGTGACCTGTGACCAGCTTGCCAGCTATTGCCTGACTGAGCCGGACTCGGGCTCCGATGCATCGGCGTTGAAGACGCGCGCGGTGCGGGAGGGTGATTTCTATGTCGTTACCGGTTCCAAGGCCTTCATTTCTGGTGCTGGTGAGAATGAGATTTATGTCGCTATGGTGCGCACCGGCGGCGAAGGACCCAAGGGCATCTCCTGCCTGGTAATTGAAAAAGACATGAAAGGCGTCACCTTCGGATCGCAGGAGAGGAAGCTCGGCTGGCATTCACAGCCCACCGCACAAGTGCATTTCGATCGTGTCCGTGTTCCGGTGGAAAACCTCGTGGGCGAGGAGGGGCAGGGCTTTCGCATCGCCATGCAAGGGCTCGACGGCGGGCGCATCAACATTGCGGCTTGTTCGCTGGGCGGCGCCCAACGCTGCCTTGATGAGGCTGTGGCCTATACGCGAACCCGCCGCCAGTTCGACCAGCCGATAGCCGAATTTCAGGCAACCCAGTTCACCTTGGCCGACATGGAAACGAATTTGCAGGCTGCACGTGCTCTGCTCTATTTCGCCGCTGACAAGGTGACCTCTGGAAGCCCCGATGCCACCCGTTTCTCGGCCATGGCCAAGCGCTTTGTGACCGACACCTGCATGCAGGTGGCCGACCGGGCGCTGCAGCTCCATGGCGGCTATGGGTATCTCAAGGATTTTCCCATCGAACGAATCTACCGCGATCTTCGGGTGCATTCCATTCTTGAGGGCACCAACGAGATCATGCGGGTAATCATCGCGCGGGAGCTGCTGCGCCAATGAAGGCCCAGGAAGTCATCATCGGCAGTGGCGGTGGCTGCGGTCAAGTTACCCTTAACCGCCCCAAGGCTATCAACGCGCTCAACATTGGCATGTGCCGCACGATCATCGCGGCCCTGCAATCATGGGAGTTCGATCCGGAAATTGCTGCCATCATCATTGATCACAGCGATGGCCGCGGCTTCTGCGCCGGCGGCGACCTTCGCGCCCTGTATGAAAATATCCGAATTGGCGGCAACGAAGTGCTGGATTTCTTCCGCACTGAATATCGCCTGGATCATTTACTTTTCACGTTGGCCAAGCCGTCGGTGTGTTTCATGGATGGAATTGTCATGGGCGGAGGGGCGGGCATCGCCATGCCGTGCCGCTACCGTGTTGCCACCGAATCAACCGTATTTGCCATGCCAGAAACCGGCATCGGATTTTTCCCGGACGTTGGTGCCGGCTGGTTTCTGTCGCGCCTGCCCGACCGCATCGGTCAATGGCTGGCGCTGACGGGCGCCAAGTTGGACGGCGCCGATTGTCTCAGGCTTGGATTGGCGACGCATTTTCTGCCGCGCAGTGAACTGGCGAGTGTGAAGGCCCGCATCCAGAAAGCGCCTGACGAGCTCGAGGTTATCCTGAGCGATGCCTCGGTTTCGCCGCCACCCGCACGAATTGATATGTTTCATACAGATATCGACAGGCTGTTCGCAGCTGACCGGATCGAAGATATTTTCGCAGTGCTGAACGCCGATCCATCGCCTTGGGCAGGCGAACAATTGGCGGCGATACGCAAGAAGTCTCCGCGATCCTGCAAGGTGGCCCTGCGTGCGCTTGCTGAGGGCCGAATGCTGACCCAGTTTTCCGAGATCATGCAGCTGGAATATCGCGTTTCCTCGCGGCTCGCCCGCAAGCCGGATTTCAGCGAGGGTGTGCGGGCTTTCGTGATTGACAAGGACGACCGCCCAAAGTGGCTGCCGCCACGTTTCGAAGACGTGAGCGACGATGAGATCGACGCGATCTTTGCGCCATTGCCCGAGAATGGGGAATGGACACCATTGAAGAGGGAATGACCATGGCTGTGATCGGTTTTATCGGCGTTGGCAACATGGGAACGGGCATGGCCGCCAATCTAATCAAGACTGGCCATATGGTCCGGGCCTTCGATGTATCAGACGCGGCCCTTTCCCACGCAGTTGAGGTGGGAGCGACGCGCGCGAGTTCGGTGACGGAAGCGGTTAAGGGAGCTGCTGCGGTTATTACCATGTTGCAGACGGGCCAACAGGTGCGCGACGTCTATGAGCGTGAGGCCTTTGCGGCTGCGTCGCGCCAGGCAATCCTGATCGATTGCTCGACCATAGATGTGGCCACCGCTCGTGCCGTCGGCGAGGCTGCGACAGGGCGAAGCCTTGCCATGGTCGATGCGCCGGTTTCAGGCGGTGTTGCCGGCGCGATTGCTGCCACACTGACTTTCATGGTGGGGGGCACGGACAAGAGCTTTGCCATGGCCCAGCCCATTCTCGCGGCCATGGGCAAAACGGTGATCCACGCGGGTCCTGCCGGATCCGGCCAAGCCGCGAAAATCTGCAACAACATGCTGTTGGGGGCTTCGATGATCGCCACCGCTGAAGCATTCAATCTGGCAATCAAGCTGGGCCTCGATCCGCAAGTGTTCTTCGATATCAGCTCGAAAGCTTCCGGCCAATGCTGGTCGATGACGAGTTATTGCCCGGTGCCGGGTCCGGTGCCTGCTGCTCCGTCCAATCGCAATTATGACGGCGGATTCATGTCCGCGCTCATGCTGAAGGATCTCAAGCTCGCCATGGCGGAATCGCAGGCAACAGGCGCCAGCGTGCCGATGGGAGCGTTGGCCGAAAGCCTGTATCAGAACTTCGTCAATCTCGGCGGCGCAGCAAAGGACTTTTCCGCCATCATCAAGCTGCTGGATGGCAGTTGGCGTGCACCTTCCTGATCAGGCCGTCTCGTTGAAGATCTCGCGGCCAATCAGCATGCGGCGGATTTCGGAAGTGCCGGCACCGATCTCGTAGAGCTTGGCATCGCGTAAGAGTCGGCCTGCCGGATAATCATTGGTGTAGCCATTGCCGCCGAGCGCCTGGATGGCCTCCAGTGCCATCTGCGTTGCACGCTCCGCCGCATAAAGAATGCAGCCCGCCGCATCCTTGCGCGTTGTCTCGCCACGGTCGCAGGCGCTAGCCACTGCGTAGACGTAAGCCCGGGAGGCACTTAGCGTCACATACATATCAGCGACCTTGCCTTGCATGAGCTGGAATTCACCAATGGCTTTGCCGAATTGCTTGCGCTCATGAATATAGGAAACGACCACGTCGAGACATGCTGCCATGATGCCAAGCGGCCCTGCCGACAGCACGACGCGCTCATAATCGAGGCCCGACATCAAGATGCGGACGCCTCCACCTTCCTCCCCCAAACGATTCTCGAAGGGCACCTCGCATTGGGTGAAGACGAGTTCGCAGGTGTTGGAACCGCGCATGCCGAGCTTGTCGAGTTTGAGCGACCGCGAAAACCCTGCCATGGTGCCTTCGACCACAATGGCGGTAATACCCTTGGCACCCGCAGCGGGGTCGGTTTTGGCGTAAACGACAAGTGTGTTCGCGTCTGGACCATTGGTGATCCACATCTTGCGGCCATTGAGAATGTAGCGGTCGTTGCGCTTCTCGGCGCGGAGCTTCATCGAAACCACATCCGAACCCGCTTCGGACTCCGACATGGCGAGGGCTCCCACATGTTCGCCCGAAATGAGCTTCGGCAGGAAACGCTGCTTCTGTTCGACCGTTCCATGACGGTTGATCTGGTTGACACAGAGATTGGAATGGGCAGCATAGGACAAGCCGACAGAGGCCGAGGCGCGGCTCAATTCTTCCACAACAACACAATGGGCGAGATAGCCCAATCCAGCGCCGCCATAGGCCTCATCTGTTGTAACGCCGAGTATGCCGAGCGTGCCCATCTCTTTCCACAGATGCATGGGAAACTGGTTGCTGCTGTCGATTTCGGCGGCAAGCGGGGCCACGCGCTCGCGGGCAAAGCGGCGCACACTCTCCCGCAGCAGCTCTGTATCGCTGTTTGTTGCGTAGTTCAGGCCAGATTCATACATTTATTGCTTTCCGCGAGAATTGGTCCCGTGCCGACATTACCGTGATTGCGGCCCAATTCAAATCGGGAGTAGCATGCGCCTAATAGCAACGAGAGCCGCTTGCCATGAAGCACGACTCCTCACTTCGCCTGCATATTCCTGAATCGCGGTTCAGGCCCGGTGACGTGCCGGATTTCAATTATCTCAACTTGCCGAAAGCAGGCGTTGCCAAACGCCCCAAGACCGATGCCAAAGCTTCGGAGACGCGCGATCTTGCCTATGGCCTGGTGCGGGTGATTGACGATGCTGGCGCGGCGGTCGGGCCATGGGACCCAAAACTCGATCCCGAAACATTACGCAAAGGATTGCGCTATATGCTGCTGACGCGGGTGTTCGATGACCGCATGTTCAAGGCGCAGCGCCAGGGCAAGACGCCATTCTACATGAAATGCACGGGCGAAGAGGCCGTATCAGTTGCCCAGGCACTGGTGCTTAATCGTGACGACATGTGTTTTGCCTCCTATCGCCAGCAGGGTCTGCTGATTGCGCGGGACTGGCCGGTCTTTGATCTCATGTGCCAAATCTATTCGAACACCCTCGACCGCCTGAAAGGCCGGCAACTGCCGGTCCTCTATTCGGTGCGTGAGGCGGGCTTCTTCTCGCTTTCCGGCAATCTCGGCACCCAGTATCCGCAGGCCGTGGGCTGGGCCATGGCTTCGGCCTACAAGCGCGATACGAAAATCGCAGCGGCCTGGATCGGCGAGGGCGCTTCGGCGGAAGGTGACTTCCATCAGGCACTGACCTTCGCCGCGGTCTATCGCGCCCCGGTTATTCTCAATCTCAGCAACAACCAATGGGCAATCTCGTCGAGCCAGGGTGTTGCGGGTGGCGAGGAAACCACCTTCGCCTCGCGCGCCGTGGGCTTTGGCTTTCCCGGAATTCGCGTCGACGGCAATGATTTTCTCGCTGTCTATGCCGTGTCGCGCTGGGCTGCCGAGCGGGCGCGCAACAATCACGGCCCCACACTCATCGAGCATTTTACTTATCGTGCTGCGCCCCATTCAACCAGCGACGATCCGAGCCGTTATCGCCCCGGTGATGAATACCAGCGCTGGCCGCTGGGCGATCCGATTATCCGGCTCAAGGGCCATCTTATGCGCCTCGGAGAGTGGGATGAGGCACGCCACACAGCACTTATGGCCGAGCTTGAAGCTGAAGTCGATACCGCAAACAAGAAAGCCCAGAAACTTGGCGTCCATGGCGGCGGACCCTACCACGACCCCAGCACCATGTTCGAGGATGTTTACAAGGAGATGCCCTGGCACTTGCGTGAGCAGCAGGCTGAACTGGCGCTCTTCAGGGAGAAAAAGCCTTGACCAAGATGAACATGGTAGAGGCGCTCAATTCGGCGATGGACGTGATGCTCGCCCGTGACCCCGATGTGCTCATCTTTGGCGAGGACGTCGGATTCTTCGGCGGCGTGTTCCGCGTGACTGACGGATTGCAGCAACGCTATGGCGAGCAGCGCGTCTTCGATGCGCCCATCGCCGAGAGCGGGCAGATTGCCGTGGCGATTGGCATGGGAGCTTACGGACTGCGCCCGGTGGTCGAGTGTCAGTTCGCCGACTACATCTACCCTGCTTTTGATCAGCTCGTCTCTGAAGCGGCGCGCCTGCGTTACCGTTCGGCGGGGGAGTTCAATGCGCCGATTACCGTGCGCGCCCCCTACGGCGGCGGCATCTTCGGTGGCCAGACCCATAGCCAGAGCCCGGAAGGCCTGTTCACCCATGTCTGCGGTCTTAAGACCGTAATTCCGTCCAATCCTTACGACGCCAAGGGACTATTGATCAGTGCTATCGAGGACGATGATCCGGTGCTGTTTTTTGAACCGAAGCGGCTCTATGCCGGACCCTTCGATGGCCATTACGAAAAGCCGGTCGAAACCTGGGCCAAGCATGCGGCAGGCGAAGTTCCAGTAGGTTATTATGCGATTCCACTTGGCAAAGCTGCGGTGGCGCGCCAAGGCGAGGCGCTGACGATCCTGGCCTATGGCACCATGGTGCATGTGGCGCTCGCCGCCACGGCAGAGACCGGCGTTGATGCCGAAATCCTCGATCTCCGCTCCCTGATGCCAATCGACATCGAGGCAATAACGGGCTCTGTTGAAAAGACCGGGCGCTGCCTCATCGTACACGAGGCGACGCGAACCAGCGGTTATGGCGCCGAGCTTTCGGCCCTTGTGCAGGAACGCTGCTTTTACCACCTCGAAGCGCCGATCCTGCGTGTGACGGGATGGGATACGCCATATCCGCGCGAATTTGAGTGGGAGTATTTCCCAGGACCGCTGCGGGTGGCGGAGGCAATCCGCAAGATCATGGCAGGGTGAAGCAAAATGGGACGTTATGTTTTCAAGCTGCCTGATGTGGGTGAGGGCGTTGCCGAAGCCGAGATTGTGAAATGGCACGCCGCCGTTGGTGACAACATTGGCGAAGAGCAACCGCTTGTTGACATCATGACCGATAAGGCAACGGTGGAGATCGTCTCGCCGGTGTCGGGCCGCATCGTGTCGCGTAACGGCGATGTGGGCAGCAAGCTTTCTGTGGGTTCCGAATTCGTCGTGTTCGAGGTGGAAGGCAGCGAGACCGTGGCACCGCCACCATCAGCAGCTCCTATCGTCAAATCGACTCCGCCCGCTGCCATGCCCAAACCAAAAGGAAAGGCACAGGCCCCGCCCGCCGTTCGGGTTCGCGCCGCGGCTCTTGGCATTGATTTATCTTCAGTTGCCGGAACCGGCCCTGCAGGCAGAATTCAGCACGGCGACCTTGATGCGGTCCTGCTTGCGCGCCAGGGTGGGACTCCGCCGGCTGCGAGACCGGTTATGGGTGCCAAGGAAGAGGGCGTCGAAGATATCAAAATCTTCGGCCTCCGGCGGCGCATCGCCGAACGCATGCAGGATGCCAAGCGCCGGATTCCGCATTTCGCCTATGTCGAAGAGGTCGATGTGACAGAGCTCGAGACTTTACGGGCTGAGCTCAACTCCGCGCGGGGTACGGGGGGGCATCTCACAGTGCTCGCGTTTTTGGTGCGTGCTCTGGTCAAGGCCATTGCCGACCATCCCGGCATCAATGCTCACTTCGATGATGCAAAAGGCGTGATCCGCCGCTTCACATCTGTTCACGCCGGAATTGCAACGCAGACCGAGCGCGGACTGCTGGTGCCGGTCATCCATCACGCCGAAACCATGGACCTATGGCAAATAGCAGCGGAAATTGCGCGATTGAGCCAAGCCGCGCGATCGGGCAAAGCATCGCGCGACGAATTAACCGGCTCGACAATAACCGTCTCCAGCCTCGGAGCATTGGGCGGCATCGCTGCGACCCCGATCATCAATCCACCGGAGGTGGCGGTGATTGGCGTTAACCGCATTGCTGAGCGCCCCATGGCGGTGGGCGGCGAAATCGTCGTCCGCAAAATGATGAACTTGTCATCGTCATTCGATCATCGCATTGTTGACGGCTTCGAAGCGGCGGCATTGATCAAACGTGTGAAAGACTGTCTCGAATCCCCGGCTCTGCTCATCGTAGCGCCAGTGCCGGACCATTCCTGAAAGCTGCGGGATATAGATGGCAAAAAACAATGGCCTCTTTGCCTGAGGGATGCCACCCGCCTTGGGGGCGACCTGATTTCGCATGTTCATGGCATTTTCAATTAAGAAGTGAGGAAAGGCCGGCCTATGAGGAGCGTGTGCAGCGACTTGGGCTGGGGCCCGCTACTGGTTTCACGGACACTGAGTTAAGGTGTCTTGAAGGAACTGAAGACTGCAAATGCCAAGAGGTGTATTCAGCCGCGAGGTCCGTTGTTGGCCCATCTGAGAAGTGACGGACTTCTGAATGTTGAGGCTGAACGGACTTATCGTAATCAACGGCGGTTGCCGAATTCCTGATCCCGCGTATTCACGGCTTTTCCAATTGAGAAGTGAGGAGGGGTCGGGCTATGAAGAGCGTGTGCAATGACGACCCTTTCCACGTGCGCTATGTGTGCAGTGAACCAAGGAAACTAGGCCCTGTTGACAAACTGTTTCAAGCACATCCGAACTGCCTGAACCAGAGGCGGATTGAGACGATGTGGACGAAGGCAGCATAGCTGAGTTCGGTCTTGTCGTAACGTGTCGCGAGGCGCCGGGCATTCTTGAGTTTG
>JAUXUN010000057.1 GCA_030680855.1 Aestuariivirga sp.
GGGAGAAACTCTTTCTAAGAAAGTGCTTTGGCTGCCATGTGGTTCCTGCCGGAGCAATCGCTAAGGGGCCAACTCTGCGAGGTGTCGTCGGCCGCCCCGTGGCCAGTGCGGAAGGCTTTGCTTTCTCCGATGGTTTGAAAGCCTTTGGTGCCACCGGAGCTGTCTGGGATGAGGCGACGCTCGACAAGCTCCTTCAGGATACTATTGGCTTTGTAAGGGGTATGAGGATGACAATGATACCTATCAGCCGAGACACCGACCGAGCGGACCTGATCGCATTTCTCAAGTCAAACAAGTAGTAATCCCGCTGTTCGCCGCCGCTTCGATGGGCTTCATGGGTTGGCGCAGGAAGCGGCGCGCGGCCTAGGCGTACATCCTGACGGCGGATACCCTTGACCATTTGATCAAGAATTATCAAGGTGGCCGCGATGCCACACACCAAAGCCAAACCGGTGGTCAATACCCGCATTCAGGCGCGCAACAAGGAGCTGATCCTTGAGGCGGCGCTGGATGTCTTCTCGGCCTCCGGCTTTCGCGGCGCCACGGTGGACCAGATTGCGGCCAAATCGGAAATGTCCAAGCCCAATCTCCTCTATTATTTCCGTCGCAAGGAGGACATCTATGTGGCACTCCTCGAGCATACGCTGAGCGACTGGTTGGAACCGCTGCGCGAACTCAATCCTGAAGGCGATCCGCTCACCGAACTCGCGCGCTATATCTCCGCCAAGATGCAAATGTCGGAGGCAAACCCCAAGGCCTCGCGGCTCTTTGCCAATGAAATTCTCCATGGCGCGCCGATGATCGAGAAATTTCTCAAAGGCCCGTTACGTCATCTGGTTGCAGAAAAGTGCCAGGTCATCCAGTCCTGGATCGCGGCGGGGAAGATTGCTCCCGTCGATCCCTACCATTTGATTTTCGCCATCTGGGCCGTGACCCAACACTACGCCGATTTTTCAGTGCAGGTTGATGCGGTGCTGGGCCGCCGCGAGGATTCAAGAGCCGCAGAAAAAGCCGTGCTGGAAATTCTCCTGCGCGGGCTTCAGGTCAAACAATATTGACCGCTTTCGGATCCCAGTCCTTCGGAAGAGGATATTGCGGATTCATCCCTTCAAGCGCCTCGCGCACGATCCGCGCGATTGCCGCGTTTCGCGCCCAGTTGCGGTCCGCCGGAATGATGTGCCACGGCGCATGCTCCGTCGAGCAGCGTGAGATGGCGATCTCATAGGCCGCCATATAGTCCGCCCACTTGGCTCGCGTGGCCAAATCGCTGGCCTTGAATTTCCATTGCTTGGTTGGATCGTCAACCCGCTCCTGTAAACGCACCGCCTGTTCCTCCTTCGAAACATGCAGCATGAATTTCAGAATGCGTGTGCCGGAATTTGCGACCAGTTTTTCAAAGGCGTTGATTTCATCATAGCGCCGCTCAATCGCATCAGCCGCCGCCAGTTTTTCAACCTTCACGACCAGCACGTCCTCATAATGCGAGCGGTTGAAAATGCCGATATAGCCCTTGGCCGGGCAGGCGCCGTGAACCCGCCACAGATAATCATGAGCGCGCTCCACCTCCGAGGGCACGCCAAAGGATTTCACCGTCACCCCCAAAGGCCCCGAAGTGTTGAACACGGCGCGCACCGTGCCGTCCTTGCCCGAACAGTCAATGCCCTGCAGGACAACCAGCAGCGCGCCTTTGCGCTCGGCGAAAAGCCGGTCCTGCAGGCCGTCGATCGCCACGGCATCCTTGAGCAGCTGCTCCTTGGCTTTGTCCTTGTCATCAAAGGCGCTGTCATCGCGCGGATCATGCGCTGCAAGGGAAAACTTCTTCTCCGGCGCAGCAATAAACTTTGATGCAAATGATTTCTTCTCAGGCATATCCAGTCCTCTTCTATTCCCCCTCAATAGCAGCTACCCTTCCCCGCAATCAAACAACTTCGAGATTTGCATTGAAAGAACGCCCGTCAAACAAGCCGCAAATGGCTGCCCCTGCCTTTCGCCTGCCCGCCCTCGACCAGGACTTTCTCCTGGGCGATTCAACCCGTGGCCTGCGCTTCCAGTTGGAGTACCAGAAGGCCGAGGAACACCTGCGCGCCTGGGGGGTTGAATCAACCGTGGTGGTTTTTGGCTCCGCCCGCTGCCGGGAAGATGACGGCTCCGGCTGGTATGAAGGGGCGCGCAAATTCGCCGAAATCTGCTCGCTGCACGGTGGCGCGAAACTCGATCACAAGGCAACCCGCCACAATGTCATCGCAACCGGCGGAGGTCCCGGCATCATGGAAGCGGCCAACCGCGGCGCCAATGATGCGGGCGCCCCTTCCATTGGCTACAACATCACGCTTCCCCGCGAGCAGGAGCCAAATCCCTATTCCACCCCGGACCTCACCTTCCGCTTCCATTATTTCGCCATGCGCAAGATGCATTTTGCCATGCGGGCCGCTGCCCTCATCGTATTCCCCGGCGGCTTCGGCACGCTCGACGAACTCTTTGAAATCCTCACGCTCAGGCAAACCGGCAAGATGACCAAACCGCTGCCCGTCATTCTTTATGATTCGAAATTCTGGAACACTGCCATCAATTTTGAAGTGTTCCTGAAGTCCGGCCTGGTCCATCCGAAGGATTTCAGCCTCTTTGGCTTTGCCGACACGCCAGACCAGGCCTGGAGCGAACTCGTCGCCCGCGGCCTTAATATTTCCCAGGAGCCGTAATGTCCATTCGACTCAAATTCTGCGGTGCCGCACGGACCGTCACCGGCTCCTGCTATCTCCTGCAGACCGAAGAAGCAAAGGTTCTCATCGATTGCGGCATGTTCCAGGGTTCACGAACCGAGCGCGAACTCAACTGGCGCAATTTCCCGTTCGACCCCGCAAGCCTTGATGCCATGCTGCTCACCCATGGCCACATTGATCACATTGGGCTCATTCCAAAACTCGTAAAGAACGGCTTCAACAAAAAAATCCATTGCACTGCGGCCACCGTCGATCTCTGCGCCGTCATGTTGCCTGACTCAGGCTTCATCCAGGAATCAGACGCCAAGTTCCTGAACAAGCGCAACCGCCAGCGCGGCCTTCCCGAAATCGAACCAATCTATACGCTGGAAGACGCCATGAATGCCCTCGAATATTTTGAGCCCCTGGATTATAAAACCTGGATGGAACCCGCCAAGGGCATTCGCGCCCGCTGGTGGAACGCCGGCCATCTCCTCGGCAGCGCGTCCATTGAAGTAGAAGTGAGCCAGGCGGGCAAGCCGCCCACCCGCATTCTCTTCTCTGGCGACATCGGCCCCGATTTCAAGATGCTGCATCCCGACCCGGAAGCGCCAACCGGCTTTGACTATGTCATCTGTGAATCGACCTATGGCGGCAAGGACCGCTTCGAGCGTTCCGAGGAAAAGCGCCGCGAGCTGCTGGCCCAGGAAGTCAACGCTGCAGCGGCGCGCAAGGGCGCCCTTCTCATTCCGTCCTTCGCGGTGGAGCGCACCCAGGAAGTGGTCACTGATCTTGTCTGGCTTATGGAAAAGGGCAAGGTTCCCAGGACAACGATCTTCATCGACTCACCGCTGGCCAACAAGGCCTCCGCCATTTTCAAGAAACATGCCGGGGAATTGCAGAACGGCAATGAGCTTTTCCGGGCCTTCAACTCGCCCCTGCTCAAAAGCACTGAAACGGTCGAAGAAAGCAAAGCCATCGCACTGTTCTCCGGCTTCCGCATCATCATTGCCGCCAGCGGCATGTGTGACGCGGGCCGCATCCGCCATCACTTGAAGAACCACCTGTTCCAGGCCAGCACGACGGTTCTTCTGGTGGGCTTCCAGGCGGCGGGTTCGCTTGGCTATATCCTGGAAAGCGGCGCCCAAATGGTGAAAATCATGGGCGAGGAAATCACCGTGCGTGCCACCATCCGCCAGTTCGAGGACTACTCTGGCCACGCCGATAGCCCCGAACTCGTGCAATGGCTGAAGGAGCGCATGCCGATTGGCAAAACCGTGTTCCTGACCCATGGTGAAGAAGGCCCGCAGGTGGCGCTGCAAGAGGCCATCACGGGTATCATTGTTAAGTCCGATTGCATCATCCGGCCCCAGCTTGATGACGTTTATGATCTGGGCGGCGAGGCTTGCGCCTTTCTTGAAAGCGAAAGCCGGCCCCGCATCGATCCGGCCCACGTCGCGCGGCCCGATTGGAACAATGAACTCACCAGCCTGCATCTCGATATCGATCAGGAAATCAGCAAGGCGGCGGACGCAAAATCAAAAGCCGTCCTCATCCGCCGCCTGAAACGCGCCCTCGCCGGAGAGGCGCCTGACAACACCCGCCGCCGCCCGCCGATTTCCGGTACGTCACGGAGATCCCGGGGCTATGATGATAATTAAGGAGAACGCCCCATGGCATTGGAAGAACTTCAGGCCCAAATCAACTTGCTGGTGAGCCAGATCAACAACCAGCCGGAAGACGTGCATGAACTTTACGAGCTGCTGCACCAGAAACTGAACGAGCTTCGCAGCACCGGCCAGCCGCTTCCCCAGGATCTTCTAGATCTCGAAAAGCGCATGTTGGAAGAATTTCCGAGGCCGAAGAAATAAGCTTACCTCACATCCAGCCAACTGCGGCTGGCGGCAGAGGCGGCAATGCCGTGGATGATCTTTTCGATCTTCAGTCCTTCGGCAAAATTCATGTAGGGTTCTTGATCACTCTCGATGCAATCCACGAAATGCCGGCATTCAACCACCTTGAGTTCGTTGAATCCCAATTGATGCCCCGGCGCCGGCGTGAACATGCCGTAGGGCGGGTGCAATCCTCCGGTAAGGATCGTCTTGAAGCCACGCTGGGCCGCGGGCTCATCGGCCACATAGAGCTGCAATTCATTCATCCGCTCCTGGTCAAAGGCGATCATCCCCTTGGTGCCATGCACTTCCACCCGGATCATGTTTTTTCGTCCATGCGCCGCGCGGCTCGCCATCAGGACGCCCGTGGCCCCGCTGCCGAAGCGCACCATGGCGTGGGCAATGTCCTCATTTTCCACCGCGCGCTTTTCTTCAGAACCCGGAACCGGTCGCATTTTATGGACCGTATCGATGTCGGCACAAACTTGTACCACATCGCCCACAAGAAAATGGGCGAAGCTCACCAGATGGCAGGTGAGATCACCCAGCACGCCAAGTCCGCCGGTTTCCAGCCGCGAGCGCCATGACCACGGCACATTTTCATCCGCCTGGTAATCCTCATCGACCTGGCCGCGGAAATGAATGATCCGCCCCAGCGTTCCCTCCAGAATTATTTTCCGCGCATGCGCCAGCGCCGGATTCCTGATGTAGTTGTAGCCCAGCAGGGTCTTGGCCTTGGAGGTCGCAGCTGCCTCGGTCATCGCCACGGCATCATCAAGTGTCAGTGCCATGGGTTTTTCACACCAGACATGCTTGCCTGCCGCCAGGAATGCCATCGCCATTTCGCGGTGCAGGTTGTTGGGCGTGGTGATCGACACAATGTCGATACGGCTATCGCCAAGAAGCTGCCGCCAATCGGTTTCCGCCCGATGGAAACCGGCTTCGGCCGCCTTCAGCTTTGTCACCTCCGCATTGGTGTCGCACAGGACTTCGAGGCGGATATCCGTTTCGCCGCCGAACACGGCCCGCACATGGCTCCACGCCATGGCATGGCATTTCCCCATGAAGCCCGTTCCGATGACCGCCACACCGAGAGACGCCATTAAATGATTCCTTCCGCTATTCTATCCAGTGGAATAAATGTTCTATTTCCTTGGCACAAGCGAATTGCTGTGGTTTACTGGCTTATTCCGCGACTCCGCCAGAAAAATGGGTCCAAAGTGAGCGAAAGCGACATCCTCCCGCGCGACTTCCAGAGCCTCAAGGCCCGCATTATTGAACGCGGCCCCGCCTTGCCGAAACGGCTGACCCAGGTCGCAACCTACGCGCTGGAACATCCCGATGAAATCGCTTTTGGCACGGTGGCGTCGATTGCGGTCGAAGCCGATGTCCAGCCGTCGACGCTGGTGCGCTTTTCCCAGGCAATGGGCTACCAGGGTTTTTCCGAATTGCAGGAGGTGTTCCGCTCGAGGCTGCGTGACCGGATTCTGAACTACGAGGAACGCATTGAGCAACTGCGCCAGCACGCCCTTTCGGCCTCGAAATCCCACGTCATTTTCCAGGGCTTCACCGAGGCGGCGGAAAAATCAATCAACACCTTGCAGGAAAGGCTGGAGCCAAAGAAACTCGACCATGCCGTGGAGATCTTGAGCAAGGCCGAGACCATATATCTCCTGGGTCTCCGGCGCTCCTTCCCGATCTCGACCTACATGTCCTATGCCTTCGGAAAGCTCAGTGTACGGAATGTCCTGATCGACGCCATCGGCGGGCTGGCCCAGGAGGAATTGGGCTTTGCCACCAGGCGCGATGCGGTGCTGGCCATCAGCTTCACCCCCTATGCCTCGGAAACCGTGGCCTTGGCCCAAGCCGCGGCGGCCCGCAATGTGCCCATCGTCGCCATCACCGACTCCGGCTTCTCGCCGCTCGCTTCGCTCGCAGAGACCTGGTTCGAAGTGGCCGAAGCAAATTTCGAAGGCTTCCGCTCCATGGCGGCAACCCTCGCACTGGCCATGACCCTGACCGTGGCGGTGGCCGAAATGCGTGGCCGCCGGACTTAAACCGCGGGCGGCTCAGGGATGGAATTTCCCGTGCCCGCAACCTGCTGGTCGAAATCGATGATGGCGCCGGTCATCAGGCCCGACTCCTCGCTTGACAGGAATCCACAGGCCCGCGCCACTTCATCGGGCTTCAGCAGCCGGCCGAAAGGCCTTGCCGCTTCGGCATTTTTCAGCCAGCCCTCCTGCGCATCGTGATAGGTTTTCATGATGCGGTCTTCGCCCGGCGTGTCCATCCAGCCGATAGTGAGGCCGTTGACGCGGATCTGGTGGCGCATCACTGAATAGGCGGTGTTCTTAGTGAGCGTGATGAGCGCCCCCTTGGAGATGCAGTAGGCCGAAATGAAATCCTGCCCGCCGTGGCCCGACATGGAGATGATGTTGACGATGGTGCCCTTGGTTTTTTCGCGCTTCATCATATGCAGCGCATCCTGGATGATGAAATAGGGGGCCCGCACGTTGACATTCATCATCGCATCGAAAAGCTCGGGCTTGGTATCCCAGATGGTGCCGCGATCGGTGATCCCGGCAGCATTGATCACCGCGTCAACCCGGCCAAAAGCCTTGTCCGTGGCGGCAATGACCTTGCGCGTGTCATCCATGCCGGCAAGGTCGGCCTGGACAAAAACAACTTTGACGCCTTTCTTTTCGAGATCGGCTTTGACCCGCGTCCCATTCTTTTCATTGCGCCCGGTGATTACGATGCCTTTGCAGCCCCGGTCGGCAAAGAGATGGGCGATGGCTTCACCGAGGCCCTGGGTGGAGCCGGTGACAACGGCGATCTTGCCATCCATGGAGAGTTTGGAGAGAGAATCCATATCCATTACGACACCTTCACCGGCTTGGCCGTTTTCCACGATTCGGTTGCCGCGTCCGCAAGCTTCTGCGCCTGCAAGCCGTCATGGCCATTGGGCCGCGATGACGCGCCTTTCGCAATACCGTCAATGAAGTGGTTCACTTCATTGGCATAAGCCATGCCATAACGCTCCGTGAAGAAGTGCATGACAGGATCGCCCTTGAACCCGTCGCCATTGGCGAGCTCAACCGTGGTGTTATGCACATTGCCGGCCCGCAACATGCCCTTTGAGCCATGCACTTCCATGCGCTGGTCATAACCATAGGTAGCGCGGCGCGAATTGGTGATCACGCAGATTTTGCCCGACGCCGTTTGCATCTGCACCGAGGCCGTATCCACATCGCCCGCTTCGCCAATGGCCTTGTCGACCAGCGAAGCGCCCAGCGCGTGAACAACAACAAACTCCTCGCCCACCAGAAAGCGCGCCATGTCGAAATCATGAATCATCATGTCACGGTACAAGCCGCCGGAACCCTTGATGTAGTCAACCGGCGGCGGCGCCGGGTCGCGGCTGATAATGGTGGCGAGCTCCACACTGCCGATGTCGCCATTGCGGATGCGTTTTTCCAGGGCGGCGAAATTGGGATCAAAACGGCGATTGAATCCGATCATCAGGTTTGACTTGTTCTTCTCAACCACCTTGAGGCAGCTCAGGATCCGCTCCACCGACAATGACACCGGCTTCTCGCAGAGAATGGCCTTGCCGGCGTTTGACGCCGCTTCAATCAGGTCCGCATGGGTGCCGGTGGGCGTCGCAATCAGGATCGCGTCAACTTCCTTCGATGCAATGATCTCTTCCACGCTCGCGGTCTTTGCGCCCACCGTGGCCGCCAGATCGCCGGCCGCTTTCGCCATGGCATCGGCCACATAGGCGACCTTTGCCACCTTGGACGCGCCGATCGTGGCGGTGTGAACTTTGCCAATCCGGCCTGCGCCGAGTATCCCGAACCTGATCATTTACCTCTCCCAAACACATAAAAACCGCCCAGGAAGCACTGAAAGGCCAACTTTGAGCGAAACGGAACAAACATTCCAACTTGACTTCATTTTGGAATTGTTGTTTCGTCTTGTCAAGCAGTCAAAGCATCAAGGAGGCAGAAATGGCGTCTGGAACCGGCAGCAAAGCCGCGCTCGACGTCATCACCGTGGGGCGTTGCTCCGTCGATCTCTACGGCCAGCAGATCGGTTCGCGGCTGGAAGACATCTCCTCCTTCGCCAAGTCCGTGGGCGGCTGCCCCTCCAACATCGCCATCGGCACCGCCCGCCTCGGCCTCAAATCCGCGGTCATCACCCGCGTCGGCGACGAGCAGATGGGGCGCTATGTGCACGAACAGATGGCCCGCGAAGGTGTGGCAACCCAGGGCATCACCACCGACCCGCAGCGGCTGACCTCGCTGGTCCTGCTCTCGGTTGAAAACGACAAGACCTTCCCGCTGATTTTCTACCGCGACAATTGCGCCGACAGCGCGCTCTGTGAAGCTGACATCGACGAAAAATTTGTGGCCTCCGCCGCCGCCCTGCTGGTGACCGGCACCCATTTTGCGAGGCCCCTGAATGATGCGGCCCAGCGCAAGGCCATGAGAATCGCCAAGGCGAACGGCCGCAAGATCTGTTTCGACATCGACTACCGCCCCAATCTCTGGGGTCTCGCCGGCCATGGCGCCGGCGAAGAGCGCTACATCAAGTCCGACAAGGTCTCCGAACACATCAAGACGGTTCTCCCTGACTGTGACCTGATCGTTGGCACGGAAGAAGAGGTTCACATTGCCGCCGGCAGTGAGGACACTTTGACCGCGCTGAAAACGATCAGGTCTCTTTCTTCGGCGACCATCGTCTTGAAGCGCGGTCCCATGGGCTGCGCGGTCTATCCCGGCGCCATTCCCAACCGCCTGGAAGATGGCATTGTCGGCCAGGGCTTTCCCATTGAGGTTTACAATGTGCTGGGCGCCGGCGATGCCTTCTTCTCCGGTTTCCTGCGCGGCTGGCTGAAGAACGAGCCGCTCGAAACCTGCGCCACCTATGCCAATGCCTGCGGGGCCTTTGCCGTGTCGCGACTCCTCTGCTCGCCTGAAATCCCCACCTGGGATGAACTTCAGTATTTCCTCAAACACGGCAGCCCGCACAAGGCCTTGCGCAAGGACGAAGCCATCAATCACGTGCATTGGGCAACGACCCGGCGCGAACAGCCACCGAAACTTCTGGCGCTGGCCATCGACCACCGCATTCAGCTGGAAGCCATCGCCGACAACGCGGGAGCGCCCCACGAGCGCATTGCCCCGTTCAAGCGCCTCGCCATTGCAGCAATTGGAAGAGTAGCAAACGGCAGACCGGGCTTCGGAACGCTGCTGGATGATACCTATGGCCGGGATGCCATGTTTGATGCGGCCAAGCTGGGCCTCTGGGTCGCGCGTCCTCTTGAACAGCCGGGTTCTCGGCCCCTGCGCTTTGAATTTACCCAGGACGTAGGTGCAAGACTTGTCGAATGGCCCGTCACCCACACCATCAAGTGCCTCGCCTTCTATCATCCCGATGATCCCGCTGAGCTCAAAACCGAGCAAGCGCAAAAGCTGCGCACCCTTTATGAAGCCGCACGAAAAATCGGCCGCGAACTGCTGGTTGAAATAATCTGCGGCAAGCATGGCAGCGTGAAAGACGACACGGTTTCGCGCGCCCTTGCCGAACTCTATGCCCTTGGCATCAAGCCCGACTGGTGGAAGCTGGAGCCGCAGGCCAATGCCGCCGCCTGGGACAATATCGAGAACGTCATCAAGGCCAATGACCCCTATTGCCGCGGCATTGTCTTGTTGGGCCTAGATGCGCCAGAAGATGATCTGGCCCGCGCTTTTGCAACAACCGCCGGCCATTCGACTATCAAGGGTTTTGCCGTGGGCCGCACGATTTTCAGCGGCGCCGCGGAAAGCTGGTTGGCCGGAAAAATTGACGATACCAAAGCAACATCGGAAATGGCGGAACGCTTTGCCAATCTGGTAAATGTCTGGAATAAATCGCATGCGTAATTCGCCCTCTCCCGTGCGCCTTCGCATGGGAGAGGGTGCCCGAAGGCCGGATGAGGGCTCTTGGATGAAGATGTGGATATCTGAAACTGCCGCAACGAAGGTGCCCTCATCCGGCCTTCGGCCACCTTCTCCCATCCTTCGGATGGGAGAAGGCCAATATTTACAAGGAGCCGCCCCATGGGCAAGACCATCCGCCTGACCACTGCGCAAGCCCTGGTGAAATTTCTCACCCGCCAGATGACCCTGGTCGACGGCAGAAAGCTGCCGATCTTCGCCGGCGTCTGGGCCATTTTCGGTCATGGCAATGTGGTGGGCATTGGCGAGGCCCTCTATGGCGTCCGCAAGGAACTGCCGACTTACCGCGCCCATAATGAACAGGCCATGGCCCATGCGGCCATTGCCTTTGCCAAGGGCTCGCGCCGCCGCCGCATGATGGCCTGCACTTCGTCCATCGGCCCCGGCGCTTTAAACATGGTGACCGCCGCCGCCGTGGCCCATGTGAACCGCGTGCCGCTGTTGCTCTTGCCCGGCGATGTCTTCGCCAACCGTCTGCCCGATCCCGTATTGCAGCAGGTGGAAGATTTTGGCGACGGCACAATTTCGGTGAATGACTGCTTCAAGCCCGTATCACGCTACTTCGACCGCATTGCGCGGCCCGAACAACTGATCCCCGCCCTCAACCGCGCCATGGTGGTGCTCACCGACCCGTCCGACTGCGGCCCCGTGACCCTCTCCATGTGCCAGGACACGCAGGCCGAAGCCTATGACTATCCCGAAAGCTTCTTCGAGGAAAAAATATGGGGCACCCGCCGCATCCGCCCTGATGAGGATGAACTGACTGAAGCCGTCCGTATACTGAAGAATGCCAGGAAGCCCGTGATCATCGCCGGCGGCGGCGTTCTGTTTTCGGAAGCCTCCGCCACGCTGGCAAAGTTTGCCGAAGCCCACGGCATTCCCGTGGTTGAAACCCAGGGCGGAAAATCCTCCCTGCCCTTCACCCACAGTTTGAACATGGGTGCGGTGGGCGTGACCGGCACCGGCGCTTCCAACGCGGTGTGCGAAGACGCCGATGTGGTTCTTGCCGTCGGCACGCGACTGCAGGATTTCACCACCGGCTCCTGGGCCCTGTTCAAGAATGACAAGAAAACCATCATTGGCCTCAACACCCAGGTTTTCGATGCCACCAAGCACCGCGCCCTGCCCTTGATTGCGGACGCGCGCGTAGGCCTTGAGGAACTCTCCATAAATCTCGGCAAGTGGGTAGCGCCTGCCGCCTGGACCAAAGCGGCGCAAAGCGGATTTGCCGCCTGGATGAAAATCGCAAACAAATATACCGATGCAAGCAATGTGGAGCTTCCTGCCGATTCGCAGGTAATCGGCGCCGTGCAGCGCGCCCTCGGCCGCGACATTTCCGTTCTCTGCGCCTCGGGCGGCCTTCCCGGCGAACTGCACAAGCTCTGGCAGGCGGGCCCGCCCTCATCCTACCACATGGAATACGGCTTCTCCTGCATGGGCTATGAAATTGCCGGCGGCATCGGCCTGAAGATGGCCCAGCCCAGCCGCGAAGTTGTGGTTATGGTGGGCGACGGCTCCTATCTCATGATGAATTCCGAGCTCGCCACTTCGGTGATGCTCGGCGTGAAACTTATCGTGGTGCTGCTCGACAACCGCGGCTACGGCTGCATCAACCGCCTGCAGCATGCCTCAGGCGGCGAGCGCTTCAACAACCTGTTTGACTACAACACGGTGCAGGAAGTTTCCCCCGACATTGATTTCGCCGCCCACGGCAAAAGCCTCGGGGCGATTTCAGAAAAGGTGTCGTCCCTCGCCGATCTTGAGCGCGCCCTGAAGAAGGCCAGGAGCAACACCCGCACTACTTTCATCGTGATTGATACGGACCCGATGAAAACCACCGATGCCGGCGGCCATTGGTGGGATGTGGCCATCCCCGAAGTCTCGACGCGGAGCCAGGTGCGCGCCGCGCGCAAGAATTATGACAAGGCGAAAGCCAAGCAACGCATCGGCAATTGAGAGAGAAGCAGACCTATGACAATACGGATCGGAGCCAACCCCATCGGGTGGTCCAATGACGACATGCAGGAAATCGGCGGCTGGATTCCACTGGAGCAATGCCTGAGCGAAGCCAAGGCGGCGGGTTTTCAGGGCATGGAGCTAGGCAACAAGTTTCCGCGTGTAGCCACTAAGCTGCGTCCCATTCTTGATGCCCATGGCCTGGTGCTGGTGGGCGGCTGGTATTCCACCTTCCTGCTGGAGCACGATGCCGAAACCGAATTCGCAAAATCCACGGATCACCGCAAGCTCTTGAAAGCCATGGGCACCAATGTGTTCATTGTGGCGGAATGCACCAACACGGTTCACGGCAACAGGACTGCGCCACTTTCCACCCGCCCGGTGATGACCGAAGCCCAGTGGAAAACCTTTACCACACGCCTCACCAAGCTTGCCGAACTGCTGAAGGCCGACGGCTTCCAGCTTGCCTATCACCACCACATGGGAACCGTGGTGCAGACCGCCGCCGAGATTGACCGTCTGGTGCGGGAAACCGGCGAGGCCGTTAACCTCCTGCTCGATACGGGACATGCCACCTGGGGCGGTGATGATCCGGTCAGGCTGGCCAGAACCTACAAGAAACGCATTAGCCATGTGCACTGCAAGGATGTGCGCCTTGCCGTGAAGGCTGAATCGGACAAACACGACTGGTCGTTCCTAGACAGCGTGCTGGCCGGCGTTTACACCGTGCCGGGCGACGGCTCCATTGACTATGTTTCGGTTTTCAAGGAACTTAAGGGCTACAGCGGCTGGGTTGTGGTTGAGGCCGAGCAGGATCCGGAAAAGGCACCGCCCGCAAAATATGCTAAGCTGGGATGCGACAATCTTAAGCGTTTCTTGAAAGAGGCTGGCCTGAGCTGAATGTCTCCACTTCTTGTAAAACCCCGCGCCGGCGGCGGCCGGGTGCATCACGTGACGCCGAAGACGGCGCGCTGGACCTATGTGGGCTTCGACCTGTGGAAGCGCAAAGCGGGCGAACTGGCCACCGGCACCGATGGCGACCGCGAAACCTGCCTGGTTTTTATCAGCGGCCGCGGCAGCGTGCGCGTGGGTTCCGAGGAATATGGCATTCTCGGCGGCAGAAGCTCGCCTTTTGAGGGCAGGCCCTGGTCCGTCTACGTGCCCCCTGGCATGGTCTGGTCGGTCGAGGCAACGGAAGATCTGGTGCTGGCCGTATGTTCAGCTCCAGGCAAGGGAAAATTCCCGCCGCGCGTGATCGCCCCCGATTTGCTTGTGCAGGAAACCCGAGGCAAGGGCTCCAATGTGCGCCATGTCATCAATATCCTGCCAGAATGGGAAATGGCCGAAAATCTTCTGGTGGTGGAAGTGCTGACGCCCGCAGGCAATACCTCGTCCTATCCGCCCCACAAGCATGACGAAGACAAGCTGCCTCACGAGTCGGCGTTGGAAGAAACCTATTATCACCGGATCAATCCGCCCCAGGGCTTTGCCTTCCAGCGGGTTTACACCGATGACCGCGAACTTGATGAGGCCATGGCGGTGGAAGATGGCGACGTGACCCTGGTGCCCAGGGGCTATCATCCTTGCGCGGCAATCCATGGTTATGAGCTGTATTACCTCAACGTCATGGCTGGCCCCCGGCGAACCTGGAAATTCCACAACGCCAAGGAACACGAATGGCTGCTGAAGGCGTAGCGCGCTTCGCCGAAAGGGAAGCGCTCCGGTGAATTAATCCGCTTACTGATTAACGGAACCGCCGCCGCTCCCGTTCAGGCGGCTGCCTCATGAAACCGTGCATCGGCCTGATCGAGGCGCTTGCGAATCTGCGTCACGATCAATGACTCATCGGGCACGCAATTGTCATAGGTGAGATAGTCTCCGGCTTTCACCAGCTTAACTATCCGCGCCCTTTCCGCGAGCCCCAGTGGCACCGCATTGCTGCTTCGCGCCTGTGCCGCCGTCATGGCCCAGGCGCGGTATTCCGTCTCGCCGATCTTGCCCAGGGTTTCTCCCGCGTTGAGATCGCGCTTGGCAACCGTGATGGCTTCCGCCACCGGATGGTCAAGCGGCGCCATGTCGGCCCGGCCGTGGAGCACTGCCTTTGCCGCCGAAAGTGGCACTTCGAGACTGGTAAGATGATAGGGCCGCATGATGGAAAAGAACGGGCCCTTGCCTACTTTCAAATCAACCATGCGCTCCAGCACGCGCGGGTGATCGGTTTCCACGATGCAGAACACCCCGGGCGCCACACCCTTGCCGATGGAATAATCCACGCAGCCGGATCTCGACAGAACCCCGCCATGCGATTTCGGCACCAGCACCGAACTCAGTTCTTCGCGCGTGGCGGCAGGTCCGTGCATGCCCGGCACATCAGGCACAAGCCCGGTGCAATTGGCAATCGCCACCATTTCAATCATTGTCTTGGAGCCGTCTACGAATTCAACCAGCATGCGGGCATTCATGTTGCGGGCCCGCGCCTCCGCCTCATATTCTTTTGGCACCGCGTCAAACTTCAGCGGATTGTTCTTGCCCTTGCCGGCACAAACAATTTTCAATCCCAGCGATTGCGCAAAGCCGATGAGCTCCAGGGCGCAGGCCGGTTCATCGCCCATGGCACCTGTATAGACAACACCCGCGCTCCCGGCTTGCGCCTTGAGATGGCGGCCGATGGTGATGTCGGCTTCCACATTCAGCATCACGACATGCTTGCCATTGTGAATGGCATCAAGCGCAAAGCGTGTGCCCACATTCGGATTGCCCGTGGCATCAATCACCACATCAATGCGTCCCGCCGCAACCAGCGCGGAAAGATCATCGGTGATCGCCAGCCGCCCGCGCTCAATGGCGCGGTCAATGTCGCCCGCTGACTTCGCCATGACAAGCTGTTCGCGCCCGTGCCCGGCAAGGAGTGCTGCATCAACCGCACGATCCGCATTCACTTCTGAAATGGCGCCAAGCCGCAATCCCGGCATGAGCGAGAGCTGCACTACGATGTCGGTTCCCATCTGCCCCGCCCCTGCAAGTCCGATGGTGACAGGCTTTCCCGTTTCGGCGCGCGCTTTCAGTTCAGTGACGAGCGCCGAAACATTGGCAATCATGACTTGCCTTTCTTCTTGCTCTTAGGCGGCAACAGGCGCGGCGCGAGAACCGCAGGAATGTCGCCTTTCACCATGTCGCCCGCTTGCTTGCCATAGGTTTTGAAGCGCTTGAGCACGCTCGCCATCTGCGCCTCGTCCAGAATGACCGGCTTCCCCGCCAGCCCCGCCGCCCAAAACTGGTGGCACAGGTGTTCAATTTCACCCGCCAGCCACAGGGCCTTGGCCAAGGTTGGCCCAAAACAAATCTGCCCATGATTGGCAAGCAGGCAGCCCGTGCGCCCTTCCATTGCCTTCAGCATGGTATCCGAAAGTTCCTGGGTGCCAAATTCCGCATAGTCCGAAACGCGCAGGCTCGTGCCGCCGGTCACGCCGATCATGTAATGGAACGCCGGCACTTCCCGGCGCAGGCAGGCGAGGGCCGTTGCATAAGTGGAATGCACGTGCACGATGGCCTTGGCTTCGGGGCGCGCCCGGAAAATATCCATATGCATGCGCCATTCGGTGGAAGGCAGATAGTCCCCGCGATAATTGCCCTCAAGATCCATTTCGACGACATGGGCGGGTTTCATCTTGTCATAAACAATTCCCGAGGCGGTAATGAGAAACCCCCCGTCGCAGCGCACGCTGACGTTGCCGGAGGTTCCCTGGTTAATTCCGTCCGCGTTCATTTTCAGGCAGGTTTCTATCACCTCGCGGCGCAGGTCGAGATGCTTCAGCTTTTTCATTTCATTTCCAGTTGTGAAGGATTGACTTCAAGGCATTCATTTAACAGTGTCGCGGGCATCATAGGAAAGCCCAAATGGATTTACAATTGCCGCGTGGAATAGCAGTTATTGACGCCGGAAAGACCAATACCAAGATTGTCCTGTTTGGGCCTGATGGCAGGCCGGTGGCGGAACGCAAGGCGGCTAGCCTTAACCATGAGGGCCCGCCTTACCGCACCATTGACCCCGCCCCGCTGATTGAACTCTGCCGGAGGATTCTTCCCGAACTGGATGCCATTTTGCCCATAGATGTGGTGGTGCCCTCGGCCCACGGCGCAGCCCTTGCCTGCCTGGCGGCTGACGGCACGCTGGCCCTGCCGGTCATGGACTACAACTCAGAGCCGCCGCCGGAGATCATTGCGGCCTACCACAAGGTGCAACCGCTCTTTGAAGAAGTTTTCTGCTCGCTTCTGCCCATGGCGCTGACCCATGGCCTGCAGCTCTTCTGGCAGCAACAGGCATTCCCCGAGGATTTTGCACGGGCGAAGATGGTTGTGCCGTGGATACAATACGTGGCGTTTTTACTGAGCGGAAAAATGGTCACAGAAATTTCCAGCATGGCCTGCCAGTCCCATCTCCTGAATATCCGTGATGGCGGCTACTCATCGCTGGTGAAGCGCATGGGGTGGGAACCATTGTTTCCACCCATGGCCAAAGCCTGGGAAACCGTGGGAACCTTGCGCAGCGAGTTCCTCGGACAAGGATTTCGCGGGCGCGGCGCCGTGCTGGCTGGGGTTCATGACTCCAATGCAAATTATCTCCGCTATCTCGCAGACGGGCAGAAGAAATTCACCCTGCTTTCATCCGGCACCTGGATAATCGGATTTGACACAGAGACCAGGCTTGAAAACCTGATCATGGAGAAGGACACGGTGTCGAATACCGATGTCTTCGGAAACCACGTCGGCAGCAGCCGGTTTTTTGGCGGCCGCGAATTTGAGCTTCTGAGCGAAGGCGCCTCAGGCGACATTGCAACACTGGAAGCGGTGCAGGGCATTGTCGCGGCGGCAACCTATGCCCTGCCGAGCTTTTGCGATGGCGGCGGACCGGTTCCCTACACGGGTGGGCGCGGCAGGATTCTGGGAACTCCGCCTAAGACGCCAGAACAAAAAGCTTCGCTCGCCTCCCTTTATTGCGCCCTTATGGTAGCCGAATGCCTTGCAGCTCTGGGATCAAAACACGACATCATCGTCGATGGACCATTCTCAAAGAACCTAGTCTTCCTGCAAATCCTTGCGCAACTGCGGCAAGGGCAAAAATTACTGGCATCAGACTTGCGCGATGGAACAACGGCGGGGGCCGCCTGTCTTGCCCTGATGCCGGATGGCATTCTGCCCCATGTCCCGTTGTCGCTCACCACAATTGCGTCGCAAAGCCTCAGCACCCTCGGCCCATATCAGAAGGCGTGGCGAAAGCTGGCATACGAAAATACGTCAAAACAGGAGAACGTCATCAATGCTTGATCACGTCGGGTTTTCCGTAAGCAATATGAAAGTCTCGCGGATATTTTATGAAAAGGCTCTCAAGCCCCTGGGGATTGCCCCGTTGATGGAAGTGACGCCAGAAATGACAGGCACCAGCGACAGTCATGTGGGGTTCGGTGCGGGCCGGCCTTTCTTCTGGATCGGCACGGGCGGCAAGATATCAATGGGAACGCATGTTGCCTTCGCCACGGAAAGCCGGAAAATCGTCGATGAATTCTATGCCGCGGCCATGGCGGCAGGAGGCCGCGACAACGGCAAACCGGGTTTGCGGCCGCACTATCACGAAAATTATTACGGGGCTTTTGTGCTTGATCCCGACGGAAACAACATCGAAGCCGTGTGCCATTCGCCAAAATGAAAACGGTTAACCGAACAGCAACAATCGGAGTGCACACTAACCCCATAGTAAAAGGTGTACCCATGCGTAGCGAAACCCTGGCCCGAGACGACCTTGCAGTTTTCACCCTGACCTGCCCCGGCAACGACAGCGCCGATGAAAGGGTTCACGACATTCAACTCCGCGGCAATCTGCCTTTGATGATCGGCAGCGATGTGCTGGCCGAAATCAGCCACGCGGACCTGCTCGAAAGCTGGGAAACCGCGATTTCCCTGCCCATCAAGGACCTGAACGCCATGACCAAGCTGGCCGGCAAGCGCCTCAGTGAAATGCTTGAGGAGCATCTCGACGCGGAAGACCTTACCGACTTGGTCTCGGATGCGGCTGTTCTGTTTCTTCTGGCCATGCGCCGCTTTGGGGTATCGGAAGCAAACCGGATTCCCGCCTGCACCGTGAAGTGGAATGGACAGGAAGCCACCGAAAGCGTTCAAATGCTGGCATGAAGCCCAGCGATCCCAACGCCCCGCCCGTTTCCGCTCCCGACTATGGCCGCTCGCTCAGAGGCCTTGGCTTCAACCTGCTGGTCAGGGATGTGCCCCGCGCCGTGAAATTTGCCACCGATGTGCTGGGCGCCACCGCCTTTTATGCCAATGACCGCTTTGCCGCCATGAAGCTGAACGGCGGCGATTTCATGTTTCACCATGACACCACCTACAAGGACAATGAACTCTACGGAATTGTGCAGGGAACCGAAGCCCGCGGCATTGGCGTCGAGTTGCGGGTCTATGGCTCCGATCCCGATCTGGCCGAAGCCAACGCCAGATCAGGCGGCTGGACCGTGCTGGCGGGCAGTATCGACAAGCCTCACGGGCTTCGCGAATGCATGATCATTGACGATGAGGGCTATGTCTGGATTCCCTCGGTTCACCTGCCGAAGGAAACCTAGACCCGCCAATCCATAACGGCGGTCATAAAGCCATGGGCCTCGTCGAGCGCTTCCTCAAAGACAGAAACCGGCGTCGGGTAGGTGGGATCGATCCGGCCCGTGACTTCGCCGGATTTTATCTTGAGCCGGGCCCCGAATTTCCCGGCGAGATGCTGCATGCGGTCATTGTCGCGCAGGCAGATCATGTGGAGCTGACTGATGCTCCGGTTCTGCGCCGCGGTAATGATGCGGTTCATCAGGAGCGACCCCAATCCCTTGTCCTGGTAATGTTTTTCGACGGTGAATGCCGCTTCGGCCATCGCCTCACCGACAATTTCAAGCGACCGCAACTCCGCCGAAGCCCGTATTTCGCTGCCATAATAAGCGCCATAAATCAGCGTTCCCAGGCGGTGGGCCGTATCCGCATAGGCCTCGAGAAACTGATCGTTCACCGGTGAACCGAAGCGGGCCTGGCGGGTATCCGCATCGAGGCGTATCAAATGACGGCGGAAAGCCACAATGTCAGCGGGCCAAAGGCGGCGTATATGGTGGCGTTCGACAGCATCATGGGTCATGGATTACCTCAAGGTCATGATTCTGGTTGCTTGATGTGAAATTTATGTTGCATTGCAGCGAACGCAAGTGCGGTGCGGGATGCGCAAATTGCATAGCACAATAGAAATTTTATTCCAAAAACAGAGAATAGGATAATTTCATTCCATTTTGTGACTGGACGTGCTAAGATTCCGCTACTGTCACTTGCAGGCTGGTCCAACGGTCATTAGAGCTTGCGGCAATTCAATTTTACAAGGGAGCGCGGCAGCTTGGGCACCAGGCCCCGCGGGATTTACAATGGTCAAGGAAATCGGGCACTTCATCGGTGGCAAGCGGGTTAATGGGACGTCCGGGCGCTTTGCCGATGTGTTCAACCCCAATACCGGGGAAGTGCAGGCTAGAGTGGCACTTGCTTCCAAGGCTGAACTTCGTGCTGCCGTTGAAAATGCCAAGGCGGCGCAACCCGCCTGGGCCGCCAAGAATCCCCAGTTCCGCGCCCGCGTCATGATGAAATTCCTGGAGCTTGCAGCCAAACACAAGGAAGAACTGGCCACCCTGATTTCCATCGAACATGGCAAGACGGTTCCCGATGCGTTGGGCGATTTGCAGCGCGGCGTTGAAGTTGCCGAATTTGCCTGTGGTGTGCCCCACCTTGTGAAAGGTGAATTCACCGATGCCGCAGGCCCCGGCATTGACATGTATTCCATGCGCCAGGCCTTGGGCGTTGTAGCGGGCATCACGCCCTTCAACTTCCCCGCCATGATCCCCTTGTGGAAGTGCGCGCCTGCCATTGCGGTGGGCAATGCTTTCATCCTGAAGCCCTCCGAGCGCGACCCCTCCTGTCCCATGCGCATTGCCGAGCTTTTCCTCGAAGCCGGCCTGCCGCCCGGAATTCTGAACGTGGTGAACGGCGACAAGGAGAGCGTCGATGCGATCCTGAATGATCCCGACATCAAGGCCGTGGGCTTTGTGGGTTCCACCGCCATCGCGCAGTATGTCTATGCCGGTGCGACGGCCACAGGCAAACGCGCCCAGTGCTTCGGCGGCGCAAAGAACCACATGGTGATCATGCCCGATGCCGACATGAACCAAGCCGTCGATGCGTTGATCGGCGCCGGCTACGGCTCAGCCGGTGAACGCTGCATGGCGATCTCGGTTGCTGTGCCCGTCGGCGAAGCCACTGCAAATCAGCTCATTGAAAAGCTCATTCCCCGCGTTGAGAAATTGAAGATCGGCCTTTCGTCTGACCGTGAAGCCGACTACGGGCCATTGGTCACGAAAATGGCTTTGGACCGCGTCAAGGGCTACATCGATATCGGCGTCAAGGAAGGCGCCACGCTCAAAGTGGATGGCCGCGGCTTCAAGATGCAGGGCTATGAGAACGGTTATTTCCTCGGCGGCTCGCTCTTCGACAACGTGACCAAGGACATGCGCATCTATAAGGAAGAAATTTTTGGCCCCGTGCTCGGTGTGGTGCGCGCCAAGACCTATGATGAGGCGCTTGGCCTGTGCAATGACCATGAATACGGCAACGGCGTTGCGATCTATACCCGTGACGGCGATGCGGCGCGCGACTTCGCCGCCAAGGTGCAGGTCGGCATGGTGGGCGTGAACGTGCCCATTCCGGTGCCGCTTGCCTATCACACCTTCGGCGGTTGGAAGTCCTCAAGCTTCGGCGACCTCAACCAGCATGGACCGGATTCCATCCGTTTCTATACCAAGACCAAAACCGTGACTTCGCGCTGGCCGTCAGGAACCAAGGAAGGTGCCCAGTTCTCCATTCCGACGATGCGCTAATCATGCAGTCGCTCGATTTGCCCGTGGGTTACTACGAACTGCCGAAAGGCAGGCTCGTCAATGTCGTGACCTGCCTTGAGATGACCTCCAAGCCGCAAAGCAAGGATGCTTCCCTGCCCGCGGGCTATTCATTGCGGCCCGTTGACGTGAATGACCTTGATGGCTACCGCAAGATATTCCGCAAAGTAGGCGAAGACCTCATGTGGTTTTCACGCCTCATCATGCCCGATGAAAAGCTCGCCGCAATCCTTGGTCACGCCGACGTCGAATCCTACACCCTCTATCACGGCGACACGGCGGTTGGCATTCTGGAACTTGATTTCAAGGACATGCCGAATTGCGAACTGGCCTTCTTTGGCCTGGCCAAGGAAGCTATCGGCAGCGGATTGGGACGTGTACTGATGAATATCGCCATCGCCATGGCCTGGGAGAAGCCAATCACCCGCCTCTGGGTCCACACCTGTCACTTCGACCATCCCAACGCGCTGGGCTTCTACAAGCGCTCGGGCTTTGAGCCCTATAGCCTCATGGTCGAGATCCACGACGACCCGCGGCTTGCCGGCAAGCTCCCCCGCCACGCCAGCCCCCACGTGGCGCTGATCGATCCGGCTTGAGTTTGTCACGGGGGCGTGAAAGCAAATTCTTTGCAGGCGGATTTTTCGCTCATGCCTGGCGGAAGCGAGAATGGCTCGCCCATGCTGGCAACGCGTTTGACATACACGTCAGCCATGCCGTTGTTGTTGTCATAGGTATGGACCAATCCATTCGGCCAAAAATAGATGACGGCGTCGTTCACGAATAAGAATAGTTCACCGGGGGATTTCGCCGTAAAGTCACTCACGAGGCAGTCGAGTCTGCCCTTTGATGTATCGAAAACAGGATTGAGAACATACTCATCCTGTCCTGGAACACCCGCGGCAGTTTTCCGGATGCGCGCAATTGGTTTGTAGTAGTTTTCCCAGAGGTAACGCCTGGTGGGCCACGCGAAGGGAGCAATGTACAGAGGGTGGCTCTGCACATTGCCCCGGAGATCGGCTTCAATGGCTCTCTCAACCGGTCCATCGGTCCACTTTCCCGGCGCAGCGGATATGTCAAGGATCACGCGGTAGACCGCTCCTGCCTCTGCGACAAATCCCGTTGGCCAGCATGGTTTTCTGGGGTCGAATTGTGACGGCAATTTGGAATAGGTCGAAACGATGCCCGTAGGCGATGGTGTTAAATCGCAAAAAGCTCCCACCGCATCCCGATAAGAAAAATAGGCTCGGCTCAAGCCGGAGACACCGATCGTCAGGATGCCCGCTAACGCCGCCAGCCCAAAAAAAGCCGGCAGTATTTCCATCTTGAACCTGCGCAATGTCCACTGGTAGGCCTTGCTTTCGCGGAAGTCATGCAACCTGCTGTAAGCCGTGGAAAGCGCGGTGGCGGGCTGCCAGATAATTGTCATGCGGTCATGGATTTTCCTGTCCAGCCGTGTGCTGAGGATCATCAACCCGGCGACTACGCCAGCCAGTCCGCCAAAGATACCTGGGTTTGCGCTGAACGTATCCACCCAGGTACTGGCAAAGGCGGGAAGGAATACGCCGATCAGTTTTGGGATTCCCGCCAGAAAGCAGAATGCTGAACCTATGCATTTGCCTTCATCCAGCACAATCGACGACCGACCCGAACTGGAAATGGACGGCAGGGACTCGAGCCAGGGCAGCAATGCGAGGAGAAAGGTGAAGAACAGCGTCGTGAAATAGGCAATTCGCCGCATCCACACGAGATCCCACACACGCTCCTGTGCCTTGACCCGCCATGCGGCCTGGGCTGCTGTTTCGAAAGTTGCATTTCCGAGGTTCACGATGGCGCCGGTCTTGCCAACAACGGCATATTCTTTTGGCAGCACGATTGGTGAATAAGCCGTGCCCTTGGCCGCTATACGGTCAAATACGGTATGATGGATTTTGGGCCGCTCGATTTTCACGACGTTGCCAAAGAAAGTGCCAAGCTTGCGTTTTGTCTGCGGGAACCAGCCTATGCGGGTCCGGCGGGTATTCAGAATCTTTTCAAGCTTTCGCGGCAGGAGCCGGTAATAGGATTGCAGGCCTTTTCGCGAATCATGCATCACACCCGCCATGCGCGCCAGCTTCCCGTGTTCGGTGCGCTTGGCTGCGTTGAACTTGACATGCGGTCCGGCCAGCGAAAGGACAAAATTCAGCGGAACATAGGACATGAAATCGTCGGGATAGCCGCCTCCCACATCGGCATGCATGCCGGCAAACCACACCTGGGTGAGCTTTTCCTGGCTGACATTTTTGGCATTTGCCTGTTGCCGTATGGGATTGACGGTCGCCGTGTTTCCCTGCGTCCCCACCTCGTTCCATAACAAGGGATGGAATGAATTCCGCTCATCATCAAGGCTCAGCGCATGCACTGCCCTGTTGACCTTTGCCGAGAGATCATAATTGCGCATGGACAGCGGCCAGACGAAATTATCCCAGCCCTTGGTCATCTCATCGATGGGCAGTCCATAGGCATCCACCGTATCCCAGAGGCCGAGGAATTCAATGTTCACCGTCTGATCGAGCGCCCTTTGGTAATTTTTCGCATCCATGGCTTGGCCAGGCAGCAAGTCCCGCAAGCCGCGAATGACGAAGGCCAAGGGCGGGGTGATGCCGTCCCCGCTGCACTGTTTGCGGTAGACCCGGTAGAGCCACGTGATCTTTTTCTTGAGGTCTTGCTCCCCTAAATAGGCATCGGGTTTGAGAAGCCCCATCTTGGCCACAAAGCCCGCAAGAATGCGGATGGTGAAGGCCCCGCGGCTGAAGCCGAAGCCATAGATGCGGTCGCCTGGGTCATAGTTCCGGCAAAGAAACGCATAGAGCTCGCGCACATTGCGCGATAGGCCAATGCCGATGGCGCCGGTCAGCAGCGCCAATGGCCTGAACCTGGAAGTGCCCACCCCGTCATCAAAATGGGCGATCTGTTTTTTGGGGTCCGAAAGGTCCAGCGCCTCATAAGTGCGCCACACGTTGGTCCTGAAAATCTGGGCCGAACTGTTTCCCGTACCGTCAGACAGAACGATGATGTTCTTGGGCATGGCACACCTCGAATGAAAGCAGTAGAGCCACAAACTCCGCGAGTTTGCAACCCCAGCGATTAATCATCCACAAATACTCTCATTGTGCCCAATCCTCTGCCATGGCGTTTTCCCCGGAACTGCACTATGAGGCGCCCAGCCCGCGGCTTCCCTGGAGACGGCGTCCGGTTTGCCTGCCCTCAACTCCGTTAGAAAAGCACCTAATCAATTGGCCTTTCCCCAGACACCCGCCCCGTTCGCGCGCGCCCTCACCGAGCGCAAGTATGAAGACCCAACCCCGGTCCAGCTCGCCGTACTAGAAGCCAGGGCTGAAGGCCGCGATCTCGTAGTTTCGGCCCAGACCGGCTCCGGCAAGACCGTGGCCTATGGCCTGGCCATCGCCACAACGCTTCTGGGCGAGGCCGAACGCTTCCCGCAGGAAGCCTCCCCCATGGCCCTCATCGTAGCCCCCACCCGCGAACTCGCCATGCAGGTGGAGCGCGAACTGGAATGGCTCTACCATTATTCCGGCGCGCGCATCCTTTCCTGCGTCGGCGGCATGGACCCCAAGCGCGAGCGTCGGCGCCTCGCCGATGGCGCCCATATCATCGTGGGAACGCCGGGACGCCTGCGCGATCATCTCGAGCGCGGCGTCTTGAACATCACCGATCTCAAGGCCGTGGTTCTCGACGAAGCCGATGAAATGCTTGATCTCGGCTTTCGCGAAGACCTCGAATTCATTCTGGAAGCAACGCCCGCCGAACGGCGCACCCTTCTGTTTTCCGCCACCATGCCCAAAATCATTGCGAACCTCGCCAAGCGCTACCAGCGCAATGCCTTGCGCATCGAGGCCTCGGGCGGCGAACGGGCCCATGCCGACATCGAATACCGCGCCATGCGCGTGGCCCCCAATGAAGTTGAGCATGCGGTGGTCAATGTGCTGCGCTTTGTCGAAGCGCAAAGCACCATCGTGTTCTGCAACACGCGCGATCATGTGCGCCACCTGCATGCAACACTTCTTGAGCGCGGCTTTGCCGCCGTCTATCTCTCCGGCGAATTGAGCCAGGGCGAACGCAACCACGCCCTGCAGGCGCTGCGCGATGGGAGAGCCCGCGTCTGCGTGGCAACCGACGTGGCGGCCCGCGGCATTGATTTGCCCAACCTTGGCCTCGTCATTCATGCCGACCTGCCAAATGACGCGGAAATTCTGCAGCACCGCAGTGGCCGCACCGGCCGCGCTGGCAAGAAGGGCGTAAGTGTTGTGCTCGTGCCCCTCTCACGCCGACGGAAGGCCGAGCAGATGCTGGCGGCAGCGAAAGTGAATCCCGTGTGGAGCGGCCCGCCCCAGGCCGAAGATATTCGCAAGCTCGACCAGCAGCGCATGCTGCACGATCCGCTGCTCACTGGGATCAGTAGTGAAGAGGACCTGGAGATGGCCCGCGCCGTTCTGGCCATGCGTTCACCGGAAGAAATCGCCGCGGCCCTTGTCCGTGTCTACCGCGCAAGATTGCCGGCTGCCGAAGATGTGTTTGATCCCGGCCCCGGCCGTGAGTTCCGCGAAGCAAAACCGACGCGCCGCGATGCCCATTCATCAGAATCCCGCAATTTCACCTGGTTTCGCCTTGACATCGGCCGCAAAAACAATGCCGATCCCAAGTGGCTGCTGCCGATGATCTGCCGCCGTGGCAAGGTTGTGAAAGCCGACATCGGCGCCATCCGCATCACCGATAATGAAACCCGGTTTGAAATCGCCAATGCCGTGGTGGAGCGCTTCACCATCGCCAGCCTGGTTGCCGACGACGAGGATGTGAAGATTGAATTGCTCAAAGGCGCACCGGAAATCAGCCGCCCCTCGCGCAATCCCGACCGCAAGCCAAACTTCAAGCCAAAACACGAGGCGGAGCCGCAGCGCTACGAAGACCGAAAACCCCATGAGGGAACAGCCAAGCCGAAATTCGACGGAACAGGCTACAAAGGCAAGAAGACTTTTGGGGGCGGCGACAAGCCGAGGTTTGAAAGCACAGGCTACAAGGGCAAGAAGCGCTTTGCCGGCGGCAAGCCAAACTTTGAAGGCGCCGGGAAACCCCACGTTGCAGGTGACCCGCCCGCCTTCAAGGAAAAAAAAGCCGCCTGGAAAAAGAAAAAGCGTTAGGCTCCGATCGGTTTCCGCAAGTTCCGTTTCTTCGCCAGGTCAATCTGCTTCTGCCGTTCCCGGGCCGAAGCCTTCGACCTCTCGCTTAATGTCGCAAAGCATTTCGGACAGCTCACGCCCTCTTCATAAAATTCGGAAAACTTGTCAGCCGGATGGAGCGGCATGCGGCAGCCGTGGCACAGTTCAATTTCGCTGGGAACCAGGCCCTGCCCCACCGCCACGCGGTGGTCAAAGACAAAACATTCGCCCTGCCATTTGCTCTGCTCCTTCGGCACCTCCTCGAGGTATTTAAGAATGCCGCCCTTCAGATGATAGACTTCGCGGAAACCCTGTGACTGCATGTAGCTCGAGGCCTTCTCGCAGCGGATGCCGCCGGTGCAGAACATGGCCACCTTCTGGTGCCGCGCCGGATCAAGGTTCTCGCCGACGAATTTGGGAAATTCGCCAAAGCTCGAAGTCTTCGGATCAGCCGCCCCTGCAAATGTGCCAAGCGCCACTTCGTAATCATTGCGCGTATCAATGAGCACAACATCGGGATCGGAGATCAGCGCATTCCAGTCCGCAGGGTTCACATAGGTGCCGGCTTGCCTGTTGGGGTCAACGCCGTCAACACCAATGGTGACGATCTCTTTTTTCAGCTTCACCTTGCTGCGGTAGAAGGGCTCCTCGTCGCAAAAGGATTCCTTGTGGTCAATGTCGGCAAAGCGGAAATCTGATTTGAGGTCGCTTAGAAACCCGTCGATGGCTTCGCGCCTGCCGCTGATCGTGCCGTTGATGCCTTCTTCGGCCAGAAGTAGCGTGCCCTTCACCCCATGGGCTTTCATGGCCGCAAGCAGCGGTTGCCGAAGGCCCGCGAAATCCTTCAGCATGACAAATTTATAGAGGGCGGCAACTACGATCTGGTGGGACATGGGCCAAGCTTTTATTAGGCCTTTGCGTGTTTTTCAATTGCGCATCGGGCAAGGCGTCCCGTAAGTAACGGCAACCCCTGAGGACAAATGCCAGAATTCATCTTTAACGCCGGCGTGGAGATTCCCCTTATCCTCATTCTGCTGGCGCTTCTGGGCTTTCGCCAAAGGGTGAATCCCCGCGCAAGGCTTCTGGTCAAGGCCCCGCCGGAAAAGCTTTTTGCCCTTGTCGACCTCCATCACGGCAAGGTGCAGGCCTGGAGCCGCACCACTGTCACTTCCGAGCTTCTTGATGATGCCCGCCAGGTTTTCCGCATGACCTATGTGACCACCCTTTCAACCGGCACCCGGCAAGAGTCCCAAGCCGATTTTCGCGTGGCCGAACGGCGCGAACCCGCTTACCTCGAGCTCCACCGAGAGGGACTGGCGGGAAAATCCCTCAACAACGAGCTGCTGAAAATTGTCACGGAAACCAAGGCTCATCCCGATGGCACCTGGCTGACCCTGAAATATGACTGGGGTCCCCGCCCTCTGATTGCGCAAGTTCTTGCCCGCGCCGATCTCTGGGGCGGAGCCTACCGCCTGAAGGGCCTGGCCGAAACCGGCAAGCCCGACGAGACAACCCACCAGCTCATCTCGGCGGGCGTTGCCATCGTCACCGGATTGGTGAGTCTTGTTGCCTTTGCCCTGATGACCAGTTGGCTTGTGTCGGGCCTGCTGGTCGTGGCCTTGGCCGTCCATGAGTTTGGCCATCTCCTGGCTTACCGCCTGATCGGCCAGCCTTGGGGCCGCATGATATTCCTGCCCTTTCTCGGAGCACTGGCCATGCCGCGCCTGCCCTACGAGACCCAGGCCCAGGCGGTGTTTTCCGCCCTCATGGGGCCGGGCTTCAGCCTGCTCCTGGCGTTTGCCATCACCCTTCCCCCGGTGCTGGGCATTGCCCTTCCCGCTTGGCTGATCATTGCAGGCATCGTGGTGATCGGCCTCAACCTCTTCAATCTCCTGCCTGTGGAACCCCTGGATGGCGGCGTGGCGCTACGCTCGATTCTGGCCAAGCTTTTGGGCGCCCATGCACGCTTTGGCCTGCTTGCCATCGGGTTGACGATTCTTGCCACCGGATTCTATTTCGAACAGGTCATCCTGCTCATCTTCGGCGGCATTTCAATCCTTGCAAACTTCCGGCCACGTTTGATTGACCACGGCCTCAAACCTCTCTCCGGTCCCGGGGTCATGATTTCAGCGCTCAGTTTTGCGGCAATCGTGACGGCCTACATAACCATGCTGGCATTCTTTCTCGGTGTCCTCCGGTGACGGCGCTGCTTGAAGCCTATACGGAGAAAATAAAAACCAGCGAGATTCGAAGCGATGCCGCGCAAGCCGCAATCGCTTCACATCTCGATCACCTGGCCCAGAAGCTTGAGACCCGTGAACAGCGCGGCACAATCGGACGATTCCTGAAGAAGAATAGCACGGCCAAAGGCACCTATATTTATGGTGACGTGGGCCGTGGCAAAACCATGCTGATGGATTTGTTCTTTGCAAACTTGCAGGTGAAGGCCAAGCAGCGCATCCACTTCCATGCCTTCATGCAGGACATTCACCGCCGCCGCCAGGTGCTGCGCGAAGCCGATGTCGTGGCGCAAATTGCCCTGGACCTGGCAAAGCAGGCGCAGGTTCTGTGCCTCGATGAAATGCAGATCAGCGACATTGCCGATGCGATGATTGTAGGCCGCCTGTTCCAGGCCCTGCTGGCCCACGGCACGGTCATTGTCACCACCTCCAACCTGCCGCCAAGCCAGCTCTATAAGGACGGCCTCAACCGCAGCCTGTTTGTGCCGGCCATCAAACTCATGGAAAGCAATTTCGACGTAATGTCGCTGGCCAGCCCTACGGATTACCGCCTTGGCCGTGTGAAGGCCTGGGAGAGTTTTGTGACGCCGCTCGGCGCAAAGGCCGATGCCCATGTGCAAGGAATTTGGCAACGCCTGACCGATGTGGAGAAAGGCGAGCCCTGCGAAATTCCAGTGCTGGGGCGCAACCTGCATGTGCCGGAAAGCGCCCATGGCTGCGCCCGGTTTACCTTTGCCGATCTTTGCGAAGCGCCCCTGGGGCCGCCCGACTATCTGGCGCTCGCCGCCCGCTTTCAGACCCTGTTTGTGGAAAGAATCCCGGTTCTCAAAACCAGCCAGCGCAATGAGGCCAAACGCTTTGTCCTGCTGATTGACACGCTTTATGATGCCCGCCTGCATCTCGTGGCGTCTTCGGCCCAGCCGCCGGAACGGATTTATCCACAGGGCGGCCACCGGTTTGAGTTCGCCCGCACGGTTTCACGCCTCCAGGAAATGCAATCGGCGGCCTGGTGGGGCCAAAAAATCGCCGAAACTTGAAAAATCGTCACAAAAACCCCATTAGACACTAGTAGTTCTTGAAGCCTCTTTATATCAGGCCTAGAAAACCCCCGCTTGTGCAATGCAATAGAACCTGCGCCCCTGCGGGTTGAGAGGGAAAACAAAAAATGGCTCGTAAGAAAATTGCAATGATTGGTGGCGGCATGATAGGCGGTACGCTCGCCCACCTCGCCGCTCTCAAGGAACTTGGCGATGTTGTTGTCTTTGATATCGCCGAAGGCATTCCCCAGGGCAAATCCCTTGATCTTTCCCAGGCGGGTCCGGTTGAAGGCTTCAATTCCGCCCTTTCCGGCACCAACAAGTATGAAGGCATTGCCGGGGCCGATGTCTGCATCGTCACCGCCGGCGTTCCGCGCAAGCCCGGCATGAGCCGTGATGATTTGCTTGAAATCAATTTGAAGGTCATGGCCCAGGTGGGCGCCGGCCTTGCCAAGTACGCGCCAGATGCATTCGTGATCTGCATCACCAACCCGCTCGACGTGATGGTCTGGGCCCTGCAGAAATATTCGGGCCTCCCCGCCAGCAAGGTTGTGGGCATGGCCGGTGTCTTGGACAGCGCCCGCTTCCGCCATTTCCTCGCCGAGGAATTCAAGGTCTCGGTTGAAGATGTCACCGCCTTTGTGCTCGGCGGCCACGGCGACACCATGGTGCCGCTGGTGAAATATTCGACCGTTGCCGGAATCCCCGTGCCCGATCTGATTGCGATGAAATGGACCACCCAGCAGCGCGTTGATGAAATCGTCCAGCGCACCCGCGACGGCGGTGCTGAAATCGTGGGGCTCCTCAAGTCAGGTTCCGCCTACTACGCCCCCGCCTCGGCCGGCATCGCCATGGCCGAAAGTTACTTGAAGGACAAGAAGCGCGTGCTGCCCTGTGCTGCCCATCTCACCGGCCAATATGGCGTGAACAACACCTATGTCGGCGTGCCTGTTGTCATTGGCGCCGGAGGTGTTGAGCGCATCGTGGAAATCAAGCTCGAAGGCGAAGAAAAAGCCGGATTCAAGAAATCATTGGCCGCCGTTGAGGCCCTGATGGATGCCGCCAAGA
The DNA here is from genome assembly GCA_030680855.1 of Aestuariivirga sp. Lineage (GTDB taxonomy): Bacteria > Pseudomonadota > Alphaproteobacteria > Rhizobiales > Aestuariivirgaceae > Aestuariivirga. Next base: position 31,086 of record JAUXUN010000057.1, read on the forward strand.
AAATCGCTCCGGACCTCGCATAAGGCTTACCACTCATGAACATTCACGAATACCAGGCCAAGGAAGTTTTGCGCTCTTTCGGCGTGCCGACCGGCAAGGGCATCGCGGCTTTTACGGTTGATGAAGCGGTTAAAGCCGCCGAAAGCCAGCCTGGCCCCGTATGGGTGGTGAAAGCCCAGATCCATGCGGGCGGGCGCGGCAAGGGCGGCGGCGTGAAGGTTGTAAAGTCCGTGCCCGATGTGAAGGCCGAAGCCCAGCGCATGCTCGGCATGACGCTGGTGACCCATCAGACCGGCCCCGCAGGCAAACTCGTCCAGCGCCTCTACATTGAAGAAGGCACCGCCATCGCCAAAGAGCTTTACCTCTCCTGCCTCGTGGACCGCGAAACCTCGACCGTCGCCTTCATCGCCTCCACCGAAGGTGGCGTAAACATCGAAGAGGTGGCGGCCAAAACTCCCGACAAGATCGCCACCATCCATGTGGACCCCGCCAGCGGCTACGCGCCTTTCGTGGGCCGCCGCATTGCCGCCGCACTTAAACTTGAAGGCGATCAGGTCAAGCAATGCGTGAAGATGATGGGTCAGCTCTACAGGGCCTTCACCGAAAAGGACATGAGCCTTCTGGAGATCAATCCGCTGGTCATCACCAAGGATGGCAAATTGGTCTGCCTCGATGCCAAAATGAATTTTGACGACAATGCTCTCGATCGCCATCCCAATATCAAGGCCTACCGCGATTTGAGCGAAGAAGACCCGAAGGAAATCGAAGCCTCGAAGTATGATCTTTCCTACGTGGCGCTCGACGGTTCCATCGGCTGCATGGTGAATGGCGCGGGCCTTGCCATGGCCACCATGGATATCATCAAGCTCTACGGCATGGAGCCCGCCAACTTCCTCGATGTGGGTGGCGGGGCAACGAAGGAAAAAGTGACCGCCGCCTTCAAGATCATCACCGCCGACCCGCGCGTCAAAGGCATCCTCGTCAATATTTTCGGCGGCATCATGAAATGCGATATCATCGCCGAAGGCGTGATCGCCGCCGTGAAGGAAGTGGGTCTGCAGGTTCCCCTCGTGGTGCGCCTCGAAGGCACCAACGTCGACCTAGGCAAAAAGATCATCAAGGACTCGCAGCTCAACGTCATCTCCGCCGACGACCTCGACGATGCCGCCAAGAAAATTGTCAAAGCGGTAAGGGAAGCTGCCTAATGTCCATTCTGATTAACAAGAAAACCAAGGTCATCTGCCAGGGGATTACCGGCAACAACGGCACCTTCCATACGGAACAGGCGATTGCTTACGGCACCCAGATGGTGGCGGGCGTCACTCCCGGCAAAGGCGGCACTAGACACATTGGGCTTCCCGTTTATGACACGGTGATGGAAGCCCGCGAAAAGACTGGTGCCGATGCTTCCGTGATCTATGTGCCGCCGCCCTTTGCCGCCGATGCCATTCTCGAAGCCATCGATGCGGAAATTCCGCTTGTTGTCTGCATCACCGAAGGCATTCCGGTGCAGGACATGGTGAAGGTGAAGCGGGCGCTGACGGGCTCCAGCACCCGCCTCATCGGCCCCAACTGCCCCGGCGTGCTCACGCCAAATGAATGCAAGATCGGCATCATGCCGGGAAATATCTTCAAGAAAGGCTCCGTGGGCATTGTCTCGCGCTCGGGAACGCTTACCTATGAAGCAGTATTCCAAACCACCCAGGAAGGCTTGGGCCAGACGACTGCCGTCGGCATTGGCGGCGATCCGGTCAAAGGCACGGAGTTTATCGATATTTTGGAAATGTTTCTGGCCGACCCCAAGACCCTGTCCATCATCATGATCGGCGAAATCGGCGGCTCCGCCGAGGAGGATGCGGCCGAATTCATCCGCAAATCCAAGATCAAGAAACCCATGGCGGGCTTCATTGCCGGCCGCACCGCCCCTCCCGGACGCCGCATGGGCCATGCCGGCGCCATAATCTCGGGCGGCAAGGGCGGCGCCGAATCCAAGATCGAGGCCATGAAACGGGCCGGAATCGCCGTCTCGGATTCGCCTGCAATGCTCGGCAAGACTTTAATGAAGAAATTGAAACGGAAGTAAGACAAAGAAAACTTTGGGTAGTATATCTCTAGGTCCGGACAGAGTTCCCGGGCTTCGGAAGTGATGGCGATGAACAAGACAGACCTGATTACGGCTTTTGAACAATCCTCATTCCTCTATGGCGGCAATGCCCAGTTCATTGAGGGGCTTTACGCCAAATATCTGGAAAACCCAGCCGCCGTGGACCTCCATTGGCGGCAGTTTTTTGCCGGTCTTGACGATGACCCCGCTTCCGCCAGGCAGCAGGTTTCCGGCCCCTCGTGGGCCCGCAAGGATTGGCCGATAGCGCCTGCGGGCGATCTCGTCTCCGCCTTCGATGGCAATTGGCCTGCCGTAGAAAAAGCCATTGGCAGCAAGATCGAGGCCAAATCCAAGGCTGCGGATACCAAGCTTTCCATCGATGAGGTGCGCAAGGCCACCATGGATTCGGTGCGCGCCCTGATGATGATCCGCGCCTTCCGCATGCGCGGCCACCTGGCCGCCGATCTCGATCCGCTGGGATTGGCCGCGCGTCCGGCCCAGCCGGAACTCGACCCCGCCACCTACGGCTTCAGCGAGGCTGACCTTGACCGCCCGATTTTCCTCGACAAGGTGCTGGGCCTCGAACAGGCGACCATCCGCCAGATCACTGAAATCCTGAAACGCACCTACTGCCACACCCTGGGTGTGGAATTCATGCATATTTCCGATCCCGTGCAAAAGGCCTGGCTGCAGCAGCGCATCGAGGGTGCCGACAAGGAAATTTCCTTCACCCCCGAGGGCAAGAAAGCCATCTTGCGCAAGCTCATCGAGGGCGAAGGCTTCGAGAATTTTCTTAACGTAAAATACACCGGTACCAAGCGCTTCGGCCTTGATGGCGGTGAAAGCATGATTCCGGCCCTTGAGCAGATCATCAAGCGCGGCGGCCAGCTGGGCATCAAGGAAATCGTCTTCGGCATGGCCCACCGCGGCCGCCTCAATGTGCTGGCCAACGTGATGGGCAAGCCCTTCTCCGCCATTTTCCACGAATTCAAGGGCGGCTCGTCCACCCCCGATGAAGTTGAGGGCTCAGGCGACGTCAAATATCATCTCGGCTCCTCTTCCGACCGGGTGTTTGACAACAACACGGTTCACCTGTCGCTGACCGCCAATCCTTCGCATCTCGAAATCGTCGATCCCGTGGTCCTGGGCAAAGCCCGCGCCAAGCAGGACCAGCGCGGCGACCGCGAGCGCAAGAGCGTCTTGCCCCTGCTCATCCATGGCGATGCGGCCTTTGCCGGCCAGGGCGTTGTGGCGGAATGTTTCGGATTGTCAGGGCTTCGCGGCCACAAGTCCGGCGGCTCCATCCATTTCATCGTCAACAACCAGATCGGCTTCACCACCAGCCCGCATTTTGCCCGCTCTTCGCCCTATCCCTCCGATGTGGCCAAGATGATTGAGGCGCCAATCTTCCATGCCAATGGCGATGACCCGGAAGCCGTGGTCTATGCCGCCAAGATCGCCACGGAATTCCGCCAGAAATTCAAGAAGCCCGTGGTCATCGACATGTTCTGCTACCGCCGTTTCGGCCATAACGAAACCGACGAGCCCTTCTTCACTCAGCCCCTGATGTACAAGGCGATCTCGTCGCACCAAACCATCGTGAATGTTTACTCCAGGCGGCTCATCGCCGAAGGCGTGATCACCGCGGAGGAATTCGAGGCCATGAAGGCCGATTACCGCAAGAGCCTGGATGAGGATTTTGCCGCGTCTGAAGGCTACAAGGCCAACAAGGCCGACTGGCTCGATGGCCGCTGGTCCGGCATGAAGTCAGCCAAGGATCTGGACGACCCGCGCAAGGGCCTCACTGGCGTTGATCACAAAACCCTGAAGGACCTTGGGCTGAAAATTACCAAGGCCCCTAAAACCTTCTCGGTGCACAAGACCATGCAGCGTGTGCTCGATGCCCGCCACAAGATGATCGAGGAGGGCGTGGGCCTTGACTGGTCCATGGGCGAAAATCTCGCCTTCGCCACCCTCCTCAATGATGGCTTCCGCATCAGGCTGTCCGGCCAGGACGTGCAGCGCGGCACCTTTTCGCAGCGCCATGCGGTGCTGGTCGACCAGCAGACCGGCAAGCTCTACACGCCGCTCAATCATCTCGCCAGGGATCAGCAGTACAAGATCGAAGTCATCAATTCCATGCTCTCGGAAGAAGCCGTGCTGGGTTTTGAGTATGGCTACTCGCTGGCCGAGCCCAACACTCTTACCTTGTGGGAAGCGCAGTTCGGCGATTTTGCCAATGGCGCACAGGTAGTGTTCGACCAATTTATTTCGTCCGGCGAGCGTAAATGGCTGCGCATGTCGGGCCTCGTTTGTCTCCTGCCTCATGGTTACGAGGGCCAAGGGCCGGAACATTCCTCAGCAAGGCTTGAACGCTTCCTGCAGATGTGCGCCGAGGACAACATGCAGATCGCCAACTGCACCACGCCGGCCAATTATTTCCACATTCTCCGCCGCCAGTTGAAGCGCGACATCCGCAAGCCCCTGATCATGATGACGCCGAAGTCCCTGCTCAGGAACAAGCGCGCCACCTCGAAGCTGGAGGAATTTGCCGAGGGCACCTCGTTCCACCGCATTCTCTGGGATGACGCCCAATCGCTGAAGGACCAGCCCATCAAGCTTGTGAGCGACGATATGATCCGCCGCGTGGTGATGTGTTCCGGAAAGGTCTATTTCGATCTCTATGAGGAGCGCGAAAAGCGCGGCCTCACCGATATCTATCTCCTGCGTGTCGAGCAGCTCTATCCCTGGCCCCACAAGGCCTTGATCCAGGAACTCGCCCGCTTCAAGAACGCCCGACTTGTCTGGTGCCAGGAAGAGCCCATGAACATGGGGGCCTGGACTTACGCCCAGCCCAACATTGACCGGGTTCTGGATTACCTGAAGGCAACCAACGCAAAGGTCAGGTACGCGGGGCGCAATCCTTCAGCTTCCACCGCAACCGGATTGATGAGCAGGCATCTCAAGGAATTGAAGGATTTCCTTGAAGTGGCCCTCGGCAGTGCATGATGCGCCAAAGTGAGCTTACTTTGGCGAAGCAATCATGCGCCACTATAGAAGACGATCACGATGAGTTTTGATTGAAACAATCAAAACTCATTGTGATCTGGAGTTTGAGGAAAGAAAAGAATGGCTAAGGAAATTCGCGTGCCGGCCCTCGGTGAATCCGTCACCGAGGCGACAATTGCAAAATGGTTCAAGAATGTCGGCGATGCGGTGAAGGCCGATGAGCCCATGGTCGAGCTCGAAACCGACAAGGTGACCGTTGAAGTGCCGGCCCCCGCCTCCGGCAAGCTCAGCTCAATTTCCGCCGCCGCGGGAACCACGGTAAATGTCGGCGCCTTGCTCGGCGCCATTGAAGAAGGTGCTACCGGCGGCGCGGCCAAGCCAGCGGCGGCTGCACCCGCTGCCGCACCGGCTGCGTTGAAGATCGCGGAGCCTGCGAAAGCGGAGGCTCCGCTGTCCCCGGCCGTACGCAAGATCGTCACCGAAAACAAGCTTGACCCTGCAACCATTCCTGCCACGGGCAAGGATGGGCGCCTGACCAAGGGTGATGTCATCGAGCAATTGTCCATGCCCGCTGTGATTCCTGTGAGCATGCCAGCCGCGGCTCCTGCCCCTTCGGGCGGTGAAGAGCGTGTGAAAATGTCAAGGCTGCGCCTCACCATCGCGCGCCGACTGAAGGAAGCCCAGAACACCGCCGCCATGCTCACCACCTTCAATGAGGTGGACATGAGCGCCGTTATGACCTTGCGCAATTCCTTCAAGGACGTGTTCGAAAAAAAGCACGGCGTGAAGCTCGGCTTCATGAGCTTCTTTGCCAAGGCCGTGATCCAGGCCTTGAAGGACGTGCCGGCGGTCAACGCCGAAATCGACGGCGAGGATCTGGTTTACAAGAACTACTACCACCTCGGCATAGCCGTAGGCACCGAAAAGGGCCTTGTGGTTCCCGTGGTGCGCGACGCCGACCGCATGTCCTTTGCAGCAATCGAAAAAACCGTTTCCAGCTACGGCAAGAAGGCCCGTGACGGCCAGTTGCAGATCGCCGACTTGCAGGGCGGCACTTTCACCATTTCAAATGGCGGCGTTTACGGCTCGCTGATGTCGACGCCGATTCTCAATGCTCCCCAATCCGGCATTCTCGGCATGCACAAGATTCAGGACCGCCCCGTGGCCATTGGCGGCCAGGTGGTGATCCGCCCCATGATGTATCTGGCGCTCTCCTACGACCACCGCATCGTCGACGGCAAGGAAGCCGTCACCTTCCTGGTGCGCGTCAAGGAAAGCCTCGAAGACCCGCAGCGTGCGCTGTTGGATTTATAGGAGCGCCGGTCCTTGGCCCAGAAGCCCGATGTCGCCATCGTAACCGGCGGAAGCCGTGGTATCGGCGCTGCAACCAGCCTGCTGCTGGCAAAGGCGGACTACCTTGTAGTGGTGAACTACGTGTCGAACGCGGCAGCGGCCAAGGCGGTTGTCTCGCAGATTGAACAGGCGGGTGGCAAGGCAGTGGCAATCAAGGGCGATGTCGCCAGCGAAAAGGACATCGTGGCGCTTTTCAAGGCCGCCGACCAGTTTGGCCAGTTGAAAGTGCTGGTCAACAACGCCGGCGTTATAGATATGAAGGCTAGGATTGACGAAATGTCCGCCGGGAGACTGGCCCGCATGTTCGCCATTAACATCACGGGTTCTTTCCTCTGCGCCCGCGAAGCAGTGAAGCGCATGTCCACGCGCCACGGTGGAACAGGTGGCGCAATCGTCAATTTATCTTCTGCCGCGGCCACCCTCGGTTCTCCCGGAATGTTTGTCGACTATGCTGCGAGCAAAGGCGCCATTGATGTTTTTACCCTGGGTCTGGCCCGCGAAGTGGCAAGTGAGGGAATTCGTGTGAACGCGGTCCGCCCCGGAATCATCGATACGGATATCCACGCCTCCGTTGGCGAGCCGGACCGTGTTGCACAAATGCGTGGGCAGCTTCCCATGCAGCGCGAAGGCACGTCGCTAGAGGTGGCCGAAGCGATTATTTGGCTGGCGTCCGACAAAGCATCTTATGTAACAGGTACGTGCCTGGGTGTTTCAGGTGGCCGCAGTATTTAAATTTTGAGGACCCGTCATGGCTGAACAGTTTGATCTCACCGTAATCGGCACCGGCCCCGGCGGCTATGTCTGCGCCATTCGCGCCGCCCAGCTTGGCATGAAGGTGGCCGTTATCGAAAAGCGCGCCACCCATGGCGGCACCTGCCTGAACATCGGCTGCATTCCGTCCAAGGCCCTGCTTCACGCCTCCGAGCTCTTTGCCGAGGCCAAGCATTCCTTTGCCAGGATGGGCATCACTGTCGCACCCAGCTTTGATCTGCCGAAAATGATGGGGTTCAAGCAGGAAGCCATTGATGGCAACACCAAGGGCATCGACTTCCTAATGAAGAAAAACAAGGTGACGGTCATTCGTGGGACAGGCAAGATTCTGGGCACTGGAAAGATTGATGTCGCCGGACAGATTGTCGAAACAAAGAACATCGTCATCGCCACCGGCTCCGATGTGGCCAAGCTCAAGGGCATTGAGATCGACGAGAAACAAATCGTCTCGTCGACTGGGGCTTTGGAACTTGCGAAGGTGCCGGCCCATCTCGCCATCATTGGCGCCGGTGTCATCGGCCTTGAGCTCGGCTCCGTCTATGCAAGGCTCGGCGCGAAGGTGACGGTCATCGAATATCTCGACCGCATCCTGCCCGGCATGGATCTGGAAGTCGCAAAGAATTTCCAGCGCCTGCTGCAGAAGCAGGGCTTCACCTTCAAGCTCTCCAGCAAGGTCACCAGCGCCACGAAAGCAAAATCGGGCGTAACCCTGCAAATCGAACCCAATACAGGCGGTGCCGCCGAATCACTTGACGCCGATACGGTGCTGGTGGCCGTGGGCCGCACGCCCTTCACCGAAGGATTGGGCTGTGAGAAGGCCGGCATCAAGCGCGACGACAAGGGCCGTATTGAAGTGGGTTCGCACTTTGAAACCAGCCTCAAGGAAGTCTACGCCATTGGCGATGTGATCAGGGGACCCATGCTGGCCCATAAGGCCGAGGACGAAGGCGTGGCGCTGGCCGAATTGCTGGCGGGCCAGGCGGGCCACGTGAACTATGATGTGATCCCCGGCGTGGTCTATACTTTTCCTGAGGTTGCAGCCGTTGGCAAGACCGAAGAGGAACTCAAGACTGCGGGCATCGACTACAAGACAGGCAAATTTCTCTTCCTCGCCAATGGCCGGGCCAAGGCCAACCAGACCACCGATGGCTTTGTCAAAATCCTTGCCGATGCCCGCAATGACCGGGTACTGGGGGCCCATATCATCGGCCCCGTGGCCGGCGAACTGATCCATGAAATTGCGGTCTTGATGGAGTTTGGCGGATCCGCCGAGGATTTGGCCCGAACCTGCCATGCCCACCCCACCCTCTCGGAAGCAGTCAAAGAGGCCGCCATGGCGGTTGCAGGCCGCTCAATCCACAGTTGAACTTGGTTGGTCCGTTGCTGCCGTTTACCATTCGTAGTTGATCCATTTAGTGAATTGTAAAGCTTCTCCCGGATAATCAAGGCTATGCAAACGCTTGGTTCGGGCAAGGCCTTAAAGAATGACAAACACTGACAAGCATGTCGATGTTCTGATCCTGGACGATGACATCGACCTGCTGACCACCACAGCGGAATTGCTCGCCGACATTGGCTACAAGGTGAAGGGCTTTGCCGATCCGGAGTCGGCCCTTGAATTTGCCATCGGGCAAACCTTCTCCGTAGGCCTTTTTGACTTCCGGCTCGGCAGCCTCAAGAACGGCCTCGACGTGGTTGAAACCATGCAGGCTCTGGGCTGCAAGTCGGTTTATGTCATGATTTCGGCCGATGTGGAAAGTTCCACCCGCCTGCGCGCCATCAACCTGAAGCTCTTTGATTTCATCCGCAAGCCCGTGGCTCCCGAAGTACTGCTCGAAACCATTGACCGGGCCCTTGTGCAGTCACAAAAACTGGCCGCCTGATTACAGGCCGGTCGTAGGCCGCGGCTTGCTGCCATCGAAAAATCTGGCATAGCGGAACGGTGCTGGATCAACGCAGGGGCTTTCGCCCATGACCATTTGCGCCATGAGCTTGCCCGCACCCGGCCCCAAACCAAAGCCATGACCTGAAAATCCGGAGGCGAGATAGAGCCCCTCTATCTTTGGCAAGGGTGAAATGCACGGCACCACATCGGGCGTTGCATCAATGACACCGGCCCAGCGCTCGGCAATCCGCACGGATTGAAAACGTGGATAATAATCCCTTAAGCTTGCCGCCGCCTCATCAAGAATCGAATGGACCGGCTCCGGATCAAGCATGCGAACCTCTTCAAACGGCGAGCGTTCATCCAGCCTCCAGCGCCGCTTGAACCGGGCCTCATCAAGGAACCGCCTGCCAAGCCTGAGGCGCACCCCGCTCCAATCCATTTTCAGGGCGGGCAGGAACTGGAAGAACAGGCGGAAGCTGTCCGGCATGATGTCTGCCACCGAAAAATGCCGGTGGGCAATCGTGTAACCGCCGTCTTCACGCTTTCGAAAAGCAAATTTTCCAGCCGAGCAGGATTTCTCCACCCCAACGTCAAAGGCCTCCGTCCGCATGACGGAATTCACCACCGTAAGCTGGGGAAATGCAATATCCAGATTATGCAGGAAGCGCCGGGACCAGGCCCCGCCCGCCAGCACGGCCTGCCCGCAGGCGATGGTTCCCTTTTCCGTTACCACCGAGGTGATTTTGCCTGCGGCGGTTTCCACCCCGCGCACTGCGCAGTTCTGAAATATTTTCACCCCAAGTTTTTGCGCGTGCCGCGCCATGGCAGGAACGGCGATAAAAGGTTCAGCCCGGCCATCGGCGGAGGTATAAAGCGCCCCCTTCCAGGCCCGCGTCGAACCCGGCTGCAATCGCTCAGCCTCGGCTCCCGAAACCAGTTTCGTATCCAGGCCGAAGGCCTTGGCATTTTCCGTGTACCATTTTTCCTTCGCGGCAAGCTCCGCCTCGGTCTCCGCAAGATAGACAATGCCACACTGGCGAAAGCCCGTTTCCGCATCCACGCGCGCGTTCATTCCGCGCCACAATTTCAGTGATTCCAGAACAAGGGGAATTTCACGCGAGTCCCGCCCCATCTGCCGGCACCAGCCCCAATTGCGCGAGGATTGTTCGCCGGCGATGATGCCTTTTTCCAGAAGCACCACGGGAACCCCGCGCTCGGCCAGTTCCAGCGCCGTGGCAACGCCGATGACGCCGCCGCCGATGACGGCAACCGTGGTTTTTTTGGGGAAATCTGAGTCGGAGGTAACGGGATCAATAACAGGCATGGGCGACTGCTACAAAAAGCAATGCACGGGAACAAGCCTTAACTCTGCGCGTGAGCCTTGCGATATTGTTCGAGCAGGTGGGCCCGGTCCACTTCCGTGTAGATCTGGGTGGAGGAAAGGCTGGCATGGCCCAGAAGCTCCTGGATCACCCGAAGGTCCGCCCCATTGCCCAGCAGATGGGTGGCAAAGGAATGGCGCAGCGCATGCGGCGTTGCCGTATCAGGCAGGTTCAGCACACCGCGCATTCTCTCGATCAGCAACTGGATATTGCGCGCGTTGAGCGGCCCGCCGCGCAGGCCCCGGAACATGGGCTCACTGGGCTTCAATGGAAACGGACAGAGTGCGATATAGGAGTCGAGAACTTCCCGCACCCGAGGCAGAACCGGGGCAATGCGCGCCTTGCCGCCCTTGCCGGTGATTACCAGGGGGGCGGATTTGGATTGCGTAAGGGTGAGGCCGATGGCTTCCGAAATGCGCAGGCCGCAGGCATATAGCAGGGTGAGTACCGCCCGGTCCCGCGCTTCCACCCATTTTGGCGTCTCGTCGGTTGACAGCACATCGCCGGCGGCCACTTGCCGGGCCGCCTGAATGTTCAAGGGCTTGGGAACGGAATGCGCCAGCTTTGGCGAACGCAGCGCCGAAAGTGCCGGATTGATGAAATAGGCGTTCCTTTCGGCAAAGCGGAAGAATGAACGGATAGCCGAAAGCTGCCGGGCGAGAGTGCGGCTTTCCACCCCGGTTTTTCGCCGCCTGGCCATGAAACTGCGGAAATCCGAGACCGTCAGGGCTGCGAGATCAGATACGGTGGCCGGCTGGCCCAGATGGTCTTTAAGGAACTGCCCAAACTGCGAAACATCGCGGGCATAGGCTTCCAGCGTCTTGGCCGCCATACGGCGCTCAGATTGCAACGATTGCAGCCAGCGCACGGCAATCCCTGCCGCATCACCCGAAAACCCAAACTGAAGACCATCACTCATGCCTTAACCTAGTCCCCCAATGGTTGATGACTCCTAACCGGTGACGACGGGCGCGCCGAAATGCTCAACCAGGGGAAACGGACTATAAAAACGATGCAGCAAATTCTTCCACGCCTGGTAACGATCAGAACTGCGAAAACCTACCGTATGGTCGGACAATTCCCGCCATTCTACCAGCAAGAGATAACGCCCCTGCTTTTCCAGGCAGCGACGAATTTCAAACCGGATGAAACCGGGCGTTGCCGCAATTAAAGGCAATGCCTCTTTCACCGCCGCTTCATAGTCCGCCGCCTCTCCGGGCGCCACATCAAGTATGGCATGTTCAAGGATCACAGGATGGTCTGCCCGGTCTTTTTCCAGTCAGCCAGGAACATTTCAATGCCCTTGTCGGTGAGGGGATGCTTGGCAAGGCCCTTGAGAACGGCGGGAGGTGCGGTCACTACATCAGCACCGATGAGGGCTGCCTGCTTGATGTGATTGGCGGTGCGCACCGAGGCCACCAGGATTTCCGTATCGAACCCGTAATTGTCGTAGATCTTGCGGATTTCCGAAATGAGATTCATGCCTTCCATATGAATGTCATCAAGACGCCCCACGAAGGGCGAAATGAACGAGGCCCCGGCCTTGGCAGCAAGCAAAGCCTGGTTGGCGCTGAAGCACAGCGTGACATTGACCATGGCCCCATCGGCTCGCAGTGCCTTGCAGGCCTTGAGGCCATCAATCGTGAGTGGCACCTTGACCGTCACGTTCTTGGCGATTTTCCTTAAGTCATTGCCTTCCCGGATCATGCCCGCAAAATCAAGCGCGGTAACCTCGGCGCTCACCGGTCCTTCGACAATCTTGCAAATCTCGGCAATGACTTCCTTGAAGGCCCGGCCCGACTTTGCAATCAGCGACGGATTGGTGGTGACACCGTCCAGAAGTCCCGCATCGGCAAGATCGCGGATCTCCGCCACATCAGCCGTATCAACAAAAAATTTCATGGTTTCTTCCTTTCATTCACATCAATGTGCGGGGATCAATTCCGCATTGCTTTTTGGCGAACCCGCCCAATCCCTCAATGAGTCTGTCCAGTGAGCCTTTTCCCAATGGCTCACCATTCAATGCCGTAACCGGTCTGATAAAGCGCAGGCTATTGCACAAAAACACCGCATCCGCACGGACTAAATCTTCGAGCGGAACGGCGCGCTCGACCGGCTTGAGCCCTAGCTTCTTGGCATGGCCCAGAAGGACATGGCGCGTGATGCCGGGCAGAATGCCCTGGTCGAGGGACGGGGTAATCAGTTCATCGCCCTGCAGCACAAAGATATTGGCAACTGTCGCGGAGGCCACATGACCCGATGTATTGAGCATCAGGGCATCGTCGGCATCTCCCGCCACTTCCCGCGCCGCCGCGATGCCATCGATATAGGACAGCGTCTTCAGCCGAGATGACGGCGCAAGTTCATTGCGCCGGACCTGCGAGACCTTGAGACGGCAAGACTGAAACAAATTCTTCGCGGCAAACTCATCAAGCATGATGAGCAAACTGGGTGACGTGCCATCACCAGCCAACCCGCGCGCGGCTTTCCCCCGGCTCAGGGTGATGCGGAGAACCTCGCACTGCGCTTCGCTTTTTTTGAGAACTTCGGTCAGTCCGGTGAAAGTGCCTTCAGCGTTAAATGCTACGCCCAGCTCCGCAGCCGCATTGGCCATGCGTTGCACATGCTCATCAAGCCAAAGCGGTTTGTGGTTGATCACGGCCATGGTTTCGAAAACGCCGTCGCCCAGCAAGAACCCCCGGTCATGGGGGTCAAGCGGCAAGGTTCCCGCAACAAACGCCCCGTTGAACCACACTGCGCTCAATGCACCACCTCAAGAAAATTTTTCAGCATGGCATAGCCATGTTCCGTGAGGATCGACTCCGGGTGGAATTGCACGCCAAATGTCGGGTGCTGCCGGTGTTTTAGCCCCATGATCTCGCCATCATCACTGCGGGCGGTGATTTCAATCGCGGCATTTTCCGAATCCGTTTCCACGATGAGCGAATGATAGCGCCCCGCATTGAAGCGATTGGGCAGGCCTTTGAATAGGCCTGTCCCATCATGAATGATCTCGGACGAATCCCCATGCATCGGGCGTTTTGCGCGGGCGACCTTGCCGCCAAAGGCTTCACCGATGCACTGATGCCCCAAGCATACGCCCAGAATAGGAAGGCGGCCGGAAAACCTCCGCACAATGTCGAGTGAATCGCCCGCTTCGTGCGGCGTGCAAGGACCGGGGGAAATCACAATCGCTTTGACCTTGAGGTCGGCCTCGCCCACTTCATCATTGCGCTTCACCACAACCTGCTCCCCAAGTTCCTCGAAATAGCGCGCGATATTGTAAACAAAGCTGTCATAATTATCGACAATCAGGATCATGGCGCGAAGGCCTCCATGATGCGGCTGATCTTGGTGAGCGTTTCTTCATACTCCGCCGCAGGCTCCGAGCGCGCCGTAATCCCGCCGCCGCCCTGAAATCGCGCCGTGCCCTTTGAAAACATCGCGGTGCGGATGGCGATGTTCAAATCCACTTGCCCATTGAAGCCGAAATATCCGATGGAGCCGCAATAGACACCGCGCCCCTGGCCTTCAATTTCCGCAATCACTTCCATGGCACGTATCTTCGGCGCCCCGGTGATTGAACCGCCAGGGAAAATAGCGGCAATCAAATCACCAACGGATTTGTCGGGCTTCAACTCACCTGTCACCACGGAAGTCAGATGATGCACCGAGGCATAGCTCTCCAAACCGCACAGCACCGGCACACGCACACTGCCCGGCGCACAGACCCGGCTCAGGTCATTGCGCAGCAGATCAACGATCATCACATTCTCTGCCCGGTCCTTCCGGCTTGAGGAAAGCTCCGCCACAAGGGCCGCATCCAGGGCCGGGTTGGGATCACGCCGCCGTGTGCCCTTGATCGGCCGCGCCTCAACCGTCGTGCCGTCAAAACTCAACAATCGTTCCGGCGAGCTCGAGGCAATTTGCACCTCGCCATAATCCAGATAAGCCGAGAAAGTTGCGGGGTTCAGGGAGCGCAGGCGTTTGTAAAACGCCAGGGCATCAAAACCCTCTGGAATTTTCGTACTGAAGCATTGCGAGATGTTAGCCTGAAAAATATCGCCCGCCAGAATATACTCAATTGCCCGCGCCACCGCAGCCTCATAGGACTCGCGGGTGAAATTGGAGGACCAGTTCTCGATGACTGGTGATCCCAGCCCTTGCGCCTTGCGCTTCAGCAAGTCTTCAAGCTCATCGGCAGGCTGCTCGCCCGCCGTGGAAATGATCCACGCCCGCTCCTGCAGATGGTCAAAGGCAATGCCCGCATCATAGACATGCAGCATGAGCTCTGGGCACAGCGCGGGAAATTCAGGCAGGCGCGTATGAGGCTCTAGGCTGCGGCCAAAATCATAGCCGATATAGCCCGCAAGGCCCCCCTGGAACGGCGGCAGCCCCGCCAGCTTCGGCAGGCGGTTGCGGCTGAGTATTCTATCCAACACGGCAAGCGGCGCTTCTTCTTGCACAACACCATCCAGCAAGGCCCGGCCATTCTCGACTTTCAGGGTCGAGGCAGGATTACAGGCCAGAAACGAATAGCGCCCCAGTTTTTCCTGCCGCATGGTGCTTTCAAACAAGGTGAGATACGCCTGCCCCCGCAAGCGTTGGGCCAGCTGAATGGGCTCCCAGTAAACGATCTCGCGGGCATGAACTTGCGTCGGCTGAACAGTCGTATGCTTCATGGCATGCGTGATATAAGACTGGCAGGCCCTCCCGTCCAAGACTATTCCAGAGCCATGAATTCCAATTCCCACCCCATTGCTGATGTGCTGCTGCCGCTGGCCCTGGAAGGCCCCTATTCCTACCGGATTCCCGAGGGAATGACACTGGAGGAAGGCTGCTATGTCGCCGTGCCCCTTGGCCCCCGCACCCTGATCGGCGTGGTCTGGGTCCTGAAAGCCCAGGCGCCCGAGGGCACCAAACTCCGCGATGTGATCGCCCGGTTTGACATGCCCGCCATGGGCGAAACCCACCGCAAGTTCGTGGACTGGCTGGCCGATTATTACGTCGAGCCCAAGGGCAATGTGCTGCGCATGGTGCTGCGCTGCCCCGGCGCCTTTGAGGAAGCAAAGGGGCAGGTCGCCTACCGCGCCACAGGCCAACAAATCCGCCGCATGACGCCGCAACGCCAGCGCGTGCTTGATGTGGCCAGTGAGGGCTTTGCCATGCGCCAGTCGGAACTGGCCAAAGCCGCAGGCGTCGGTACATCCGTGGTTAAGTCCATGGCCAAGGAAGGTGCGTTGGAAGTAGTCGCACTTCCCGCCCACAAAGCCTTCCAGCCACCCGACCTGAATGCCGGCGGCCTCACGCTCTCCAAACAGCAGCAGCTCGCGGCCCATGAGTTGCGCGCCGTCGTCACCACACGCAGCGCCAAGGTCATGCTCTTTGATGGCGTCACCGGCTCCGGCAAAACCGAGGTCTATTTCGAAGCCATGGCGGCGGCCCTTGCCGCCGGCGGACAGGTTCTCTTGCTGCTGCCCGAAATTGCCCTCACCGCCGGATTCATCACCCGCGTCGAAACCCGTTTTGCCTGCGAGCCCGCCCAATGGCATTCCGACCTGCGGCCAAGGGAGCGTGAGCGCGTCTGGCGCGGCGTGGCAAGCGGCGAAGCTAGAATCGTGGTTGGCGCCCGCTCCGCCCTTTTCCTGCCGTGGAAAAAGCTGGGCCTCATCGTCGTCGATGAGGAGCATGAAAGCGCCTACAAGCAGGACGACGGCGTCACCTACCACGCCCGCGACATGGCCGTGCTCTATGGCGCAATCGGAAAATTCCCGGTCATTCTCTCGTCTGCCACGCCCTCGCTTGAGTCCATCGTCAACGCCGATCGTGGCCGCTATGGCCATGTAAAACTGAATGACCGGCATGGCCGCCCCGAACTTCCTGAAATTGATCTCGTTGACATGCGCAAAACCCCGCTTGAAAGCGGGGCGTGGCTGTCAGCGCCCCTCATTGAAAATATCACCGCCACATTGGCGGCGGGCGACCAGGCCCTGCTTTTTCTCAACCGCCGCGGCTATGCCCCCGTCACCGTCTGCCGCGCCTGCGGCCACCGCATGGATTGCCCCAATTGCGCTGCCTCGCTTGTCGAGCACCGCTTTCGCCGCCAGCTCATGTGCCACCACTGCGGCCATCATGAACCCACGCCGAAGGCCTGCCCGCAATGCGGCGTCGAAGACAAGCTCGTGCCCTGCGGTCCTGGCATCGAGCGTCTCGCCGAAGAAGCGGTCCAGCGCTTTCCCGAAGCCCGCCTTGCCATTCTCTCCAGCGACCTCGCCCGTGGCGTTTTCCTGCGCGATGTCATAAGGGACGTGACCAAGGGCGAATACAATCTGGTGATCGGAACCCAGCTTGTGGCCAAGGGCCATCACTTTCCGTTTCTCACCTTTGTCGGTGTCGTCGATGCGGACCTCGCCCTGGAATCATCCGACCCCCGCGGTGGCGAACGCACCTGGGCCCTCATGGCGCAGGTGGCCGGCCGCGCCGGACGCGGTGAAAAACCGGGTCATGCCCTGGTGCAAACCCACGTGCCCGAACATCCCCTCATGCAGGCCCTGAAGAACGGCGACCGCGAAGGCTATCTCGCCCAGGAAAAACTCATCCGCGAAAATGCCGGGCTCCCGCCCTATGGCAGGCTTGCCGCCGTGATCATTGCGGGAAGCGACGCGGCGGAAACCGAGCGCTTCGTGCGGCTTGTCGCAAGGGCCGCACCAACGGGCGAAGGCGTGACGATACTGGGACCGGCAACGGCCCCCATCCACATCGTGCGCGGACGTTTCCGCTGGCGCTTTCTGGTGAAGGCCCCACGCGAGGTGAATATTCAGGCCTTCCTGCGCCAATGGCTGAAGGACATAAAGCCAAAGGGCTCCATTCATCTCGGGATTGATGTGGACCCCTATAATTTTCTGTAATCACGCCCAGTATCGCGAATGTGAGTTGCAGTGATTTCCGGCTTCACGCAATGAACGGTTCAACAACCAAGGAGCAAACCATGTCCCGCAAACTCATCGCAACCGCCATTATTGCTGGAGCCATCGGCTTTGCAGCCGGTAACGCCTTCTGGTATCTCGCTTCACCTCTCTGGATAGATCGTGTGGTGGCCGAAGAACTGCCCACGGAATTGCAAATGAAGGTCGCAGCCATGGGCGAATTCCGCGATGCCGACAGCGTGCATCACGGCAAGGGCACGGCCACTATTTTTGAGAACGATTCAGGCACCAAAGTCCTGCGCTTCACGAATTTTGAGGCCACCAATGGCCCGGACCTCAAGGTCTGGCTGGTGAAAGCGGAAAACATCAAGGCATCCGCCGATGTAAAAGCCAGTGCCTGGGTTGGCCTCGGCCCGCTCAAGGGCAATATCGGTGACCAGAATTATGTGATCCCAAGCGACGTGAATCTAGCGGACTACAAGTCAGTTGTTATTTGGTGCGAGCAGTTCGGCGTGCTGTTTTCCGCCGCTGATCTGAAACCGGGAGCTTAAAGAAACCGCCATTCAATACGGTTGCGGTAGACTTCGCCGGGGCGCAGAACGGAGGAGGGAAAATTCATATGGTTCGGCGCATCGGGGTAGTTCTGCGGTTCAATCGCAATGGATCCATGCTGCACCAGCGGGCCATATTTGCCGGGCATCTTGGGCCCGAAATGGTCGGCCGTATAAAATTGGATGGCGCACTCCGTGGTGTAGACCTCCATTGTCCGGCCTGAGTCCGAATCACGCAGGGTGAGCCCCTTGCGCAATGTCCCGCGCTTCCCGTTCAGGCAAAAACAGGCATCATAGGTCTGCCCCACTTTCCGCAGCTTGCGGAAATCAAATTCCGTGCCTGTCACATCCCTGATCTCGCCCGTGGGCAGCTTGGGTCCATGCAGCGGCAGATAGTGATCGGCAGGCATTTCCACTTCCTGGTCAAGGCCTGAACCCTTTCCTGCCAAGTTCCAGTAGGCATGGTTGGTGAGATTGATCACCGTTGGTTTTGTTGTCGTGGCTTCAAGATCAAGCGACAGTACATTGGCAATCAACCGGTAGGTGGCGGTTACATCCATGGCTCCGGGATAGCCCTGGTCGCCATCAGGCGAATGCAACGTAAAGCGGATGCCATTGTCAATGTAGGCCGACTTCCAAATGGCATTGCAAAAGTCCTGGGACCCGCCATGCAACTGGTCTTCGCCCACATTGGGCACGAGACGAACCTCTTGGCCATCCAGCATGAAGCGCGCTTTGGTAATTCGCCCGGCGTAGCGCCCGGTGACCGCGCCTGAAAACCAATCGCTGGCCAAAGCGTCCGCATCGCTTCCCGGTCCCGCCACCACATCAATGCCGTCAGCAAAAAACGACACCAGCTTCGCGCCGAGTTGCGAAAAAATTGCCCGATGGCCTTTTGATTTCAGTTCAAGCATCAGTGGTTATCGCGGGGGATTCCCTTGGTCTTGGCAATGCGCTGGAATTTCACCGCACCCTTCAGCACCATGCCCTGGGCCAGTTGATCAGTGTTGGCGCGGAAAATTTCTTGCCATGGCGTCTGGTTTTCGGGAATCTTATAGCCGCCCGCCGCCACAAGGGCCGCGCGGCGCTTTGCCATTTCCGCCTCCGGCAGCAGCACGTTCAACGCCCCCGTGTTGAGGTCAACCCGCACCTTGTCGCCATTTTTCAGGATCGCCAAGCCACCACCTGCGGCGGCCTCCGGCGAGGCATTGAGAATGGACGGCGAACCCGAGGTGCCGGACTGCCTGCCATCTCCCACACAAGGGAGCGAGCGCACGCCTTTTTCCAGAAGCGTGGTGGGCGCGCGCATGTTGACCACTTCGGCAGCGCCCGGATAGCCCAGGGGGCCCGTGCCCCGCATGAAGAGAATGGTGTTTTCATCGATGCCCAGCTTGGGATCATCGATTGTGGCGTGGTAGTTTTCCGGCCCGTCAAAGACGATGGCCTTGGCCTCGAAGGCGTTGGGGTCCTTCGGGTTTGACAAATAGCGCTGGCGGAATTCTTCGGAGATCACCGAGGTCTTCATGATAGCGCTGTCAAATAGATTACCAGTAAACATT
Organism: Aestuariivirga sp.; assembly: GCA_030680855.1. Classification (GTDB taxonomy): domain Bacteria; phylum Pseudomonadota; class Alphaproteobacteria; order Rhizobiales; family Aestuariivirgaceae; genus Aestuariivirga. The sequence goes on from JAUXUN010000057.1 coordinate 50,629, forward strand.
TTGAAGCCCGCATTATTCATCAACGGCTTGCCATAGGCCTTGATGACATTGCGGTCCCAGGAGAACTTGCCCTTGCAATTCTCGCCCATGGTCTTGCCATTGGCGGTGATTACGTCCTCGTGAATGCGGCCCTCGGCAATGAGTTCGGCCACGACGGCTGGAACCCCGCCGGCCCGGTGAAAATCCTCACCCAGATATTCGCCCGCCGGCTGCAGGTTCACCAGCAGCGGAACATCATGCCCGTGGGTTTCCCAATCCTTCACTTCGAGGGGAACTCCCATGTGGCGGGCAATGGCATTGAGATGGTTCGGCGCATTGGTGGAACCGCCAATCGCTGAGTTCACCACAATGGCGTTTTCAAAGGCCTTGCGCGTCATGATCTTTGACGGCGTCAGGTCTTCAAGCACCATTTCAACAGCACGGCGGCCGGTTTCATAAGCCATCTGCCCGCGCTCGCGGTAAGGCGCCGGAATGGCCGCATTGCCGGGCAACGTCATGCCAAGGGCTTCGGCCAGGGAATTCATCGTCGTCGCCGTGCCCATGGTGTTGCAGAAACCAGTGGAAGGCGCTGACGTCGCCACCAGTTCCACAAAACCTTCATAGTCCAGCTCACCCGTGGCCAGTTTTTCCCGCGCCATCCACACAATGGTGCCCGAGCCCGTGCGCTGGCCCTGATACCAGCCATTGAGCATCGGGCCCGAGGAGAGCGCAATTGCCGGAATATCAACCGTGGCCGCCGCCATCAAGCAGGCAGGCGTGGTCTTGTCACAGCCGATGGTGAGCACCACGCCATCTATTGGATAGCCATAAAGCACTTCAACCAGCGACAGATAGGCAAGGTTACGGTCCAGCGAAGCCGTAGGCCGCTTGCCCGTTTCCTGAATGGGGTGAATCGGAAACTCAAGCGGAACCCCGCCCGCCGCCGTGATGCCGTCACGCACCCGCTTCACCAGGTCCACATGGGCCCGGTTGCACGGTGACAGGTCAGAGCCGGTCTGGGCAATGCCGATGATCGGCTTGCCGCCCTGCAATTCGCCCCGCGTGAATCCGTAGTTAAGATAGCGCTCCAGATAGAGCGCCGTCATGTCGGCGTTATCCGGATTATCAAACCAATTTTGTGAGCGGAATTTTAGTTTCGTTTTCCCAACTGACATCACACGCCCCTTGTTATTATTTGTCATACAATAGAACGGATAATTTCTGGCGTCTATCGCAATGCACCGGTTTTTCGAAATTTGACCATTTGAACAAATCCTGCCATCCTCGCCAAAACAAACAAAAAACACAACTTCTGGAGGAGGAAGCGCAATGGCGGCGAGAGTTGAAGGGATTGCCGGCAGGCGCCTGGACAAGGCGCAATACGCCGAAAACTTTGCTGACCTGCATCCCCGCCTCACGGGCCATGAAGCCCTTGTCGAAGCCGACCGCTGCTACTTCTGTTACGACGCCCCCTGCATGACCGCCTGCCCCACCTCAATCAACATTCCCCTCTTCATCCGCCAGATTTCCACCGGCCATCCGAAAAACGCCGCGAAAACAATTTTTGACCAGAATATCCTGGGCGGCATGTGTGCCCGCGTTTGCCCCACCGAAACCCTGTGCGAGGAAGTCTGCGTCCGCGAAAAGGCGGAGGGAAAGCCGGTCAAGATAGGCCAGCTGCAACGCTACGCCACCGACGAATTGATGGCCGAAAAGAAACACCCCTTCACGCGCGCCAATCCCACTGGCAAAAAAGTAGCCGTTGTTGGCGGAGGCCCCGCAGGTCTCGCCTGCGCCCACAGACTTTCCATGCACGGCCATGAGGTGACAATTTTCGAAGCCCGCAAGAAAGCCGGCGGCCTCAATGAATTCGGCATCGCCGCCTACAAAACCGTAGATGACTTCGCCGCAAGGGAAGTTGAGTTCGTCCTCGCCATCGGCGGCATTGCTGTCAAGACGGGCAAAGCATTTGGCAAAGGTTTGAAACTCAAGGATCTGCAGCACGACTTCGATGCGGTGTTTCTCGGCATGGGCCTGCAGGGCGTCAACGCGCTGGGCGCAAAACATGAAGATGCCGACGGCATTGAGGATGCCGTCAACTATATCGCCGAACTGCGCCAGGCCAAGGACCTCGGCAAACTGCCGGTCGGCCGCCGCGTGCTGGTGATCGGTGGCGGCATGACCGCCATTGATATTGCCATCCAATCAAAACTCTTGGGTGCCGAGGATGTCACCATTCTCTATCGCCGGGGGCCCGAGCACATGAAGGCCAGCGCCTATGAGCAGGAGCTCGCCCAGACCAAAGGAGTGAAAATCAAGCATTGGGTGCAGCCCAAAAAAGTTTTGACCAAAGGCAAAAAGGCAATCGGCCTCAAATGCGATTACGTGAAAGAGGTCAAGGGTAAGCTGGAGCCAACCGGTGAAAGCCTTGAGATCGGTGCCGACATGATTTTCAAGGCCATCGGCCAGACCGCCATTGATGTGACCGGTGGCGCCCTTGCCTTGAGCGGCGGACGTATTATCATTGATGCAGAAAAACGCACCAGCGTGAAAGGCATCTGGGCCGGCGGTGATTGCGTGGCGGGTGGCCAGGATCTGACCGTTGCCGCCGTCGATGATGGCCGCCGGGCCGCTGAATCCATTCATGCCTATCTGATGAGCTAAGGAGAAACCCCATGGCTGACCTTCGCACCAATTTTGTCGGCATCAAGTCTCCCAATCCATTCTGGCTTGCTTCGGCCCCACCCACCGACAAGGAATACAATGTGGTGCGCGCCTTCCAGGCGGGCTGGGGCGGCGTAGTCTGGAAAACCCTTGGCGAAGAGGGCCCGCCCATCGTCAATGTCAATGGGCCCCGCTATGGCGCTATCCATGGTGCGGACAGAAGGCTTCTCGGCCTCAACAACATCGAACTCATCACCGACCGGCCTTTGCAGATCAACTTGCAGGAAATCAAGAAGGTAAAGCGCGAATGGCCGGACCGCGCCATGGTTGTCTCCCTCATGGTGCCCTGCGACGAGCTTCCGTGGAAACAAATTCTCGCCGCCGTCGATGAAACCGGGGCCGATGCGGTGGAGCTGAATTTCGGCTGCCCCCACGGCATGTCCGAACGCGGCATGGGCGCATCCGTCGGCCAGGTTCCTGAATATATTGAAATGGTGGCACGCTGGTGCAAGCAGCATACCCGCATGCCGGTGATCGTGAAGCTCACCCCCAACATCACCGATATTCGTTACCCCGCCCGCGCCGCCATGAAGGGTGGTGCGGATGCCGTATCCCTGATCAACACGATCAGCTCCATCATTTCCATTGACCTCGACAATTTCTCTCCCATGCCCTCGATTGACGGCAAGGGCAGCCACGGCGGCTATTGCGGCCCGGCGGTTAAGCCCATTGCCCTCAACATGGTGGCCGAAATTGCCCGCGACAGGGAAACCGCCGGACTGCCAATCTCCGGCATTGGCGGCATCACCAACTGGCGCGACGCGGCGGAATTCATCGCGCTGTCCTGCGGCTCGGTTCAGGTCTGCACCGCCGCCATGACCTATGGCTTCAAGATCGTCGAGGAAATGACCACCGGCCTGGCGCGCTGGATGGACGAGAAGGGCTACCGCACGATTGAGGATTTCCGCAGCCGCGCCGTTGGCAATGTCACCGATTGGCAATACTTGAATCTCAACTACATCGCCAAGGCCAAGATAAACCAGGACCTCTGCATCAAGTGCGGCCGCTGCTACGCCGCCTGCGAGGACACCTCGCACCAGGCCATCATGCAGAGCAAGAACGGCAAGCGCCATTTTGAGGTGCTGGACAATGAATGCGTGGCCTGCAACCTCTGCGTCGAAGTCTGCCCCGTCGAGGACTGCATCACCATGGTGCAGCAAACCACCGGCACCGATGCCCGCACCGGCCGAAAAGTTAACCGGGATTACGCCAACTGGACCACCCATCCCAACAATCCCATGGCCCTCAAGGCTGCTGAATAGTCCTTGATCTCGCCCACGGACAACCTATGTTAAGTCACGCACACTGCCTTCAAGCCCGACGGAGGACATGTCATGGCCTACAAAACGATTCTCGTTTCGCTTAATGAGCTGAATCGCCTGCCGCAGCTTCTGGGCGCCGCCGCAAGCATCGCCCGAAACTTTAACGCCCACATCTCCGGCCTCTATGTCATCCCCGCCGTGCAGCTCTATCCGTCCATGGGCTTTGAAGCGGTGCCCCAGGTTTTTGATGGCAACCAGACCTATTTCAAGGATAACCAGGAAAAGGTCCGCAATGACTTTGAAGAGGCCATGCGAAAGGAGGGCCTGAATTTTGATTTTCATGTCGTCCAGGGCGCCACGTCGAGCATCGCCGAGGAAGTCGTCAACAAGGGCCGCAGCGCCGACCTGCTGATCATTTCCGCCACCAACCCTGATGAAACCACCGGCGTCGAATCCGACTTTGTTGAACAAACTCTCATGGCGGCGGGCCGCCCAATCATGGTCCTGCCGTTCAAAGGCGACACCAAACTGAACCTTGATGACGTGGTGCTGGGCTGGAACGGCGACCGCGAGGCCGCCCGCGCCGCCTTTGACGCCCTGCCGTTTCTCAAGGCCGCAAAGAAGGTGCGTATAGTGCGCACCGATCCCCAGAAAGATCCGGCGCTCAAGGGCTCAATTGCCGGCGCTGATCTTGCCGAAACCCTGGCCCGCCACGGCGTCAAGGTGGAAACCGCAGGCATTCCCACCGCAGGCGATGACGCGGGCCATGCCCTGCTCCGCTGTGCCGATGACAATGGCTGCGACCTCATCGTCATGGGGGCCTATGGCCATTCACGCCTGCGCGAGTATATTTTTGGCGGGGCCACCCAATATGTCCTGAACCATCTCACCCGCCCGGTGCTGATGTCGCATTAAACCTTGCACTGAGGGTTCAGGACGGCTACCCATCCCCGCGAAATCAGTCTCGCGAAACGGATATCCCATGGCCTCCCATAATCTCTTTCTCCTCCCCGGTGACGGTATCGGTCCCGAAGTCATGGCCGAAGTTGAAGCCATCATTTCCTGGATGGACGCGATGGGCATCGCCAAATTCAGGACCGATCGCGGCCTTGTCGGAGGCTGCGCCTATGACGCCCATGGCAAGGCCATTTCCGAAGAGGATATGGAAAAAGCGCAAGGAGCTGACGCGGTGCTCTTTGGCGCCGTCGGCGGCCCGCGCTGGGACAAGGTGGCCTATGTCCACCGCCCCGAAGCTGGCCTCCTGCGCCTCCGCAAGGATCTCGGCCTCTTTGCCAACCTGCGCCCCGCCATCTGCTATCCTGCCTTGGCCGAGGCCTCATCCCTGAAGCGCGAACTTGTCGATGGCCTTGATATTCTCATCGTGCGTGAATTGACCGGCGGCGTTTATTTCGGCGAACCCAAGACCATCACCGATCTCGGCAATGGCCAGAAGCGCGCCATCGATACGCAGATTTATGACACCTATGAAATCGAGCGCATTGCCCGCGTGGCTTTCGAGTTGGCCCGCACCCGCAAGAACCGCGTGGCCTCTGCTGAAAAGCGCAACGTGATGAAAACCGGCGTGCTGTGGAACGAGGTCGTCACCCGCATTCAGGCTGAGAACTATTCCGATGTGGCCCTTGAACATGTGCTGGCCGATAATTGCGCCATGCAGCTCGTGCGCTGGCCCAAGCAATATGACGTGATCGTCACCGACAATTTATTCGGTGATATCCTCTCCGATGTCGCCGCAATGCTCACCGGCTCGCTTGGCATGCTGCCGTCAGCTTCGCTGGGCGCCGAAGATCCCAAAACCAAACGCCGCAAGGCACTTTATGAACCGGTGCATGGCTCTGCGCCTGACATCGCCGGAAAGGCGCTCGCCAATCCCATCGCCATGATCGCCTCCTTCGGCATGTGCCTGCGCTATTCCTTTGGGCTCATCGATTGGGCCGATAATGTCGACACCGCGATTGCCAATGTTCTGGCCAAAGGCGTCCGCACAAAGGACATCGCCGCGAAAGACGAGAAAACCGTCACAACCAAGGAAATGGGCGCGGCAATTTTGGAAGAGCTAAAGCAGCTGGCCTAGCTGTTCCGCTTCCGCGCCGCCAGCGTCCTTAACCGCAGTGCATTCAAACGAATAAACCCCTCAGCATCCTTTTGATCATAGGCCCCGCGGTCATCCTCGAAGGTCACCAGCGCGTCCTTGTAGAGAGACTTCGGCGACTTGCGGCCGACCACGATCACATTGCCCTTGTAGAGCTTGAGGCGGACCACGCCTTCCACATGCTCTTGGCTCTTGTCCACCATGGCCTGCAGCATTTCGCGCTCCGGCGAATACCAGAAGCCGTAATAGATCAGCTCCGCATAGCGCGGCATGAAACTGTCCTTGAGATGGGCAGCTTCCCGATCCAGTGTCAGGCTTTCCATGGCGCGATGGGCAACCGATAGGACCGTGCCACCCGGCGTTTCATAAATGCCGCGTGATTTCATGCCGACAAAACGGTTCTCCACCAGATCAAGCCGGCCAATGCCATTGTCATGGCCAAGTTCATTGAGCATGGTGAACAGCGTGGCGGGCGACATGACCTTACCATCGATGGCGATGGGATCGCCCTTCTTGAATTCGATTTCGATATAGGTGGCCTTGTCCGGTGCATCTTCCGGCGCAATGGTGCGCTGATACACATAAGGCGGCGCTTCCACCCACGGGTCTTCCAGAACCTTTCCTTCCGACGAGGAGTGCAGCAAGTTGGCATCGACAGAAAACGGCGCTTCGCCGCGCTTGTCCTTGGACACCGGAATCTGGTGCTTCTCGGCGAAATTGATCAGGTCCGTGCGGCTCTTGAATTCCCATTCGCGCCAAGGGGCGATGATCTTGATATCCGGATTCAACGCATAGGCAGTAAGTTCAAAACGCACCTGGTCATTGCCCTTGCCCGTCGCCCCGTGCGCGATGGCATCGGCGCCTGTTTCCTTGGCAATCTCGATCAGCCTCTTGGAGATCAAGGGCCGGGCGATGGAGGTTCCCAGCAGATAGACACCTTCATAAAGCGCATTGGCCCGGAACATCGGGAAGACGAAATCCCGGATGAATTCCTCTCGCACATCTTCCACATAGATTTGCTTGATGCCCAGCATCTCGGCCTTCTTGCGCGCCGGCTCCAACTCGCCGCCCTGGCCCAGATCGGCGGTGAAGGTCACGACCTCCGCCCCATACTCCGCCTGCAGCCATTTCAGGATGATCGACGTATCAAGCCCGCCGGAATAGGCGAGAACAACTTTTTTAACCTGGCCGCGCTTGGACATTTGAGGAGTTCCATTATGATTTATGGCCTGCGACCTATCACGAGGGCCAAGGTTGCCGCAAGCCTAGCGTTTCTCGGGGCAAAAAAGTGCTAATTCAGTTTTGGCACTTCGCTCAGCACCTCGAGTACGGGGCAAGCCGGAGCACCGGAACCAGTACATTGCGATACCGTCTCGGCCAGCACATTTTCAAGTTTCTTGAGGTCCCTGATCTTGGAACGGATATCCCTAAGGTGGGTCTCTGCCAATGTCTGAACTTCCCCGCATGACTTTGCGCCACCATCGGCAAGCCGGAGCAGCGCCCGCACCTCATCCTGCGAAAACCCCATATCACGCGATCGCTTTATGAACCGGAGCCGCTTCACGTCTTCTATATTGTAGGTCCGGCGGCCATTTGTGCCGCGCTGCGGCACTGGGAGGAAACCTATCCGCTCATAGTAGCGGATAGTTTCGATTAAAACGGCTGTTTGGCGGGACAACTCGCCGATCGCAAATTCTGCCGCTCGCGTAATCGTGATGGTTTTTGACATCCTCACCTCTTGCTCCTGTAGTTACTACAGGATGTAGGGTCGGGCTATACTTAAAAAGGATAGGCTGATGTCGATAGGTGAAATTCCCACAAAACCTGAACCAACAGGCCGAACGGGCCTCTTTGCGACTGGCGGACTCATTGGCGGTATCCTTGCTTCCACCTGTTGCGTGCTGCCCCTGTTGCTTGTTTCATTGGGCATAAGCGGCGCATGGATTGGCCAACTCACTGCGTTGTCGCCCTATCAACCCTATTTCCTGGGCGCGGCCTTGGCTTTCCTTGGAGCGGGATTCTGGCAGGCCTACCGGCGCAAACCAGAGGTCTGCGCTCCGGGCACCATTTGCGCAAAACCAGCCGCTGGACGTCTGACGAAGTCGATTTTATGGATCGGCACGTTGTTCGTAGCCACTGACCTTATGCTCCTGATGGTTTGAACCCATGCGAAAGCTAATGCTTCTTCTCGCATTCTTTACACTTACGACCGAAACACTCGCAGCCGAAAGGACCGGTTTGTTTGCAATTGAAAACATGACCTGTGCGCTCTGCCCATTCACAGTGCACAGCGCGATTGCATCCGTCCCCGGAGTAAAAATTGCGACCGTTGATTTCGAGAAAAAACAGGCGACTGTCGTTTTCGACGGTGACGCAACGACACCGGCATCAATCGCCGAGGCCTCAACAAATTCAGGCTATCCTGCCATCCTCATTGAGGTAACGCCATGATTCTTGAATCAACGATCACTTGTCCCCATTGCGCCCACAAAACCAAGGAAACAATGCCGACAGATGCCTGCCTCTTTTTCTTTGAATGCTCCGCATGCAAGACCATGCTGAAGCCCAAGCAGGGAGATTGCTGCGTATTCTGCTCTTATGGCGACGTGCCGTGCCCGTCTATCCAGGACGCGCGGGATTCTGGACAATCCCAATCATCTCATTGCTGTTGATTGCAATCAGGCGTTGGCGGCTTTTGCCAGTTCGCTCGCCCTGATCTTTTGGCTCTCGGACTTGAGCTGCCCGCAGGCCGCCATGATATCGCGGCCCCGCGGCGTGCGAACCGGCGAGGCATAACCGGCCTTGTTGAGTATCTCGGCGAAGACTTCAATCACATCCCAATCGGAGCATTCATATTTCGTGCCGGGCCACGGATTGAACGGAATGAGATTGACCTTGGCGGGCATGCCTTCCAGCAGTTTCACCAGGCGCTTGGCGTCCGCCACACTGTCATTCACGCCCTTCAGCATCACATATTCAAAGGTCACGCGCTTCGCGTTGGACGCGCCCGGATAGGCCCGGCAGGCCGCAAGCAATTCGGCGATGGGATATTTCTTGTTGAGCGGCACCAGCTTGTTGCGGATTTCATCGGTGGTGCCGTGCAGCGAAATGGCAAGGCCCGTGCCAATCTCTTCACCCGCCCGGATGATTTCCGGAACCACGCCGGAAGTCGACAGGGTAATGCGCCGCTTCGACAATGAAATGCCCTCGCCATCGCTGACGATATCCATGGCCGTCTTGACGTTATCAAAATTATAGAGCGGCTCGCCCATGCCCATCAGCACCACATTGGTGAGATAGCGCCCGCTTTCCGGCGCATCGGGATTAGTTTCCATCTGGTGCGGCCATTCCTCCAGCTTGTCGCGCGCCAGCATTACCTGGCCCACGATTTCGTTTGCCGTCAAATTGCGCACCAGCTTCTGCGTGCCCGTATGGCAGAAGGTACAGGTCAGCGTGCAACCCACCTGGCTTGAAATGCACAAGGTCCCCCGGTCTTCTTCCGGGATATAGACCATCTCGATTTCATGGCGCTGGCCCCGTTCATCGGGCGCCAGTTTCAAAAGCCACTTCCGCGTGCCGTCGCTCGATTTCTGCTCGGTCACCACATCGGGCCGGCCAATGGAAAACACATCTTCCAAAACCACCCGCAGGCTTTGCGAAATATCCGTCATCTCGGCAAAGCTTATGGCTCCCCGGTGATAGATCCAGTGCCAGATCTGCCGCATGCGCATGCGCCGCTGCTTTTCCGGAACACCCACCCGGCCCAGAATCTCGGCAAGCTCCGCCCGCGACAGGCCCATCAGCGATGGGCGCAGGTCGTTTGGCAAATACATCGGCGGTGCGGCGGGCTTGGTCTGTAAAAGGGTTGCCATGGCGCGCCTCTTACTTCACTTTGACCGCGCCGACCATAGGCCCCAGGGCCGCAAACCCGTCATTCCGGCCAAGCTCCGGGCTGTAAAGGCTGGACACCGTGCCGTCAAAAAACAGCGCATTGGCGCATTTCAGCCCGTCCCGGAACAGGAGGGCGAAATCATGGAAATTAACCGCGTTTTCCGAGATCACGAAAATCGCCGTATGGGCGTCCGGCACGCCCACTCCATTGCGCATTTTGTAGGACACCCCGCCCGGCGAAAACTTCGGGTGGATTTTCCCGTCAATCACCAGCATCGGCCCCGATTGCGTGGCAAAATCCGGCTTTTCGTCGAGCTTTACATAGGCGTCCGTGGCGGCCACCCCCACCCGGTCTCCCGTAATGTAAAACACCCCGTTGGGCTTCACATGGAAGTTGCCGTAGCCATCCCGCCGGTTCAGCGTCTTGGCCTGGGTGCCGTCTTCAATATAGAGGCCAATAGGCTTGAGCCCCTCGTCAAACATCCCCGCATTCATGGCAAAGGCGAGTTCCTTGTCTTCCAGGTTCAGGTTTTCAGCAAGTGCCGTAAAATTCCTGAATGGCGCGCCTTGGCCATCAAGATTGAAAAGCTCAAGCCGGGTTTCCCTGAGGTCGATGCGGCAGACGCTATAGGCATTGCCTTCATGGCTCAGGGGTGAACACAAGGGCCCTGCCGCAACCCAAATTGATTGAAGGTAAAGAAACAGAATAACTGGGAGAAACCGCCGCATGACCCACTTATTTGCAGGAGACGTCGATCTTGTCCATGGCTGCGGAAAAACCATTTAAAGAATAGGTGTCGGTGGTTTCGGTGCCCTTCCATGAGGTGCCCCGTACGGTGAATTTTTGGCCCAGCTTCATGGCCGTCACGATTTTCTTCTCTTTTTCCGTGGTATCGGCCCAGGCCCCGTCGCCATTGGTGAAAAGCTCGAATTCAGTCCCATCAACCTTGAGCTGAACCATGGTCGCTTCCTTGAAGGGGTAGCCGATGATGGTTGAGATTTCGCCGTTGATCTTGCGGCCCGGCATATGGGTGACGATAAAGAAAATCGGGTCGCGTTTGACCTTCCTGGCCGCGTCGCTTGCTTTGGGCTGGGACACGATATAGCACACCGTCGTGTCGGGGGCCTTGTAGGTATAGGCCGTCCAATCGGTAAAAACACCAAGCGATACCGGTTCGGCGCTTTGGGCGCTGCCCGTCATGCCAATCGCCAATGTCAGAAGGGCCAGCCCGCCCGATCGCCCCAGTGGAATCATATCTACCTGCATAGCCTCAACAAACGAAAAAATCCATGGCCACGAATTGCAGGAGAAATCCGGCCCAATTGCGGCACATGATGTTGCGTTGCACAAATACCTGCGATAGCGTCCAATTTTTGGGCAATGAGGGTCGGAATTCGTGATTGAAGCTTTGGACGAGGCGGTAAACGCTGCCGCACGGGCACTTGAAAAAGCCAAGCTGGCCGTTGGCGCATTGCTGCTCTCGGATGGCAGACTTTCCGCCACAGCCCTTGACCGGCACCAGCATGAAGCCCATGGCCTGGCCTGGCTGGCAACCTATGTGGATACGCTGAAAGCCCTGGCCACCTATGCAGCCAAACTCTCCGCCCAAGGCAAGCTTGGCGAAATTGAACAGCTCCTGCTGAAAATCGCCTGCGGCGAATACCTGCAGCAGGTCGCAGGCGGAATTCCCATGAACCAGACCGAGATTTTCCGTGTTGAAAGTTTGGGGATAGACCTCAAGGTCGTTCGTGCCTGCGCCCTGTATGCGGAAGGCAACACCCGCGAACACCGGGCCCGCCTTGTTGAACTCATGCAAGAGCAGCAAGGTGAATTGACCTTCGGCAATTGCGGCCTTGATGACACCATCAATGACATGCGCACCTCCATGCAGCGTTTCGTCGCCAGCAAGGTGGCCCCCCATGCCCACCAATGGCATTTGAAAAATTCATATGTACCTGTCGAGATTATCCAGGAGCTTGCGGAACTCGGGGTTTTCGCCCTCACCCTTCCCGAAGACTTTGGCGGCCTTGGCCTGCCCAAGGAAGCCATGTGCGTGGTCTCCGAGGAACTGTCGCGCGGCTGGATTGCCGTGGGCTCGCTCGGCACTCGCGCCGAAATCGCCTGCGAACTCATTTTCGGCGGCGGCACCAAGGAGCAGAAAGAAAAATGGCTGCCCAAAATAGCCAGTGGCGAAATTCTCCCCACCGCCGTTTTCACCGAACCCGATACCGGCTCGGACCTTGGGTCCCTCAAGACCCGCGCCGTGAATGCCGGCGATGTCTACAAGGTGACCGGCAACAAAACCTGGATCACCCATCCGGTCCGCGCCGACCTGATGGCCCTCCTTGTACGGAGCAATCCCGAGGAAAAGGGTTACAAGGGGCTCTCCATGTTCCTGGCCGAAAAGCCGAGGGGCAATGACGCGGAGCCTTTTCCGGCAAAGGGCATGAGCGGCAGCGAAATCGAAGTCCTGGGCTACCGCGGCATGAAGGAGTTTGAAATCCGCTTCGAGGATTTTGAAGTGAAGGCCGAAAATCTTCTGGGCGGGATTGAGGGCCAGGGCTTCAAGCAGCTTATGCAGACATTTGAGAGCGCCCGCATCCAGACTGCCGCGCGCGCCGTCGGCGTGGCGCAGAATGCCCTCGATCTCGGCCTTAAATACGCCAGTAACCGCAAGCAGTTCGGCAGGCCCATCATCAGGTTCCCGCGCGTCGCCGACAAGCTTGCCCTCATGGCCGCCGAAATCATGGCGGCCCGCCAGCTCTGCTACGCTGCGGCGCGCGAAAAGGATGCGGGCCGCCGCTGCGACCTGGAAGCAGGCATGGCAAAACTTCTGGGTGCCCGCGTTGCCTGGTCCGCCGCCGACAACGCCCTGCAGATTCACGGCGGCAATGGCTTCGCCCTGGAATTTGAAATCAGCCGCGTCCTCTGCGACGCCCGCATCCTGAACATCTTTGAAGGCGCCGCCGAAATTCAGGCCCAGATCATCGCCAGGCGCATTCTCGAAGGCGCAAATTAACGCGCGATGATTTTCAGGCCCGAGATCGCGCCGTCCTGGAACAGTTGCGCCACGGCCCCATAAAAATCATCGAGATCATCGACAATCTCCTGCCGATGAACTTCAATGTTTCTGGCGCGCGCCGCCCGGAACATCGCAAGCCGTGACGCGGTAAAATCTTTCCACGCAGCCGTCACGTCAGTCATGCTCACGTCGGCAAAGCCCGCTGTTGCCAGATGTGATTCATACTCTGCCCTGCCGGGCAACCCGGCACACTGGACTTTCACTGACAGGGCCCTGACTTCATCGGCCGACAACGGCCGCGGCTTTCCGAAATCTTCAATATACATGACGCCTCCCGGCTTCAGCGCCGCGCGGCAGGCCGCGAACAGTTTCGCCCGGTCCGGGATATGCAGGAAGCACAGGAATGAAATAATCACATCGTAACTTTCGGTGAGCGCGCCATCGAGAATGTTGCCGCACACATGCTCAACCCGTGATGACAGGCCGCAGCGTGCCGTAAGCTCGCGCGCCACTTCATGAAGGTCCGGCTGCAGTTCAAGGGCCGTGATATGGGCTCCGGTTTTTGCCGCGATATAGCGCGCCGGCCCGCCGATGCCGGAACCCACGTCAAGAACCCGTGAGCCCGGCTGCAGTTGCAAGACCACCAGGGCTTCGTCAACCGCATCGGTTCCGAAATAATGATATTGGTCAAAGGGCGTGAGCTGGTCTACCCGCAGTGCGGCATCAGGCCCGATGCCAAGTGCCGCCAATTCATTGTGAATGCGCTGCACATTGGTGTAAAGTTTCATGGACTTCATCGGGGCATCGCGCTCCAAAACGCCATTATCCCCATAACTCTTGATAAAGGGCAACAGGGTTTCCGCATTATGACTATTGTCAACTATCTCGTGCCGTTCGCCGTTGCCGCTGTTGCTGTTGTCTTGCTTCTCGGCCTGTGGAACATGCTGCGCGGCGGCTCCGCCAGCCGCTCGCAAAACCTGATGCGCTGGCGCGTCCTGCTGCAGTTCGCCGCCATTATCCTCATCATGGCCGCCCTTTGGCTGGCCAACAGATAGTCATTGAATTGGCCCCCGTGAATTCCCATATCGCCTTTCGATTGGAGGGAAACCATGCCTCGCACATCCAATGAAACCACGGTTACCAGGGACTTTTGGCCGAAACTGAAGAAATCCCTGGCCAGCGTTCCTTTCGCCGAAGATGTGGTCGCCGCCTATTACTGCGCCTTTGATCCAGCCACGCCGCTGAAGGTAAAGGGCATCCTGCTCGGCGCCCTTGCCTATTTCATCATGCCCTTTGATGTCATCCCGGACTTTCTTTTGGGCCTTGGCTTCACCGATGACATGGCCGTGCTTTACGCCGCCATCAGCATGATCCGCAGTCACATGACGCAAGCCCACCGCGACAGGGCGAAAGAAACCCTCGAAAAACTCAGAGCCGAAACAATTTAGGCCTTCCGCGTGACAATGAATACCGCACCGGCGCACACCGCCATGCCGAGAATTTGCAGCGGCACCAGAGTTTCACCAAAGACCACATAGGTGGAAAGTGCGGCCACGGCGGGCACCAGATAGATCAAGCCGGAAACCCGCGCCACATCGCCATGGCGGATAAGCAGCATCAGCAGCGTGATGGCGGCAAGCGACAGCACAATCACCGACCAGCCCAGCGCCAGCCAGGCCTCGAAGCTGCCGTCGAAACCAAAATTTTCACCCAGCGCCGCGCCAATGAAAACGACGATTGAAGCTCCCGCATATTGCCACACGCCGCCGCTCGCCAGGTGCAGCCCCGTGGCAAAGCGCTTCTGGTAGACCGTGCCGAGCGAAACGCTGAGTGCCCCGAATATGCACAGAGCCGTGGTGAGCGGCGTGATGCCTTGCACGGTATCAAGCGTAAGTTTCGGCCACACCACGAGGCCAACTCCCAGGATTCCAACAACGAGGCCAAACCAGTGGCGCGCAGTAATCCTCTCGCCCACGATGGCCGCTGCGAGAAAGGCCGTCATCAATGGCTGCAGCCCCACGATGAGAGCCGAAACGCCTGCCGGCATGCCATGCGCCACGGCCCAGTAGATCGGACCCAGATAGCCGCCATGCAACAAGGCTCCGGCAACCGCCGCATGAAAGGCGTGGGTCCGGTCGGGCCAGATCGCCCGCTGATAGAGCGCAATGACCACAAACAGGGCGCCGGCAATGGGAAAGCGGATGCTGAGAAAGGTGAGCGGTTCCACATGCCCAGCCGAAAGCCGCGCCACCACAAATCCCGTGGCCCACAGCACCACGAAGAGCGCGGGCGCAAAGGCAATCCAGCTGGGCGCAGGCTTCATGGCCATTCCCATGCCAAGCTTTGCACATGCGCGCGAGTGTTATCTTGAGAACCTTCGCGCATATCGGCTATGCCTAGGCCCATGAACTCAATGCAGCCGACCATCGTCAGTCTTGGCCTCGAGGCGCTGCGCCGTCTCTTTGCCGATGAAGCCATCCCGCTGGCAGGCAACATCGCCTTCAGAACCCTGTTCTCGATTTTTCCGTTTTTGATTTTTCTGACAGCCCTTGCCGGCTTCTTTGGCAACGCGGATTTGGCTGAGAAGGCAGTCACCTTTCTGCTGAGCGTTGCTCCCGAACAGTTGGTTCACCCCCTGGCGGCGGAAATCCGTTCCATTCTCACAGTGCCGCGCACCGGGCTGCTTAGCCTCGCCGCGTTGCTCACCATCTGGAGCGCCATGGGTGGCGTGGACAGCATCCGCGTCGGCTTGAACCGCGCCTATGACCTGAAGGAACATCGCAATTTGTTTTGGCTCTATGGCCAAAGCGTCCTCTTTGTGATCGGCTCCGCCATCGGGCTTCTGGCAATTGCCTTGCTGATCGTCTTTGTCCCGGTGGGGCTCGCGGTACTTGACCGTTTCGCCCCCGAGTTGCGCCACAACTTCACTATCCTGAACCAGTTGCGTTACCCCCTTGCCATTGCCATTCTCGTCGGAGGCTTGCAACTCTGTCATCGCATCTTGCCCGCAAAACGCCTGAGAAGCTTGGATGTCTTGCCGGGAGTTCTTCTCACCGTAGTCGTGTGGATTGCCCTTGCCAGCGCCTTCTCCGCCTATCTCGTGAACTTCAATTCCTTTGCCTCCACCTATGCCTCGCTCTCCGGCCTCTTTGCTGCGATGTTCTTTCTCTATCTCGCGGCACTGGTGTTGATACTTGGAGGCGAAGTGAACCGCGTCTTGCAGGCACACCGTACCTTTCAATCAGCGGCGAAAGCTGCGGACCGCCGCGACAGGAAAATTTAGTTGATGGAGAGGTAAAGTAATCATGCTGCCCTTCACGCGCGAGCAATTCTTCACAGTCTTTCTTGAATATAACAATGCCGTCTGGCCAGCATCGATCCTGGCCCATGGGCTTGCTCTTATCGCCCTCATTGCCGTGCTGTGGCCCAAGCCTTTCTGGTCAAGGGTTACAGCATCTTTTCTGGCCATTATGTGGGCCTGGACGGGGTTGGCCTACCACGGCATTTTCTTCTCCAGTATCAATAGCGCCGCCTTTTTGTTCGGCGCACTATTCGTAGCCCAGGCATTGTTGTTTTTCCACTTTGGCGTGTTCAATGACCGGCTTCAATTCAGTGAAACTCAAGGTCCGCGCGCCATCATGGGTTGGACATTCATCAGCTATGCCCTGATCGCCTACCCTCTGATGGGGATTGCCGGCGGACATGCCTATGAGACGTTACCCCAATTCGGCATCACGCCATGCCCGGTAACACTTTTTACATTTGGAATATTGCTGTTCGCCAAGTCTCCATTACCTTGGGTGTTGCTCGTCATTCCGGTAATTTGGTCATTGATCGGCGGAACGGCGGCAATTTTCTTGGCTGTTCCGCAAGACTGGTTGCTTCTGGCAAGCGGCGTCATCACTGCGGTCCTGCTGGTTTTCCCGAAATCCAATCCCGGCCAGTCAGCGGCGAAGCCTGCGGACCTCGGCGAGAAGTAACTCTTTTTCCTCCGCCGATACGTCCTGCCAGCCACGCCCGTCGAGCCCTGCGGCCATCGACCAAAGTAGATTGGCCGAAGCGCCGCGCGTGCGGATCGCCCTCACGCGCACATAGGCCTTAGGTGCTCCGATGGCACGCAGTTCACCAATGGTGCGGATGCCGGCCTCCGCCAGCATTGCTGCCGATTTGGGCCCGAGGTTACGAAGCCTCGTAACCGGAAGATCATTTTGCAGCCGCTTCAAGCACATCATCAAACGTCTTCAACCCCGTGCGCGGCGCCGACACCAGAACCGCCATGTTCCCCGGCCGGTGCTCGTTCTTCCACATCTTCATGTGTGCCTTGGGAATGTCATGCCAGCTATAGACGTCCGACATGCAGGGATCGATGCGCTGCGCCATGACCAGGCGGTTGGCGTTCGAGGCCTGCATGAGATTGGCGAAATGCGAGCCCTGCACCCGCTTCTGGTGCATCCACAAATAGCGCGCGTCCATGGTGAGGTTGTAACCCGTGGTGCCGGCGCAGATCACCACCATGCCGCCGCGCTTCACCACCAGCACTGAAACCGGAAAGGTGGATTCGCCGGGATGCTCGAACACGATATCCGGGCTGTTGCCCTTGCCGGTGAAAGTCCAGATGGCTTTGCCGAATTCCCGCGCCGCCTTGAGCCAGTCATTGTACTCCGGCGTGCCGACTTTTGGCATCTGCCCCCAGCATTTGAAATTCTTGCGGTTGATCACGCCGCGCGCCCCCAGCTGCATCACGAAATCGCGCTTGTCATCTTCCGAGATCACCCCGATGGCATTGCCGCCCGCCGTGGCGATGAGCTGAACGGCCATGGAACCGAGGCCGCCCGAAGCGCCCCACACCAGAACATTCTGCCCGGGCTTCAGCGTGTGTGGTCGGTGGCCAAACAGCATGCGGTAGGCGGTGGCAAGGGTGAGCGTGTAACAGGCCGAGGCTTCCCAGGTGAGATGTTGTGGGCGCGGCAGAAGCTGGCGCGCCTGCACCCGGGCAAATTGCGCGAACGATCCATCGGGCGTCTCATATCCCCAGATCCGTTGCGAGTTGGAAAACATCGGATCGCCGCCATTGCATTCCTCGTCGTCGCCGTCATCCTGGTTGCAATGAACCACAACCTCATCGCCCACCTTCCAGCGCTTCACCTTTTCGCCCACCGCATAGACAATGCCGGAAGCATCGGAACCCGCTACGTGGAACGGGTTCTTGTGGCCATCAATGGGGGAAATGGGCGTGCCAAGGGCGGCCCACACGCCATTGTAGTTAACCCCCGCCGCCATCACCAGAATGAGCACCTCGTCCTGGCCGATTTTCCAGGTGGGCACGACTTCCACCTGCATGGCGCTTTCCGGCGCGCCGTGGCGCTCCTGCCTTATGCACCACGCATACATGGTCTGCGGCACATGCCCCAGGGGCGGAATTTCGCCGATTTCGTAAAGGTCCTTGAGCGGGGGAGAAACCGTCGCGGTCATGCTGCTGCTCCTAAAAATTAGGCAGCACCTTAACCAATTTCTGTTGCAGCGCAATATAGGACCGCGGCCGGGCGTCCAGGTAAGGATTGGTTTACCCTGCTTTCCGGCGTTCATAGGATAACAACCAATTCCGGGTCATACTGACCAGAGCCTTAAAACTTTAGGCAGAAAAAGATGCTAAGTAACATGTTGTATTCCAGCTTCTACGACACCCTTGAGCAACTCGTCCGCCTTGACATGTCGAACGAGGCCTTCCTCGCGTCGCTGCTTTTCAGCGCCGCCGGAGCCCTTCTTTTGGCCCGGTTCACTGGAGCGATTGGAGATCTGACATTGCCTCTGAACTTTTCCGCCCTCTTCATTGGCACCAGCCTGGCCAACATCCTGCTCGACGGCACCGATATTCCGGCTATCCAGTATGAGCAGGAAGTGATGCTCTTCACCCTGATAGGCCTCATCTTGGCCTCCTTCGCCATGCTTTGGTGCATCAGGCCCGAACACGGCCGGTAACTGCCAAACGCCACTGGGGTTGCACCCCGAAAACAACCGTGCTTCCATATTGCATCGCAAAATGGAAGCCTGAATGCCGTCTCGCCCAACATCCGACAAGCCCTGGCTGTTTCGCACCTATGCCGGCCATTCCACCGCCGCTGAAAGCAACCGGCTGTTCCGCTCCAATCTCGAAAAAGGCCAAACCGGCCTTTCCGTGGCCTTCGACCTGCCAACCCAGACCGGCTATGATCCCGATCATCCGCTAGCCCGCGGTGAAGTTGGCAAGGTTGGGGTTCCCGTCTCACATATCGGCGACATGCGGGCCCTTTTTGAAAACATCCCGCTCGCCACCATGAATACCTCCATGACCATCAACGCCACCGCTGCCTGGCTCCTCGCCCTTTACGTGGCCGTGGCCGACGAGCAGGGCATTCCGCGCGACCAACTGTCCGGCACAACCCAGAACGACATCATCAAGGAATATCTCTCACGCGGCACCCATGTTTTCCCGCCCCAGCCTTCCCTCAAACTCACCACCGACACAATTTCATTCTCGGCCAGCGACCTGCCGAAATGGAACCCCATGAATGTCTGCTCCTATCATCTGCAGGAAGCAGGCGCCACGCCCGTGCAGGAACTGGCCTATGCGCTGGCCACCGCCGTTGCCGTGCTTGATGCGGCAAAAATTGAAGTCAGCGCCGCGGCCTTTCCGGAAGTTGTGGGGCGCATGTCGTTCTTTGTGAATGCCGGCATCCGTTTCATTACCGAAATGTGCAAGATGCGGGCCTTCACCGAACTCTGGGATGAAATCTGCCGCGAGCGTTACGCCATTGCCGATGAGAAGCGGCGCCGTTTCCGTTATGGCGTTCAAGTGAATTCTCTGGGCCTCACCGAGCAGCAGCCGGAAAACAATGTTTACCGCATTCTCCTGGAAATGCTCGCCGTGGTTCTCTCAAAAAACGCCCGGGCCCGCGCCGTGCAGTTGCCGGCGTGGAATGAAGCGCTCGGCCTGCCCCGCGCCTGGGACCAGCAATGGTCGCTGCGCATGCAGCAGATCGTGGCTTGTGAAACCGACCTACTGGAATACGCCGATATCTTTGAAGGCTCGGCAGAAATCAAAACCAAGGTCGAGCGCCTGAAAGCCGAGGCCCGTGCCGAGTTGCAGCACATTCTTTCACTCGGCGGCGCCATTCCGGCAATTGAATCCGGCTACATGAAACAGGCGCTCGTTCACTCCAACACGGAGCGCCTGAAAGCCATTGAACGCGGCGATACAAAGCTGGTGGGCGTCAACATCTTCACCACCACTGAAGCCTCGCCGCTTTCAACCGGCGATGAAGAAAAAATTCTCACCGTTTCCGAGAACGTTGAATTCGCGCAAATCGAAAAATTGAAAGCCTGGCGTGCCGCGCGCAATAAAAAGGCCGTGGCCTCAACGCTTGCCGCTCTCAGCGATGCAGCCTCTGCAGGCCGCAACATCATGGAGCCCTCCATTGCCTGTGCGAAGGCCGGTGTCACCACCGGCGAATGGGGTGAGGCCCTGCGCCAGGTTTTTGGCGAGTTCCGCGCCCCCACCGGCGTGCTCCTGGTGATGGATGAAAATCCGCAGAAATCACTCGAAGCCATCCGGGCCCGCGTCAAGAAACTTGCCCTTGAACTCGGCATGACTCCCAAATTCCTCATGGCCAAGCCCGGCCTCGATGGCCATTCCAATGGCGCCGAGCAGATCGCCGTGCGCGCCGCCGATTGTGGGCTGGATGTCACCTATGACGGCATTCGCCTCACCCCTGAAAAGATCGTGGCCACCGCGAAAGAGAAAAAAGTCACCCTCATTGGCCTTTCGGTTCTCTCCGGCAGCCACGTTCCCCTGGTCCGCGAAGTCATGAACCGCTTGCGCCAGGCGGGGTTAGGCCACATCCCCGTTGTGGTGGGCGGCATCATCCCCAGGGAGGATACCCTCGTCCTGAAACAGCTCGGTGTGGCCCGCGTCTACACGCCCAAGGATTTCGACCTCAATGTCATCATGAATGATCTCGTAGACCTGGTCGAAAAAACCCAATTGGCGCGCGCCACTTAAACCACCGAACCAGCCTCTACCCCCCTTCCTTGACATTTTCCCCCTCCTTGCCTAGAAACCGCGCATCGCTTTCGGGGGCAACCCCGCTGAGTGTCCATGCGCTGCCTCCGGCAACTCAAAAAAACCTGTAATATCAGGTACTAAAGCCCGCTGTTTAATGAGTTTGCAGCGGCGCCAAAGGGCGCGGGGAATGAAAAAGGCTATAAAATGTACGCAGTCATCAAGACTGGCGGCAAACAATACCGTGTTGCTGCCAATGATAAAATCCTCATCGAAAAGCTCGAAGGTGCCGCCGGCGACCAGGTGAATTTCACCGAGGTCCTTATGGTTTCCAATGGCGGAACCGTGGATATCGGTGCCCCCTTCCTGTCCGGCGCCACCGTTGTCGGTGAAATCGAAAAGCAGGCCCGCGGGCCCCACATCATCATTTTCAAGAAGCGCCGGCGCAAGCACTACCGCCGCCGCAACGGCCACCGTCAGGACTTGACCAGTGTGACCATTACCGAGATTCTGACCGGCGGCGCCAAGCCGGCGGCCAAGGCCAAGGCAAAGCCTGAAGCGAAGGCTGAAGCCAAGCCCGTAGCCGCTGTCGAAGCAGCATCGGCGGCCGAAGCCGCAGCCGAAGGAAAGCCCAAAAAGGCTCCCGCCAAGCCGCGCAAGCCCAAGACGGAAAAGGAGTAACACCCCATGGCCCATAAAAAAGCAGGCGGCTCATCCCGCAACGGTCGCGATACCGCGGGCAGGCGGCTTGGCGTGAAGTGCTTCGGCGGCGAAAACGTCATTGCCGGCAACATCATCATCCGTCAGCGCGGCACCACCTGGCACCCCGGAACCGGCGTCGGCATCGGCAAGGATCACACGATTTTTGCAACCATTCCCGGCACCGTGAATTTCCGCGGCACCAAGAAAAACAAGCAGATTGTATCGGTTATTCCCCTGCAGGCCGCTGAATAGGCAGTCTACCGGAACCCAATGAAAAAGGAGAGGCGATTGCCTCTCCTTTTTGTTTTACGCATTACTGATTTGGCTTAGAAAACCATTGCAACGTAATGATGCACCAGTTTCTTGCGGCCAAGCCCACCGTTATGCTTTGACGCCGCCATTTTGAGGTTGCCGTTCGAAAGCTTCATCGCCATTTGCAAATGCTTCAAACCGACTTGCACATTGGTGGAGGCATTGAGCAACTCCGCGCAATTGCCAGAAAATCCGATGCCCTTGGCGGTGGCGCATTTCATTTGATAGACGCCGTATTCCCCGGCGGCGCCGCGGATACTGGGATTGTAGTCCGATTCAACCTTGGCGATGCGGAGGGCAAACCAGGTCGGCACCCCATATTTTGGCGCCATGTCCTTGATCAGGTCCACCACCCGGTCGGTTGATGCGGGCGTAACCTGCGCCTTGCGGCTCTTCTCGCGTTTCTTAGTTTCTACATGCTCCGTGGAAAGATTATTTTTGGATTTTGTGCCAGCTTCTGCTGTTTCTGAGAATATAGCCGCAGCAAATACAACGGCCGAAAGTCCTGCAATGAGTCTATTTTTCATTTTTATCCTTAAATTTTAAATCCGCATCAAAAACTAAGCTTAGATAGACTGGCTCCTCTATTTTAATGTTCATCAATGTCTGGGGAAGGGTTGCGATTAACTGGGTAAATGTGACCATTATGTGGCTCTGCACAAAAAATGTTGCGCTGCGATATGCCCTAGGATTGGGGCTCGCAAACGGTTACAAGGCCCCATGAAATTTCTTGATGAAGCAAAAATCTATGTGCGCTCCGGTGATGGCGGGGCCGGCGCCGTGTCTTTCCGGCGCGAAAAATTCATCGAAATGGGCGGTCCCGATGGCGGCGATGGCGGCAATGGCGGCGACGTGTGGGTGGAAGCCGTCGATGCCCTCAACACGCTCATCGACTACCGCTACCAGCAGCACTTCAAGGTGCGCACGGCGGGCCATGGCATGGGCCGCTTGCGCGCCGGAGCCAATTCGGAAGACATCGTGCTCAAGGTTCCAACCGGCACCGAAGTTTACGAGGCCGACAATGAAACCTTGATTGCCGATCTTGCCAAACTGGGCGACCGCGTGCGCATTGCTCGCGGCGGCAATGGCGGCTTCGGCAACCATCATTTCAAGTCTGCTACCAACCGCGCCCCGCGCCATGCCAATCCCGGCATCGAAGGCGAGGAAAGATGGATCTGGTTGCGCCTGAAGCTCATTGCCGATGCGGGGCTGCTGGGCCTGCCCAATGCCGGAAAATCAACCCTGCTCGCCGCCGTTTCCGCCGCCAAGCCGAAGATCGCCGATTATCCCTTCACCACTCTTCATCCCCAGCTTGGCGTGGTGAAAGCCGGCGGCAATAGTTTTGTGCTGGCCGATATTCCGGGCCTCATCGAAGGCGCCAATGAAGGCGTTGGCCTCGGCACGCGCTTTCTCGGCCACGTCGAACGCTGCGCCGTTCTGCTGCATCTCATCGATGTGACCGGCGACGATCCGGTGAAAGCCTACCGCGTCATCCGCAAGGAGCTGAAGGACTACGGCCCCGAGCTTGAAGGAAAACCGGAAATCATCGCCTTCAACAAGATCGACGCCATCAGCGACAAGGAGTTGGAAAAGAAACTTGCCGATTTCAAGAAGCGCCTGAAGAAAACTCCCATCCTGATCTCTGGCGCCACCCAGAAAAACGTCGATGACACGATGAAGCGTTTGCTCACCGTCATTCAGGCTGATCGCAAGGCGGCAAGAAAGCAGGAGGACCAGGGCGTTGAACTGGAGGATTGGCATCCGTGAAGCAGCGCCTGCAATCGGCCAAGCGCATCGTCGTCAAGATTGGCTCGGCCCTTCTGGTTGATGCCGCGACCGGCGATGTGAAGTCCGCCTGGCTTTCAACCCTCATCGATGATCTGGCAAAGGCCAGGGCCGGCGGCGCCGATATTATTGTCGTCTCGTCCGGCGCTATTGCCTTGGGCCGGCGCTCGCTTGGCCTGCCTAAAGGCAAGCTGCGTCTTGAAGAAAGCCAGGCCGCAGCCGCTGTCGGCCAAATCGCCCTTGCTCAAGCCTGGTCAGAAGCATTCCGCACAAAAAAAATCGTGGCGGCCCAGGTGCTGGTGACCCTCACCGACACCGAAGAACGCCGCCGCCATCTCAATGCCCGCGCAACACTCACCACCTTGCTCACCCAGGGCGCTGTCCCGGTGATCAATGAAAATGACACCGTGGCAACCTCCGAAATCCGCTACGGCGACAATGACCGGCTGGCGGCCCGCGTCGCCTCCATGATGTCCGCCGATTGCCTGGTGCTGCTCTCGGACATCGACGGCCTCTATTCCGCCCCGCCCGACAGGGCGGGTGCCGCCTTCATTCCGGAAGTGAAGGAAATCACCCCCGAGATCGAAGCCATGGCGGGAAAACCCGTCTCCGGCGTCGGTTCCGGCGGCATGGTCACCAAAATTGAAGCGGGAAAAATTGCTCTGGGTGCCGGCTGCAACATGGTCATCGCCTCGGGCCATGAAGCCCATCCCATTGCGCGAATTGCAAATGGCGAGCGCTGCACCTGGTTTTTGGCCCCCCTGTCGGCGCTGCAATCCCGGAAGCGCTGGATTGCCGGAACCCTGCAGCCCGTTGGCCGCCTCATTGTTGATGATGGCGCCCGCACCGCACTGGGCAAGGGCAAAAGCCTGCTTCCCGCCGGTGTCAAGCAGGTAAAAGGAATCTTTGCCCGCGGCGACACGGTAAGTGTGGTGACCCTCGAAGGCCTGGAGATCGCCCGCGGCCTTGTGGCCTATGATTCAGGCGATGCCGCAAGGATTGCCGGCTTGAAGTCCGCTGACATCGAACAAACCATTGGCTATAGAGGCCGGGATGAAATCATTCATCGCGATGATCTGGTGATGACCAATGGTGAGCGCTAGCGCCATGCGGGAGCTTGGCCTGAAAGCCCGCAAGGCGGCGGGCGTGCTGGCCCTTGCCTCAACGGCGCAAAAGAATGCCGCCCTAAACGCGATGGCCAAGGCCATTCGCGCCTCTTCGAACAAGATCATCGCTGTCAATCAATCCGATGTCGAAGCGGCAAAGAAAAAGAACCTAAAGGACTCATTCATTGACCGCTTGACCCTTGACGCTGATCGCGTTGAGGCCATGGCCAAGGGCCTTGAAGACATCGCCGGATTGCCCGATCCCGTCGGAACCACGCTCAGCGAATGGACCCGTCCCAACGGCATGAAAATTTCGCGCGTCCGCGTGCCCATTGGCGTCATCGGAATTATTTTCGAAAGCCGCCCCAATGTTGCTGCCGATGCAGGCGCGCTCTGCATGAAGTCGGGTAACGCCGCCATCCTGCGCGGCGGCTCCGATGGCTTTCAATCCTCAACCCTCATCGTCGAGGCCCTGCGGCAAGGCCTCGAAGCGGCAGGACTGCCCGCCGCTGCAATTCAAATGGCGCCCACAACTGACCGCGCCAGTGTTGGTGAAATGCTGTCAGGCCTCGGTGGCACCATTGATTTGATCGTGCCGCGCGGCGGCAAGAGCCTGGTAGCCCGGGTTCAGGCGGAAGCCCGCGTTCCGGTCTTCAGCCATCTCGAAGGCATTTGCCATGTCTATGTCGACAAATCCGCCAATCCCGAAATGGCCCGCGAGATCGTGCTCAATTCCAAATTGCGGCGCACCGGCGTCTGCGGTTCCGCCGAAACCATTCTCATTGACCGCGCCGCCGCCAAGACCAATCTCGCGCCGATAATCCGCACACTGATTGATGCGGGCTGCGAAGTGCGCGGCGATGCCGAGGCGCGTGCCGCTGACGCCCGCGTGAAGCCCGCAAGGGAAGAGGACTGGTCAACCGAATATCTGGATTCCATCGTCTCGCTTGCCGTTGTGAACGGCGTCGACGAAGCCATGGCCCATATTGCGAAATATGGCTCGCAGCACACCGATGCCATCATCGCCGACGATGAGAAAACCGCGCAAAAATTTCTGAGCGAAGTCGACAGCGCCATTGTCCTGCACAATGCCTCCACTCAGTTTGCCGATGGCGGCGAATTTGGTTTTGGCGCCGAAATCGGCATTGCCACAGGCAAGCTCCATGCCCGCGGGCCAGTAGGCTTGGAGCAGCTCGCAACCTTCAAGTACCAGGTGCGTGGCTCGGGGCAAATCCGTCCATGATGAAACCGCCGCTCTTTGGCCGCGGCCAGCGCATCGGCCTGTTTGGCGGCTCCTTCAATCCGGCCCATTACGGCCACTACATGGTAGGCCTCTATGCCCTGAAGCGCCTGCAGCTTGATTGGGTGTGGTGGCTGGTCTCGCCGCAAAATCCCCTGAAGGATCCCGGCGAAACCGGCGAATATGACGAGCGCCTGAAATTAACCAAACTTGTGGCCAGGCACCCCCGCTTTGTGGTGACCGATCTTGAACGCCAGGCAAATTCCCGCAACACCGCCGAAACCCTGCTGGCCCTCAACCAGACCATGAAGCAGGCAAACTTCATCTGGATCATGGGGGCCGACAGTCTGGCCAACTTGCACAAGTGGCATCACTGGACCGATATTGTGGAGGCCCTGCCCTTGGCCTCCCTGGCCCGCCCCGGCTATTCCATCCGCGCCCTCGGGAGCCGGGCGGCACTCCGCTATGCCGCCTCGCGTGTCAAAACCGGCGAAGCCGCAAAACTTGTCATGCAAAAGACGCCGGCCTGGGTTTTCCTCCCCATGCCCTTGCGGCCCGAAAGCTCAACGGCGATTCGAAACTTGAACCAGCCCCCGCGAAGCTCTAAACAACGCGCCGGAACCCATAAAGGATAAGACCCTGAAAAAGCCAGCCAAGAAGCCTTCCGCCAAATCGAAATCGGCGAAAGCAGCAAAACCCGCCTCTTCCTCAAAGCGTCCGCCCAAGACCGCCGCCGAGCTCAAGACCATTATGATGGCCAAGGTCCGTTTCGCCGAAAAGGCGCGCGCCGGCTTGCGCGGCAAGACTACCTCAAAAGTGAAACCGAAGGGCAAGAAAAAACTCGCCAGGAAGGTAAAGCCCGCGCCGAAGAAGAAGCCGGCCGTCAAAGCCAGGGCTGCGGTGAAGCCAAAGGTCGTCGCAAAACCAAAGACTGCGCCAAAGGCAAAGCCAGCCGTCAAGGCTGTAGCCCCGGTCAAGGCCGATACGCCGAAGCCAAAGTCCTACACCGATCAGTCGCTGCTCAGCGTCGTCATGACCCAGTTGGAAGATGCCAAGGCCGAGGACATCATCGCCATCAATCTTGACGGCAAAACAGCCATCGCCGACAACATGGTTGTGGCCTCCGGCCGTTCAAACCGCCATGTCGGCGCCATTGCTGATCAGCTCGTCGATAAACTCAAGGAGGCGGGCCACCGCCATATCCGGGTTGAAGGCATGGATCAGTGCGACTGGGTGCTGGTCGATGCCGTTGATGTTGTGGTCCACCTTTTCCGCCCGGAAGTGCGCAGCTTCTACAATCTCGAAAAGCTCTGGTCGGAACATTCTCCGCAAGAGCCCCACGCCGGATAGGCCATGCGCCTCCAGGTTCTGGGCATCGGAAAATTAAAGGCGGGGCCTGAAAAAACCCTCGCTGACGAATACCGAACCCGCCTTGAAGGCCTGGGCCGCAAGGCAGGGATTACCAAGCTGACAGTCACTGACTTCGCCGAATCCCAGGGCCAGACCGCAAGCCAGCGCCGGGCTGAAGAAGCCAAGCTTCTCATCGGCTCTCTGGCTCCCAAAGCCTTCACCCTGGTGCTCGACGAACGTGGAAAACCCTTTACCAGCACAGCTTTCTCGCAGCTTCTGCAGCGCCATCTCGATCAGGGCACGCATGACCTCGCATTCCTGATAGGTGGCCCCGACGGCCATAGTGCTGACACCCGAAAACACGCCGGACAACTCATCTCGTTAAGTGAAATGACCTGGCCCCACCGGCTGGTGCGTATTATGCTTCTCGAACAAATTTACCGGGCAGTCACTATTATGGTAAATCATCCCTATCACAGATCCTGAGCCGCAATTTGGACAAGCGCGGCCCCTAAAAAGACGGCGATGAATTATTTGCGAGAACTTGCGATTATGAGCTTCGTGGCCGCCGCCGCGCTGCACGTGCTTGCGCCGGATGTGGGCGCGCAGACCCCGCTGCCCCAGGAAAATGAGCTTGGCTCCGTCGAACAGGAAATCACCTCATCGGCGGCAAACCTCGAGAAAATCAAAAGTGAGATTGCCGCCGCCATCAAGGAGCAGGAAGCGGTCTCCGACCGGCTCATCACCATCGCCAAGACCATCCAGTCCCAGGAAACCGCCATTACCGCCGCCGAAGAGCGCATCCTGAACCTCCGCAAGGAGGAAATCATCCTGCGCGCCGATCTGGCAGAAAAGCAGGAGATTCTGTCCGAGCTCCTGGCCGGCCTCCAGCGGCTTGAACAAAACCCTCCGCCCGCGCTGGTGGTTGAACCCCATGACGTGCTGGCAGCGCTCCGTGGCGCCATGATGTTTGGCACCCTCGTGCCGGAACTGCGCGGCGAGGCTGAAATTCTGGCCAGGAAGCTGACCCGTCTGGACCGCATCCGCACCGCCGTTGAGAAGGAAAAATCCGCTCTCAGCACCAGTGTCACCAGCCTCAAAACCGCGCAGATCGACCTCGACCAGCTCATCGCCCAGAAAAAGCAGCTGGTTTTTGACAATTCCGGAAAGCTGGCTGGCGAGAAAAGGCGCGCCTCCGAACTCGCCGAGAGAGCCAAGTCCCTGAAGCAGTTGATTGCCGATCTGGCCGCTGCCAGACTGAAGCAGGAAGCAAGGAAAACCAGGGAGGCCCTTGCCCTTGAAGCTGAACGCAAGCGCCAGGAGGCATTCCTCTTGCGGCCCTCCGTGGCTTTTTCCAGCGCCAAGGGCCGCCTTGAATATCCGGTCCAAGGCCAGATCCTGAAGCGTTTCGGTCAGGATGATGGCCTGGGCAGCGAGCTTAGGGGGCTGGCCGTGGCAACCCGCGCCCAGGCCCAGATCATCGCCCCCGCCGCCGGCAAGGTTGAATTTGCCGGCCCCTTCCGCTCCTACGGGCAACTCTTGATTCTCAATGCCGGTGAGGGCTACCTTGTGCTCATGGCTGGCATGAAGGAAATATCAGCCGATATCGGGCAATCGGTGAGGGCTGGCGAACCCGTTGGAATAATGGGAAAAGGCCCTTCTTCTGTCACACTTTTAGGTGATCAGGTACAAGAGGCACGGCCTGTGTTATATGTCGAGTTTAGAAAAAATGGTGAGGCCGTTGATTCGGCCCCTTGGTGGATTGGTGGAACGAAAGAGGCGTTTAAAGATGAAATTTCACAATAGCGGTATTCGGTCTTTTGGCCTGGTGCTGGCAGGGGCCGTTTCGGCCACCGTGCTGTGGCATGTCTTTGGTTCGGCAATTGCCGCCTCCAATGCCGATACCTACAAGCAGCTCAATCTTTTCGGTGACGTGTTCGACCGGGTGCGCGCCGATTACGTTGAGGATCCCGATGAATCCAAGATGATCGAAGCGGCCATCAATGGCATGCTCACCTCGCTCGATCCCCATTCCAGCTACATGGATGCCAAGCGCTTTGAAGACATGAGCGTCCAGACCAAGGGCGAATTCGGCGGCCTCGGCATTGAAGTCACCATGGAAAACGGCTTTGTGAAGGTTGTGGCCCCCATTGATGACACGCCTGCCGCCAAGGCTGGCATCATGGCCAATGACCTGATTACAAAAATTGACGGCGTGGATATCCAGGGCCTGACCCTGAATGAAGCCGTCGATAAAATGCGTGGCGGCGTCAACACCCCCATCACGCTCACCATCCAGCGCAAGGACCAGGCGGCCATGGATGTGAAGCTCGTTCGCGACCGCATTCGCGTGCAGTCGGTGAAGTCCAGCCTCGAAGGCACCGATGAAGATATCGGCTACGTGCGCATCAGTTCCTTCACCGAGCAAACCCAGGAAGGCCTCGAAAGGGCTTTCACCAGCCTGAAAACCAGGATGGGCGGCAAGGCCAAGGGCTACATCCTCGATCTCCGGAACAATCCGGGCGGCCTTCTCGATCAGGCCATCTCCGTCTCCGACAGCTTCCTCGACAAGGGTGAAGTTGTCTCGACGCGTGGCCGCCGTGCCGAGGAAACCCAGCGTTTCAGCGCCCAGAAGGGCGATATCTCGGACGGCAAGTCGGTGGTCATCCTGATCAACGGCGGCTCGGCCTCGGCCTCTGAAATTGTCGCCGGTGCTCTGCAGGATCATAAGCGCGCCACCATCATTGGCACCCGTTCCTTCGGCAAGGGCTCCGTCCAGACCATAATTCCGCTGGGAAGCCAGGGAGCGTTGCGCCTCACCACGGCGCGTTATTATACGCCCGCCGGCCGTTCCATTCAGGCCAAGGGCATTGATGCCGATATCCTGATTGAACAACCCCTGCCACCGGAGCTTCAGGGCAAAAACGTATCCACTGAAGGCGAAGCCAGCCTCAAGGGCCACCTCACCAATGAGGGCGGCGGCGATGAGGGCGGCGGTTCTTCTGCTTACGTGCCCGAGGACAGGACCAAGGATGTGCAGCTGAAAGCCGCTGTCGATTTCCTTCACGGCATCAAGGTGGTGAGCACCGTGAAGCCGGAGGAGAAAACATCTGACGGCACCCCGGAAACCAAGTCGAACTAGCTTTCGACTTTCATTCCTCTTCTCATCATGGCCGGGCTTGACCCGGCCATCTTCTTTTCAAGTGAAGAGGATGCCCGCGTCAAGCGCGGGCAAGATGAGAAAATGATGGAGAACTTCACGGCACGGTTAATGAGACGTTAACGGTTGTCTCGCCACAGTCGGCTCCAAACGAATCGACTGGGTATACGAATTCCATGAGCCGTGATGAATTGCGACAGCCGCTGAGGAAACGGAGCCTGAATGAGCGCCTTTGGGCGAAGCGTCCCAGCCCGCTGCTGTCCACCTCAATTCTCGCCGCAAGCGGGTTTATCGCACTTTCGGCCTGGGCCATTCACGCCCCCCTTCCCTTTGCCGGGGAGCCCATCGTCACCGCCGCCATTCCAGCCGTTGAGGAACTGAAAACCGCCTCCACCACCGCGCCCGAAGAAGAAATCGCGGCGGAAGAAATGCCCGCCGAAGACGAAAGCGGGAGCATTCAAATCGAAGCCCCCATCGAGCAGGACAGCTACCAGACCGAAGCCTCCATCATCCTCTCGCCCCGGCGGCCCCTGAAGAAGGCCCCCGTTGATGATCTCATTGAAATAACCACTGCCGGCCAATTGCCCCGCATTGGCTCAAAAAACAAAAAGCCCTCGGATGTCTATGCCCGCAACACGCCCATGGGCGTGATCCATTCCGACCGCCCGAAGATTGCCATTCTGCTGGGCGGCATGGGCCTCAATGCCAAGCTCACCCAGCAGGCCATCAAGAATCTGCCGGGCGACGTAACCTTTGCCTTTGCCCCCTACGGCAATGACTTGCAAACCCAGGTGAACAAGGCCCGCGCCGATGGCCACGAGGTGCTCCTGCAGCTCCCCATGGAGCCCGTGGGCTATCCCGCCAATAATCCCGGTCCCAAAACCCTTCTGGCCAGCGTCAGCGCCGCGGAAAACATGGAAGCGCTCCATTGGCACATGAGCCGCTTCGCCGGCTACACCGGCATTACCAACTATATGGGCGGACGCCTGCTGGCCTCGCCCGAAGCCCTGAAGCCGGTGATGGCTGAAATGCGCAAGCGCGGCCTCGTCTATCTGGAAGATGCCTCAACGGCGTTGACGGTTTCAGAAACCGTGGCCGGGGAAACCAAGCTCCCCCAGCGCCGCGCCCAGGTGGTGATTGATACCGATCCAACACCCCAGAGCATTGCTGCGGCCCTTGAACTCCTCGAAGGCGAGGCGAAGGCCAATGGCTTTGCCATCGGCACCGGTTCCGGTCTAGAAGTCACGGTTGACGCTGTGAAGCTGTGGGCCGAACAGCTTCAGGACAGGGGCATTCTGCTCGTGCCCGTCAGCGCCATCTTCAAGGGCCGTTTGGGTTAGTTGGGTTAATGAGTGAAGCAAAAGTGATTACGGCCTACAGGCCCTGCGTTGGTATTATGCTGCTCAATCCGCAAGGCCTTGTCTGGGTCGGCCGGCGCTTTCAAAAACAGAATGACGATGGCGTTGGCCATTGGTGGCAAATGCCCCAGGGAGGCATCGATTGCGATGAAGATCCCGCCGCCGCCGCACTCCGCGAACTGGAAGAAGAAACCGCCGTGCGTTCCGCTGAAATCATTGCCGAGGCGCCGGACTGGTACAACTACGATCTGCCTGAACACCTCATCGGCAAGTCCTGGAAAGGCAAGTACCGTGGCCAGACCCAGAAATGGTTTGCCGCGCGCTTTACCGGCGAGGACAGCGAAATCAATCTGGCGCCTCCCGGCCACAAGCAGGAGTTCGACCAATGGCGCTGGATCAAGATGAACGAGGTCATCGACGCCATCATACCGTTCAAGAAACCAGTTTATGAACAGGTCATCGCGGCCTTCAGGCATCTCGGCCAGTCATGATCTCCCACGTCATTTTTGATTGCGATGGCGTTCTCATCGACAGTGAAAAAATATTGATGGCTGTCGATATGGCCCTGCTCGCGGAGAACGGCATCCATCTCACCGAAGCTGAAATGTATCTCCGGTTCGTCGGTCCTACCTTCGAGGACATGGCCGCCGAGCTTGAGCGTGAGTATAAGAAAGCGCTCCCGCCTGATCTCAGCGCCCGCAAGGATGTCATGATGCTTGAGCGCTACCGGCGTGACCTGAAA
This sequence comes from Aestuariivirga sp., assembly GCA_030680855.1. Lineage (GTDB taxonomy): Bacteria > Pseudomonadota > Alphaproteobacteria > Rhizobiales > Aestuariivirgaceae > Aestuariivirga. The sequence goes on from JAUXUN010000057.1 coordinate 83,411, forward strand.
CCCGTGCCCGGCGTCATCCCCATGCTGCACCAGCTCGCCCTGCCCAAAAGCATCGGCACCAACGGCCCGAGGGACCGCGCGCTCGAAGCCCTCCGCCTGACGGGGCTCGAACCTTTCTTTGGCGACCGGTTAACTACTTATGAAGATGTCAAAAATCCCAAGCCCGCCCCCGATGTTTACCAGCTTGCCGCGAGCCGCGCCGGCTTCACCCCGGCCCACTGCCTGGTGGTGGAAGACAGCGTAACCGGGGCCACCGCTGCCCTTGCCGCGGGCTGCAAGGTGATCGGTTTCACCGGTGTGGCCCATGATCATGTGGCCAAGGCAAGGGAGCTGAAAGCGCTCGGCGTTTCCCATGTCATTCATGACATGGGTGAGCTTCTGGGGGCCATTTCTCCCATTGCGGCTTGACTTATTGCACTGCAGCGTCCATATGCAGCGCTATCGACCTTGGCCAATTAAGAATAACGTGAGGTAGTGCGCGACGCACTGCTGTTCCGGCCGGGTCCGAACAATCCTTTCACGTGGGGTCTGTTTAAGCACAGGACCAGTGCTGGCTTGGCGATAGTCGCCGGGCAGCCGCTCGGACATGTTCTGTGCTTTCCCACCCATCTGTCCGAAACAGAAAGATATTTACACAGTGAATTCATTTTCAGAACTCAACCTCTCGGCACCCCTCCTTAAGGCCATCGCCGCTGAAGGTTACGACAAGCCAACCCCCATCCAGGCCCGCGCCATTCCTGAGCTCATGAAGGGCCGCGATCTTTTAGGGATAGCCCAGACCGGCACCGGCAAGACCGCCGCTTTCGCGCTCCCCATCCTCGAGCGCCTGTCGCACGCTACCGAGCGTGTCGCCAAGAACTCCTGCAAGGTTCTCGTGCTTTCCCCCACCCGCGAGCTCGCCTCGCAGATCGGCGAAAGCTTCAAGACCTATGGCCGCAACCTGAAGATCACCCGTGCGGTGGTTTTCGGCGGCGTCTCCATCGGCAAGCAGATTGATATCCTGCGCGGCGGCGTTGATGTCGTCGTTGCAACCCCGGGCCGCCTCGTTGATCTCATCGAGCGTCGCGCCCTGACACTCGCCAACGTCGAAGTCCTCGTGCTTGACGAAGTGGACCAGATGCTTGATCTCGGCTTCATCCACGCCATCCGCAAGATCACCGGCATGCTGCCGAAGGTGCGGCAGAATCTTTTCTTCTCGGCCACCATGCCGAAGGAAATTTCAAATCTCGCCAGCGGCCTGCTCACCAATCCGGTGCGCGTTGAAGTGGCCCCCGTTGCCACCACCGTGGACCGCGTGAACCAGAGCGTCATCCATGTCGATCAGGCCAGCAAGCTCAAGGTGCTGGTCGACATTCTCAAAGACAATAACATGACCCGCACCCTGGTCTTCAGCCGCACCAAGCATGGCGCCGACAAGATCATGAAGGGCCTGTCGGCAGCGGGCTACACCGCCTCTGCCATTCACGGCAACAAGAGCCAGACCAACCGCGAGAAGGCGTTGGCCGGATTCAAGGCTGGCAAGATCCTCGTGCTGGTGGCAACCGATATCGCGGCCCGCGGCATTGATGTGGATGGCGTAAGCCACGTCATCAACTACGATCTGCCCCATGTGCCCGAATCCTACGTTCACCGCATCGGCCGAACCGCGCGAGCCGGCGCTGAAGGCGTGGCCATTGCCTTCTGTGCCGGTGACGAGCGCTCGCTGTTGAAGGACATCGAACGCACCATCCGCCAGAGCATTCCGGTCGTGCAGCACGCGCTGGGCAAATCAAACCTGCCGCCCGCCGAACATGAAGCCCGCCGTCCCAACGGCAGGCCTTCACAGCCCCAGGGCCAGAAGCGCCAGTGGAATCCCATGGGCAGGGACGGCAAGCCATCGGGCGACAACCGCCCGCGCAAGTCCAGCGGTGGCAGCAATCGCCCCCACGGCGGCACCGGCGCCCCAAAGCGCAACAACGGTGGCCCCGGCGCGCCGAAGCAAAGCGGAGGCGGCAAACCCTCCTGGATGCAGGAAATCAGCGGCGCCAAAAGCGACCGCCGCCCTGTCAGAATGGGCGAGTAATCCCCGGCGTTTCTGCTGATCAGCTATAATCGGAAAGCCTGGAACGGTTGCTTTCAGGCTTAACCCCTTCCTTACCGATTGCGGCTATCACAGCCGCCAAAGGCAGGAAGATGGAAACAGTTCTCAGGTTAGCCCGCGAAACCAGCCAGTCCGTGAAATTGGCTTATGTCTGCGGTGCCTATGTTCTGGCTGCAACTCTGTTCATCCCGGAAACATTTTTTTCCGTCTTCAACCAAATGCCTGTCCTGCGGTTTCTTGTCTTTATTCCGCCGTTGCTTCTGCCTGGACTCTTCCTGGCCGCCCTGTTCAATCAGCCTCGCTTGCCCTTGTCCTTCATTCGCGGCAAGCTTCAGGCGAGAGGCGTGGGAGCAACCTGCATCGTCATTGTACTGGTCATCTCAACAGCGGCATTTACGGCGTTCAAACACGAATATGCCAATTGGGTGCCATTTTTTGCCGATCATTTCTTAGCAAATCTCGATCACGCCCTCCATTTCGGAGATCCATGGCGTTATGCCCAGTCATTCTTCCCCGCCGCCCTCTCTGAACCGCTTTACGTTCTGTATGCGCAACTATGGTTTGCTCAGGTGGTCGGCGCGGTCCTTGTCGCCGCGTTCCTTGAGGACCGTTATGCCCGTGAGCGCTATCTATCCGCCTTTGCCGCCACCGTCATTGTTCTAGGCTCGGTCGTAAGGGTAGCTGGGTCATCTTCCGGACCGATCTTTTACGACCGGATGTTTGGCGGCGCCCGGTTTGGCGACCTCATTGTATCGCTGCAAAGCAGTGCCAGCGGACAGAGAATTCTTGGAATTTCAGACTACCTCTATGCATCGTACAGCACGGACACATCTGTTCTTGGAACCGGCATATCGGCAATGCCGAGCATGCACGTTGCGCTTGCTGTATTAAATGCAATTTTCGCGGCAAGCCTGAACCGGTGGGCCGGCATCCTCGCATGGGCCTATGCCGCCGCAATCTTGTTTGGTTCCGTATATTTTGGTTGGCACTATGCGCTCGACGGCTACATCTCAATCGCCGCCGCCATAATCGCCTGGAAAATGTTTTCGAAGGCCCCCGCCACCTCGTAAAAATGCGCGAGTAACACCGCTCCCCCATGCTGAGGTGCCCGGCAAAGCCGGGCCTCGAAGCACCCGTTTCCGCATCCGCCAACCCTTCGAGGCATGTCTTCGCCATGCACCTCAGGGTGAGGGTAGAAAAGTACACTCAAAATTCTCATCATGCCCGCGCTCAGCTCGGCCCGCTTTTTTTGCTGCGCGAACCGCCAGGGGTGCTAGAATTGGCAGCGTCGTGGGAGCTTGATTCATGCGCTACTGGCCGCTGCCATCCAGCTACAATGTTGTTGTGCTGTTCCTGGCAATGTGTGTTTTTGGAATTCTTTTCGCTTGGAACTCCGTCAATCTCGTTCAAATGGCCATGGGAAATATCCGCTTCCTGAATACGCATGGAAGCCTGGCAATCAGGGAAGGCGGCCTTGTCCAGCTTATGGAGATTACGGCCTATGGCTTCATCTCCCTCGCCGCCTATCTCGGCTTCAAAACCTGCGAAGTGGAACTCATCAGCCGCTGGCGCAGCGCAAGGGGCGAAAGCTGAGAAACCTGTGTCCCACTCGCGGGCGTCTTCTTTTGGAGGCAACAAAGAAGATGACCGGATCAAATCCGGTAATGATGATATCCATATCTCTCCATGGTCTAAACACCTGACCCGACCACCCAGGCTTCGAACTTGTGCATACAACTGGATCGTCGGCTCAAGGCCGATGATGGAGATTAGGGAACACAAAAAGCCCGCGATGAACTAGCGGGTCCCAATCTCTACTGAACCTCAACATATTCTAGTTCTTCGAGCGTTTTTTGTGCCGTGATTTTGCCTTCACTTAGCCAATCTGAGAGTGGACGCTCGGTAAGTAACTCCAACAAGTCGCAGAGTCTAACAAGCATCAGACAAAACCTAACTCTACGGAAATCCTTTTGAGTTTTTGCGTCAGCAAAAAAATGAATGGTTGATGACAACCACCGATGGCCATCTGACTTAGGGTCTTCAAGCACTTTCTCAAAATCCGCATAACCCATAACTTGATAGCTACTAGATGCTGACCTCACCATAGATTCTCCAACGGCTCGCAATTCTTCGCGAAACACGAGATGATCAATCCAGTCTTTCCAATTTTCAAAGGAATTTAGGTGACCGTCACTGATGGCTGAACGGAATCTGGAAATACATACATTTATTTTCTGATCTTTCCCACTGTCACCACTTGCCAGGAAAACTGTGTCACGTCGGTAGATTTCCAGCCACCCGAGGAACGCACAGAATCTGTACATCGTACTGACCAATTTGTACTTCTGGTAATATTCGTCTGAATTTGAGTTCGCGGCAACCCTCCTCATTTGAGAGCTCAGGTTCTTTCGCGACAAAAAAGTCGTCGGATAGGTTTTGTTGATTTCAACAAACCGATTGGCCAATTCTGAAGCAGACAAAGTCAATGGGTTTTTGTATTTCTCAAATATTCTCTTGGACTCCTGCTTTTCAGTCCAACGACCAACGACAACACTTGATAAGTATGTTTTTGCGATATCTCCAAAAAAACCGCCTGCGGCCGCCGCAACTGCCAGAAGAGCGGACAATCCAATCACGGATGTCGTATCTAGTTCTGTCATTTTTGATTTCCGCCAGAGTTAGTAAAATTCTTGATGGAGTAAAACATATACCGTAGGTCGCAATTATGCGAATCGGTGGAGTTTCCAAAGCAACCGCATGGCTGCTTGATTAGTTCAAAGCCAATGATAGGAAATTTGGAAATGAAAACAAAAAAGACCCGCGATCACCTCACGAGTTACTAGCCATATCACCCGATTTTCTGAATAGACAAGCCATCGTCGCCAAGAAAAGGAATATATTGACAACAAATTTTGAGTGTTCGGTAGAAACGGTCTATTCTTTTTTGTCGAAATTTTCTGCCGCTATGCCTGGGCCAGAGTGCGTAGAGCCGATTTTGAGTCTTTCCCGCCAATTGCCCAAACTAGACCCTGCTGGAGTAGAATCTTCCAGAGGGTTACTCGGAGACGGTATTGATTGCGATGGATGGTTAATTTGATTCGAATCATTAGTGTTGTGTGGTTCAGAGGGTTGGTTATTGTCTGGTTGCTTAACTAACTCGTACCCTTTCTCAGTAAGCTGATACAATCCACCTGCTACGCGATGCAGAAAATCTTTGTTGGTATATATACTTAGTTGAGATCTAATGGATGGCCTACTTATCTTGATATGTGCTTGATCTGTGAAATCTACTATTTCATCAATTGACGCTCCGGCTCCCTTTTTCGAGCCGATGAACGCCAAAACTCGGCTCCAAGTTTCTGAAAGAGACCTACCAGATCCTTCAACTTCGATTCGTCGTTGTCCAATACCGGCACGAATCATCGTATCCTTAGCTATAAGGTATCCGTTTAGCTCTGCTTCAATCTGAATAAGCTCTTGTTTTAAAGTGCTAATTCTTGATTGACACTCTGCAATAATCTGATCAAGTTTATTTGTGGCTAGACTCATGAAGCGGCCTATGCACCTTAGAGAGATACGAGTCAAGAGTTAATTTTGTTTAAGAAACGTTAACCATCGCGCATCGTTTTTAGCTGGCTTAGCACTTGACGCCATTGACTGCTGCATGATAATGGTCCTTTGAATGCAAAAACCGCCCGGCGCGTACCAAGCAATCCGGACGGTTCTTGTTAGGAAGGTTGGACACGGTTTGGCGCCAACCCCCTTGGTCATCTCTGACAGGGTCATTTTGCTCTGCCATGGCAAATTCGTCAAGCTCGGACCAACAATGCTCAATAGGAGATATCCATGAGCACCATGTCTGCAGCCCGCCGGGCTCCAATCGGCACACGCGTATCAACTGGTCACCAATGCCCTGAATCGGGTGTTTGGAAAGTCGATCATCCGACTGACACAACCACTGCACCAATCGCCAAGGGAAACATTATGCCTCCCTATCGCGGTAAAGCAGTTGTTTGGCTCCTCACCGCATACGCTTGACACGACAACTAAAAAAGGCCCGCAGGTTATTCGCGGGCCTTTCCTATTCAATCCATACAAAAAACTCTTACAGCGCGCCCTGCAGCGCCTTCAGGTGATCCAGATTTTCCTGGGCCTTGCGCTTGGCTTCCGCATCCACCGCGTCGGCAAAATCTTCCTCGGCATCTTTCACCTGCTGGGCAAGTGCCGTCGCATCAAGGTCAGCCAGCGGAATGGCCGTCTCGGCCAGCAGCGTCAGCCCCTGCGGGTTCACTTCGGCAAAGCCGCCGCGCACGAAAATGCGGTCGGTGCTGCCTCCCTCTTTCGTCACCACCACAACACCGGGCCGCAGCGTTGACAGCACCGGCGCATGGCCCGCGAAAATCCCCATATCGCCTTCGGTTCCGGGCAAGGTCACCGAGGTGACTTCGCCTGAAAACAGGAGCCGTGCGGGCGAGACCAGTTCAAAGTGAAGGCCAGCCATCGCTTACGCTGCTTCCGCCGCAAGGCGCTGGGCCTTCTCGACGGCTTCTTCAATGCTGCCCACCATGTAGAAGGCCGACTCCGGCAAATGGTCGTAGGCCCCGTCGCACAGGCCCTTGAAGCCCTTGATGGTGTCAGCCAGCGGCACCAGCTTGCCCGGCGATCCGGTGAACACTTCGGCCACGAAGAACGGCTGCGACAGGAAGCGCTCGATCTTGCGGGCCCGGGCCACGGCGATCTTGTCGTCTTCCGAAAGCTCGTCCATGCCGAGAATGGCGATGATGTCCTGCAGCGCCTTGTAACGCTGGAGAATCTGCTGCACCCGGCGCGCCGTATCATAATGCTCTTCGCCGATGACGCGGGCATCAAGCATGCGGGACGTTGAATCCAGCGGATCCACCGCGGGGTAAATGCCCTTTTCGGCAATGCCGCGCGACAGAACCGTCGTTGCGTCCAAGTGGGCGAAGGAGGTTGCAGGGGCCGGATCGGTCAAGTCGTCGGCCGGCACGTAGATGGCCTGCACCGAGGTGATGGAGCCCTTCTGCGTGGTGGTGATGCGCTCCTGCATGGTGCCCATGTCGGTGGCCAGCGTCGGCTGATAGCCCACCGCCGATGGAATGCGGCCGAGAAGTGCTGACACCTCAGAGCCGGCTTGCGTGAAGCGGAAGATGTTGTCCACGAAGAACAGCACGTCCTGGCCCTCGTCGCGGAAATGCTCGGCAACCGTGAGGCCGGAAAGGGCAACGCGCGCGCGCGCGCCCGGCGGTTCGTTCATCTGGCCGTAAACCAGGGCCGCCTTGGAGCCTTCGCCGCCGCCCTTCTTGTTCACGCCCGATTCGATCATTTCATGGTAAAGGTCGTTGCCTTCACGCGTCCGTTCGCCAACGCCCGCGAACACCGAGTAGCCGCCGTGGGCTTTCGCCACGTTGTTGATAAGCTCCATGATCAGAACCGTCTTGCCAACGCCGGCGCCGCCGAACAGGCCGATCTTGCCGCCCTTGGCGTAAGGGGCGAGCAAATCCACTACCTTGATGCCGGTGACGAGGATTTCCGCTTCCGTTGATTGCTCAACAAAGCTCGGCGCATCCTGGTGGATGGCGCGTGTCAGTTTCGTCTTGATCGGGCCTGCTTCATCAACCGGCTCGCCGATTACGTTCATGATGCGGCCCAGCGTTTCAGCACCGACCGGGACCATGATCGGGGTGCCCGTGTCATAAACTTCCTGGCCGCGCACCAGGCCTTCGGTTGAGTCCATGGCAATGGTGCGCACCGTGCTCTCGCCCAGATGCTGCGCCACTTCGAGCACCAGGCGTTGGCCAGCGTTGGTGGTTTCCAGCGCGTTCAAAATCTGTGGCAGGTCGCCTTCGAACTGCACGTCGATAACCGCGCCCGTCACCTGGGTGATGCGGCCAACGAGGGCGCCGGAGGATTTTGCTGATGCGGCTTTCTTCGCCATGGGTTCGTTCCTTCTCTAAGCTCTTAAAGCGCTTCCGCGCCCGAAATGATTTCGATGAGTTCTTTGGTAATCTGGGCCTGGCGCTGGCGGTTGTACTTGATCGACAGCTTGTTGATCATGTCGCCGGCATTGCGCGTGGCGCTGTCCATGGCGCTCATGCGGGCGCCCTGTTCGGAAGCAGCATTCTCAAGCAGCGCCCGGAACACCTGGATTGAAATATTGCGCGGCAACAGGTCAGCGAGAATTTCCCCTTCATCCGGCTCCGCATCATAGATGGCACCGCCAAGGTCTGGCGCCTTGCCACCAACAACCGCCGCTGGAATAAGCTGCAGGGCCGTGGGCTTCTGCGACATCACCGATTTGAATTCCGCAAAGAAAAGCGTGCAGACATCAAAGGCGCCTTCATTGAACAGGCTGATGATCTTGGCGCCTACCGGCTGCGCATTGAAAAAGGCCAGTTGCTTGAGGCCGCGGAAATCCACCGCATCGACAATATATTTGCCGTATACACGCTTCAGCGCGTCATTGCCCTTCTTGCCGACCGTCATGATCTTCACTGTCTTGCCCTGGGCCAGAAGTTTTTCGGCATGCTCGCGCGCCAGCCGCACGATGGACGAATTGAAACCGCCGCAAAGTCCGCGTTCCGCCGTTGCGATCACCAGAAGATGGGTCTGGTCCTTGCCCGTGCCAGTCAGCAGCGCCGGAGCGCCGTCACGTCCCTCAACCGAAGAAGCGAGATTGGCCAGCACCACCGCCATGCGCTCCGAATAGGGCCGCGCCGCAACCGCTGCTTCCTGGGCCCGGCGCAGTTTCGCCGCCGCCACCATCTGCATGGCCTTGGTGATCTTGCGGGTCGCCTTGACCGAGGCGATGCGGTTCCGGAGGTCTTTGAGACTTGCCATGGACGCCCCTTATGCGAATGCCTTGGCGTAAGCGTCAACGGCGGCCTTGAGCTTGGGAGCGATGGCATCCGTAATCTGCTTCTCGGTGCGGATGCTGTCGAGAATGTCAGTGTGCTTGTCGCGCATCAGGCGCAGCAGGCCATCTTCAAAGTCACGCACCTTTGTGACCGGAAGCGTGTCGAGATAGCCGTTGACGCCAGCGTAAATTGCCACAACCTGTTCTTCCGTCTTGAGCGGTGAAAACTGCGGCTGTTTCAGCAGTTCGGTGAGGCGCGCGCCGCGGTTGAGAAGGCGCTGGGTGGAGGCATCGAGGTCCGAGCCGAACTGCGCAAAGGCCGCCATTTCACGGTACTGCGCCAGCTCGCCCTTGATCTTGCCGGCAACCTGCTTCATCGCCTTGACTTGAGCGGCGGAACCCACGCGCGACACCGAAAGGCCCACGTTCACCGCCGGGCGGATGCCCTGATAGAACAAATCCGTTTCAAGGAAAATCTGGCCATCGGTGATCGAAATCAAGTTGGTCGGAATATAGGCCGAAACGTCATTGGCCTGGGTTTCAATAACCGGCAATGCGGTCAATGAACCGGCCCCCTTGGCATCGGACAGTTTCGCCGCACGCTCCAGCAAGCGGGAATGCAGGTAGAACACGTCGCCCGGATAGGCTTCGCGGCCCGGCGGACGGCGCAAGAGCAAGGACATCTGGCGGTAAGCCACGGCCTGCTTGGAAAGATCGTCATAGGCGATCAGCGCATGCATGCCGTTGTCGCGGAAATATTCGCCCATGGTGCAGCCCGTGAACGGAGCCAGATACTGCATCGGCGCCGATTCAGAAGCAGTCGCCGCAACGATGATGGAATATTCCAGCGCGCCCGCATCCTCGAGAATTTTCACGAACTGGGCCACGGTCGAACGCTTCTGTCCGCAGGCCACGTAGACGCAGTAAAGCTTTTCTTTTTCCGGCCCATTCTGGTGAATGGGCTTCTGGTTCAGAATGGCATCGAGAATGATCGCTGTTTTGCCGGTTTGGCGGTCGCCAATGATCAGCTCACGCTGGCCGCGGCCAATCGGGATCAAAGCGTCAACCGCCTTGAGGCCCGTCGACATCGGCTCATGCACCGACTTGCGCGGAATGATGCCCGGCGCCTTCACGTCAACGCGCGAACGCAGCTTCGACTTGATCGGTCCCTTGCCGTCGATCGGATTTCCGAGCGCATCAACCACGCGGCCCAGCAATTCCTTGCCGATGGGAACTTCCACGATGGCGCCGGTGCGCTTGACCGTGTCGCCTTCCTTGATGTCGCGGTCGTTGCCGAAAATCACCACGCCGACATTGTCGGTTTCAAGGTTGAGCGCCATGCCGCGGATGCCCCCGGGGAATTCCACCATTTCGCCGGCCTGCACGTTGTCGAGGCCATAGACGCGGGCAATGCCGTCGCCCACCGAAAGCACCTGGCCGATTTCTGATACTTCGGCTTCATTGCCGAAGTCCTTGATCTGCTTTTTAAGAATTGTCGAAATTTCAGCGGCGCGAATATCCATCAGCCGGTCCCCTTCATAGCGATCTTAAGGTTTTGCAATTTTGTCTTGAGTGAATTGTCCATCATCTTGGAGCCCACCTTGACGATGAGGCCGCCCAGAAGGGAGGAATCTATTTTAGCTGTAAGCTGCACGTCGCGCCCCATGGAGGACTTCAGTGCGGCTTTAATGTCTTTGATATGCTTCTCGGAAAGCTTTTCCGCCGAGGTCACTTCCGCCGCAACTTCGCCCTTTGACTCGGCAACCAGCGCTGCAAACGCGGTGATCGCATCGGAAAGTGCCGGCAGCCTGCGGTTCTTGGCCATCAGCTTGATGAAGTTGAGCGCGATGCCGTTTATGCCGGCCTTGGCGCACAGGGCCTCAAGGGCGGCCAGTTGGTCTTCGCCGGAAAACACCGGCGAGCGCACCAGGCGCTGCAAATCCGTTGATCCCGCCAGCATGGTTTGAAATGTTGAAAGCCCATCGCTGATCTTGTCGATGGCTTTTGCCTCGGCCGCCAGCTCAAAGAGCGCTGCTGCGTATCGGCCCGGCACTCCGGAAATTGCCTGATCTGTGGCTGCCACGATTTCTCTTTCGAAACAGTCTCGTGTCGTGGCTACAGGACGCAACCCAAACACTTGATTTTTTTGATCAACCCCCTGCACAAGGCAAAGGCACGGAACAGAACCCCGCCCTGCCGCGGCGTCTCGGTAACACAGGCGTAAAAGACTCGCAACCAGCTAAATCGCGCGGATTGCCGCAATATGAAAGTTTATCAATTGAACCAGGCGCCGCAGGGCCCTCATCCGCCCGTTGGGCACCTTCTCCCATGCTGCGTAGCAAAGCGAGGCGGGACGGGAGAAGGTGGCCGAAGGCCGGATGAGGGCCTCTTTAGCCAAAAGCGAAATGCCCAAAGAAAAAAGCCCGCCACCTCAATCAAGAGGGAGGCGGGCCTATGAAATCTGGACCGAATTTAAGCTAAGCCCGCGACCTTTGCGTTTGCCGCGGCTTCAAGCTGGTAACGCTTGATGCCCATGTCGGCGAGGTCCGCATCGGAAATCATTTCCGCTTCCCGGCGGGCCTGGCGATAGGCCTGCATGCGGTTCCTGCGGCTTAAAAATTTGAACAGTGGCATGAATGCCTCCATCAGAATTGGTTTATCGTGTCGCTTCGCGCGCCAAACGATGAATGTCGGTGCGCATGATGCCCAAATCCGCCAGCTCGCGGTTTGAAAGGCCTTCGAGCTCCGATTTGGTCCGGCTATAACGCTGCCAGCGCGTGTAACGGGTCTTTACGAAATCAAACATGGTCATTCCTCTTGGATTGACTGAAGAGTGGGTTGCTTTAACAACCAGTATTTAGGTGCAATGCAGCAAAATATGTATTGCAAATTTTGCATGGCAGCAATTACACGATATAAATCAATCGTTTATAATTCGTTCATAATGGTTACTTTTGATGCTGCATTGCCATAAAATTGCCCATTCCTGCCACATTTGGGGGCAGTTCAAGGCCCTTTGGTGATTGTGTAGACAGCCCCTGCATAATCATCGCTCACAAACAGGTGGCCGTCAGGGGCCTCCAGAATGTCCACCGGGCGGCAGATAACCTCCTCGTTGACCTCGCAACCCGAAAGAAACACCTCCTCCCGGGCAGAATTGCCCTCGAAAACCAGCCGGATGATTCGGTATCCCGCTTTTTCCGACCGGTTCCACGATCCATGCTCGGCCACCAAAGCCGTGCCGTTCAGCGCCGCATCCGCCTGATTCCGCAAAAACCGGATCGAAAGGGCGGCCACATGCCCGCCAAGCCCATGGAATTGCATTACCGGGGAAAGCCCCGGCGGCATGGCAGCATAAAGCTCGGGATCCGGCACATCGGCACCATGCACATAGGGCCAGCCATAGTGCTTTCCCGCCTCGATGCGGTTCACCTCGTCGTCGGGAATGTCATCCCCCAGGTTGTCGCGGCCATTATCCACCCCAAACAGCGCCCCCGTCCCCGGCTGCCAGTCAAAACCCACCGTATTGCGCAGGCCCGTGGCAAACAGCTCAGGCGCCGCTCCCTCCTTGAACCGCAGGATTGCCGCCCGCCAGGCATGCTCCTCAATGCAGGAATTGCAGCTGGAGCCAATCGACAGATAGAGATATCCGTCCGGCCCCCGCTTGAGGGTGCGTGACGAGTGTCCACCTCCCCCGGGGATGCCTTCAAGAATCACCCGTTCATTTTCAAGCTTCGCGCCATCGAAATCATAGCGCACCACGCGCTGCTCTTCAGCCACATGAAGTGTTGATCCCTCCAGCAGCAGGCCATGCGGCTGGTTTGCGCCTTCAAGCAGGTCCTGCTGCCCATCGCTGCGTCCATCGCCATCACGGTCAGCCTTCACCAGCAGGATGTTTCCATCGCGATGGCCCGAAACAATGAGATCGCCATTTTCCGTCATCTGCATCAGACGCAGCCGCCCCAGGTCACGGGCAAAGACGTCGAGCCGGTAGCCCTCCGGCAATTTTATCCGTTCACGGAGCAATGTTTCCCACTGGTCGCGCGGCGGTGGCCGCGAGGGTCCATTGAAGGGGCCGTATTGGGAGTAGGCATAGCCCGCCGCAATGAGCAGCACCGCCCCGAGGGAAACCAGGAGTTTGCGCATCCACCACATCTAAGCACAACGGCAAGGCCACGAAAGGGTTCCGTCGCTATGTCCCCATCACACTTTGGTGAGGGCTTTGAACCGCGCGGCTATCTGCTCTTTCGCCTTAGGCCAAAGTTAACCGGTCGTTTACCAGACCCTGACGCCAGCATGAATACGGCATGCACGGAGAATTCAGTGTCGGATCCTAAGAGTGAGGAATTGAAGATAGGAGTAATCCGTGACCAAGGAACGCACACTCGACTTTCGCATATTCAAGGATCTCGACATCCCAGAAATGTCCATAGCTGCCGGACAGCTTGTCCTGGCCGAAGGCAGCACCGGATCAGCCATGTATATCATCCGCAACGGCTCCGTGGCCGTCAGGTTGAATGGCATAACGGTTGAGGAAATTGGCGAAGGCGGAATTTTCGGTGAAATGGCCATCATCGAACAGTCCACCCGCAGCGCCGAAATCCTGGCACTTACCGATGTGACCGTGGTCATGCTCGATGAGAAAAAGTTTCTCCAGTTGGTGGCCAAGGTGCCGCATTTTTCCGTGATGGTCATGCGCACCCTCGCCCGCCGCATCCGCAGGATGAACGCCAAGAGTTAAAGAGCGGAGCTTAGAAAAGCCCGGCGATCTGCCCTTTTGCATCCAGCCCGATGACTTCCGCCGAAGGCGCCTTGGGCAAGCCCGGCATGGTCATGATGTCGCCGCACACCACCACGATGAATTCGGCGCCCGCCGAAAGCCGCACTTCGCGGATGGGCACGATGTGGTTGATGGGGGCACCCTTCAAATTGGGATCGGTCGAGAAGGAATACTGCGTCTTGGCCATGCAGATCGGGAACTTGCCGTAACCTTGCGACTCATAGGACCTGAGCTGGTCGCGCACCGATTTGTCGGCCACGATGTCGTCGGCCCGGTAGATTTCCCGGGCGATAGTTTTGATCTTTTCCCACAACGGCATATCTTCGCCATAGATGGGCTTGAACTGCACCGAGCTCCGGTCGGCAAGCTCCGCCACATGCTTGGCCAGCGCCTCCGTGCCCTTGCCGCCCTCGGCCCAATGCGTGCATTTGAAGGCCTCAACCCCATGCTCCTTGCAGAAGCTGCGGATGACTTCAATGTCCGCGTCCGTATCGGTCACGAAATGATTGATGGCCACCGCAATCGGCACGCCGAACTTTTTCATGTTCTCGATGTGCCGGCCAAGATTGACCATGCCCTTCTTGAGCGCCTCGGTGTTTTCCTTCTTCAGCTCTTCCTTGGCCACCCCGCCATGCATTTTGAGCGCCCGGATGGTGGCAACGATCACCGTGGCGGCAGGGGTAAGCCCCGCCTTGCGGCATTTGATGTCAAAGAATTTCTCGGCTCCGAGATCGGCCCCGAAGCCCGCTTCGGTCACCACGTAATCAGCAAGCTTCAGGCCCGCCTTGGTCGCCATCACCGAATTGCAGCCATGGGCAATGTTGGCAAACGGCCCGCCATGCACAAAGGCCGGATTGTTTTCCAGTGTCTGCACCAGGTTCGGCATCAGCGCATCCTTGAGCAGCACAGTCATGGCCCCCGGCGCCTTGATGTCCTTGGCAAGGATTTGTCCCTTGTCGCGCTTGGCGCCGATCACGATCTGCCCGATACGCCGTTCCAGATCTTCAATGGAGGTGGAAAGGCAGAGGATCGCCATGATCTCGGAAGCAACCGTGATGTCAAAACCCGCTTCCCGTGGATAGCCGTTGGCAACGCCCCCCAGCGAGCAGACGATTTCACGCAGCGCCCGGTCATTCATGTCCATCACCCGGCGCCACGTCACGCGACGCGTGTCGATGCCAAGCTCGTTGCCCCAATAGATGTGATTGTCGATCATTGCGGACAGAAGATTGTGGGCCGAGGTGATGGCGTGGAAGTCGCCGGTGAAATGCAGGTTGATGTCTTCCATCGGAACGATCTGGGCATAGCCGCCGCCCGCCGCCCCGCCCTTCATGCCGAAGCAAGGACCGAGCGAAGGTTCGCGCAGGCACACCATGGCCTTTTTGCCAATGCGGTTGAGGCCGTCGCCCAGGCCAACCGTCGTTGTCGTCTTGCCTTCGCCGGCGGGCGTTGGGCTGATTGCCGTCACCAGAATGAGCTTGCCGTCCTTTTTGGATGAAAGTGTGTTGATATAATCGAGATGCACCTTCGCCTTGGTGTGGCCATAGGGAATGAGATCTTTCTCGGGGATTCCCAGGGCCTTGCCCACCTCCATGATCGGCTTCATTTTTGCTTCGCGGGCAATTTCAATATCGCTCTTTACCGTGGCCATGGCGAGGTCGTCCTTCCTTTAGAGAAAATATTATTCATGATGGGAAACAGCACATTTCATCCCGGATGTCTACGCCTGTTGGCAGAAGTGCCAATTTCCGGCAAGAGCAAGTTGCTGGCTTTCTTGCAATGTCCATCATCACAATGCGATGCTGCTTGCGACAGTTTTGAGACAATTTTTGCCGCAAGCGGAAAAGGATGAGGCATGAGAAATTTCGACCAGCCGGGAAGATCAGTGGCCGTTGGGACAAACGGCATGGCGGCCACCTCCTCTCCGCTGGCAACGCTTGCCGCCATTGACGTGTTGCGCGCCGGCGGTAACGCGGTTGATGCGGCCGTCACCGCCTCCGCCATTCTCTGTCTCACCGAACCCCACATGACCGGTATCGGCGGTGATTGTTTCGCCCTCATCGGCAAGCCCAATGGCACCGTGCTTGGCCTCAATGGTTCCGGGCGTTCCAGCGCCAGAGCCGATGCCGATTGGCTGAAAGCCGCTGGCCTCACGGAAATTGCCCCGCACAGCGTCCACGCCGTCACCGTGCCCGGCGCCATTGATGCCTGGGACCGGCTTTTGAAACAGGAAGGCACCATGACGCTGGGCGAAGCGCTGAAGCCCGCCATCAAGCTGGCGGAAAAGGGTGTGCCCACCACGCCGCGCGTGGCAAGGGATTGGCCCGAAAGCGAAGCCTTGCTCGCCGCCGATGAAGGCGGCTCCAGACATTATTTGAAAAATGGCCGCAGCCCCCGCGAAGGCGAGGTCATGGCCTATCCCGCGCTGGCCAAAACCCTGAAAACCATTGCCAAGAAAGGTCGCGCCGGATTCTACGAGGGCGAAATCGCCGCTGAAATCGTCAGGCACTTGGCAGCACGCGGTGGACTGCTGACGGAGGAAGATTTTGCCAAAACCGAAGCAACCTGGGTCAAGCCCATAGCAACCCGCTTTGCCGATCACGATATTTTCGAAATTCCCCCCAACGGCCAGGGCCTCACCGTTCTCATCACCCTGAACATTCTGAAACATTTTGGCCTGCGCCGCTTTGAACCCGAAAGCCCCGAGCGCCGCCACCTTGAAATTGAAGCCCTGAAACTCGCCTGGATCCTGAGAAATCGCCACATCGCCGATCCTGATTTCGCCGATGTGCCCGTGAGTGAACTCCTGAGCGAAGAAACCTCACAAAGATTGGCAAGCTTCATCGACACGAATCGCGCCACCGATGCCAATGTCTCGCTGCCCAGTTCCGATACGGTCTATCTCAGCGTTGTCGACAAGCACCGCCTCAGCATCTCCTTCATCAATTCCATCTATTATGATTTTGGCTCCGGCATCATCACGCCAAAGTCCGGCATCGCCCTGCAAAACCGGGGAAAAGGTTTCATCACGCAGGCCGGACATCCCAATTGCATCGGCCCGTCGAAGCGCCCCCTGCACACCATCATTCCAGCCATGGTCAAGAAAGACGGCAAGATCGACATGAGCTTTGGCGTCATGGGCGGCGATTTCCAGCCCATGGGCCACGTCAACGTGCTGGTGAACCGCTATGTTTACGGCATGGACCCGCAAGCCGCCGTCGATTTCCCCCGTCTCTTTCCACAAGGCGGCAACGTCTTGACGGAAACCACCGTTCCCGCCGTAGTCTTGGCCAGCCTCGCCGCCAGGGGCCACCGTATCACGCCCGCGAACGAACCCCTGGGTGGCGGCCAGGCCATCGTCATCGATTACGCACGAGGCCTTCTGATCGGCGGCTCGGACCACCGCAAGGATGGCTTTGCCTTGGGTTACTAGATCCTTGCGCCAAATAGTTAGCGGCAAATTAATCACAGATTTTTTGCTCTTGTTTACGATTGCTCGGCTAGTTTGCCGTCGTAAATTTTGCGTAAGCTCTTGGAGGCTTCTTGAGCACCGAAGACCCAACCGAAACGGCATTTTCCTTCCGGACTGAAGAGTTTACCGGTCCGCAGGCAACGCCGGCGGAATCTCCTGCCCCCCGTTTCAGCGAAACCAGCGACAGCACCGTCCTGCAGAACATCCAGCGTGCCGTGGAGGCCGTGGGCGAAGCCACTTACCACTGGATCACTGAAACCGACGTGATCGCCTGGAGCCCCAACATGGAGGCGGTCATCGGCTGCAAGCCCGAAGCCGCGGCCTCCGGCCGGGCCTATGCCAATCTCCTTGATGGTGACAATATCACCAGCCGCTATGACACGGTCATGCGCAGCCATGCCGTCGATGAAGGCGATGGCGTTGCCTTCCAGATCGAATATCTGTTCCGCCCCGATGGCCGCACCGGCCGCCGCGCCGTTTGGCTTGAAGACCGCGGCAAGTGGTTTGTCGGAAAGAACGGCAGGCCAGCGGAAGTCTTCGGCACCATCCGCCGAATCGATGACCGCCACAGCCGTGACCAGCACCTGAGCTTTCTCGGCAACTGCGATCCCCTCACTGGCCTGATGAACCGCGGCCGCCTCGCCGAAGCCCTGGGCGAAACCCTGTCAACCGCCAATCACGAGCAAAACAATTGCGCCTTCCTCATCGCCGCCGTGAATAATCTTGGCGTGGTCAATGAAGCCTATGGCTTTGAGGTGGCCGATGAGGTGATCGTGGCCCTGAGCCGGCGCTTGCGCCAGGTGGTGCGCACCGGTGACGCCATCGCCCGCTATTCCGGCAGCAAGTTCGGCATCATCCTGAACAATTGCCAGGAAGAGGAATTGCAGACCGCCATTGACCGCTTCATCAACATCGCCCGTGAAAGCGTCATTGAAACCGAACACGGCCCTGTCTGGGCCATGCTCTCCATCGGCGCCGTGGTGGTTCCCAAATATGCCCCCGATGCCAATATCGCCATGGCCCGCGCCGAAGAGGCCCTCGCCGAAGCACGGCGCCTGCCGTCCGATGGCTCGGCCATTTACCGCCCCTCGTCAAAGCGCGTGGCTGAACGCGGGCTCAACGCCAGATGCGCCACCGAGATCGTGAAATGCCTGAAGGAAGACCAGTTCAAACTCGGCTTCCAGCCCATCGTCAGTGCTGCCACCCGCGACGTGGTCATGCACGAAGCGCTGCTCCGCATGAACGACACGAACGGCGACCTGATTGCCGCCGCTCATCTCATTCCGGTCGCCGAAAAGCTCGGCCTGGTGCGCCTCATTGACCGCGCCGTGGCCCAGATGACCATTTCGACGCTGCACAATTATCCCCAGGCCCAGTTGGCCATGAATGTCTCGGGCTCGACTGCCACCGATCCGCGCTGGTTTAACCAGCTCACCGAGATCATTGCCGCCAACCAGTCCGTGGCCGATAGGCTCACCGTGGAAATCACCGAAACCATTGCCCTGGGTGATCTCAAGGAAACCTTCAATTTCGTCGAAGCGCTGCGCAACATCGGCTGCAGCGTTGCCATCGATGATTTCGGCGCGGGCTTCACTTCGTTCCGCAACCTGCGCGACTTGCCGGTCAATATTGTGAAGCTCGACGGCTCGTTCTGCCGCAACCTCAAGCATAACGCCGCCAACCAGTATCTGGTGCGCACCCTCATCGACCTCACCCACAAGTTCGACCTGAAAACCATTGCCGAATGGGTGGAAACCCCGGAAGATGCCGAGATCCTGAAGGATTCCAATGTCGATCTCATGCAGGGAAATCTTTTTGGCGAAGTCGCCGCTGGGCTGCCCTGGGCCCGCAAGGAAGAGCGAGGCTTTGCCAGCCTGGAAACGACAGACCAGCTCACCGCCGCCGTGGAAGAGACCAAGGTAATCATCCAGAATCCGCCCGTCACGCCGCCGCTGCTAATTGACGTGGCCGAAATGCCCGACAGCGCTGAAATGGAAGAAGGCCTGTCGCGCCTGAAACTCGCCATCAAGGCCCTCGACGACCAGTTCCGTTCCGAACAGCCGCTGGCTGAAGCGAGTTAGCATTCCGCAAACTTCCCGTTTCACGGGCGAGGATGAAGTTGGAATCATCTTTCACTGGACGGCCTCGCTGATTCCTGAGAAAACTCCCGCTTCCTCATGCAACCAGGAGCGCAGCCATGAACAAGCCCCATGATCCGACATCAGCCCAAAGCGCGGCCTTCGCCCGGGCCCAGCAATTCATGTCGCCCTCGCCGGTGCCCTCCATTTCCACCGAGCTTCTCTCCACCGCCGATGGCGAGTTGAACCGCGAACTCAACCATTTTCTCTTCGATCCGCCGTCAAATCCCAGCCTGCTCAAAGGCAAGAAGATCGCCATCTGCTGCACCAATGGCGTGGAGGAAGTGGAAATCCTCGGCTCCATGCGCTGGCTCACCGAGCATGGCGCCACGGTCCATATCGTGGCCCCGCGCGTCGGCGAATTTCCCCCAAGCCTCGGCCTGCGCTTTCCGGAAATTTCCAAAACCCATGTCATGGCGATCCGCCTGATGGAAAATGCCGGCTGGCTGAAAATCGATTGCTATCTTGATGAGGCAAGGGTTGCCGATTATGACGCGGTGATCCTGCCCGGCGGCTGCTGGAATCCGGATTTCCTCCGCGCCGACAAGGACGCGCAGAATTTCACCCGCGACATGCATGCGGCCGGCAAGCCCACCTGCGGCATCTGCCACGGGCCCTGGGTCATGGTCAGTGCCAAGATGTTGAAAGGCAAGAAGGCCACCGCCGTATGGAACATCCAGATCGATCTGGAAAACGCCGGCGCCACCGTCATCGACGAACCCTGCGTCGTCGACGGCAACCTCATCACCGCCAGGTTCCCCTACGACCTGCCGCGCATGATCGACGCGCTGGTGAAGCAACTGGTAGCGGCCTAACAGTTTTACGGGACAGGAATTTTCCAGCGCCGGAATGTCGGCACCGTCGGAGCCGCTTCAAGTACATAGGAATTTAATGATTGACAATATAATCCTATCATGCTATTTGTGGCCTGTTCATCCCGGAAAGGTGCTGATCATGACAGTGATCTCGAAGGGGTGGATGGGGCCTCCGGGCTTGGGAAGTAACGTTCCCTCAATTCCGGGAGCTTCAGGTGGAGATCACCACCGCCGCTGTTTGACATTGTGAAATCTACTCCGGAAGCGGAGCACCGCTTTCTTCCCGGGCGAGGCTTTGCCTGGCACGCGCAGAAAATTGAATCAAATTGAAGTCACCGCAGATGTTTTATTTTGCGCGGCGGCGTGCGTTGAATTTATATTTTGCTTCCACATTGAGCCACCCCAACCATGGAGCCCGACATGATCCGCAAAACTTTTATCGCTGCCGCAGCGCTGCTTGCAATTTCAGCAATGGGCACTAGCCCAGCCAAGGCGGATATCGACATCAATCTTGGTTTCAGTGGCGGCTATCGCGGCAAGATTTCCTGTCACCAGGGCGCGAGGATTGTCGATTTCCGTTTCAACAACGTGGTGACGCGTAATTGCCGCGGCCTTCACTATCAATACTCGGGTAGCCGTAATGGCAAATGGTATAACGTCACCGTGAACTCAAGAACCGCGCGTATTGTCGCCATTCGGCGCTGGTGGAGCTAGGGTTCGGTCCCACTGCCCAAAATCCCTTCACGCCCGTATCAAGTGCGGGCGTGACGGGAAAGAAAAGTCTGGTTCGCCAAGATTGCTTAACGGCAGTTAATTCTTCGACAGCGTGTTGATCTTTTCCTGCATCGCCGTGAGCTGGTCCTTCATCGCCTGAAGGTCGTCCTTTGACGGGGCCTGCGCCGGTGCGGAACTTTGCTTCGGGGGTGCTGCCCCCGCACCCGGGTTCATCGCCATCGCCGCAAACGGGTTGAACAGCTTCATCGCGTCACTGAACATCGCCATGTTGCGCTTGGCGTGTTCTTCCATGTTCTTGAACGGCTCGCCGGTAAAGGCGTCCAGCATCTGCTCGCGGATCTTGTCGTGTTCCTTGGTCAGGTTCTCCAGCGAAAATTCCAGGTAGCCCGGAACCAGGGTCTGCATGCTGTCGCCGTAGTAGCGGATGAGCTGGCGCAAAAAATTGATTGGCAGCAGGTTGGTGCCCTTGTTTTCTTCCTCGAAAATGATCTGGGTCAGGACCGAGCGGGTGATTTCCTCGCCGGTCTTGGCATCATAAACCACGAAATCCGTGCCCGACTTCACCATGGCCGAGAGGTCATCAAGGGTCACATAGGTGCTTGTTGCCGTATTGTAGAGTCTGCGGTTCGCGTATTTCTTGATCACCACCGCATCTTTTGGCGCCGATTTTTCGTCACTCACCGTTCACACTCCTCCAATGCGGGCCGTCACCGATTGTCCCCCGGATGCCTTGCCCGCAGTGCAAAAACTTGCTCCCCGCAATGCACAATTGCAAGTGCAAAAAACTGTGGCAGGTCTTGTTTCAAATGCTATGACTAATGGAACATTCCCCATCCCGCCTTCAGGAGTAAGCCCGTGGCAACCCCAAATTCCCAAGACATTGTCATCGTTTCCGCCGCCCGCACCCCGGTTGGCTCCTTCAATGGAGCACTGAGTTCGGTTGCCGCATCCTTTCTCGGCACCGTGGCCCTGAAGGCCGCCATGGAGCGCGCCAGGGTTTCACCCGATGAGGTAAACGAGGTGATTTTGGGCCAGGTCCTGACCGCCGCCCAGGGCCAGAACCCCGCCAGGCAAGCTGCCATCCATGCCGGCATTCCAAACTCGGCCACTGCCTGGGGCCTGAACCAGGTCTGTGGCTCGGGGCTTCGCGCCGTGGCACTTGGCATGCAGCAAATCCAGTCGGGAAGTGCGGCGATTGTGGCCGCCGGCGGCCAGGAATCCATGAGCAAGTCCACCCACGCGGCGCACCTGCGCGATGGCGTGAAAATGGGTGACTGGAACTTCATCGACACCATGATCAAGGATGGCCTGTGGGATGCTTTCAATGGCTATCACATGGGCACGACCGCCGAGAATGTTGCCAGGCAATGGCAGATCACCCGTGAAATGCAGGACGCCCTTGCCGTTGCCTCGCAGAACAAGGCGGAAGCCGCCCAGGCCGCCGGCAAGTTCAAGGATGAAATTTGCGCCGTGACGATTGCCGGCCGCAAGGGTGACGTGATCGTCTCTGACGATGAATACGTCAAGAAGGGCGTGACCCTTGAAAGCATCGCCAAGCTGAAATCCGCCTTCATGAAGGATGGCACCGTAACCGCCGCCAATGCCTCAGGCATCAATGATGGCGCCGCCGTTCTCATTCTGATGAGCGCTGCCGAAGCGTCAAAGCGCGGACTTACGCCGCTCGCCCGCATCGCGTCCTGGGCGACAGCTGGCGTTGACCCCGCACTCATGGGTTCGGGCCCGATCCCCGCTTCGCAAGCCGCTTTGAAAAAAGCCGGTTGGAAAGCCGCCGACCTTGATCTCGTCGAAGCCAACGAAGCCTTCGCCGCCCAGGCCTGCGCCGTGAACAAGGACATGGGCTGGAACCCCGACATCGTGAATGTGAACGGCGGCGCCATCGCCATCGGCCACCCCATCGGTGCGAGCGGAGCCCGCGTGCTCACCACGCTGATTCATGAAATGCAAAAGCGCAAAAGCAAAAAGGGCCTCGCCACCCTGTGCATCGGCGGCGGCATGGGCATTGCCATGTGCGTAGAAAACTAAGGGGGCATGATGGGCAGGGTAGCAGTCGTCACCGGTGGCAGCCGCGGCATAGGTGCTGCCATTTCAAAAGCATTGAAGGCAGCGGGCTACAAAGTCGCCGCCACTTACGCCGGCAATGACGAAGCCGCCAACGCCTTTAAGAGCGAAACCGGAATTCCGGTTTACAAATGGGACGTGTCAAACACCGATGCATGCGCCGCTGGCTTGAAACAGGTTGAAGCTGATCTTGGTCCCATCGAGGTCTTGATCAACAATGCCGGGATTACCCGTGACAGCGCCTTTCACCGCATGACTGCCGAGCATTGGCATGCCGTGATCAACACCAATCTCAATTCGCTGTTCAACATGACAAGGCCCGTGATCGAAGGCATGCGGGCGCGGAAGTTCGGACGCATCATCAACATCTCATCAATCAATGGCCAGAAGGGTCAGTTCGGCCAGACAAATTACTCGGCTGCAAAAGCTGGCGATCTCGGCTTTACCAAGGCGCTGGCCCAGGAAAGCGCCAAGCTTGGCATCACGGTCAACGCCATCTGCCCGGGTTACATCGCGACTGAAATGGTCATGGCCGTGCCGCAGGACGTGCGCGAGAAAAGCATCATTCCGCAAATCGCCGTGGGCCGCCTGGGCGAGGCCGAGGAAATCGCCCGTTGCGTGGTCTTCCTTGCCGCCGATGAGGCAGGCTTCATCACCGGCTCAACCCTGTCCGCCAACGGCGGCCAGTACATGATTTAGCGTTGATGCAGCTGTCGGCCGAGAATCTGGCTTGCGAGCGCGGCGGCCGGACAGTTTTCAGCAACCAGAACTTCACCCTCGGCAGCGGCGAACTCCTGCAGCTCACCGGCCCCAACGGTTCCGGCAAATCATCGCTGCTCCGCCTTCTCGCAAGCCTTGGCGAACCCAGCCATGGCAGAATATCACTCGCAGGCGGCGCGCCGGATATGAACCCGGGGCAGCAGGCCCACTACATCGCCCACAGCGACGCCAGCAAATCTGCACTCACCGTCACGGAGAATCTAATTTTCTGGCGCGACTTCCTCGGGGGTGGTGATCTCATGCGCGCCATGCAGGCCGTTAATCTGGCGGCACTTGCAGATTATCCTGCGGCACTGCTCTCTGCCGGCCAAAGACGCCGCCTTGCGCTTGCAAGATTGGCTCTTGTCCCCCGTGCCATCTGGCTGCTCGATGAACCCAGCGTGGGATTGGACGAATCCGCCCAGAAACTGCTCGCAGCCCTCATGAATGGGCATCTCAGGGAAGGCGGGCTTATTGTTGCCGCAACTCATGTTCCGCTTGGGCTGAACCCCGACAAAAATCTCCACCTCGGGGGAACGCCATGAAATTGCTTCTCGCCCTTCTCCGACGCGACCTCATCCTTGCCGCCCGCCAGGGCGGCGGCGTTGGAACCGCCCTTGGATTTTTTCTGACCGTGCTTGTGCTGCTGCCCATCGGCATCGGCCCCGACCAGGTTACCTTGCAGCGGCTCGCCCCCGGCATCCTGTGGATCACCCTGCTCCTCTCCGTGCTGCTTTCCGCCGACCGCATTTTCCAGCAGGATTTCGAGGACGGCTCGCTGGAGATCATGGTCATGGCGCCCGCCTCCCTTGAACTTGTGGCCCTCACCAAGGCTATCGCCCACTGGCTATCCACCAGCCTGCCGCTCAGCATTGCAGCACCCTTTCTCGGCATCCTGCTCAACCTGAGAACAGAGATCATTTGGCCCCTGACGCTCGCCATGGTTCTGGGCTCCTCAGCCCTTTCGCTTCTCGCCAGCATCGGCGCGTCCCTCACCCTCAATCTCCGCCGCGGCGGCCTGCTCATTTCCATTCTGGTTCTGCCGCTTTATGTGCCCGTCCTCGTCTTCGGCATGTCCGCCACGACCGGAAATCCGGAGGTGATCGCCCCATCGCTTCTCATTCTGGCGGCCATCACTTTGGCAAGCCTCGTGCTTGCCCCCATCGCCGCCGCTGCGGCGCTACGGGCCTATCTCAAATGATCCAATTTTCGTAGAATAAAACATGCAGCAATTCGCCAACCCAACCCGTTTCTTGAGCCTTGCCAACAGGGCCCTGCCCACAATCTGGGTGGTGACCATCATCCTCTTTGCCATTGGCCTCTATGGCGCGCTCGTCTCCGCGCCGCCCGATTACCAGCAGGGAGAAACCGTGCGCATCATGTTTGTCCACGTGCCCGCCGCATGGCTAGCGATGCTTGTCTATACAGTCATGGCGCTGGCCAGCGCCGTGGCCATCATCTTCCGCCATCCCCTCGCCGATGTGGCCGCAAAGACCGCCGCTCCCATCGGCGCCGTCTTCTGCTTTCTGGCCCTTGCCACAGGCTCCCTCTGGGGTAAGCCCATGTGGGGGGCCTGGTGGGTGTGGGACGCACGGCTTACTTCAATGTTTGTGCTTTTCCTTCTGTATGTGGGTTACATCGCCATCTGGCAGGCCATCGAGGAACCAACACGCGCCGCGATGATTGCCCGCATCGTGGCCCTTGTCGGTTTCGTAAACATCCCCATCATCAAGTTTTCCGTCGACTGGTGGAACACCCTGCACCAACCGGCCAGCGTGCTCAGAATGGACGGCTCCACTATCGATTGGTCAATACGTTGGCCTTTACTTGTTTTAGGCTTGGCCTACTCGTTTCTCTTTCTCGCTCTCCATCTCATGTCCATGCGCAGTGAGATTGCCACGCGGAAATTGCGCAATCTCCAGATTGCCCGAAGCGGAGAGGCGTGATGGACTGGAACGCGGATCACGCAAGCTTCGTTGCCGCCGCCTATGCCCTGAGCCTCGCATTTATCGCGGGCCTCATTATTTATGTATTCAGCCGTGACGCCCGCGCCAGGAAACGGCTCGCGCAGTTTCAAGAGACAAAGAAGTGACGGCCGTACCAACACGCCGGCGGCTTGGCTTTGCCCTTCTGCCCATTGTCATTTTTGTTGGCCTCGCACTTGTGTTTTGGAAGGGCCTGTCCGGCGATCCGAGCAACTTGCCCTCAGCCCTGATCGGCAAACCCGCGCCGGATTTTTCCCTATCGGCACTCGAAGGATCAAACATTCCCGGCCTGACCTCCGCCGATCTCAAAACCGGCGGCGTCTCCGTGGTGAACATCTGGGCCTCCTGGTGCGGTCCCTGCCGCCTTGAACATCCCATTCTCATGGAGCTTTCCAAGCGAACCGACATTCGCCTCTATGGCATCAACAACAAGGACAAACCCGAAAATGCCAGGCGTTTCCTCGGCACCTTGGGCCAGCCCTTCGCCGCCATTGGCGCCGACACCAGCGGACGCGCGACAATTGACTGGGGAAGCTACGGCGTGCCCGAAACCTTTATCGTCGATGGCAGGGGAATCATCCGCTTCAAATGGATCGGCCCGCTATCGCCGGAAATCATGGCCGGGACTTTTGCTGGTGAAATTGAAAAGGCCAAACAGCCTCTGCCTTGATCAGCGGCCCTTGCGCGGCCGGACTTTTCGCACCGGCTTTTCCGGTTCCTTGTCTTCCACCTTGTCCATTTCGGCGGCAAGGCCGGTGAGGCATTCCAGCAGCGTCTTGCGGTCCGAGTTCGGCAAAGTGGCCAGAAGCTGGCGGTCAACTTCTTCCGCCCCCGATTGCGCCTGCTTCAGCATTTTCTTGCCGATGGGTGTCAGCCTGATGGCGTTGGTGCGCGCATCGTCCTTGGTGCGCCGGCGCTGCACATAGCCCTGCGCCATGAGGCGGGCCACGAGATCGGCCAGCGTCGAGCGGTCGATGCCGGTCATCTTCACAAGCTCCGTCTGGCTCCTGCCCTCATGGGCGTCGGCTGCCAACAACACCGTGAACTGACGATGTGTCAGGCCGGTCTTTCCTGTCTCGCTCATGTAAAGGTGGATGGAGTATTGCACTGCCCGCTTCAACAAATGCGAAAGTGATCGCGACAGTTGCTTTACGTCCCTGTTGCCGCTCATTGGCCCCTACTCCTGCGCCGGTGAATCAAACGGATTTTGATCCCCTGCTGTGTTGCTTGCCCCATTGCTTTCCGCCCGTCGCGTCATCCCCCTGCCCGTGCAACGATGACTGCGCCTTGAATTCAGAAAGCCGGTGAGTCCTAGCGTTTCAACTTCGAAGCGGCAAGCAAAAAAGCACGCGCCCGCCGCATTGCAAAGCATCTAAAATCATCCGGGCACGGATTACAACTCTTGACTTCTGAAAATCGGCTGCTCAAGCGGATGGCGCGTCAGGCTTGGAGGCCTCATCCTCGATCATGTGCTTGGCCATATAGGGCGCGTTCGCAAGTGCGAATGCCAGGGTCAGCCCGAGCAAACCGAACACCTTGAAGTTGACCCACA
This sequence comes from Aestuariivirga sp., assembly GCA_030680855.1. Lineage (GTDB taxonomy): Bacteria > Pseudomonadota > Alphaproteobacteria > Rhizobiales > Aestuariivirgaceae > Aestuariivirga. Next base: position 110,680 of record JAUXUN010000057.1, read on the forward strand.
TGTCAGTGCTGACATTCCGCCAGATCAGTTCATTGAGGAGAGCCACCACCAGGAAGAAGATGCCCCAGCGCAGGGTGAGCACGCGCCACGCCGCGGTGGGAAGATTGACCGCCTCGCCAACCACGTATCTTATGAACAATTTGCCGTAATAGAGCCCGCCCAAGAGCAGGGCACCGAAGAACACGTTGATCAGTGTCACCTTCACCTTGATGAAGGTGTCGTCGTGCATCCAGATTGTAAGCCCGCCGAAGATGCCGACAAAGATGGCGCTGAACAGCGGAACCTTGGCAATCTTTCGCGTCATGATCCACGAGGCGGCAAGCGCCACGGCAGTCGCCACCATGAAAATGCCCGTGCCCCAGAACACCCCGCCCTTCCAGTTGCCGATGAAGAAGGCAAGCAGCGGGCCCATCTCGATGAGGAATTTGGGAAGTGGTTTCATGGCTCGGCTATTCCTGAAATGGCGCGGGCAAAAGCGTCCGCGTCGAAGGGTTGAAGGTCATCGATGGTTTCGCCAACCCCAATGGCGTGGATGGGGAGCGCAAATTTTTCCGCGATTGCCACAAGAATACCACCCCGCGCCGTGCCATCAAGCTTGGTCATGATCAGGCCGGTGACTCCCGCCACCTTGGTGAAAATTTCAGCCTGCGAAATGGCATTCTGCCCTGTCGTGGCATCGAGGATCAAGAGCACCGCGTGCGGCGCCGTCTCGTCTTGTTTCTTGACCACCCGCACGATCTTGTCGAGCTCGTCCATCAGATAGGCCTTGTTCTGCAGCCGCCCCGCCGTGTCGATGAACAGAATGTCAGTGCCGTCTTCCTTGGCAGTTTGCATCGCATCATAGGCCAGCCCCGACGAATCAGAACCCGTGGGCCGCGACAGGGTTTTGGCCCCGATGCGCTCGCCCCAAATGGTGAGCTGCTCGATAGCCGCGGCACGGAAGGTATCACAGGCGACAAACATCACCTTGAAGCCTTCGCCCGTGGCGATGGCCCCCAGCTTGCCGATGGTCGTGGTTTTGCCAGCTCCGTTGACCCCCACCACCAGAATGACAAAAGGCTTCTCGCTGCCGAAATTGAACGGCACCTCAACGGGTTTCAGAACCTTGGCCACTTCTTCAGCCAGAATGCGCTTCACTTCTTCGGGCTCGATTTCCTTGTCATAGCGCCCGGCAGACACCGCCTTGATGATGCGCTCTGAAACCGCAATGCCGAGGTCCGCCTGGATCAGCACATCTTCCAGTTCCTCAAGCGTCGTCGCATCCAGCTTGCGCTTGGTGAAGATCGAGGTGATCGACGTGGTGATCGATTTGGAAGACTTGGACAGTCCTTGCGTGAGTCGCGACAGCCAGCCCTTGGCTTGAACAGGTTCCGGCTCGGGCGCAACAGGAACAATGACCGGGAACGGCGCGGGAGCTTCTTCAACAACCGGCGGCGGCGCAGCAACTTCGATTTTCGGAACTGGGACTTCAACTTCAATCTTTTCTTGCGGTGCGGGTTTCGGCGGCGGAACAATTTTTTTAGGTTCCGGCCTGATTGGCTCCGGCTTGTTCGCCTCAACCTTTTTGGGTTCTGGCTTTACCGGCTCAACTTTCTTGACTTCGACCTTTTTGGGTTCAACTTTCTTTGATTCGGGCTTCTTTGGTTCGGGCTTCTTGACCTCAGCCTTCTTTGGTTCCGGCTTAACCGCTTCAACCTTTTTGACTTCGACTTTTTTCGGTTCTGCCTTCTTTGGCTCAGGCTTCACGGCCTCAGCCTTTTTGGGCTCCAGTTTTGCCTTAGGCTTGGGTTCAGCCTTTTTCGGCTCAGGTGCGGCCTTTGCCTTGGGTTCTGGTTTTACCTCGGCCCGTGGCTCGGGCTCAACCGGCTCCGGAATAGCTTTAACGATGACCGGCGCAGGCGCTTCAAGCTGTTCCACAACAGGTGGAGGCGGTGGCGCTTCTTCAGTCTTGCCGACAATCCGGTTGAAAAGCTTCTTGAAGAACCCGCTCATGCGGCGAGCCTTGCTTCAAGATAGTGACCGTTAGCGCCAGTGACATGGGCCCTGACGATGGCACCGGGCGAAAGACTTTGGGTGAATTTTACCTGCGCGAATTGTTCGTTGCGGCCTGAATTCAGGGTTTCGACCAACACGCGTTGTGTGGCCCCGATGGAATTGTTGAGGAAGCGGAACAATCGCTCATCGCCCTTCGCGCGCAATCGCTGGGCCCGCTCCCTGATCACCAGCTTGTCCAGTTGCGGCATGCGCGCCGCCGGAGTTTCCGGCCGCGGCGAGAACGGAAAGACATGCAGATAGGTAAGGCCGCACTCATCAACGATCTTCAGCGAGTTCTCGAACATTCCTTCAGTTTCGGTCGGGAAGCCCGCGATGATGTCGGCCCCGAACACCATGTCGGGACGGCGCGATTTCAGCTCATGGCAAAAGGCGATGGAATCTTCCCGTGCATGCCGCCGCTTCATCCGCTTCAGGATCATATTGTCGCCGGATTGCAGCGAGAGGTGAATATGCGGCATCAGCCGCGCCTCTCCCGCCATTACCTCCATCAGTTCCGGATCAGTCTCAATGGAATCAATCGACGAGAGCCGCAGGCGCTTGAGATCGGGCACATCTTTCAAAATGCGATTGACCAGCGCCCCAAGTTTCGGCGCGCCATCGAGATCAGCGCCCCACGAGGTGATATCAACCCCCGACAAAACTACTTCCGCATAGCCATTCGCCACCAGCCGGCGCACCTGTTCCAACGCCTGCGCAATTTCAACCGAGCGTGAGTTGCCGCGTCCAAAGGGAATGATGCAGAACGTGCAGCGATGGTCGCAGCCGTTCTGCACCTGCACGAAAGCCCGCGTTCGTTCCGTCAATCCGTCAATCATGTGCAGATGGTTCTTGCGCGGGCTCATGATCTCGCTCACCCGCACCCTGTCATTGGCGCCAGGCAGCCAGTTCTGCGGCTGCAATTTTTCTTCATTGCCGAGCACCATTGCAACTTCCGGCATGGCGGCAAACATTTCCGGCGTTGTCTGCGCCGCGCAGCCCGTGACGATGATTTTTGCCTCTGGCCTGTCCTTGTGCGCCTTGCGGATGGCCTGCCGCGCCTGCCGTGTGGCTTCCGCCGTCACCGCACAGGTGTTGAAGACAATCGCATCCCTTAGGCCGGCCTTCTCAGCATGGCTACGCATCACTTCCGACTCGTAGGTATTGAGCCTGCAGCCAAAGGTGACGAATTCGCTTTCGCTCATGCGGCCAGCTCTTGCGGCAGCACGCCGTCAAATTCATAGGCCACGGGTCCGGTCATCAGCACATGGTCATCGCTCTCGCGCCATTCCATCATCAGGTCGCCGCCCGGCAAGGTGATCCGGCACTTCCGGTCAATGATCTTGATCCGCGCCCCCGCCGCCATCACGGCGCAGGCCGCCGTGCCGCAAGCCTTGGTGAGGCCAGCGCTGCGCTCCCACACCTTCAGCGTCACATGATCGCGCGCATCGACACGCGCCAGCGAAATATTCGCCCGCTCCGGAAACAGGTGATGATGCTCCAGCATAGGGCCAACCTTGGAGAGATCGACCACATCGAGATCATCAACCCAGAAGATGCAATGCGGGTTGCCCACATTCACCACCGACGGCGAATGAATGAGTGGCGCATCGATGGGCCCCACCTGCAATTCGATATGGCGCGTGTCGTGGAAAGGCTCGGACAGCGGAATGTCCTTCCAGTCAAAGCGCGGCACGCCATTGTCGATGGTCACCACCCTGTCGCCCGCCTTGCGCGCCACCAGGAAGCCGCCCAGCGTATCGATGGTGGCTGACGTCGTTTTATTCTCGTCAAACAGCATGTTGGCAATGCAGCGCGCGGCGTTGCCGCAGCTTTCAACCTGCCCGCCGCCGCTGTTCCACACCAGCATGCGCACATCGGCAATATCGGATTTCTGCAGGATGATGATCTGGTCGCAGCCGATGCCGGTTTTGCGGTCGGCAATCGCCCGCGCCCGTACGTCATCCATGGAAATCGCACGGCTTCGCCCGTCAAGCACGACAAAATCATTGCCGAGCCCGTTCATCTTGCGAAAGGGGATGCTGACAGCCTGGGTCATTTCAGGGGGTTATATGGTGAAACGGGCCGAAAAAGCTAGCCGCAACTCATTCCCCTCCCCCTTGCGGGGAGGAGTTAGGGGTGGAGGTCGGGAATTACGTCAGTTGAGGGAAGAATGCTTTCACTTTTTTCGGGCCCTGAGCAGTACAATTTTCATACTAGCCGAAGCCCCTTGGGTCATGCTCAACAGTGTCCATGACCGCGAAACCCCGCATCAATCCCTGGATCATCGTGTGGCTCTGTTTTGCCACGCTTTCCATTGTCATGTCCGCCCGCCAGTCCGTTTCCGTCATGACCGACGAATGGGCCAACACCCTCGGCTGGTCAAAAACCTTTATTGGCTCCGGCCAATCCGTGGCGCTGATCATGGTGGCAATTTTCTCGCCCGTGGCCGGCAATCTGGCGGACCGCTTTGGGGCCCGCATCATGCTGGTGGCAGGCCTTCTGCTGGTCGGAACCGGGCTGCTGGCCTTCGCCGTGGTGCCCGTCGCCGCCATTTTCATTATTGGCTACGGCCTCATCGCCGGGGTGGGCTTTGCCACCGCCAACATGCACCTCATCTCCACCGCTGTTGCCAAGCTCTTCAAGGAAAACCGCGGGCTCGCCACGGGCATCGCAAATTCCGGCGCAACGGCAGGGCAGTTCATCACCGTGCCGCTGCTTGCCATCGGCCTCAGCTATTTTTCCTGGCGCTGGAGCATCATGGCCGCCGCCGCGGCCTGCGCCCTGATGGCCCTTGTCATCTGGATCATGCTGAAACCCACTGAAGAAGAGGCCGCAGAGAAATCCGAGACCATTTCCGACGAACCCCTGGGGACCCGCCTCAAGTTCTTGGCTACCAGTCCCACCTTCCACATTCTCTATTGGAGTTTCTTTATCTGCGGCATCACCACGACCGGGGCCATTGAAACCCATTTCCTGCCCTATGCCGCCTATTGCGGCTTTCCGCCCGTGCCGGCCTCGGGGATTTACGGCCTCACCGCCGCCATAAACTTCGCCGCCATGTTCGCCTCCGGCTACCTCACCGACCGGGTGAACCGCCCGCTCCTGCTCGGCTCTATCTATCTCGTGCGTTCGCTCTCCTTCATCGTGCTGATGAACGTGGGCACCAGCTATGAAATGATGTTCCTCTTCGCCGTCATCTACGGCATCTTCGATTATTCCACCGTGCCGCCCACCGCCAGCCTCGTGGCCTCGCACTTGGGATTGAAGATCATGGGCCTTGCCATGGGACTCATCTCAGGCGGCCACGCCCTGGGCGGCGCGCTGGGCGCTTTCCTCGGCGGCTACCTCTTCGACCTCTTCGCCCGCTATACCGAAATGTGGTGGTTCGCCTTTGGAACCGCGATTCTTGCGGGGCTGATGGTGTTCATGCTGCGGGAGAACCGGGCCGAGCGCGGGGCTTTGGCTGCGGCGCATTGAAGTGACACCGAGGGGCCTTGCCGGATCAAATTGATCAGGATTGCTTTTTCGAACTTCGAACTACCAGACTGAGTAGAGGGACAAACTTTACCTGAATTTCAACTCCCTCTGCCTGCATACCAATTACTAGAGCGGAATGAGGTTTGATGGAATCGGAATGGGGATTCCCGAAGCAGCTGAAATGTGATTCAAACTGGCCGCTGGGTTGGAGGCCAGCAGAGATGACCAAGCCTTATGCGATGGAGCTGCGAGAGCGGGCGGTTCGGTTTGTGAATGCAGGCGAGAGCCGCCATGCGGTTGCCGGGCGGCTCGGGGTGAGTGCGTCCTGCGTGATCAAATGGCTGGACCGCTATCGCAAGACCGGCAGTGTGAAGCCAGCGAAGATCGGCGGCCACGTGCCCCCAAAGATATCGGGTGAGCACAGGGATTGGGTTTTGGCACAGATCGCGGCTGGCGATGTGACGCTGCAGGGACTTGCCGATGGCTTGGCGGAGCGCGGCCTGAAAGTGGACTACCGGACCATGTGGAACTTCGTCCACCGCGAGGGCAAGAGCTTCAAAAAAAACGGTTCATGGGGCTGAGCAGGCAAGGCCTGATGTTGCGCGGCGCAGGTATTGGTGGCGCAAATACCAGAACAGGATTGATCCCGGCCGTCTCGTCTTCATTGACGAGACCTGGACCAAGACCAACATGGCCCCGTTGCGCGGCTGGGGAGAGAAAGGCGAGCGTCTCCGGGCGTTGGTGCCCCACGGCCACTGGAAAACGCTGACCTTCCTTGCTGCCCTTCGCCATGATGGCATCACCGCACCTTGTGTCTTCGATGGCCCCATCAACGGGGAGAGCTTCCTGCGCTATGTCGAACAGTTCCTGCTGCCGACGCTCAAGCCAGGCGATGTCGTGATCATGGACAATCTCGGCAGCCACAAGGGCGATGCGGTCAGGGCCGTCATCAGGTCCGCCGGTGCACGGCTGCTCTTCCTGCCGCCCTACAGTCCGGACCTCAATCCCATCGAGCAAGTGTTTGCAAAGCTGAAACATCTCCTCAGAAAAGCAAAAGAGCGAACCATCGAAGCCACATGGCAACGCATAGGGTCGCTCCTCAACACTTTCTCTCCTGCCGAATGCTCAAACTACTTCACAAATGCCGGGTATGGTTCCGTCTAGGGTCATTCCGCTCTAGCTTCTCAAACTTCACGAGATAGGCAACAAGAATATCAGGTATCCTGTCCACATTGATGACAGTGATAGAGTATGGAGGTTTGGTCGAATTTATCTGCCCTGCCACAAGCGAGTCCCACAAAGCATCAAGATTGTGTCCGTGCCAGTTTGGCGCTCCCAATTTGGGAAGAAGCGCAATGAAAAAATCTTCTTGCGATTTCCAACCGTCGGCATCCAGGTTTATCTCTTTCACAATGAAATATTCCAATTTGTTTGCAGTCAGCCACACCTTAACCGGATTGGTCTGGAATGGTATCCCCTCCAATTTGACTTCTCCCCCCGTTTCCCCTATGTCCCCCTCAATTCCGTCAGACGCTTGAACGATCTGGCGCCACCTTATACATGAAAGTTAACCTTTCGGGAGATGAGGCGGCCAACATCCGGCAACGAGTATCGTTTCCGGGTGTCATTTTCGTTTGGGTTTTTGGCAAACTTTCCCCTCTCCCCTTGAGGGAGAGGGTGGCAGCCGAAGGCTGACGGGTGAGGGGTATGGTTGACGCGAGTGTTACCGCGTCTGGCATACCCCTCATCCGGCGCTTACGCGCCACCTTCTCCCTCAAGGGGGAAGGAAGATTAAAAGAGAGACTGGATGTTTGAAACCTTAAGCGATCGCCTGTCAGGCATTTTCGACAAGCTCACCGGACGCGGGGCGCTGTCGGAGGCTGATGTCGATGTGGCCATGCGCGAAGTGCGCCGCGCCCTGCTTGAGGCCGACGTTGCCCTCGAAGTGGTCCGCACCTTCATCGACAAGGTGAAGGAGCGCGCCGTGGGCGCCGAGATCGTCAAGTCGATCAAGCCTGGCCAGATGGTGGTGAAGATTGTCCATGACGTGCTGGTGGAAACCCTGGGGAGCGACCAGTCCGCGCTGAACCTCCGCGCGGCACCCCCCGTGGCCATTCTCATGGTGGGCCTGCAGGGTTCCGGCAAAACCACGACGACAGCCAAGATCGCCAAGCGCCTGCAGGAGCGCGAGAAGCGCAAGGTTCTGATGGCCTCCCTCGATACAAGCCGCCCCGCCGCCCAGGAACAGCTCGCTATCCTCGGCCAGCAGGTGAAGGTCGCCACCTTGGCCATCGTCAAGGGCGAAACGCCGACCCAGATCGCCAGACGCGCCATGGCAGAAGCTCGCATCAGCGGTTACGACGTGGTGATGCTCGATACCGCCGGCCGCCTGCACATCGATGAAGAGCTGCTCGCCGAAGCAGCCAGCGTCCGCGATATCTGCAAGCCCAATGAAACGCTTCTCGTCGCCGATGCCCTCACCGGTCAGGACGCGGTAAACCTCGCCCGCGCCTTCGACGAGAAGATCGGCATTTCCGGCATCGTGCTCACCCGCATCGACGGCGATGGCCGTGGCGGTGCAGCCCTCTCCATGCGCGCCGTCACCGGCAAGCCCATCAAGCTCATGGGCACCGGCGAAAAACTCGAAGGCCTGGAAGATTTCCACCCATCACGCATTGCCGGCCGCATTCTCGGCATGGGCGACGTGGTGAGCCTCGTCGAACGCGCCGCCATGGACATCGACCAGGACAAGGCCCGCAAGATCGCCGAGCGCATGAAGAAGGGCGCCTTCGATCTTGATGACTTGGCCGACCAGCTCAAGCAGTTGCAGAAGATGGGCGGCATGGCGGGCATGATGAACATGCTGCCCGGCATGGGCAAGATCAAGAAACAGGTGGATGGCGCCAACCTCGACAACGGCATCCTGAAGCGCCAGGTCTCGATCATCTCGTCGATGACCCCTTATGAAAAGCGCAATCCGAAAATCATGAACGCCAGCCGCAAGAAGCGCGTGGCGGCGGGCTCCGGCACCAAGGTTGAGGAAATCAACCGCCTGCTCAAGATGCACATGCAGATGGCAACCATGATGAAGCAGATGGGCCAGGGCAAGGGCATGCTCGGCAAGCTGATGGGTGGCAAGGGTGCCCCTGATGCGGCCGAACTTGAAAAGATGCAGGCCGAACTGGCAGCGCTTGATCCCAATGCGATCCCAGCCGACTTGAAAGACATGATGCAGGGCGGCTCACTTCCCGAAATGCCGAAGTCCCTGCCGGGTCTTGGCGGCGGCGGCCTTCCCGGCCTCGGCGGCCTGCCGGGCCTCGGCGGCAAAGCACCACCCTTCAAAGGATTCCCGGGCCTTCCGGGTAAGAAACGATGATCTCGAACATTAAGGAGTAATGAGACATGGCAATGAAAATCAGGCTGGCGCGCGCCGGCACCAAGAAGCGCCCTTACTATCACATCGTGGTGGCAGATCATGCCGCCCCGCGTGATGGCAAGTTCATCGACGTGATCGGCGCCTTCAACCCGATGCTGGGCAAAACCGATGAGGCCCGCGTGAAGCTCGATGGCGCCAAGGCCGCCGAGTGGCTCAAGAAGGGCGCCCAGCCCACTGACCGCGTGCTGCGTTTCCTCGACAAGGCCGGCATCAAGAAGCGCGAAGCCCGCAACAATCCGCAGAAGGCCCTTCCCGGCAAGAAGCGTTTGGAGCGTGAAAAGCTGCAGGCCGATGCCGCCGCAAAGGTTGCCGCCGCTGCAGCCGCCGCTGTGGAAGCACCCGCCGCCGAGGCCCCACAGGCTTAAGCTAAGTTATGGGCACCCCGCGTGATCAGGTTCTCGTCGGCGTGATTGTGGGAGCCCACGGAATCAAGGGCGAGGTGAAGCTGAAAAGCTTCACCTCTGATCCCCCAAGCATTGGCCGCTACGGTCCCTTGCAATCTACCTCCGGCCAAAGTTTTGAAATTACAAAGCTCAAGGCCGCGAAGGATGACTTCATCGCCAGCCTCAAGAACGTAAATGATCGCAACGAAGCAGAGACGCTGAAAGGCGTTGAACTCTTCGTCGGTCGCGAAAAACTTCCAAAACTCAAAACCCACGAAGCCTATGCACATGATCTCATGGGTCTGGATGTGGTGTTGGAGAATGGCACTGCATTGGGAAAGCTCGTCGGCATGCCAAACTATGGCGCCGGCGATTTGCTGGAAGTCGCCGTTGACGGCAACGCCGAAACCGTCCTCATTCCCTTCACCAATGCCTTCGTGCCGCAGGAAGATTTCAGCAGCGGCAAGATCATTGTGAATCTGCCTGAGGGTTATCTGGATGAGGGTGAACGGGAATGACCTTCACCGCCACCATCCTCACCCTCTTTCCCGAAATGTTTCCCGGCTCCCTTGGCATTTCGCTGGCAGGCAAGGCCCTGAACGATGGCCTCTGGTCCCTCGACGCCCGCGATATCCGCGCTTCGGCAACCGACAAACACCGCACCGTGGACGACCATCCCGCCGGCGGCGGCGCCGGCATGGTTTTGAAGCCCGATATTCTGGCCGCCGCCATCGATGCTGCCCCCCATGTGGGCCCGCGCCTGCTCATGAGCCCCCGTGGCATACCCCTCACGCAAGCCTTCGTCCGCGAACTGGCCGCAGGCCCCGGCTGCCTCATTGTCTGTGGCCGCTTTGAAGGCATTGACGAGCGCGTCATCGAAAACCGCAAACTCATCGAGGTCTCCCTCGGCGATTTCGTACTCTCCGGCGGCGAACCGGCGGCCTTGGCCCTTCTGGATGCCGTGGTCCGCCTGCTCCCCGGCGTCATGGGGAAGGCTGAATCCGGCGTGGAGGAAAGCTTCGAGGATGGCCTTCTGGAGCACCCCCACTACACTAAACCCCGCATCTGGGAAGGCCTTGAAATCCCTCAGATTCTGCTCTCCGGCGACCACAAGGCCATCGCCAAGTGGAAGCACGAACAGCGCGAGGCCTTAACCAAGCAGCGGAGGCCCGACCTCTGGCGGAAATATCTGCCCGATAAGAATTGATTTATGTGGCCTGACCCGCTATAGCCCGCCCAACTCTAAAGGATATCTGTCATGAACATCATTCAACAGCTCGAAAAAGAGCAGGTGGCCATCGTTGCCGCCCAGCGCGGCGTGCCGGTATTTGGCGCCGGCGACACGGTCATCGTCAACGTGAAAGTCGTTGAAGGCGAGCGCACCCGCGTTCAGGCCTATGAAGGCGTTTGCATAGCCCGCTCCGGCGGCAGCATCAATGAAAACTTCACCGTCCGCAAAATGTCCTACGGCGAAGGTGTTGAGCGTGTATTCCCGGTTTACTCCCCGCTGATCGACTCGATCAAGGTTGTGCGCCGTGGCGAAGTGCGCCGCGCCAAGCTCTATTACCTCCGTGACCGCACCGGCAAGTCGGCCCGCATCATCGAACGCCGCGCCAGCGAATTTGAAGACCAGGTGGACATGGAAGTCGCTGCTTCCACCGCCGTCAGCGCCGCCGCCAGTGCGGAAATCAAAGCCAAGGCCAAAGCGGAAGCCAAGGCCAGCGGCAAAGGCAAGAAGAAGTAGTTCTTCGCAGGCTATGAATATGTCAGAGGCCGGCAGCGATGCCGGCCTTTTTCTTTTGGAGCATAAGCCATGACCGATTATCTCAAAGTCAATCTCGCCAACTGGAATGACCGCGCTGCCATCCATGTCAAGGACGAGGCGGGTGGTTACCGCGTCAGGGAATTCCTGAATGGCGCCGACAATCTCCATGGCATCGAAGACCGCGAGATCGGTGATGTCCGGGGAAAACGCATCGCCCACCTGCAGTGCCATTTCGGCATCGACACGCTCTGTCTTGCAAGGCGCGGCGCATCCTGCGTCGGCCTCGATTTCTCACCTGTCGCCATCGCCTCCGCGCGTGACCTGCAAAAGCAAACCGGACTTGATGCCAGCTTCGTCGAAGGCAATGTTTACGACGCCCGCGACTTGATCACAGGCCATTTCGACATGGTCTATGCCACCTGGGGCGCCATCGGCTGGCTGCCGGATGTCACGCGCTGGGCCAGGGTCGTGTCGTCGCTGTTGAAACCAGGCGGCACGCTGTATTTGCTCGAAGGCCATCCCTCCCTCATGGCGCTCAATGAAAAAACCCCAAACCTCGAGCACGGCTTTGACTGGCGCACACCACCGAATGCTCCCATCGTTGAAGAGGAGGCGACAACTTATACCGGCGACACAACGCCCGTCGCCGCAACAACAACCAACTCCTGGATTCACCCCCTGAGCGACATCATCAACGCCGTGATAAGCGCGGGGCTCCGCCTCGACTATCTCCACGAACACGAAGAGCTGGCCTGGCAATTCGCCCCCATCATGGTGGCGAAAGAAGACAAACGCCGCATGTGGGTGCTCCCCGAAGGATTCCCAAAACTCCCGCTCGCCTTCTCTCTCCACGCAACGAAGCCCTGAATCCCGCAATCCCCCATGCAGGAACGGGCATTTGACATGGGCGCGGCAAGGACTAAATAGCAGCCACAACCTTCATTTTGAGACTGTAAATGACCAAGCCGCGCACACTTTATGACAAGATCTGGGACGACCATCTGGTCCACGAGGCCGACGACGGCACCTGCCTGCTCTATATCGACCGGCATCTCGTCCATGAAGTGACCTCCCCCCAGGCCTTCGAAGGCCTGCGCCTGACCGGCCGCACGGTGCGCCATCCCGAGCGCACCCTGGCCGTCGTCGACCACAATGTGCCCACCACCGACCGCAGCAAGGGCATCGCCGAAGAGGAAAGCCGCATCCAGGTTGAAACCCTGGCCCAGAACGCCAGGGATTTCGGCGTCGAATATTTCCATGAGCGCGACAAGCGCCAAGGCATTGTCCATGTGGTAGGGCCCGAACAGGGCTTCACCCTGCCCGGCACTACCATCGTCTGCGGCGACAGCCACACCTCCACCCATGGCGCTTTCGGGGCCCTTGCCCATGGTATCGGCACTTCGGAAGTCGAGCATGTGCTCGCCACCCAGACGCTCATCCAGAAAAAGGCCAGGAACATGCTGGTCGATGTGACCGGCAAGCTGGCTGCCAGCGCCACCGCCAAGGACATCATCCTCTCCATCATCGGCGAAATCGGCACCGCCGGCGGCACAGGCTCGGTCATCGAATTCGCTGGCGAAGCCATCCGTGATCTCAGCATGGAAGGCCGCATGACCGTCTGCAACATGACCATCGAGGGCGGCGCCCGCGCCGGCATGATTGCCCCGGACCAAAAAGCCTATGACTACCTCCATGGCCGCCCCAAGGCGCCCAAGGGCGACGCCTGGGACAAGGCGCGGACCTACTGGGATAGTCTGCGCACGGACGAAGGCGCCCATTTTGACCGCATCGTGAAGCTCGACGCCGCCTCCCTGCCACCCATCGTTTCCTGGGGCACCTCGCCGGAAGACGTGGTTTCGGTTGCCGGTGCCGTGCCCAACCCCGATGACATCGCCGACGAAGGCAAGCGCCAGTCGAAATGGCGCGCCCTTGAATACATGGGGCTCAAGCCCGGCCAGAAGATGACCGACATCCCGCTCGACGTGGTCTGGATCGGCTCCTGCACCAATGGCCGTATTGAAGACCTGCGCAATGTGGCAAGGATCGTAAATGGCAAGAAAATCGCGGGGAATCTGGCCTATGCCATGATTGTTCCCGGCTCCGGCCTGGTCAAGGAACAGGCCGAGGCCGAGGGCCTGGATAAGATCTTCAAGGCGGCAGGCTTTGAATGGCGCGAACCCGGCTGTTCCATGTGCCTTGGCATGAACCCGGACCAGTTGAAGCCCGGGCAACGCTGCGCGTCCACGTCCAACCGCAACTTCGAGGGACGCCAGGGCTACCGTGGCCGCACCCACCTCGTCAGCCCACAGATGGCTGCCGCGGCGGCTTTGGCCGGACATTTTGTTGATATTCGAAAATCTTGATTCGAACCACCCCGTTAACCATTGCTTCACCAAATTTTAAAGCTTATGACGAGCCGATATGGTAAGAGTGATTCACGTGCAGAGTGAGTCGCGTTTTGGTGGGGAACTATCTTGAATAACGCAGTACAGGCCGACACGAAGTTTTTGCGTCGTATTTTTGTGGCCCTTGTGTTGTTAACGCTCGCCGCTGGCGGAATGGTTGGCCTTACCACCGCGCAAGCCACTACCGATGCCCCCGCCGCCTGCACCGGAACCTGCCAATAATTTTTCGCGCTTAGTCTGGAAGCTCAAGAGGCTTCAGCGATTCAAATCTGTCGCCGGGTCCCGGATTATTTATGGGGCTTTCACCGCCCAGGTGATGCATGATTCCCCACACCGCGTTGAGCGCCGTTTGCACCGCTCCTTCCACCCAGCCCGGCGTCCACGACACGTCATCGCCCGCAATGAAGATGCCACGTTCCGCCGGCGGCATCTTGTCTTGCATGAAATGGCAATACATTCGGTGGTTATAGCGGTAGTGGCCCGGCAGCGCGCCTTTGAAGGCGCCCATGAAATTGGGGTCCGATTCCCATGACACCGTGATGGGATCGCCGATGATATGTTTTTCCAGCGCCAAGTCGGGATAAATCTTCTTCAGCGCATCCAGCGCCAGCGTCACCCGCTTTTCCACCGGCAGCGGCAGCATCTTCATCGCATCACTCATCCATGAGTAAGTGAGGCAGATGACGCCCGGCTTGTCGTCGCCATTGTCGAACAGGTAAGTGCCGCGCGTCAGCCGGTCGGTGAGCGTCATGCTCATCAGGTCCCGCCCCGTATGCGGGTCCTTGTCTTTCCAGAACGGCCGGTCCGTCATCACGAAAGTTTTTGACGATTGCATGTAACGCGTGCGGTCAAGCGCCATCCACATTTTCGGCGAAAACAAACTCTCCTCGCATTTCATGTAAGTCGTGAGCAGCCAGCTCTGCAGCGCCACCAGCACCGCGTCGTAAAGTTTGGTATCGCCCCAGCGGTCCGTCACCGCGATCTTGTCGCCATAGGCCCGGTCGATGCGGGTGACGCCGGGACGTGGCGCGCCGCGATGGAGTGATTCCAGAGTCGTGCCCTTGGGCCAATGCACTATGTTGGGCGGTGATGTCTTCCAGAGCCCCCGCGGGACCTGCTCGACACCGCCCACGATGTAATTCTGGTTCTCGTCGCAATCCGTTGCCACCACGCGCAGGATTTCCAGCATGGAATTGGGATAATCCGAGTCCCAGCCGCCAGTGCCAAAGCCCACTTGGCCAAAAACCTCGCGGTATTGAAAGGGCCGGTCGGCGAAGGCGTAGGAGGTCGCCACAAAATCATAGAAGCTGCGGTCATCCCAGATGGGAATGAGCCTGTCCCAGATTTCCTTCAGCGCCGCAACATCGCGCTCGCGGATGGCCTGCCGCAGTCCGGAAAGTCCGGCCCCCTCTTCAAGCGCCTTGGACCAGGCCGCACCAATTTCCTTGAACATGGGTGGCAGGTCAGCAATCTTCTCCACGTAAAGCGTCTTGCCCTCAAGATCGATCACCGTTTAAGGCGTGGCCGGCGACAGGGGATTGGGAAAGGATTTGGACTTCAATCCCAGCATATTCACATAGTGATAGAAGGCGGTGGAGGACTCCGGAAAGCGCATGCCGCCCAATTCCGCGATAATCCCTTCCGCCCCTTCGAAGGCCTGCGAGCGCAAGCGCCCGCCAATGCGCGCGGCCTCATAGACCACCGGCTTCAGGCCCATTTTCAGAAGCTCAAATGCCGCCGTCATGCCAGCCATCCCTGCCCCGATAATGGCCACCTCTTCGCCATGGCGGTGCGCCGGGACTGAGCCGAGCCCTGCCGGGTGCTTGATCCAGTCATCAAAGGCAAAGGGGAAATCCGGGCCGAAATTCGTGACCGGCCGTGAAACATCCTCGTCGGGAGCAAAAAGATTAGTCGAGGCAGTCATGCGCCAGTCTCCGTTTTTCCAACCTTGCCACATAAAAAACGCCCCGGCCACGGGGAGATTGCGTGAGGGCACCTTGGCCTGTATGAACCCCCGCCATGACCACGATTTTCATAGATGGCGAAGCTGGAACCACCGGCTTGCAGATCCGCGACCGGCTTAAAAGCCGTGAAGATATTGAGCTTGTCAGCATTGCGCCCGAAAAGCGCAAGGATGCGAACGCGCGCCGCGATCTGCTGAACAGCGTCAATGTTGCCATCCTCTGCCTGCCCGATGACGCCGCCCGGGAAGCGGTTGGCCTGATCGACGCAAACTCCAAAACCCGCGTCATTGACGCCTCAACCGCCTACCGGGTTGATCCCGCCTGGACCTATGGCTTTGCCGAGTTGAGCTCCGCCCAGGCCAAAAAAATCGCCGGCGCGGCCCGCGTCTCAAACCCCGGCTGCTATCCGCAGGGCTTCATCGCCGTGGTGAAGCCCCTGGTTGATGCGGGCGTCCTCTCCGCCGATGCGCTGCTCACCTACAATGCCGTGTCCGGCTATTCCGGCGGTGGCAAGAAAATGATCGAGGACTATGAAAAGGCGGGCGCCCAGGCCAGCTCCTACATGCCCTATGGCCTGACGCTCAACCACAAGCACTTGGCCGAGATGAAGCACTACGCGGGCCTCGCCCATGACGCCATTTTCCAGCCCGTGGTTGGCAATTATGCCCAAGGCATGCTCGGCACCGTTCCCCTCTTCCTCGCCATGCTGAAGAGGAAAATCAGCAGTGCCAACATCCATGAAATTCTGGCCAATGCCTATGCCGCCAGCACCTTCATTGAGGTGGCCCCCCTTGAGCCGATTGAACGCTCTCCCGCGGTGGACCCGCAAGCCCTCAATAACACCAACCGCATGCGGCTATGTGTTTTTGGCAATGATGGCCGCGGCCAGGTCTTGCTAACCTCTATTTACGATAATCTCGGCAAGGGCGCTTCCGGTGCCGCCGTGCAGAATTTGAACCTGATGATCGGCGCCGGTGAAAGTCTCGGCGTTGATCTGCCTCTCGCAAACTGAAAGAACGGTGTCATGGAAAAATTTGAAACCTTGAATGGTGTTGCCGCTCCCCTCAACATCGTCAACATCGACACCGACATGATCATCCCCAAGCAGTTCCTGAAAACCATCAAGCGCACCGGCCTGGGAAAATCCCTGTTCTACGAAATGCGCTACACGCAAGAAGGCAAGGAACTGCCGGAGTTTGTCTTGAACAAACAGGCCTACCGCAAGGCGCAGATTCTGGTTGCGGGCGACAATTTCGGCTGCGGCTCATCGCGCGAGCACGCCCCCTGGGCGCTCCTGGATTTCGGCATCCGCTGCGTGATCTCAACCAGCTTCGCCGACATCTTCTACAACAACTGCTTCAAGAACGGTATTCTGCCCATCGTTGTCTCCCCGGAGAATTTGAAGAAACTCCTGGACGATGCCGACCGCGGCAGCAACGCCACGCTCACCATAGATCTTCCCAAGCAGGAAATTCGCGGCCCCGACGGCGGCACTGTGAAATTCGATATCGATCCCTTCCGCAAGCATTGCCTGCTCAATGGCCTTGATGACATCGCCCTCAGCTTGGAGAAGGTCACATCCATCGATGCTTTTGAAAAAAAGCAGGCAGCCGCCCAGCCCTGGCTTTGATGTAAGACTTGGAGTCGATCCTCACCACCGTACTCCCCGTCTTCGGCCTCATCGTCCTGGGTTATGTCTTTGCGCGCCTGAAGCTTCTGGATAGCGCAACCGCCCGGGGTCTCACCCTGTTCGTCTTCATGCTCGCCATTCCGGCCCTTCTGTTTCGTACTGTCGCCCTGATGAAGCCGCTGGACGCCATGCCCTTTGGCCTCTGGCTTGCCTTTTTTGGCGGGCTTGCCGTCACCTGGGTTCTGACAACGCTCATTTCACAAAAATTCGATAGCCTTGCAGCATCGGGAGGTGCGGCTGCCGCCATGGCGGTTGGCTTCGGCAATGTGGCGTTGCTCGGAACGCCGCTGGCCCTTGCCTATTATGGCGAGGAGGCCGTCATTCCCCTTGGCCTCATCATCTCCATCCATGCACCCATTCTCTGGTTTGCGGCAACCTTCCAGCGCGAGCTTGCCCGCCACAGCGAAACCATTTCATACCGGCGCCTTGGCCGTGAACTTTTCTGGAGCCTTGCCGGCAACGCCATCGTGCTGGCCCTTGCGGCGGCAGCGCTTTGGCGGCTCACCGGCCTTGGCCTTCATCCTGTTGTCGACCGCATGCTCGCCATGCTCTCCGATGCCAGCATCCCCACCGCCCTCTTTGCCTTGGGCCTGTCGCTCGCCACCTATTCCCTGCGCGGCCAGTGGAGCGGCATGGCCGTGCTGATTGTCATGAAGATGATGCTGATGCCCCTGCTGGTATTTCTGGCCTTGCATTACCTCGTGTCCGTACCGCCGCTCTGGGCCAAGGTCGCTGTCCTCCTGGCGGCCATGCCGACCGGGGCCAACGCCTTCCTTTTTGCCCATCGCAATGAGGAATCGGTCGCCGCCGTTTCAGCCGCAATCGCCCTGGGAACGGGCCTAGCGGCCATTACCGTGTCGATTCTGCTTTACTGGATGGATTCCGGCGCAATCTAGCGCGGGATCAAAGCCCAATAATCCAGTTCCAGAATAA
Organism: Aestuariivirga sp.; assembly: GCA_030680855.1. GTDB lineage: Bacteria > Pseudomonadota > Alphaproteobacteria > Rhizobiales > Aestuariivirgaceae > Aestuariivirga. The sequence continues at coordinate 128,767 of JAUXUN010000057.1, forward strand.
CACCGGGCTTTTCTGCTGTTCCGTCTTCAACCGGAAATTCGGAGCAAGGCAAATCACGTGTCGCCCGCGTGACGATACGCAAGGCGCCGACATCGCCTTGCACCGCCTTGTCCATGATTTCCGACCAGGCAAACACCGTTCCGCCCGCAAACAGCGGCGCAACATGGCGGCCCCCATTGATGCCGGCGATACGGAACGCATTGGCCAAACCGTTGAAGCTCAGGGCCCGCGCCAGTGAAATGACATGGCCGCCATAAATCAGGCGGCGGCCGAACCTTCCGCCCTGCTCCGCAAACTGGTTGAAATGCACCCGCGCCGTATTCTGGTAAAGACGTGTGGCAAGCTGATGTTCGGCTTCCTCCACCGTCATGCCGTCAAGATGATCAATCTTTTCACCGGCCGCATAATCATCAAAACGGTGCGGCGACCCGGACTGGGCAAAATCCCATTTCGCTGAATTCAAACGCGGCATCCCAGCCTTGATGCTGGCAACCTTATTAAGTTCCGGCACAACAGCTGCAGGTGCTGCCGATTTTTCATCGCGCTTGCGCACCATCACCCAGCGCACGAAGCTCAGAACGTCTTCGCCTCTCTGGTTGACCCCTTTGCTCCGCACATACACCGTGCCGGTCTTTCCATTGGAATTTTCCTTGAGGCCAATGACCTCGGACCGTGCCGACAGCGTATCCCTCGCATAGACGGGAGTGGAGAACACGCATTCCGCGTAACCCAGGTTGGCAATGGCGTTCAGCGATATGTCCGGCACTGTCTTGCCGAACACTGTGTTGAAAACCAGAAGGTCATCCATCGGCGACGCCGGATATCCAATTGCCCTGGCGAACTCATCGGAACTCTGGACCGCGAAACGCGAGCCATAAAGTGCCGCGTAAAGCGCCCGGTCGCCATCATTCAGGGTACGCGGTGTCGCATGGACAATTTTTTGTCCAGGGCTGAAATCCTCAAAGAAATTGCCGACGACGGTCTTGCTCATCCCCTCTGCTTAGCCACAGAAATAAAATAAGTGAAGCCCGCTCATCCGCAGGCACTTGTGAGCAGGTCCGGGATTGGGCAGAATGTTTTGTCATGGAACATGTCGATGTAGCGATTGTGGGCGGCGGCGTTGTTGGAAGTGCCGCCGCCTACTACCTCAAAAAGCACGGATTTTCAGGTTCAATTGCCATCATCGAGAAAGACACGACCTATCAGTTTGGTTGCACCGGAAGGTCATTGGGGGGCCTCCGCCAGCAGTTTTCAACCCCGGAGAATATCGAGCTTTCCAAGTTCGGCCTCAGGCTCATGCGAAACCTCAAGCAGGAATTCGGGCCGGAGGCCGATGTGAGTTTCCACGAGAACGGCTACCTCATCATGGCTTCGCCAGAAGGCCTTCCCATCCTTGAAGAAAATCACCGCATCCAGCTGGCCAATGGCGCTGACAACGTCATCCTCAGGGGTGCTGACCTCACCGCACGGTTTTCCTGGCTGATGGGCGATGGCGTGGCGGGCGGCTGCTTCGGATTGTCCGGCGAAGGCTGGCTCGATCCCTATTCCCTGATGACGCTCCTGCGCAAGGCAGCGGTTTCCCGAGGCGTCAAGATCATCGCCCATGAACTCACGGGCGTAAGCAGCGCCGCTGACAGGATAATCTCCATCACCCTGTCGAGTGGCGAAACCCTGTCCTGTTCCCATCTGGTGAATGCTGCCGGAACCGGTGCCGGCCATGTGGCGGATCTTGCAAACATCGCCTTGCCCGTGGGCCCCCGCAAGCGCTACGTCTATCTCCTGGATTGCCCCCAGGCCGGCGAGGCGCTGCATGGCGCGCCGCTCACCGTTGATCCCAGTGGCATTTACTTCCGCCCCGAGGGGCGCAATTTTCTCTGCGGCCTCTCGCCGGAGGAGCACGAAGAGCCGGCGGAGATGAATTGGGAGGTTGATTATTCCTGGTTCGAGGAGCGCATCTGGGCCCAGCTTGCCGAACGCGTGCCGCAGTTTGAAACCATCAAGGTGATCAACGCCTGGGTCGGCCAGTATGACTACAATGCGCTGGATCAGAACGCGATTATCGGCCCCCATCCCCGCATCGGAAATTTTTATTTTGCCAACGGCTTTTCCGGCCATGGCCTGCAGCAAGGCCCAGCGGTCGGAAATGCCATCGCCGAACTCATCATCCATGGCGCTTACCGCACCATTGATCTCGCCCGCCTCGGCTACGGCCGCGTGGCCCGCAACGAGCCTCTGTTTGAAAAAAACGTCATCTGATGCCACGCCAGATTCTCAGCATCTCCTCGCAAGTGGCTTACGGACCCGTGGGAAACTCGGCTTCTGTTCCAGCACTCCAGGCGGCGGGCTTCACCGTATCGCAAGTTCCTACCATCATCCTCTCCAATCATCCCGGCCTCGGCAAACCTTCCGGTGTAAAACTGCTCGCCACGGAACTTGAGGCCATCCTGAAATCATTGGTTGCACTTGGAGTCCTTGATACCTGCGTGGGCGTGATGACCGGCTATTTCGCCAGCGCCGACCAGATCAAGGTGGCCGCTTCCTTCATTCGCAAGATGAAAGATAAAAATCCGTCACTCTACGTGCTTGTCGATCCCGTGCTGGGCGATGACGGCAGTCTCTATGTCTCGAACGAAGTCGCCAATGCCATCCGCGATGACTTGTTGCCTTTGGCGTCCTGCATCACCCCCAATTGCTTTGAACTGGGCTGGCTCACGGGCAAACCCGTTTCCAACAAAGCAGAGGTCCTGCTTGCGGCGGCAGCTTTTCCTTACAAGGAAATCCTTGCAACCTCAATTCCTCTCGATGCTAACAATCTCGCATCTCTTGCGATCACCGGAAGCGAATATGCGGAAACGAGCACGACAATAAGACCAGCCGTGCCCTACGGCACCGGGGATTTTCTGGCGGGCCTTTATTTCGCGGCCCGCCTCAATGGCTTTGAATCACGCGAAGCCCTGAAACTTTCCGCAGGGATTCTGGACTCTGCTATCTCCCGCAGCCTTGGCGAGCCCTGCCTCGACATCATCGGAGCCCTGCACACCCCATCATGACAATCACGCGCGCCACTATTGCTCAAGCGGCAACCCGCATAGCGCCCTTCATCCGCCGGACTCCGGTAATGGATATCGTCCTGCCCGGCCTTGAAAACCCGGTTTGCCTCAAGCTTGAACTTTTCCAGCACACCGGCAGCTTCAAACCGCGCGGTGCCTTCACCAATCTTGTCGGCGCGAAAATTCCCAAGGCCGGTGTGGCCGCCGCATCTGGCGGCAATCATGGCGCGGCAGTTGCCTATGCCGCAAATGTCCTCGGCATCAAAGCCCGCATTTTCGTGCCCACCATTTCTTCTCCGGCCAAGGTCGCCCGCATTGCCGGCTATGGTGCCACCATTGTGCGGCAGGGCGCCAACTATCAGGCGGCCCTGGCGCTGTGCCAGGACTATGTCCGTGAAAGCGGTGCCATGAACATTCACGCCTATGACATGGAAGCAACCCTCGCGGGCCAGGGCACCTTGGGCCGCGAGCTTGAGGAGCAGGCTCCGGACCTGGATAAAATCCTTGTGGCCGTGGGCGGAGGCGGCCTGATCGGCGGCATCACCAGCTGGTATCAGTCGAAATCAAAAATCATCGGCGTCGAACCTGAAACCTGCAATTGCCTGCATGCCGCCCTCGCCGCAGGCAGCGCGGTCACCGTCAAGCCTTCGGGCCTTGCCACCGACAGTTTGGGCGCAAGCGCGGCCGGTTCCCTCATGTTCCCCATCGCGCAAAAATTTGTGGGCCACGTCGCCCTTGTCACCGACGAAGACATCCGGAACGCCCAGCGCTGGCTCTGGACCCATGCGCAGATCATAGCCGAGCCCGGCGGTGCCACGGCCCTCGCCGCCCTGCTTTCGGGAAGCTACAGGCCGGCAAAGGGCGAGCGTGCTGGCGTCATTGTCTGTGGCGCCAACACGCCGCTTGCAACCTTCAACGAGCTCTTCGCCACGGCTTAAAGAATCCGGTTGCGGTGCATGACGTTCATGAGCTGCGCATGCTCCCGCGCCAGCCGGAGTTCAGACAGCATCCGGCTCAGCTCGCGCGGGTTCATCTCGGAATTGGGCGGATGGCTGCGCCTGAGGTTGATCTTCCTGGCATAGTCTTTGGCTTCGACAAGCATGGAAACAAACAGGTTTGATTTAAGCGAAAACATAGGATTCTCCCTCGCCAGACGCGCATGAATCGCGGGCGAAAATGAGCCACGGCTTCAAAGACGTAAGCAAATACGCTTCAGAAAACCTGGCAGTTAAATGATGATTTGATTAAGTTGCGCCTCTGGCGCGTGCAACGCTATCTACCGAGGCCCAAGCCTCGACAGCCCGGGGATCAGCAGCGCGAAAAATTCCTTGTCATGTCGATCTCCCTTTCAGTTACAACCTGTGGGCCTCATACGCGAGCGCGTTGAATCTGAAAAGAGCTATTCTGAAAAATAGTGAGCACTGTGGCAGGGCGGACACATTATCGCGCAAAGGCCCGCGTCAGCACATTCGCCATGCGCCGTGAAAAGCCCGCCGGATCGCTCACTGGCTCACCTTCGAGAACATGGGCCTGATCCAATAGAAGCCGCGCCGCGTCGGCAATTTCAGGCGACGAAGCGCCAGCATCCGCCACCGCAGCCAGGGCTACGATAAGCGGATGGCCCGCGTTTATTTCCAGAACCGGAGCGCTCACATTCACTCCTGAATCCTTCTGGCGCGCCAGAAGCTTTTCCAGGGTGCGGTCTAATTCACCATCGGCAACTAGGCAAACGGCACTGTCCGTCAACCGCGTCGAACTGCGCACATCCCTCACCTTGTCGCCGAGCGCTTCTTTCATTGCAGCGATGAGCTTGGCCGTTGCCGATTCCTGCACCTCATTTTTGGCGGGCGCATCCTTCACCGCAATCAAATCCAGATCAGCCGTCCCCTGCGTGACCGATTTGAACGGCTTGCCGTCAAAGCCCATGGCCGTGCGCACCCAGAAGGAATCAACCGGATCAATGAAGAGCAGCACTTCAACATCCCTGGCCTTGTAGCCTTCAAGCTGCGGGCTGGCCGCCGCCTTCACCGCGTCCTCGCCAGCAAGATAATAGATTGCCGTCTGGTTCTCCTTCAGCCCCGCCACATAATCTTTTAAACTAACCGAAGCATTCTTCGTCGATCTGAACCGCGCGAACTCGAACAGCTGGTCGCGGTGCTCCATGTCTTCATAGAGCCCTTCCTTGATCACCGGGCCGAAGATCTCCCACATCTTCAGGAATTTTTCCGGGTCGCTTTCGGAAAACCTCTTGATCTCGCTCAGCACTTTATTGGTGACCGCCTTGCGAATCGCCGCGACTTGCGGATTGTGCTGCAGCATTTCGCGCGAAAGATTGAGCGGCATGTCCTCTGAATCAATCACGCCGCGCACGAAGCGCAGGTATGGTGGCAAAAGCTGCGCATCATCGGCAATGTAAACCCGCTTCACATAAAGCTTCTGCCGGCCCCTGCGCTCCGGGTCATAGAGATCAAAGGGTCGCTCGGCAGGCACATAGAGAAGCACCGTGTATTCATGCCGTCCCTCGGCCCGGTAATGAATGGTCATCGCCGGATCGGAATAGCTCCCCGAAACATGGCCGAAGAACTCCTTGTGCTGCTCCGCCGTGACCTCGGCCTTGGGCCGCGTCCAGATGGCATTGGCCGTGTTGATTTGTTTGGCCGCTTCGCTGCCTTCAGCCAGCATGATCGGATGGCCGATATGGTCGGAATAGGCCCGCACCACCTGTTCGATTTTCCAGCCCTCGAGAAATTCAAGCGCCTCATCCTTGAGATGGAGCACGATTGCGGTGCCGCGCGGCCCCTTCTCCGCCGGAACCACCGTAAACGTGCCCAGCCCTTCCGAGGCCCAAGTGAAGGATTCCTCGGTTCCGGCCTTGCGCGAAGTGACCTCCACCCGGTTTGCCACGATAAAGGCAGAATAGAAGCCAACCCCGAACTGGCCGATGAGATTGACCCCCTGGCCCGCCTTTTCCACAAAGGCCTGGGTGCCGGATTTGGCGATGGTGCCCAGATTGTCGATAAGCTCGTCCTCGCCCATGCCGATGCCGCTGTCGGCGACGGTGAGCGTCCTGGCCGCCTTGTCGGCGGAGATGATGATGTTGAGCAGCGGCGCGTCTTCGATAAGACCAGGCGCGGCAATGGCCTCATAGCGCAGCTTGTCCAGCGCATCAGCCGCATTGGAAATCAGTTCACGCAGGAATACATCCCGGTCGGAATAAACCGAATGCACCATGAGCTGCAGAAGCTTGGCCACTTCCGCCTGGAATACGTGGGATTCCGTCTTTGGTTTTTTCGCCGCTTTCGCCATTTTGCCCCTCGTTAAGTCAAACAGCGATATTGGCTGGCCCGCCCCTTTGGTCAAGCCCGGATACAAAAAAAGCGGCCGGGGTGAACCGGCCGCGAATTATACTCCAACGCCTCACAAACAAACGCGTGGATTGGGGGGCCCGGCCAGATCATAAGCTCCGGGGGGCTGGGGGGCTGAGATTCCGACGCTCAACTCCAGCCGGGCCTTAGAGGCAACAAGGGGAATATTTACCTCCATCTTGGCGAAGACTTGCCGTAATTGCGGCAAAACTGCGAAATCTAGACGCATGACAAAACTGCAGGCTGCCCGTAAAACTGAACAGCTTTCCATAACAACCTGGCGACAATTGCATGAAGAATGATCCGGATTCTGCCCGCCAAAACCCATAAAACGTGATATTTTCGGGTGATGAAACAACATATCACGGCAGTGACACTGCTGGTTCCAGACTATGACGAAGCGATCGCCTACTATGTGGCAAAGCTCGGATTCCGGCTGGCCGAAGACACGGTCCTTTCCCCCACCAAGCGCTGGGTCGTCGTCGCCCCGCCTGGAAACGGCGAAACCGGCCTCCTCCTCGCCCAGGCTGATTCGCCCAATCAGCGGCAGGCCATCGGCAACCAATCAGGCGGCCGCGTCTTCCTCATCCTGAAAACCGATGATTTTGACCGCGACTTTGCCCGCTTCAAAAAGGCCGGGATTGAATTTCTGGAGGACTCCCGCCTGGAGGCTTATGGCAAGGTCGCGGTGTTTCGCGATGCCTTCGGAAACAAGTGGGATTTGATCGAACCGCTTGCCAAGCAAGCCCTCTAGGTTCATCATTGCCTTCCACAAAGGCGGAGATACGACGTTTGAGTGACGGGGAACCCATAATCCCATTCCCTCGTTCCCAGCCCGGACGGGGGATCCCAGGCCAGGGAACCAGCGGCCCAACCCAAATTGCCTTTGATCGCAAAGAGTTAAACCTTATTCTTAATCTCTACGGCATGCATGTGGCCGAGGGCGATTGGCGCGATTACGCCATGGACTTCGGCCGCGAAGTGGCAACTTTTTCCATCTTCCGCCGCACCAGCGAGGTGCCGCTCTACCGCATCGTGAAAAACCCGGCGCTGGCCCGCAAACAGGGCCTCTATGCCGTGATAGCCCAGGGCGGGCTTATCCTGAAGCGCGGCCATGACCTGGCCCAAGTCTTAAGGGTGCTGATCAAGAAACCCCAGCTTGCCGCCACATAAAAACCCCGGGTGTTTCCACCCGGGGCATTTCTTTTCAATCGACTGACTGTTGAGCTTATTCGCGGCCCATGATGCCCAGAATGTTCAGGATATGAACAAACAGGGTCACGAAGCTGCCGTAGAGGGCAAAGGCGCCGAAGATCGACTTGCCCTTGGCAACGCCAACCGCGTCACCTTCCACATACATTTCCTTGATCATCTGGGTCTCATAAGCCGTAATCCCTGAGAACAGGAGAACGGTGACGATCGAGGTGATCAGGCTGAACATGGAACTCTGCACGAAGAACACGTTGACCAGCATGGCAATGATGATGCCGATGGCGGCCATCATGAAGAAGGCGCCAAAGCCTGAAAGATCACGCTTTGTGACATAGCCTGCCAGGCTGGTGGCGCCAAAGGTCGCCGCCGAGATCAGGAAGGCCCGGTAAACCATGCTGGGATCAAGTCCCAGGTAATGGCCAACCATGGGCGCAATCATGAGGCCCCAGAGGGCGCAATAGCCCCAGTAGGCGGCATGTGCCAGCGCCGTGTTGCCGGAAAAAATCAGGCGGGGGGCAAAGAAGCCCAAGCCCAGCACGGCAATGAAAAACACCCATTTCAGGGAATAAACCGCAGCGAGCGCTGCAGGATTTGCCGCAACCGCCATGACGATGATGGCGGTGAAAGCCACGCCCAGCGCCATATAGTTGTAAACACCCATCATGTAGGAGCGAAGACCCTCGTCAATTTGGGTCCGCGCGCCTGTACGCACCTGGGTTTGATATCTTGTGTCGGCCATTAAGGTCTCCTCCAAAAACAACTTGGACCAAATATGGGGAGGTCCCGCCCCTTCGTCAAGTTACCGCCTTGTAACTGAATTAACGGGCAAATGCATCCATTTTACGCGCCAGGGCAATATCCTTCTCGGTGACGCCGCCCGCCGAATGGGTGGAAAGCGTCACATCGACCCGGCCATAAACGTTAACCCATTCCGGATGATGGTCCATTTTTTCAGCCAGAAGGGCCACCCGGCTCATCCATCCCCAGGCCTGGCTGAAGGATTTGAACTGGAAGGTCTTGACAATCGCGTCTCGGCCCTTGGCCTCCGACCAGCCGTCGAGTTCACCCAGGATTTTTGCCCGCGGTGTTCCCACCAGAACCTTGTCAGTCATCACGCCGCTTGCAGGTCATAGGATTCCTCAACCGCATAGGGCCCGCCGCCCCGCGTGGGCCGCGACGAGAATAGCACGAAACGGTCAACCTCGAACATCCGGCTCCGGTAAAGATTGTGCGAGGCCACGAAGCGGTGCAAGCCAAGCAAATCCGGTTCCTTGAGCCGTGCCAGGCTCACATGGGGCACAAATTTCCGCTGTTCCGCCGGAAGCCCAAGCACCTGGGCAATCCGTTCATGAATGGATTGCAGCCGCCGCAGTTCGGCACTTTCCTCGATTCCGGCAAAAAGCGTATGGGGCTTGTTGCCCCCCATCACGTCAATGCCTTTCAGCCGGAGCGAAAAGGGCCGCGCCTCAACCCCGTCAAGCTCATAGGCAATTTCGCGGGCTAGATTCCCGTCAATATCACCGATAAACCGTAATGTGATGTGGAGAATTTCCCTGTCCAGCCAGCGGGCGCCGATGATGCCCCCCTTCATGATTTCTAGATCAAAGGAAACATCGGTGGGAATTTCAACGCCGGTAAACAGTCTTGGCATGGCGGGCATCCTTCTGAAAATAAGGGTGACTCGGAACGCTGGGTAACAAGCTAACGTGATTCGAGCTTTTGCCAAGTGCTATTTTACCGGCACTTTCCCTATTAATTCCTCAACATGCGGCATGACTTTCAACACAATCGCGTCAACGCCGGAGGCGTTGGGATGAATGCCATCAGCCTGATTGAGGCCCGAATTGGCGGCAACGCCATCAAGAAAAAACGGATAAAGCGATGCGCCATGTTTTTTCTCCAGCCGCGGATAAAGACCATCAAAGGCCGCAACATAATCAGGCCCCATATTGGGCGGGGCTTTCATCCCCAGAATGAGAACCGGCAGGTTCCGCTGCTGCGCCTTCAGCATGATCCCATCCAGTGCCGTTTCCGTCTGTGCCGCATCAAGTCCGCGCAGTGCATCGTTGGCGCCCAGCCCGACAATGAGGCCGCCCACGTCATCGGTCAGCGCCCAGTCCAGCCGCGCCAGGCCATCGGCGGCGGTATCACCGGAAACCCCGGCATTAACGATTGAGAGATCCGGATAGCGGGGCTTAAGCGCTGCCTCCAGCTTTGCTGGAAAGGCATCCTCGGGCTCAAGACCGAGCCCGGCGGTGAGGCTGTCACCCAGCACCAAAAGCGTCAACGGCTTGGCAAAAGCCAGCTGAACTGAAAGCAGGAGGATGGCAGCAAGTGACAGAATTCTAAGCATTGCCCCAGAGATAGGCGCTCAGGCCCCAAGTCTCAAGCCGAGGGAACTCGACAAATCGTAAGCCATCTCCCATGTGTAGGCCCATGACCCAATCCGCCGTTCTCCTGAAAGACGTCACCCTCACCCTTCCCAGCCGCGCCGGAAACGTTGAAATCCTGCGAGGCGTTGACCTTAGCGTCAACGCAGGCGAAGCCATCGGCATTGTCGGTCCTTCGGGATCCGGCAAGACCTCCCTGCTCATGCTCATCGCCGGCCTCGAGCGCGCCACCTCCGGCATCCTTGAAGTTGCTAGCACATCGCTCAAGGACAAAAACGAAGATGCCCTCGCCGCTTTCCGCCGCGATAGCATCGGCATCATCTTCCAGTCCTTCCATCTCATTCCCACCATGACTGCCCTGGAAAATGTTTCCGTGCCGCTTGAGTTCAGGGGCGTCGCCAACGCCATGCAGGTGGCGGAAGAAAAACTGAAGCGTGTGGGGCTCGCTCACCGGCTTACGCATTATCCCGGCCAATTGTCCGGCGGCGAACAGCAGCGCGTCGCCATCGCCCGCGCTCTTGCCTCAGGCGCCCGAATCCTGCTCGCCGACGAACCCACCGGTAACCTCGACCAGGAAACCGGCGAGCAGATTATCAAGCTGCTCTTCGAACTGAAAAAGCAGGAAGGCGCGTCGCTGCTGCTCATCACCCATGACCGCGCCCTGGCCAAGCGCTGCGACCGGATTGCCGAAGTGCGCGACGGCAAAATCATTTCCGGCAATCATCCATGAATGTTTCCCTGTGGCTCCGCTTCGCTGCCCGTGATTTGCGTTCAGGCCTGCAGGGCTTCTGGATATTTCTTACCTGCCTTACATTAGGCACGGCAGCCATCGCCATTATCGGCTCCCTCTCGGCGTCCATCGAACGGGGATTGGACGAACAGGGCCAGCCCCTGCTTGGTGGCGACGTGGAATTTTCCCTTATCCACCGCGAAACAACCGACGCTGAACTGAACTTCATTGCGAGCAACGGCACCGTCAGCAAAGTGGCAACGCTCCGCGCCATGGCTGTTGCCCCAGAAACCACGACCCTGGTTGAGATCAAGGCAGCGGATGCGGCCTATCCGCTTTACGGGAAGATCATTCTCGAAAACAACGGCCCGCTTCAAAATGCGATCGCCTTGCAAGACGGCACCCATGGCGTGGCCGCCGATCCCCTGCTTTTGGGAAGGCTCGGGGTAAAGCTCGGCGACAAGATCAAAGTCGGCACCCTCGATGTTGCGATACGCGGCGTCATCACAACCGAGCCTGACCGCATTTCCGATGGTTTCATCTTAGGTCCGCGCCTGCTGATGAGTGCCGATGCATTGAATGCAACCGGCCTGATCCAGCCCGGCAGCCTCGTCACCTATCGCTACCGAGTGAAGCTTGCAAATGACCAAAGCCTCCAGGCGGCCCGTGATCTCGTCGTTGAGGCGCGGGAACAGTTTCCCGATGCGGGCTGGCAACTGCGCTCCCGCGACCGGGCCGCCCAGGGTGCCGAAAATTTTGTCGACCGCCTCTCCTATTTCCTCACGCTCGTGGGGCTGACCTCGCTCATCGTCGGTGGTGCCGGCATCGCCAATGCGGTATCCGCCTTTGTTGATCGCCGTATCGGAACCATCGCAACCTTGAAATGCCTTGGCGCACCGGCGCGTGATGTCTTCGCCATCTATCTCACGGAAATTATGCTCGTGGCTTTTCTCGGCATCGCCACCGGCCTGGCGGCAGGGGCGGCAACCCCCATTCTCGCCCACACCTTCCTGCAGAACATTCTCCCCCTGCCCCTGACAACGCAAATCGAGCTTGCGCCCCTGGCTTTGACGGCAGCCCTTGGCCTGTTGGTGACGATTGCCTTTTCCATCTGGCCTCTCGCCCGCACCCACCGGATTCCGGCCTCCGCCCTGTTCCGCCACCGCATCGTCCATCTCCATGGCTTTCCCCGCTGGCCCTACCTCTTAAGCATTGCGGCAGCTCTCGCCTGTATCGCCGCCTTGATATTCCTGAGCTTCGAAAACCAGCGCGCCACCGCCTATTATCTCGGCGGCCTGCTGGCGAGTTTTGTAATCCTGCTTGGCCTCGCCTTTGCCATCATCAAGCTTGCGGAAAAATCGCCAAAGCCCAAAGCTGCGATTTGGCGCTATGCCGTCGCCAACCTCTATCGCCCCGGTTCATCTGCTGTTTCCGTCATCCTCGCTCTTGGTCTTGGCCTCACGCTCTTTGTCACCCTTGCCTTGACTGATCGAACCATCAGCCAGGAATTGCGCGCCGGCATTCCGGAAAATGCCCCCGCCTTTTTCTTTCTCGATGTCAGGAATGAACAGCTTCCGGCCTTTGTCGAAGCCACGAAGAAATTCGACGGCGTTCAGGACGTTGCAAACGCGCCCATGCTGCGCGGCCGCATCGCCAGAATCGGTGACACGCCCGCCGAAAAGGTGAAGACCGGTGGCGACAGCAGTTGGGCGCTCCGCGGTGATCGCGGCCTCACCTATGCCGAAGATTTGCCCGAAGGCTCCACGCTGGTTGACGGGCAATGGTGGGGGAAAGATTACAACGGCCCGCCTCTTGTTTCCTTCGTTGATGAGGTCGCTCATGATATCGGTTTGAAAATCGGGGACAGCGTCACCGTGAATGTCCTCGGACGTGAGATCACCGCCCAAGTTGCCAATTTCCGCAAAGTGAATTGGCGCACCATGGGCATAAATTTCGTCATGGTGTTTTCACCCAACACCCTGAAATCCGCCCCCCACAGCCATGTCGTTACCATTGAAATGGAAGGCGGCGACGAAGCAAAATTGCTGAACAGCATGGCCCGTGAGTTTCCATCGGTCACAGCCGTGCGCGTCAAGGAAGCTCTTGTCACTGTAAGCGATCTGCTCGGCAAAATGCTGGGCGCCATCCGCAGCGCCAACGCCTTGACCCTGCTCACCGGAATCCTGGTCCTGGCCGGCGCACTTGCAGCGGGACTCTCCAACCGCGTCTATGACGCGGTGGTCCTGAAAACCTATGGCGCCTCGCGGGCCCAGCTCATGGGTGCCTTCATTATCGAATATGCGGTATTGGGCCTGGCCGCCGCCATCTTTGGAATTGCCGTGGGCTCGCTCGGCTCCTGGTTCCTTGCCACCTGGATTTTGGACATGCAGTGGAGTTTTTCCCTCGCCGTGGCTGTCACCACGGCCCTTCTCGCCATGCTCATTACCATCGCCGCCGGGCTTATGGTGACGTGGGCAGCGCTGGCCGCGAAGCCCGCGCCAATCCTAAGAAACGAGTAGAATTTCAAGGCGGTTCACGCTACTCAGAAGCCATGGTCGTACTCAACCGCATCTACACCCGCACCGGCGACAAGGGCGACACAGCCCTGGGTTCGGGAGCCCGCGTCTCCAAGGCCCATCTCCGCATCCAGGCCTACGGCACCGTGGATGAAACCAATGCGGTTCTGGGAATCATCAGGCTCCATACCAACACCGAAGCCTTCGCCAAGCTCGATGCCATGCTGGCCCGCATTCAGAATGAATTGTTTGATCTCGGTGCCGACCTCTGCGTGCCCGAAACGGGCGAGAAACTGAGCTATGAGCCTTTGCGGATTTTGCCAAAGCAGGTGGACCGTCTCGAAAGCGAGATTGATGACCTCAATCAAGACCTCGCGCCCCTGCGTTCCTTCGTCCTTCCCGGCGGCCACGTTGCAGCAGCCCATCTCCATCTGGCCCGCACCATCTGCCGCCGCGCCGAACGCCTGATCGTTGAACTCAAGTCCCATCAGGGCGAGCATGTCAGCGAACCAGCACTGACCTACATCAACCGCCTTTCCGATTTCCTCTTTGTCGCCAGCCGCTGGGCCAATGCCAAGACCTCCGGCGACATCCTCTGGGTGCCGGGAAAGACCCGGTAGTGTTTGTTCCGCTCCACGACGACACGCCCCTGAAGGTCATCCGCTTTCAGTTCGTGACGCTGACCATCATCGCAGGCAACGTCATCATCTTCCTCATGACCGGCGCCTTCCAGTCGGATACGGTTTTGGCGGGCATTGCCACCAGTTTTGGCGTCGTGCCCTCCGATTTCACCACTGTCTTTTCCCAGAGCATTCCCTATAGCCCCATCCCCGAACCCCTGACTTTTCTCACCTACATGTTTCTTCATGCCGGCTGGCTGCACCTGATTTCCAACATGCTGTTCCTGTGGGTCTTCGCCGACAATGTCGAGGATGCCTTCGGCTATTTTGCCTTTGTGCTGTTTTACCTGCTGTGCGGCATCGCCGGGGCCCTTGCCCATGTGGCGATGAGCCCAACGTCAGCGGCCCCGCTCATTGGCGCATCAGGCGCCGTTTCGGGTGTGATTGGCGCCTATGCGCTGCTCTACCCCAAGGCCCGCGTCTGGATTCTGCTGTTTTTCCGCATTCCCTTGCGCATTTCAGCCATTTGGGTTCTGGGCGGCTGGTTCCTGCTGCAGATCTACAGTGTGCTGACAGCCGAGAAATCTGCCGAAATCGAGGTTGCCTGGTGGGCCCATATCGGGGGCTTTGCGGCGGGCCTTGCCATCACTTTTCTGCTGCGTTCACGGCTGCTTATCCGCACTTCCCGCTGAGGCAAGGCGTCGCAAGCAGATGGGGCATGTCGGTGGCAGAATTGACTTGGCCTAGGTGGTTCACTAGGTTCCGCCGCAAATTATGGCATGTTGCGGCAAAGTTGCACGACTTTGCCGATAACAACATGCCCAAAACGAATTGAGGATGCCAATGAAGGTTCTGGTCGCCGTTAAGCGGGTTGTCGATTACAACGTGAAAATCCGCGTCCGTGCCGATGGCTCCGGCGTCGAACTGGCCAACGTGAAAATGTCCATGAACCCCTTCGATGAGATCGGCGTTGAAGAAGCCGTGCGCCTGAAGGAAGCGGGCAAGGCAACGGAAGTTGTGGCCGTCACCATCGGCCCTGCCCAGGCCCAGGAAACGCTGCGCACCGCGCTGGCCATGGGCGCCGACCGTGCCATTCTGGTGAAAAATGATGAATATGTTGAGCCGCTGGGTGTGGCCAAGATTTTGAAAGGCGTCGTCGAAGCCGAAAAGCCCGATATCGTGATCCTCGGCAAGCAGGCCATTGACGATGACTGCAACCAGACCGGCCAGATGCTCTCCGCCCTTTTGGGCTGGGCCCAGGCCACCGCCTGCTCCAAGCTCGAACCCGGCGCTGGCGAAGCAACCATAACCCGCGAAATCGACGGCGGCCTTCAGACGCTCAAGGTCAAGATGCCTTTGATCGTCACCACGGATTTGCGCCTCAACCAGCCGCGCTACGCCTCGCTGCCCAACATCATGAAGGCCAAGAAAAAGCCGCTTGATGAAAAGACCCCGGCCGATTACGGCGCCGATGTGAAACCGCGGCTGAAAGTATTGAAAACCGATGAGCCGCCAAAACGCCTCGCCGGTGTCAAGGTCAAGTCCGTTGCCGAACTCGTTTCCAAACTCAAAGAAGCAGGAGCAATCTGATCATGGCCGTGCTTCTCATTGCCGAACACGATAACAAGTCTCTCAAGGATGCCACCCACAAGGCGCTAACTGCCGCGGCTCAAATGGGTGGCGACGTCCATGTGCTGGTGGCCGGCAACAATGCCGCTGCCGCTGTGGCTCAAGCGGCGAAGCTCACAGGCGTGAAAAAAGTTCTTCATGCCGAAAGCGCTTCCTTTGAGCGCCCCCTCGCTGAACCCATGGCCGACATGATTGTGGCGTTGGCCGGAGGCTATGACCACCTCGTGGCTGCCGCCACAACCAACGGTAAGAATTACATGCCGCGCGTGGCCGCCCTTCTCGATGTCATGCAGATCTCCGATATTTCTGAAGTGAAATCCGCCGACACTTTTGTGCGGTTGATTTACGCCGGCAACGCCGTTCAAACCGTGCAGTCAACCGACGCCAAGAAGGTCATCACGGTGCGCACCGCGAGCTTTGCCGCAACGGATGAAACCGGTTCCGCCGCAATCGAAAAAATAAACGCCGCCGCCGATCCCGGCCTCTCGGCCTATCAGAGTGAAAATCTCACCAAGTCTGACCGCCCCGAGCTCACCTCCGCCAAGGTCATCGTCTCCGGCGGCCGCGGCATGCAGAACGGCGAAAACTTCAAGATGCTGGAAGCCGTCGCCAAGAAACTGGGCGCTGCCGTTGGCGCCTCGCGCGCCGCCGTCGATGCGGGTTACGTGCCCAATGATTACCAGGTAGGCCAGACCGGCAAGGTCGTAGCCCCCGATCTCTACATCGCCGTAGGCATCTCGGGCGCCATCCAGCATCTCGCCGGCATGAAGGACTCCAAGATCATCGTCGCCATAAACAAGGACGATGAAGCCCCCATCTTCCAAGTGGCGGATTTTGGCCTTGTCGCCGATCTTTTCCAGGCAGTGCCGGAACTTGATGCCGAGCTGGCCAAACAGGCGAAGTAGCCCAAAATCACCCCGATCTCACATCAAGCTGTGAGGCCCTTGGCGAAGGGTAGCGTCCGCACCCGTTTCTTGGTTGCCTGATAGACCGCATTTGCCAGTGCCGGGCCAATAGGCGGGACGCCCGGCTCTCCCGCACCGGTCGGTGGATTTTCCGAGGGCAGGATATGGACCTCAATCACCGGCATTTGATCAATGCGGAGCGGCGCATAGGTATCATAGTTTCCCTGATCAACCACGCCACCGGTGAGGGTGATTTCCTCGGCGAGGATTGAACCCAGACCAAAGCCAATGCCACCTTCCATCTGGGCCACGACCTGGTCTGGGTTGATTGCCGTGCCGCAATCGACCACACAGATAACCTTTTCAACTTTCACCGCGCCAGGTGAGGGAATGCTGATTTCCACCACCTGCGCCACCACGGTATTGAAGGATTCAGCCACCGCAACACCACGGAACCGCCCGGTCGCAGGCGTTGTGCCCCAGCCCGCTTTTTCCGATGCAAGCCTAAGAGCCGCGGCATGACGCGGATGATCCTTGAGCAGCGCGAGACGGAACTCCACCGGATCCTTGCCGGCCGCTTCCGCCACCTCATCCAGGAAAGCTTCAACCGCATAGGCCGTGTGTGTCGAGCCGACAGCGCGCCACCACAACACGGGAACGCCCGTTGTCATGGTGGTGAGGCCAACTCCGAGATTGGGAATGGCGTAGGGAAGATTGGCGGCGCCCTCGACAGACGTAAAGTCGATGCCGTTTTTCACTGCCATGCCCTCGAACAGAGTTCCGGTCATGATCGACTGGCCGACGATATGGTTAGCCCAGGCGATAAGATTGCCTTTCCCGTCGAGGCCCGCCTTCATGGCGTGGACATAGGCTGGACGATAGCGCCCGCCACGCATGTCGTTTTCGCGCGTCCATTGCACCTTCACTGGCCGTGACCAGTCAAGCGCTTTGGCGACTTCGACCGATTCCGCCACCACATCGGCATCGAACACGGCGCGGCGCCCGAAGCCGCCACCCGAACGCATGACGTGGAGTTTCACCTTGTCGGGAGTTACACCCGCAATCTGCGAGGCGATGTACTGGTAAAGGTCCGGCATCTGGTGCCCGCCCCAGACTTCGACCACGCCATCCTTCATCATGGCTGCGGCATTGAGCGGTTCAAGTGCGGCATGGGCCAAATAGGGGAAAGTGTACGTCGCTTCGAGCACCTTCGCCGCGCTGGCAAAGCCCGCAGCCAAATCGCCATCGTTGCGCGCCATGTTGGCGGGGGCCTGCTTCGCGGCTTCCCGATAGGCGGCGAGAATTTCCGGCGACCCGCGCTGCTCGGCTTTGCTCTCATCCCATTCGACGGTGACGAGGTCACGGGCCTTTGTCGCGATCCACATGTTCTCGGCAACCACCGCAATGCCGCGCGAAATCTGCACAACATCGACGATACCCTTCAGCGCCTTGGCCTTCGCCGCATCAAAGGTTTTGACCGTAGCCCCGAATTTCGGCGGATGGATCATCACCGCTGTTGCCATCCCGGGAAGCTGCACATCGATGGTGTAGGGCAGTGAGCCATTGGTTTTCGGTTTCGAATCGAAGCGTTTGAGATCAACCTTGCCGATCTGTGTCCACATTTCGCGGGGCTTTAAGGGAATTTCGGCGGGAAGCACCAGGCCATCGGTTTTGATGGCCATCTCGCCGTAACTCGCGAGTTTTCCGGAAGCATGCGTGAGGTTGCCCATCTCGGCCTTGATTTCGGAGGCGGGAACCGCCCATTCGCGGGCCGCTGCTTCAACCAGCATGATGCGCATGGCGGCACCTGCCTTGCGGTAGCGCTCCCATGACGAGGTCATCGATGTCGAGCCGCCAGTACCCTGGGCCGCACCTCCCCAGGCAAGATTGCCATAAGCCGCGACGTTGCCGGCTCCACCTTCAACGCTGATCTGCGCCCAGTCAGCGCCAAGCTCTTCATTCACCAGCGTTGCGATGCCGAAATAGGATCCCTGCCCCATTTCGAACTGCGACGAGGTGATGGTGACGGCGCCATCCGGCGCGATCGCGATATAGGGCTGGAAAGGATGAACCGGGGCAGCAGCGGGTGCGTCTTCTGCTCTGGCTGGACCTGTCATCCGATAGCCGATGGCAAGTCCGGCAGCAGTCGCCACTGTGCCAAGAATGAATGAACGCCGTGTCGAAACAAGGCTCGCTAACGGCTTGGCAAAAGATTGATCCTGAAAAATCTTGGGGTACATGGCTTAGGCCTCCAAACGGCGGGCAGCTTCGTGAATGGCTGAGCGGATGCGGGCATAGGTTGCACAACGGCACAGATTGCCCGACATGGCGGCATCAATGTCCGCGTCACCGGGTTTCTGGTTTTCGCTGAGCAGGGCAACCGCCGACATGATCTGTCCGGACTGGCAATAGCCGCACTGCGGCACGTCGAGTTCTGTCCAGACTGCCTGAACTGTTTCAGCCACGTTGCCGGAAACCCCTTCAATGGTTGTAATTTTTCCGGCCCCAATGTCGCCAATTGCAGTAACGCACGAGCGTACTGGCTGGCCGTCGAGGTGCACGGTACAGGCACCGCATTGCGCCATGCCGCAGCCGAATTTGGTTCCGCTCAGATGCAATACGTCGCGCAGCGCCCATAAAAGAGGCATTTCCGGTTCGGCATCGATATCCCGCTGCACGCCGTTGATGTTGATCTTGATCATTCAGCAATTCCTCCCAATTTATGCAGAAGCTTTGATTTGGGTTCCAACAATAGCAATTGGTAGAGCGTTCACGGGAACGTGATAGTACAATTTTTTGGGACTTTTGCGAACTTCAAGAAGTGTTGGTATTAGCCTCCAAGTGACCGCATGCTGACATAATTGGTTCAGAGCACTGATAGATCATAACTATGATTCTCTACTCCGGCCCCCTCAGCCTGTTTTCGCGCAAGGTTGAAATAGTCCTCGCCGAAAAGAAACTTGCGTTCGAGCGCGTGCTGGTGCCTTTCAGCCAGACCAAGGGTTACGCTCCAAAACATCCCGCCGTGCTGGCCGCCAACCCCAAAGGCCAAGTGCCCGTGCTGGTTGACGGCGATGTCACCGTCTATGATTCAACCGTCATCGCCGAATATCTCGAAGACAAATATCCCAGCCCTCCGCTTTTTCCGCGCGGGCCCGAAGCACGCGCCAGATGCCGCCTTCTGGAACTTGAAGCCGACGAGATTCTCCTGGTGCCGGTTCGCGCCCTCATGTTCCGCAGCGAACCGCCGGGGCCGGATTCCGCGCGGCGTGCGGAACAGGAACGCGCTGCACTCAAAGCCGATGGCGTAATCTTGGAAAACTACGCAAGGCTTGCCGCAAAACTTGGAACCCAGGAATATTTCTGCGGCACCTTCTCCGTGGCCGACATCGCGACCTTCATGAATATCCATCACGGGTTGCGCCTCGGCGCTCCGCCCGTGTCAGGTCATCAAAATCTTTCCGTTTGGCACGCAAGGCTTGCCAAACGCCCAAGCTTTGCCACCGTGATCACCGAGATGGCCGCAGCTGACCGGGAGTTATCCTATCCCGTTCCCGCCTATCGCAAGGCCCTATGAGCCAGCTTCGTTGCGGCAACCGACATGACGATTGCCAGCACAAGAAAGCCAAGCGCCATCCAGACAGCACTTGCCGAAATGCCGTCCTTGATCGCAAACCCGCCCGTGGCCGCCCCCACCGACTGCCCGAGATAAACGGCGGAAGTATTGAGCGCCACGGTTGCGGCGGCAAGTGTGGGCGCGATGACAACCAGCCTGCTCTGCTGCAGTGAGTTGGACGAGAATGTTCCCAGCCCCCAGATGAAACAGGCAATGCAGCCCAGGATGTAGTTACCGAAGAACACCCCGAACATGCCAAGTCCCGCAAGCAGGAAACACAGCGCCACAAGAATGGCCCGGTCGACACCAAACCGTCCGATGGCCTTGGTCGCAAGATAATTCCCCAGAACCCCGGCGATCCCGAATATACCGAACATCAAGGCAATGCCGCGCGGCGTTGCGGCAAATGCCTCACGCAAGATCGGCGCGAGATAGCTCACCACGGTGAACTGCCCGGACATGCTGAGAAGCGTCACCGCCATGATGCATAGCAAGATGGGATTTTTGAAAACCGCAACCCATGATGAAAACTGCAAAGGTTCAACGCGCATGCCCCGCGTGAGTGAAGATAAGACTCCGATGCAGGACACGGCTGAAAGGCCGGCCATAACGAAGAATGTGGCGCGCCAGCCAAACTCGGCGCCCAATATGCTCCCCAGCGGGATGCCCACCACCGAGGCCAGCGACCAGCCGATGAAGATGAAGGCGATGGCCTCGGATCGCCTTTGGGGCGGGACCATCAACCCGACAGTCGCCGCCGCCTGCGGCGTGAACAGGGCCGCCGCCGCCATGGTCACGGTGCGGATGACGAGCAGGGACCAAAATTCCGGCGTAAGCGCTGCAAATGCGTGGCCAAGGGCGTAAATGGCGGCGGTCACGGCCAGCAACATCCGCCGGTCAAAACGGCTGGTCAGCCCCGCCAGCAGCGGCGCGCCGATACCCACAACCAGGCCGCCGGCAAACAGCAGCAGGCCCGCCGTGGCCGGCGGCACATGGAGATCGGCCCCCAGAACATTCAGCAGTCCGGCCGGGAGCAAAACTCCGGTTCCGATGACAAAATTGCCAAACAGCAGCGACCAAAGCGCCAGGCGTTGGGAAGCCGCATCGGGAATGGCTGTCATGAAGCCTGCCTTCACAAAACCAAAACGAAAGCAGCCCACGCCAAACCTGTCCAGCGCCCGTAAAGCATGGGCCCGTGCATTAATGCTGCACCTGCGAAATAGACTTGCTCTAAATCCTTGCGCGTTATAGGCTAAAACGCTGAAATCAAGCGAGTTACGAACGGACATGAAGATCAAGAAAGTCGGCATCATTGGTGCTGGGCAAATGGGCAGTGGCATTGCGCATGTCTGCGCCCTCGCCGGATTTGACGTCGGCGTCAACGATGTCAGCAAGGAGCGCATTGATGCGGGCCTCAACACCATCAGCGGAAACCTCGGGCGGCAACTGAAATCCGGCAAGATCACTGACGCGGACCGCAACGCCGCGCTGAAGCGCATTACCCCGGTTGCGAATTTCGAAGGCTTTGCCGACTATGATCTGGTCATCGAGTCGGCAATTGAAGACGAGCAGGTCAAGCGCAAGATTTTCCAGGCGCTGTGCCCCCATCTGAAGCCCGACACCATTGTGGCTTCCAACACTTCGTCAATTTCCATCACGCGGCTTGCCGCGGTCACCGGCCGACCCGAAAAATTCATGGGCATCCACTTCATGAATCCCGTGCCCGTCATGGAGCTGGTGGAACTCATCCGCGGAATCGCCACCGAAGAAGCGACCTTTGCCAGCGTCAAGGAATTCACTCTCGCCCTCCACAAGACCATCGCGGTGGCCGAGGATTTCCCAGCCTTCATCGTGAACCGCATCCTGCTCCCCATGATCAACGAAGCGATCTATACGCTGTATGAGGGTGTAGGCGGCGTCGAAGCCATCGATACGGCCATGAAGCTGGGCGCCAGGCATCCGATGGGGCCGCTCGAACTGGCTGACTTCATCGGATTGGATACCTGCCTTTCCGTCATGCAGGTGCTTTACGAAGGCCTGGCCGATTCAAAATACCGCCCCTGCCCGCTTCTGGTGAAATATGTCGAAGCCGGCTGGCTCGGACGCAAGGCCAACCGCGGCTTCTATGACTACCGCGGCGAAAAGCCGGTCCCTACCCGCTAATTTTCTTCGGCAATCGCGGCCTTCATCAGGGCAACGGCTTCCGCGCTGTTCCATTCGGCCGGCCCCAGCAGGCGTCCGATTTCGCGGCCCTTGCGGTCAATGAGAAGGGTGACCGGCAGGCCCGGGGCCTGCAGCATATTGAGCGATGTGGTCGTCTCGTCGATATAAAGGCCAAGGGCGTCCGCTCCGGTCTCCTTCAAAAACGCCGCCGAGGCGTCAAGCCCCTTGCGGTCAACGCTCAGGGCCACAACCTCAAAATCCTTTGAGCCCAATTGCTTCTGCACCTCGTTCAGGGTGGGCATTTCCCTGCGGCAGGGCGCGCACCAGGTGGCCCACAAATTGAGCAAAACCACCCGGCCCTGCCATTTGCTCAACTTTACCTCGCTCCCCGTCGAATCCTTGAAAACCAGATCGGGAACAGTCGGCCGATCGGCTTTAACCAGAAAGGCGGCCATGTGCCCTACGGCAAAAGCCTTGAATCCGCCCCCGCTGTTAACCTCCACCACCTTGCGCGGATCATCGCCGGACAGGTAAATGCCAATGCCCCCGGCAATAAAGGCAAGCAGGACAACGTAAATCAGGGAATTCCGGTTTCGCTTTAGGTCATTCATGGCTAAAAGGCTTACTCGTTCACATTAAGGATTTCCAATGACCAATAAAATGTGGGGCGGCAGGTTCAAATCCGGGCCCGACGCCATCATGCAAGAGATCAATGCTTCCATCGGCTTTGATAAGCGCCTCTATGCCCAGGACATCGCAGGCTCGAAAGCCCATGCAGCAATGCTGGCCCAGCAGGGCATCATTTCAAAGTCCGACGCCAAGGAAATTACCCGTGGCCTCGATCAGGTTCAAGCCGAGATCGAAGGAGGCCAATTCACCTTTTCGACAGCCCTTGAAGACATCCACATGAATGTCGAGCAGCGCCTGAAGGACATCATCGGCGAGCCTGCTGGCCGTTTGCATACGGCGCGCTCGCGCAATGACCAGATTGCCACGGATTTCCGCCTTTATATCAGGGACGCAGTCGAACATCTCGATGGCCAGTTGAAGGGCCTGCAATTGGCGCTCGCCGAAAAAGCCGAAAGCCATGCCAAAACCATCATGCCCGGCTTTACCCATCTGCAGGTGGCCCAGCCCATCACCTTCGGTCATCATTGCCTCGCTTACGTGGAAATGCTGGCGCGTGACCGCTCAAGATTGGCGGACGCAAGAGTGCGGATGAACGAAAGCCCCTTGGGTGCCGCGGCCCTTGCCGGCACATCATTTCCCATTGACCGCACCATGACGGCCAGGGCCCTGGGCTTTGACCGGCCCATGCGCAACTCACTGGATGCGGTGGCTGACCGTGATTTTGTTCTGGAGCTTCTCTCTGCCGCCGCCATTTGCGCCACGCATCTCTCGCGGCTCGCCGAAGAAATTGTCATCTGGTCCACCACGCAATTCCGCTTTGTGAAACTCTCCGACAAATTCACGACGGGCTCCTCCATCATGCCGCAAAAGCGCAATGCCGATGCGGCGGAACTGGTGCGCGCCAAGCCCGGACGGATTTTGGGTGCGCTCACCTCCCTGCTTGTTGTCATGAAGGGCCTTCCGCTCACCTATTCCAAGGACATGCAGGAAGACAAGGAACCGGCCTTCGACGCCATTGATAATCTGTCGCTGGCCATTGCGGCGATGGCCGGCATGGTGCGTGACCTTGTGCCCAACGCCGAAGTCATGCGCCTTGCCGCTGCAAGCGGGTTTTCAACCGCCACCGATCTGGCCGACTGGCTCGTCCGTACACTGAAGATGCCGTTCCGCGAGGCCCACCATGTGGCGGGTGCGCTTGTGGCACTCGCCGAAAAGCAGGGCTGCGATTTGCCGGAGCTGAAACTGGAAGACATGCAAAAAATCGAAAAGCGCATTACAAGGGATGTCTACAAGGTGCTCACCGTCGAAGCCTCCGTTGCCTCGCGCACGAGTTTTGGCGGAACCGCACCGGCAAATGTGGCGCGCCAAGCCAGGCGTTGGCTGAAACTGTTGAAGTAAGGGGAAACACATGAAACTCATCATCACTTTGCTGCTCCTGGCGGGCATCACCACCACGCTGAATAGCTGCGGCCGGCGCGGCGATCCGGAAGCGCCGAAATTGCAGCAGGCCCAGTAATTAATGCATCACTTTGACTACCGTGATGGCGTGCTTCATGCGGAGGATGTTGATATCAGCATCATCGCCGATGAAATCGGCACGCCCTTCTATTGCTATTCCACCGCCACCCTGGAGCGCCATTACCGCGTCATGAGCGAAGCCTTCAAGGACAGCGAACACACCATCTGCTATGCCATGAAGGCCAATTCCAACCAGGCCGTGATCAGGACAATGGCCGATCTGGGCGCCGGCATGGATGTGGTCTCCGAAGGCGAGCTGCGCCGCGCCCTGGCCGCCGGCGTTCCCGGCCGCAAGATCGTCTTTTCCGGCGTCGGCAAAACTGCTCGCGAAATGGCCCTTGGCCTGAAAGAAGGCGTTTCCTGCTTCAATGTGGAATCAGAGCCGGAGTTGGAACTGCTCTCGCAAGTGGCCCAGCGCACCGGCCAGCGCGCCACCATTTCGATCCGCGTCAATCCCGATGTCGATGCCAAAACCCACGCCAAGATCACCACCGGCAAGGCCGACAATAAATTTGGAATTTCCTTCACCCGCGCCTCGCAAGTCTATGCCCGCGCCGCGGCTCTTCCCGGCCTTGATGTCGCCGGCATCGATATGCATATCGGCAGCCAGATCACCGACATCGAGCCCTTCGAACAGGCTTTCAAGCTGATGGCCGAACTTGCGGTGCGGCTGAAATCGGAAGGCCACAACATTCGCCATCTCGATCTGGGCGGCGGCCTTGGCGTGCCCTATCGCGGCACCAATGACGTGCCGCCCCACCCCGATGAATATGCCGCCATGGTGAAGCGCACGCTCGGCCACCTCGGCCTGAAGTACGTCCTCGAGCCCGGCCGCATGATTGTTGGCAACGCCGGAATCCTGGTGTCCCGCGTGATTTACGTAAAGGAAAACGACGGGAATTATTTCGTCATTCAGGATGCGGCGATGAACGATCTCATCCGGCCAACCCTCTATGACGCCTTTCACGAGATCATCCCGGTGAAGAAGCCCGCAGACAAAGCCGCGGAAATCACCGCCGATATCGTGGGCCCTGTCTGCGAAACTGGAGATTACATTGCCAAGGCACGGCGTTTGCCCACGCCCGAACCGGGTGACCTCCTCGCCACCATGACCGCCGGGGCCTATGGCGCCGTTCAGTCCGGCACCTACAACACAAGGCCGCTGGTTGCCGAAGTCCTGGTGAAGGGCAGCACCTGGTCACTGGTCAGGCCCCGCCAAACCTATGAGGATTTGATTGGGCTGGACCGGCTTGCCCTTTGGCAAGCGAAAAATTGAGCACGAGTCTCCGGGGATGAAAGCGGCCCTCCGCTTCCCGGGTGGATTTCACGATGTCAAACAGCGGCGGCGGGATGTCCCCGCCTGAAGCTTCCGGAGTTGAAGGAACGTTACGCCCCAGCCCCGGAGGCCCCATCCACCCCTTGAGATCACTGTCATGATCAGCAACCGTCCGGAATGAACTCGCCATCCTTGCCATAATAGGAATATATTGTCAAGGAATAAATTCACGGAACGGTTCGCGGCGGTTCCGCCGCTCATGAAAAAGTGATGAATAATCCCGGGCACAATTTTGCCGAGGTGTGCTATTATCTCTCAGGCATGGCTGAACTCACACAGGCTCGCATTGAGCGTAAAATTGCGGCAGCGCGCTTGGCCCTTTTCTGGGAAAGCCTGTGGGATGCCCTGTGCTGGCCCCTGATATTAACCCTGGTATTGGCCGCAACGGCCCTGTCCGGCTTGCTGACCCTGCTCCCTGACCTGCTGCGCTATGGCCTCCTGGGCTTTCTCGTTGTGGCGATTATCTGGTCGCTGCGGCACGTTTTTAGAATCACCTGGCCCAGCCCCTACGCCGCCATGCGCCGGATCGAGGCCCATTCCAGTCTTTTCAACCGTCCGCTGTCCACAAGCAATGATACGCTTGCAGGAGACGGCCTTGACGAAAGAAGCCTCGCCCTCTGGGAAGAACACAAGCGCCGCCAATTGGCCAAGCTGTCCGGCCTCAAGGTTGGAACCCCGCAGTCCAACTGGCGCGATCTCGATCCCCGCTCTTTAAGGGTGCCCGCCAGCCTTGCCCTGCTCGCGGTTCTTTTCCTGTCCCAGGGCGAAGGCGTCTCAAATCTCAAGGACACCTTTCAGGTGGGACCGGCTGTCGCCCAAAAGCCCATAAGCCTCGATGCCTGGCTGAAGCCTCCGGCCTATACCGGAAAACCGCCGTTGCTGCTCACTAGCCCGGCCCAGATTGAGAAACTGAAAACCGACAGCAGCATCCGCATCCCCGAGAACAGTGGCCTCGTGCTGCGCCTCGACGGCGCCAAGAATCCGCAGCTTGCTTTCTATGACCTGTCAAAACCGGATGAGGAATTGAAAAGCCAGACGGCGACGACCAAATCAGCCAATGGCCTGTTCGAAGCCGAAGCCAAACTCAGCGTAGCCACGCTAATCAGGGTTCTCGACGGCAACACCGAACTGGCGGCCTGGCATGTTTCCCTCATTCCCGACAATCCGCCGAGCGTCTCCATTGTCGAAGAGCCGAAATCGGAAAGCCTCGGCTCCCTCACCGTGAAGTGGATGGCTAGCGATGACTACGGCGTGTCCGGCATCACCTCGCAGGTCGACCTGTCGGACAACCAGCAGGATGGCGTTGGCTTCGCCAGCAATGGCGTGTTCCTGTTTGATCCGCCGAAATTTCCCGTGAGCCTGCGCAAATCATCGCCGCGAGAGGAACTGGGATCAACCAGTGCCGATCTCACCGCCCATCCCTGGGCCGGCCTTTTCGTGGACCTCACCCTTGAAGTCACCGACGCCGCCAGGCAGGCCACCAAAAGCGAAGTGAAATCATTCAAGCTTCCTGAACGGTTTTTCACCAAACCCCTGGCCCAGGCCCTGATCGAGCAGCGCAAGGCCCTGATCATGGATCCAGACGAAGCGGGCACCGTGGGAAAATTGCTGCGGGCCCTGTTGATCTACCCCGCCGGCCTCATCGAAAACAGCGGAACCCAAATTGCCATCGCCACGATAATCTCGCGCATAAACAATGTGCGAGGTCACAGTGATGTGAAAGAAGCCGTCGATCTCCTCTGGCAGACGGCACTGGGCATTGAGGAAGGCGACCTTTCCGATGCCCGCGCCGAACTCGAAGCCGCCCGCAAGGCGCTGGAGCGCGCCCTGGCTGAGGGTGCCACGCCTGAGCAATTGCAGGAATTGATGAAGAACCTGCGCGGCGCCATGGACCGCTACATGCAATCCATGCAGAGGGAAGCGGAAAAGCGCATGGCCCAGGGCCAGCAAAACAAGAACCGGCGCGCCCCCAACGGCAAGATGATCACCCAGCAAGACCTGCAGGAGATGCTCGACACGATTGAAAAGCTGACCCAGAACGGCGCCAACGAAGCGGCCCAGGAACTGCTCGCCCAGCTTGACGAGATTCTGAAAAATCTTGAACCCGGCATGGCCCAGCAGGGCGGGCCTCCCGGCGATTCGGCAACAACTGAAATGCTCAACGAACTTTCCGAACTCATGCGCCGCCAGCAGGAGCTGATGGATAGAACCCAGCGCGCCCAGCCCGGAGACGAAGGCGACCCCCTGGGCCAGGAAGGCGATGATCCCGGAAACCGCAGCGGGAACCAGGGCCAGGGCACCAACGGGCTTGCCGGCGAACAGGGCGACCTTGGCCGCATGCTCCAGCAATTCATGCGGCAATTGGGCCAGAACGGCCTGCAGGCTCCGCCCTCCTTCGGTGAAGCCGGAAAGCAAATGGGAGAAGCCGAGCAATCCCTCCAGCAGCAGCAGCGCGAACAGGCCCTGGGCGCGCAGGGCGAGGCCCTGAACCAGTTGCGCCAGGGCGCCCAGGAGATGGCCCGCCAGATTCAGCAGCAGGGCCAGTCCGGCCAGGACAACACGGGGCGTGATGGACAGGCGAGAGGCGACACCCATGATCCGTTGGGCCGGCCCATGCCCAATAGCGGCGACCAATTTGGCCCCAAGGAAAACATGTTGCCGTCCGAGCTTGCCATCCGCCGCGCCCGGGAAATCCTCGAACTCCTGCGCTCGCGCGCCAACACCCCGGACCTGCCGCGCATCGACAAGGATTACATCGACCGTCTGCTCCGCGGACTCTACTAAACCGCAGTCAGGTTCAACAAGCGCCGGCTATGTTCTGTGTTTTAAGAGAACGTCTCACCATCAGGGATGTTAGGAAGAGTAACTCCCCTAAAGTCCCCACTCCCCGACGACTTTAGGCCCAAATTGAAAAGTCCCAACAAATTATCTCGGAGAAAAACCCCCACTTTGGTTTCCTGCTTGTTCCAGCGGACACTTAGGTCAGGCTCGGACTCCATTGTTATTTCATATGGCAGGCCAATTGCGCCGACAATTTTTTTACCGTCAAGGATGCCGAGTGAATACAAATAAAAATACGAGGTTTCACCATCGTATTCGAATACTCCAGCGTAATCGCCTTTGGTTCTAGTCGACGTGATAAAAATATCGTCTGCCATCTTCGTGCAATCTAAGTTGCCGTCACCACATGCCCGACAAAGGGCAGTTCCCTGAACTGGTGCGCCATGTCCATGCCGTAGCCCACCACAAATTTGTCCGGGCATGAAAAGCCGCAGAAATCTGCCTTGATATTGGCCGCGAGATGCCCCGGCTTTTCCAGGAGCACGGCCGTCAACACGCTGGAAGCGCCGCGCGCCATCAGCAGGTCCTTGGCAAAGGCCAGCGTCCGGCCCGATTCGAGAATGTCATCGACCAGCATCACGTCCCGGTTCTTGATCGGCGATTCGATGTCGCGCAGAACTTCAACCTGCCCCGAAGAAACTTGGGCCGTCCGGTAGCTCGCCAGAATCATGAAATCCACTTCCGGCGAAAGGCCCGCATGATGCATGGCGCGGATCAGGTCGGCTGCAAAGATGAAGCTGCCTTTCAAAACCGGAACCACCAGCAGGTTCTTGGGCTTTCGCGCCGCGATTTCGCGGGCAAGTATGGTGATGCGTTTTGCAATGTCGGCTTCCGAGAACAGGACCGAAATGCGGTGGCCGTCGATGGTAATGTCGCTCATGGAGAAGGGTTTGAGCCGATTTCATCCCTGTGTGCAAAGCGAATTTGCAGATTCTTCGCAGTTTCCGGCGGCGAGGCGACGCGCGTCACAAAATTCGTGGATTCACCCGCCCGCAAGGGCCTTGCCCCCGTATCCAGGGTCCAGGTGTAAACCTCGGCCCGTTGCCCGTCATTCAGGGCAAAGCGCAGCCACGGTATTTTCTGGCTGCTGCTGGAAATATTGCTGATCTCGCCTTTGATGCTCAGCACCCGCACCCCGTCGACAAAGGCATGTTGCTGCTCAACGCGCCGGACCTCGAGCCCGTAGATATTGACGTTATAACCCACGGCGTCATAGGCCCGCACCGTGACGGGAGCCACGCTCACCACAAATTCCGGAAACGATGCGGCCGCGGCCACCGGCATCAGCACACAGGCGCCAAGAATGGCCCAGCCCCGCAACCGGCCCAGCCTTTGGCGCTTTTTCACCGCAAAGGCCTCCTTCGCCCGCCGCGACGCCTCCACCAGGCGCTTTACTTCGCTATCCGGCTCAAAGCCATGCTCAATGACGGCGGGCACCTTGCGCGGCGAAATATCGACGATTTCAATGGCGCGGGCTTCGATCCAGCTGTGGCCGCAGGCCGAACAGCTGATGGCCATGCCATCGCCCGACAGGCGCTGGTCCGGAAAATTGTAGTGCGTAGCGCAGGAAGGACAAGAAATTATCATCTGAAGATCATATCATCCATTGATTCGCCTGCGCCCTCCGCCTAAAGCCCAAGCACCCCTCATTTGTTAACAGCAAACAGGGTTAATGCGGCGTTAAGACCGGTCGTGCGTGGCAGCTATTTCGGCTTGGAGTTCGGTTTAGTGGTTCGTCTTGACAGTGTGGGCCTGCGTTACGGCGATGGGCCCGAAATTTTGAAGGATGTCAGTTTTCACCTGCAGCCCGGCTCCCTGTGCTTTCTCACCGGGCCCTCGGGAGCGGGGAAAACTTCCCTGCTCCGCCTGCTGTTCCTCGCCCTCAAGCCGACGCGCGGCATCATCAACATTTTTGAAAAGGATGTCTCCCAGGTGAGCCGCTGGGAATTGCCGCTGCTCCGCCGCCGCATCGGCGTCGTGTTCCAGGAGTTCCGCCTTCTCGACCATCTCACCACCTTCGACAATGTGGCGCTCCCCTTGCGTGTCATGGGCCAGCGCGAAGACAGCTACCGCGCCGACGTCATGGACCTGCTGAATTGGGTGGGGCTTGAAGATCAGGCCCAGGCCTATCCCCCAGTGTTGTCAGGCGGCGAGAAACAGCGCGCCGCAATTGCCCGCGCCGTCATATCAAAACCGGAACTTCTGCTCGCCGACGAGCCCACCGGAAACGTCGATCCCGTTTTGGCCAAGC
>JAUXUN010000064.1 GCA_030680855.1 Aestuariivirga sp.
CAAAATCGGCGGCTCCCTTGATATCGGTTTCCGGGCCATCGCCGATGGCCAGGACCTTCGATTTTTCGATTTCCCGCCCGGAAATTGTGCCTGCGATTTGCAGCGCCAAATTATAAATCGGCTCATAGGGCTTGCCTGCCATCAACACGGCGCCACCCATGGCCGAATATTTTTCAGCGAGTGAGCCGGCGCAATAGAGAAGGCGATCACCTTTGCGCACGATCTTGTCAGGATTGGCGCAGATCATCGGGAGCTTCAGTTCCTTCATGCGTGACAGCAGGCCGCCATAATCATCAGGCGTTTCCACGTCGTCATTCACAAGGCCGGTGCACAGCACCGCATGGGCTTCCGCCAGGGGAACCTCTTTCACCATCTGCCCTTCAAACAGGGAAAGATCGCGCGGCGGGCCGAGGTAATAGGCC
Organism: Aestuariivirga sp.; assembly: GCA_030680855.1. Classification (GTDB taxonomy): domain Bacteria; phylum Pseudomonadota; class Alphaproteobacteria; order Rhizobiales; family Aestuariivirgaceae; genus Aestuariivirga. Next base: position 423 of record JAUXUN010000064.1, read on the forward strand.
TTGCCCTTCGCATGCTCCCTGACCAGCGTTTGCGTGACGTCACCGGAGGTCACAACCCGGTCATAACTTTGCGGTGGAACCCTGAGATGATTGAGGTGCCGGACCACATCCTGCGAAGTGCGCGGCGCGTTGGTGACCAGGATGACAATGCCGCCCTGTTTCCGGTGCTGGGATAATGCGTGGGCAGCGGCTTCGTAGCCTTTGAGGCCATTGTGAACCACGCCCCAAATATCGCAGAGCCAGACCGGATAGTCAGCAGACAGGCTTTTCATCAGGCTTATGCGGCCACGCTGAGATCATTGGCGGCGTTCATGCCGGCGTTGATTTTAACCCGGCGCGGCGGGGCGAAATAATGGCCGGCCACGAGGCGCGCGATCTGCGAGGCGGTGGCGGCCTGGGCGGAATTTTCCACGTTCGTCATGAGCAGCTGGAACTGCATGCCGCGGGCCACTTGCACGAAATCAAGCCAGCTTTGCGTGGTGCCAAAGCCGGGCTCAATGGAACGCGCTTCAACGCCAATGAATTTCACGCCGAGCTGGCGCAGCGCCGGCAAATCAAGGCCGGCAATGGAGGCTTCAGTCAGAGCCAGGGTAGCACCCATGCGGGCAATGGCAGCAAGGCCGGAAATGCCGGCTTCGGTCAGGCCGGCCAAGGATTCATGGGTGAGCTCAAAAACCACGCCTTGCGCCACATTGTCGGCCTCCGACAGCATCTGCGTGACCATGGAAATGGTGTGTCCGCTCACCAGTGTTGCAGCCCCCATGGGAATGAACATACGCATGGCGGGATGCTTGGCGCGCAGGCGGCGCAGCAGTGGAATGGCCTGATTGATGACGTGAACATCAAGGGTTGGACGCAGTTCGCCGCGGTCGGCGTTCAAGGTCAGCTTTGAATAATCAATTTCAATGCCATTGGCGGCGGTGATGCTGAAGCGCACCCGGTAATGGGCGGTGCGGTTGGTTGTCAGGTCAATGATGGGTTCCAACAGAAAATTGAAATGCTCGCGGACGGCTGCGCCCTGCAGGGTGATCGGGAATTCAGCCGGGTTCGGTTGTTGCTGTTGCTGCATTTGCTGCTGCATGCGGGCGTTGGCGGAATCCGCCGCATAGCGTTCCGCCAGTTCGTTGAACTGGGCCCGCATGGCCGCCATTTCTTCCTTGATTTCCTTTTCGGAAAGTCCCATGCGGCGCTTCAGGTCGGCAATCTCGTTTTCAAAGAGTTTGGCGGTCACAAAGGACTTATTGTATTTTTCATCCGCCGTGCGGCGCTCGCGGGCGAGGCTGCGGATGGCATCCTGAAGGGTGAGGCCGCGGGCCCAGCCCAGGCCGATGACGAAGAGCTGCCCGATGGCGAGAAGAAAAATGGCGGCGACAACGGCCTGGGCCTGTTGGGTTTTGGCCACCAAAATGAAAACCCCGCATGCAACTGCAAAGCAGGAAAACACTGCAAGAACCAGAACGCTTGGCCAACCACGCACTTGCTTATTACCGTTAATTATCCCCGTTAACCTGAATCAATAGGGCCAAAAACGAAATGAGTCTATGGCCCCAGGATTCCGGAAATGGCAACGTGGTTAATCAGGCAACAGATTTCAGAACTTTCGGCATCTTGTCGCTGAAAATTTCATCAATCTGATTTTCCGTGATCATCAGCGGCGGCGACAGCGCAATGGTGTCGGCCGTGATGCGGATCAGGAAGCCGAAATCATGGAAGGCGTTTTCCATGGCCTTGTAGGCACGAAGCCCCGGCGAGCCTTCAACAACTTTCATATCAAAGGCAGCCACAAGTCCAAGAGTCCGGATGTCCTCGATCATCGGATTGCCCTTGAGGGACATGGCTGCATCGGCCCAGACGCCTTCAAGCTTCCTGGCATTCTCAAAAAGCTTTTCATCGCGGTAGAGGTCCATGGTGGCAACACCGGCAGCGGCCGCAATGGGGTGGCCCGAATAGGTATAGCCATGGAACAGTTCAATGGCATGGTCCGGCCCGGTCATGAAGGCATCATAGATGCCCTGGCGCACCATGACGCCGCCCATGGGCACGGTGCCGGAAGTGACGCCCTTGGCGAAGGTGATCATGTCGGGGATGACGCCGAAGCGCTCGGCGGCAAAGGCATAGCCGAGGCGGCCGAAGCCGGTGATGACTTCATCGAATATCAGCAGGATGCCATGCTTGTCGCAGATTTCGCGCAGGCGCTTGAGATAGCCCTTGGGCGGCGGCAGCACGCCGGTTGAGCCCGCCATGGGTTCAACAATTACGGCGGCAATGGTCGAGGCATCATGCAGGCCAACAAGGCGTTCCAGTTCGTCGGCATAATGCATGCCGTAGTCGGGCTCGCCCTTGGTGTAGGCCTGTTCCTTGCGGTTATAGGTATGAGGAAGGTGATCAACGCCGGCCAGCATGGTGCCGAACATCTTGCGGTTGCCCACCATGCCGCCCACGGAAATGCCGCCGAAATTCACGCCGTGATAGCCGCGTTCGCGGCCGATCAGGCGGGTGCGGCTGGCCTGGCCCTTGACGCGCTGATAGGCCAAGGCAATTTTCAGGGCGGAGTCGGCTGCTTCCGAGCCGGAGTTGCAGAAGAAGGCGTAGTTCAAATCACCGGGGGCCATGGTGGCAAGGCGTGAAGCAAGCTCAAACACCTTGGGATGGCCATACTGGAAGGTGGGGGCGAAATCGAGTTCGGCGGCTGATTTCTGGATTGCCGCCACGATGGGATCGCGGCAATGGCCAGCGTTTGAACACCAGAGTCCGGCGCTGCCATCAAGAATGGCGCGGCCCGCCATGTCATAGTAATGCATGTCCTTGGCCCTGGCGATCATCCGCGGACGCTGCTTGAAGGCCCGGTTGGGAGTGAAGCCCATCCAGAAGGGTTCAAGATTGTTGGGCGAGGCTTCCCAAGTTTTGGCGTCACTATGGATCTGCGGCTTGTTCATTGAATGGACTCCGGCTGACAATTTCAGCCAAACTAGCAGAACTGGGACCGCAAGGGAAACAACCAGACTTAATCATTGCCCCACTCCAGATATGACAAAAAAGCAACACAATGGGCGGACAGTTTGAAAACAGAGGGGCGACACTCGGGGAATTTTCATGTCATCAGTTTCGAATATCATCGCCGGAGGGCTGATTGGCCTTGGCGTGGCCAGCGGCGGCTTTCTTGCCGGTGAATCACTGGTCAAAAGCCGGCTGGGCTTTCGCACCGTCACGGTCAAAGGCCTGGCGGAGCGCGAGGTAAAGGCCAATCTCGGCTTCTGGCCGGTCCGCTTTGTGGCCACAGGCCCTACGCTTGAAGTGGCGCGTTCTTCGCTTGAAGTTTCACAAGCGGCGGTCAAGGCCTTCCTCATGTCGCACGGCTTCACCGAACAGGACATGCAGGTGCAGAACATCCAGGTTGAAGACCGGCTGGCTGGTTATAACAACCAGGGGGTGGCACCTGAAATCCGCTTCGTGCTCACCGAGGACATTTTGGTGAAATCATCGGAGGTGCAAAAGCTTGCCGATGCCTCGCGGATGATCGGCGACCTGCTGAAATCCGGCGTGGTGTTTTCGTCGGACGCCTATAATGCCGGACCTTCCTTCATCTTCACCGATGTGAATGAACTCAAGGGTGACATGCTGACCGAAGCCACCAAGCGGGCGCGCGAAGCAGCGGACAAGTTTGCCCAGGAGTCGGGGGCGAAGGTCGGTGACATTCAAAATGCCAATCAGGGAATTATTGAAATCAATCCGGCTGTCGCCATTCCCAATGACCGGCCGGAGCGGCAGATCGACAAGAAGGTGCGGGTGGTGACGACGATTACCTATTTCCTGTCGGATTGATCTTGGCATCAACATCCCTCTTCTCATCATGCCCGTCTTCGGACTTGTGGTCCAATAGTACGATTCAATTTTCAATGAGCGTCGGGCATAGCTTCGCCCTTGGTGAAAACGGTTATGCCGTTTCCGGGGTAGAAGCGAAGGGTTGCGTGGACGCAAGCTCTCGCAGAAGTGCCGGTCGTGTCGTCCGGCGATTGACGCGAAATCCGCGCCCACGCTTTTGTGGCGGTTTTTGCCTCGGGGAAGATCTTGCAGAGCCCTGGATCGCACGGTGTCTGAGGTTTTCCGCCAGGGTTGTTTAGCCATTTAAGGCGCATGGACCGTAATATCCACGGGCCTTCCCTCCGGCTCCCGGGTGCCTGATG
>JAUXUN010000076.1 GCA_030680855.1 Aestuariivirga sp.
GGATAACTGCTGAACAATCCCGGCTGCTGGCCAACGGCCACCTCCGGCCTGTTGAACGTCTCGAAGCGCACGAACTTGGCCTCCGCCTTTGGCTTGGCCAGTTCCACCAGCGACTTCAGCGTAAAGCCCGTCCACGGCACAACCATCGACCAGGCTTCAACGCAGCGGTGGCGGTAAATGCGTTCTTCGAGTTGTACTTTCTTCAAGAGGTCATCAATGGCCAGCGTCATGGGTGCTTCCACCTCGCCGTCAATCACAACGCTCCACGGCCTGATCGGCAAAGCTTCGGCTGCGTCAAAAATCCGTTTCGACGTGCCAAACTCGTAATAGTTGTTGTAGGTCCGGTTGATCTCCAGCGGCGTGACCGCACGCCCCGCATCCACATAGGTGGCATTGAGCTTGGCCGGATAAAGACCGGCGGATGGGTCATTCTCCGCCCGCGCCGCCCCCGCCGACAGGAAAGCCGCCGCACCCGCCGCCGTTCCCATGAAGGCCCGGCGGTTCAGAAACATATGCTCCGGCGTCACCCGTGACTCGGCTATTTCCCAGCCCTTGCGTTGCTTGATCAACATGTGCGGCGTACTCCTATCATCCACGCCACAATAGGCCGCTCCCCACGTCCCCGCAATTCACAGTCGTTCACACTCAGGTCATCTTGTCCCGCATTGCGGCATGGCGCTGAACCGGTTAGGCATGAGGTGGATTGCGGTCAGCACCGAAGCGAATGGAGGAGTTTCATGACAGACATCTATCTTGGCCTCAGGCAGATTTGCGATGCTTTTAATGAGCACAACCTCGACCAAATCATGAGCCATTTTGCGGAAGACTGCGTTCTGGAAATGCCGCGCGGTAGCCAGCCATGGGGTTCACGTTCCGAAGGCCGTGAAAATGTCCGAAAGGCCCTTGCAACGCGCTTCGAGGGGTTGCCGGATGTCCACTATGGAAACGCGCAGCACTTCGTCGATGCGAACGCCAACACTGGGATCTCAAAATGGACGCTGACAGGCACCCGCCGTGACGGGCAACGCATCGAAGTCTGGGGGTGCGACTTCTACACGTTCCGCCAAGGCAAAGTTACCCGCAAGGATTCCTACTGGAAAATCGTGGAATGAAACCTTGCGATAAACGCAAATATCTCCCTTACCCCGCCATCTGCTCCTTCCGCGCCGTCACCACCTGTTCGGCACTGCGCCCCACCAGTTCCGCCATGTGGTCGTGGGCGAACACGAAGGTGCCAACCCCGGAGGTCGCCGAGCGCAGCTCGATGATCAGCGAACCGATTTCAGACTCCGGCAGATGCGCCTTCACCGTGTCCCAGCCCGGCCAGCCCTCGCGCCCGTCAAAGCCCAGCAATTGCCCCCGGTGCCCGGTGACAATCTGGTTGACCCGTGACGTCGCATCGCTCGGCACATGGATGTCAACCGCCACAATGGGTTCAAGCAGAACCGGCGCGCATTGCGGCATGCCCTCGGTCATCGCCAGCCGCGCCGCCAGCTTGAACGCCATTTCCGATGAATCCACATCGTGGTAGGAGCCTTCCGAAAGATTGACGGTGAAATCCACCACCGAAAACCCCAACGGCCCCTGCACCATCCATTCCCGCACCCCCGCTTCAACCGCCGGAATATATTGCTTGGGCACTACCCCGCCGGTGATCGTATCGGTGAACACAAAGCCCGAGCCGCGCGGCAGCGGTTTGATTTCCACCGTCACGTCGCCATACTGGCCATGGCCGCCCGATTGCTTCTTGTGCCGCCCGCGCAACTGGACGGATTTCTTGATCGTCTCCTTGTAGCCGATGCGCCGCGGCTGGGATTTGGCGTGAACCCCGAACTTGCCCTGCAGCCGTTCCAGCGCCACCCGCAAATGCATCTCCCCCTGCCCCCACAGAACCATCTCATGGGTGTTAGCATTGTGCTCAAGTGACAGCGAGGGGTCTTCCTCAATTAGCTTGGCGATGGATGAAGTGAGCTTTACTTCATCCTTGCGATCGGTCACCGAAACCGCAACGCCATAAACCCCCGGTGCCGGTTTTTGTACCGCCAGTTGCTTGGTGGCGCCTTTGACCGTTGAAATCGTTTCGCCCGTGCTGATTTTTTCCAGCCGCCCCAGGGCAACCGTATCGCCCAGCGTGGCCTTGGGCACCTTGGTGGGCGTTAGGCCCAGCATGGAAAACACCCCGGCGGCCCTCGCTTCCTGGCCATTGGCGCCATACAGCACCGCGCCGTCGGGCAATTCACCCGCAAGCACCCGCGCGATGGAAAGTTTTCCGCCGCTGGCCGTGTGAAAGGTTTTCAAAACCTGCGCCGTGGCACTCGCCCCGCTCTTGAGCCCCAACCGCTTGACCGTTGCCTCAACCGTGGGCGCCTCATGGCGAAGCGCCTTCAGCAGGCGGCCGATGCCATTGCCATGTTCCGCCGAGCCAAAAAACACCGGAGTCACCTGGCCCTCCGCAAGCTCGCGCGAAAGATCGGCGAATACCCGGTCGCGCGGCGGCTCCATGTCGGCGAGCAACTGCTCCAGCAACTCATCGTCATGGTCGGCAAGCTTTTCCAGCATGGCGAAGCGCTCGTTTTTCTCCTCTGGCTTCATGTCGGCCGGAATTTCAACCACCGTGCTTTCCGCATGCTCGCGGTAAACATAGGCCCGTTCGAGGGCCAGATCGACAAACCCGGACACAATGCCGTTGGTCCACATCGGCAGTTGCCGCAGCACCAGCAGCTTGCTGCTGGCCGGCTGCATGAATTCCAGCACCGTATGCGGCGTCGTGCTCGAATGATCGATCTTGTTGATGAACACAATGCGCGGCAGGTTGATTTCATCAAGCCGCTTGAGAATAAGCTGCAGGGCTGGAATTTTTTTCTCGTCCGCCTCGCACACCACAACGGCCACGTCGCAGCCAGCCAGCGCCGCACCGATGTCCTGGTTAAATTCAATGGAGCCCGGGCAATCCAGGAATGTATAGCGCTCGCCCAGGTAGTCCGTCGTGGCCACATTGAGTTCCACGCTCATGCCGTGCCCGCGCGCTTCCGGTGACGCGTCGCCTATGGTTGATTTTTCTGAGATTTTGCCTTGGCGCCGTGTGGCGCCGGTGCGAAAGAGAATGGCTTCGAGAAGGGTTGTCTTGCCGCTGAGATAGGGGCCCACGAGCGCCACGCAACGCGAGCCCTGGGACCTTCTGCCGAGGTTGCTGTCCATGTTCGATCCTCCCAAACTGTCAAGGACCGTCCGTGTGCGGGGTTGAGGCCCCGTCTCTGGGCGCATCCGACGCCTCTATGCTTGCTCTAATTAAGATCATTGGCAAGAGGCAAGTTTTGTAGTTTAGACTCGAGGCATGGACACGACCCCGACACTGCGCCGGCGTATCTTTGAAATGCTGATGGAAAGCCAGTATTGGCCGCCGGAGCGGATGCTTGAATTCCAGCGCAGCCAGCTTGCGCAACTGCTCCGCCACGCCAAGGCAACCGTGCCGTTCTATAAGACCCGGCTTGATCCTGTGTTCAAAAGCAATGGCGAGATTGATTGGGACCGCTGGCACGAAATCCCCATCGTCACCCGCGCCGACTTGCGCGACAGGCGCAATGAATTGCTGGCAACCGAATTGCCGCCCGGCCATGGGCCGACCAAGACATTTCACTCCTCGGGCTCTTCGGGTGTCCCGATAGCAATGGAAGTGACCCAGACTTGGACTCATGCAAATCATGCGGTGGCCCAGAGATTTTACCAACTGCAGGGTCTGGATTACAGAGAGAAGCGCGCAATCTTGGCAAACACAAACAGTGCCGGAGAGGTCCTGCATGAAGAATTCTACTATAAGAAAAGGAGGCATGAACCGTCCCGTGATTTGCCTGACACGCTGGAACTTGTGTTGAATCGCAACTTGACAGAAAACCGCAAACTGGACTTGCTTGCGTCTGAACATGTTGCTCAGCTTTCCGACATTACAAACAATATTGAAGTGCTGGCGATTGCCAATCTGGATCGCAAGAAATCAGTAAAGCTTGAAACCATCCTGTGTTTCGGCCAGGGACTGACCGTTGAACAAAGGGACTTGTTCCAGGCAAGCTTTGGTGCCCGCAGCCTTTCCATCTACAGTTCGGTGGAGGGCGGCGTTATGGGGTGCCAATGTGGTGACAGTCCCCACTACCATCTCAATCCAGAGACAGTGCTCGTCGAAACATTAACTGCCGATGGCAAGGCGTCTGGGGCCAACAATGAAGGCAGGGTTATCATCACACCTTTCTTCAGCACTGCGCTGCCACTCATTCGTTATGACCAGGATGACACAGCAGAACTGCAGCAGTCGTGTGCATGTAGGTACCAGCTTCCGGTGATTGCCAACATCACTGGCAGGCAAGATCAGTTCATGCAATTTCCCGAAGGCAAACGCTCGGCAGCGGGGCTCGATCAGAAACTGTTGCGTGAGTGCCTGAATGCGCTTGCCTTCCAGATAGCGCAAATTGAAACTTTCAGGCTGGAAGTCCGTTTTGTGTCTGCCAATCCCGGCAAAGCAGTCAAAACCGGCCGTTTAGTTGCCCACATTCGTGAGCGCGTTCACCCAAAGCTGGAGATAGATTTTAAGCAAGTCGAGAGAATTTCTCTTAATTCGCGCGGAAAACTTCAACGCATAGTTTGTGAAATTCCCGCATGAAAATTCTTCGAAAAAAAATCTTCGATATGCTTATGGAAAGCCAGTTCTGGTCGCCAGATCAGATGCTCGCGTTCCAGCGCAATCAGCTTGCACACCTGCTCCGGCACGCAAAGAAGAACGTCCCATTCTACAAAACCCGCCTTGATCCCGTTTTTATGACGAATGGTGAGATTGATTGGAATCGCTGGCAGGAAATTCCAATCACTAAACGCCGTCATCTTGTTGAGGAACGCGACAGTATGCTGGCCACCGAGTTGCCGCCCGGTCATGGCAGGACTTGGGAAGAGTTCAGCTCTGGTTCGTCGGGAACGCCAATCACAACCAGACACAACATTCTCGAAGGATGGGTTTCCGAGGCCGTCCTGCATCGCGCCCAGCGCTGGCATGGTATGGATTGGTCCAGGACTTCAGTAAGTTGGAGGGGTGATGATGGCCTGCTTTCAAACTGGCCTGAAGGCAAAGAAATGGGGTCCTGGGCACCTCCATGGATAGCCCCAGGCCTTCGCGGTAATAGCTATCATGTCAATCGGGCCACCTCTCAGGAAAACGTCATCGAGTATGTACTGCGCAAGAGCGCTCCATATCTTGCGAGCCGCCCCAAACTGCTGCAATCCCTGGCATTCGCAACCGAGCGCCTGAAAACGCCGCTAAATCTTGACGTTGTCACGACATTTGGAACCGGCGTTACCGATGACGAGCGCGACGATATCCGGCGCATACTGGGCGCAAAGATGTTTTCACTCTATAGTTCGGGCGAGGGATGTAAAATTGCAGCCACTTGCGAAACCGGGCATCACTATCATGTCAATCAGGAGCTCAACTACCTGGAAATTCTGGATGACAAAGACCGGCCTTGTGCAATTGGCCAGCCCGGACGCGTGGTCATCACCCCGATTTACAACACGGCGCAGCCTTTGATCCGCTATGATCAGGGCGACATCGCCATTCGCGGTCCCGCCTGTTCCTGCGGAAAACGATTGCCGGTTTTGCAGGAGATTTCGGGCCGCGTGATTCACCTCTTCCGCTTCCCGGATGGCCAAACCATTGCGCCTTCCTTGCCCAATAAGGAGTTCGTCGTCAATTTTGGAGTGAAGACCTGGCAACTCGTGCAAACCGGGCCCTTGGAAGTTGACTTGCGCTATGTGACAACTGATCCCGATTTCATTCCCAACAAGGCCTATGCCATTGAGGCAATCCGAAGCAGGCTTCGCCCGGACCTCAAGGTGAATTTCGTTGCCCTGGCGGAGACCCCATTGACAGCAGCAGGAAAATTCATCCTGTATAAATCGGAACTTGCCAATCCAAATTGAAGTCAATCATCAGCTTAAGAGCCTTGCTGCAATGTCCGCAATTGCTCGTGTGGGGTTGGCATTTCTGAAACCGGCATTTTCTTCTGCTAGCCGCAGTGCGTTTTCGCGCATGGCCAAAGAACTGGTGACTCGATCTATCGCTTCAGATAGAGCGCTTGAGGTAGATTCCCTGTATCTGGCTGCTACCCCGGCTCCTGCCTTGACAATAGCGTTCGCCGTAAACCAGTGTTCCTCGTGTCTGTATAGCATGACCTGTGGGACCCCTGCTAAAACAGCCGCCGTAGCAAACCCCAGTCCACCGTTGTGAACGGCAACCGCTTTGCCGGGCATATCTTCCTGAAGATTGAAGGGCTTATCTGTAAGCGAGACACGCGAGCCGCGGGTTTTTTTGACTGAACGGCGCAGATGTTGGCTGAAGTATGCCCGCGTATTAATGCTTGCCCCCAGAAGACCATCCAGAATGTTGTCATTGAGTTGCGTGTCTTCATGAAAATAGGCAATGCAGCCGGACGCCACCGGACGCGGGGCCGGCATGCCGCCTGGCACTTCCGCGCCCAGATATGGTTGCCGTCGCTGTGCGAGATAAGGATCAAAAAGCGGTATTGTCATGAGGCCATAAGCGTTGGCCTCATTGATCTGTGGCAGTCGATCGATTGGCAGGGCCCCTATTTTTTTAAGATCCTTGTTAAGCCTGCCAGCTATATCGTCTTCCGTTGCATACAGCGGACGTTTGACCGTCACGATTGGTGGGAAAAAATCCATCTCCGGCGGCGGCAATGTGTAGCCATTGCCCACCGCCAGCACGGGCCATCGCCCACGCGCGTACAGATTCAGGCCCAGTGCATAATCGGCAATAATGAGATGGGGGTCAAAGTCACGGACAATTGAATCCCAGGCGGCCAGGCGTACCGAAAATGCCCCCTCGTCAATCATTAAGTTTTCAGCAATAAACTCGCCATAGGTTGCCCTGTACTGCATCTTGCTGCCGTCCTGCGGGCGCCTGAATGACGGAGCTGCGGCAATCTGGCTGCCACCCAGGCCGTGCAGTCGTGCTTTTTCCGGATTCCGCAGCGCGAAAAGAAAATTGCAGGACTGATGCTGACTGAGGTTCCGGGCAATTTCCCGCAGATGCACGATGTGCCCGAATCCGCCACCAAACTCCCAGCCCAGAAGAATGCGGCAGGTCACATTAAGTGCCAAAAAAAAGGGACTGCATAGAAGTGCAATCCCAATCTACTTTATTTATCGGTAGCTGCCTTCTAGAATTCACAGTAAGGAGGCACCTCTGGATCGCAAGGCTCTTCGGGAACTGTGGTTCCCGGCGGCTTTATGCTGCCCAGGAAGCCGGAATTGAAGATGTCGAAGAAATGCAGCCGTGGGTCATCCTCACGGTGGCGCCGGATCAGGCTCTTGTCCTCGCCGCCGAAGTACAGGCTGAGACCGGCCATGACCGAGCTGAAGCTATCCTCGCCAAGACGGCCCTCAAGGGTGAACGAGGCGGGAATCCCCGTATCGCCCATGAACCATTCCAGCCCGACATTTGCCGATTCAAAATTGGCAACCGAGCTCGCGCCAACCGAAAGACGCAAATTCTCGGTGGGATAAAGGGCAAGCTTGCCCATCGCATAGAACTCGCCGCCGCCGCCATTGCTGATATCCATGTAGCCGCCAACCGCCTCGATCGAGATGTTATCGAGGTACAGTTCGGCTTCCGGGCCGATGTGCCAGATATTGGCGGGGCCGCCGTCAACATAGCCGCCGTAAACGCCAAGGAGATAGGAATTGGGATCGCGCGTAAAGAAATGGCCCGCCCCGCCCACCGTCGTATCACCGAAGACATCAAGCGCCGTCAAATCAGCCTGGATGCCGAACATGTCGCCAACAGGGAAGCTGAAAGCTGCGCCGCCGCGGAACACTTCATCGGCGCTAAGATCATCAATATCAGACCAGCCGCCGCCGATTTCCACCTTGCCATTGGGGCCAGACACTGCCGGAAGCGGACCCGATGTCTCAACATCGGCAGCCAATGAAACGCTGCCATACATGCCCGCAGCAATTGTGCCGCTCAGAAGAAAAGCCGCTCTTTTCATTGAAATCGTCATAAAACCCACCCTGCAAAGCTTGGCCACACGCCGAGGCTGTCCCTCGATTCCATAGCCTTATAGCCGACAATTTTCAGGCCATCAAAGTCAAAACCGCCCTATCCCCAAATTTCCGCCGCATTGCTGCCAAATTACAACACCCGAATTGGCCACAAAAAAGGGGCCCTTCGGCCCCTTTTTTCTAATAATACTTATAGTTACCGGTCATAGCGAAGGTGCAGGCTGCCGATGCCGCCCGCAACATTCAGCCCCGTCTGGGCCTGGACGCTGATTGGCTGCAGGTTGATTCCCTTTTTGAAACCGCCAACCAGCACATTGGCGCCAACCCCGACAGCCACTGTGGCCTCAGCCGTGGCGCCCGTATAGGAGCCCTTCAGGGCGCCCTTGTTGATCTTGCCGGGCGCGAACACGGCCCAGGCCAAAACTGTCCGGTTGGTGATTCCGATATCAACGCCGAGCTTGCCGATTGAACCGGAATAGTGTTCCGGCCGTGCGCCGCTTGACGGACGGTAAACACAGTCAACGCCCTTGGAAGAGCCGATGATGAAACCAACCCCGCCATCCACTTCGCAGGAGAGGACGCCGATTTTCACGCCTGATTTGGCTTCCGCCGCTGAGGCCATGGTGACGAGGGCCAGCAGGCCAATCGATAAAAACTTATACATTTGTGAGACTTTCCTTTTGATAACCGCCAAGAGCTTTCACAGCCGATTGTGACCCGAATTGGGCAAACCTTGGCATTTGTACAACTCGCCGCAGGGCATAAAGTTCCTGTGGACAGGCATTTTCTGCGTGCAGGGTCCGCAAAAAACCCGTTAAGAGGGTCAATCGCGCCCCTTGCAGAACGTTAACCTCACCACCACCTCCCATCAAACAAGTCGGAAACTCCATGGATATTAGCCCCGCGTACCTCCTGGCAATCTCCCAGATCATCTGGATTGACCTTTTGCTGTCGGGCGACAATGCGGTGGTAATTGCCCTTGCCTGCCGCTCGCTGCCGGAAAAGCAGCGCCGCATTGGTATCCTCCTGGGCGCCGGGGCCGCTGTGGGCCTGCGCATCGCTTTTGCCTTCGTCATCACCCAGATTCTCGGAATTCCCTTTCTCAAGGCCTTGGGCGGAGTCCTCCTCGTGTGGATCGCCATCAAGCTTATTGTGGGTGAAAAACACGAGGAAAAGGAAATCCCCGCCTCCGACAGACTTTGGAAAGCCGTCGGAACCATCGCCATGGCCGACGCGGTCATGAGCCTCGACAATGTCGTGGCCATCGCGGCCATCGCGCGCGAAGATTACTCGCTGTTTATTTTCGGGCTGCTCTTGTCCATTCCGCTGATCGTGGTCGGCGCTTCGCTGATCTCCGGCATCATCGCCAGGTTCCCCATATTCGTCTGGGCCGGTGCCGCACTTCTTGGTTGGATAGCCGGCGAAATGATCATCAGCGACACGGCAGCCTTCGCCCATCTCGGCTGGGACGTGCCCCATAAGCTTCACTACGTCGCCGCCACTTGCGGCTTGGTTCTGGTTGTTGCAGCGGGTTACATTCTCAAGCCAGTGGAAAAGGAACTAGCTTAAATTCCGTCCCAGGAAATCGCCCTTGCCAATCTCAAGGCCGTTGTGGCGCAGGATGTTGTAGGCCGTGGTCAGGTGGAAATAGAAGTTGGGCAGCACCACGCTTGAAAGATAGGCAGCGCCCTTATTTTCCGTATCCAGGCCTGCGATCTTTACCCTAACGGTCCGCGTAGCTGCACCAGCAAATTGTTCCCTTTTGAGACTGCCGATAAAATCCAGGGTCTTGCCAATGCGCTCCTGCAGTTCGGCAAAGGTTTTTTCCTCGTCCGGGAAACTGGGATTGGCCATTCCTGTAAGTCGCGCCCCACAGCCTTTGGCAAAATCGCAGGTAAGTTGCACCTGCCGGACAAGTGGCAACATATCCGGAAATAGCCGGGCTGTTAACAGGGCGTTAGGGTCAATCTTCCTGGCCTCGCAATAAGCTTCAGCCTTCTTCAGGATGGCCGCAAGCGACTTCAGGGAATGGCTGAGAGGGACAATGGAACTATCGTACATGATTAGGTTTTTTCCTTATTTGAGGTTGCCGCAAAAACGTTGAATGCGCATGCACGCATCTTCGAGAACAGGTGTCGCGGTCGCATAGGAGATGCGGAAGAAGGGCGAGCTTCCAAAGGCAGCCCCATGCACCGCGGCCACGCCTTCTGCAGCCAAAAGCTCGGTCACGAAATCCTCGTCCGTCTTGATCACATTTCCCGAAGGTGCTGCCTTGCCGATGGCGCCAGCGCAGGAGGGATAGACATAGAAAGCTCCCTCCGGCGTCGGGCAGGAAATGCCCCTGGCCTGGTTGAGCATGGAAACCACCAGGTCGCGGCGCTCCTTGAACACCTTGTTGTTGGCCGCAATGAAATCCTGCTGCCCGTTGAGCGCCTCAACTGCCGCCCACTGGGCGATGGATGAGGGATTGGACGTCGATTGCGATTGCAGCTTGGACATGGCCTTGATCAGCACTTCCGGCCCGGCCCCGTAGCCAATGCGCCAGCCTGTCATGCAATAGGCTTTCGAAACCCCGTTCATCGTCAGCGTCCGGTCATAGAGCTTCGGCTCAACCTGCGCCGGTGTGAAAAACTCAAAGTCATCATAGACGAGATGTTCATACATATCGTCGGTGAGTATCCACACATGAGGATGCTTCACCAGCACATCCGTCAGCTGCTTCAACTCGGCCTTGGAATAGGCAGCGCCGCTCGGGTTTGACGGAGAATTCAGGATCAGCCATTTGGTCCTGGACGTAATCGCCTTTTCGAGATCAGCGCCCGTTAGCTTGAAATTGTTTTCCAGCGTTGTCTGCACAACGACCGGAACCCCGCCCGCCAGCATCACGATGTCGGGATAGCTCACCCAATAGGGCGCCGGAATGATCACTTCATCGCCGGGGTTCACCGTGGCCATCAGGGCGTTGAACAGCACCTGCTTGCCCCCCGTGCCCACCGAAACTTGCGATGGCTTGTAGTCCAGTCCGTTCTCACGCTTGAACTTGGCGCAGATCGCCGCCTTCAATTCGGGGATGCCGTCCACCGCCGTGTATTTGGTTTTACCCGCGCGGATGGCGGCAATGGCCGCGTCCTTGATGTTGTCCGGCGTATCGAAATCCGGCTCGCCCGCCGCCAGCCCAATCACGTCCTTGCCTTCCGCTTTCAGGGCCATGGCCTTATTGGAGATGGCAATGGTGGCGGAAGGTTGAATGCGGTTCAGCGCGTCGGAAATGAAAGCCACGGGCGGTATTCCTTTGTTGATGATGGCGGTGATCTAGGCGCAAGTGCGCTTTGCCGCAAGCCTCAATCCGCCCCATGAAATTAACTCCGCTTCATGCCATGATGGGGCCATGGCTGATTCACCTTTTCTCATTGTCGGTGGCGGAATTGCTGGCCTTTCCGCCGGGCTGGGCCTGGCCCGGATCGGCAAATCCGCCCATGTCCTGGAAAAAGCCCCGCACTTTGAGGAAGTTGGCGCCGGCCTGCAATTGGGGCCCAATGCGGTGCGCGCCCTGCAGTATCTCGGCGCCTGGGACGCCGTTGCTCCCCATTGCGTATCCCCCGCCGAAATCCAGGTCCGCGACGGCCTGTCGGGAAACATCTTGCAGCGCATCCGGCTTGGAGCGGAATTTGAAAACCGGTTCGGCGCCCCCTACCGCGTCGCCCACCGCGCCGATTTGCTGAACGGCCTCCTCGAATCGGCGCGTTCCAGACCCGGCATCGAATTGCAGAACAATGCCGAAGTCGCGGATATCTCGATCACTGACACCGCGCTCACCCTGAAGTCAGGCGGCACCCACGCAGGCCAGGCCATCATCGCCGCCGATGGCGTGCATTCAATGATCCGAAGCCGCTTGATGGGACAGCCGCCGGGAAACCCGATCGGCCATATGCTGCACCGGGGCCTCGCTCCCATTACGTCAATTCCGGCGAGCGTCAATGTGGATGCTGTAACCCTTTGGCTCTGCCCCGGTGGCCACGTTGTTCACTATGCGGTCAGCAATTGGCGGCACTTCAACATTGTTGCGGCGGTGGAGCATCCGGAAATTTCTCTCTGGACCGCATTTCAAGGCGCATGCCAGTCACTCGCAGACATTCTTGAGCAAAAAATTAAATGGACCAAATGGCCTGCCCTCGATTTGGCGCCCGCGCCAATCTGGAGCAAAAACTGCACCGTGCTCGTAGGCGATGCCGCCCACGCCACCCTGCCCTATCTCGCCCAGGGCGCCGCCATGGCGCTCGAAGATGCCTGCGTACTGTCCAACACTATACAGCGCACCAATGAATTGGAATCGGCATTCCGGAATTTCGCCGAATCGCGGTTCAAACGCACCGGTGCCATCCAAAAACGATCCCGTCAGCTCGGCAGAATCTATCACGTCGCTGGTGTCCTCAGACAGGCCCGCAATGCGGTTCTGAATGCAACGCCAAAGCGCAGCTTCACCAAACAAATGTCATGGATCTATGATTGGCAGCCAGAAGGGAAGTGACTCCACGCGGAATCACTCCCCTCGGCTCATGATAAGATTCGTTTAGTTCGGGCTTCTGGTGTCGCGGCCCGGATCACCACCGCCCTCATCGCCACCGCCATCGTTCTGCCTGTAGGTGACCCGCACGTAGCAACGGCGTTCATTATTTTGCAGGCCGCCGCAAACCACAACTTCTTTGCAGCTTGACCGGCTTTGAATCATCCACAAGGGACGCTGTGCCTTGGTCAACTTGTCGCAACACGATACGACGGCCTTTGCCGTGCCGCCCTGGCAGTGCCAAACGCTCTGGGCTGCTTCGGCATTGCTGCCGAATGAAATCATGCTGAAAAGCGCGGCAGCGCCAAATGCTGCAGCGGCGGTAAACTTATGGGTGCTGTTAAAACTTGTCATATTTTTGCTCCTTGGGTTTGCGATCTGTCTGATCGTTGGCCGAAATTTGGCGAAATTTGACTGAGCCGCGCCTGAAGAGGCCGTTCATATTTCGTTAACCTACAATCCAATGCCGCAATGCCCCCGTAACAGTGCTAAGTTCGGCAAATCCCCAACCCCATAGTCGTGGAGATCGACAATGAAAAAGCTTCTGTTTCTTTCCCTCGCTGCCTTTCTGATGACCTCGGGCAGCTCAACGACCTTCGCGGCCGGCGGCGGCGGTGAGCCGGCTGAGCCCCCTCAGTGCAAAAAAGGCGAAGTCGTCAAGAAGGTCGGCAACATCAAAAAATGTGTGAAGGTTGAATCAGGCATCCTCCCGGACGAGGATCTCTATCAGCAGGGCCGCGCCTTGGCCAAGGCCGGTGAATATGACTGGGCCCTGCAGGTTCTGGCCGCGATTGAAAACCAGAACGACCCTCGTGTGCTGAACTACACCGGCTACAGCAACCGCAAGGCCGGCCGCCTCGAAATCGGCATCACCTATTATCGCAAGGCCCTGGCCATTGACCCGAACTTCGTACTCGCCCGTGAGTATCTCGGTGAAGGCTACGTCGCCGCTGGCCGCATTGACCTCGCCAGGCTCGAACTCGACGAGATCAAGAAGCGCGCCGGCGTTGCCAGCGAAGAATACCAGGACCTTGCAAAGGCAATCAACACGGGCGTGATTGCGGCTGATTGATAAAATGTTGGGGGCGCCGGCCACAGGATGGCCGCGTGCCCCCGATTGTACTTAATCCACAACTCTAGATGTCGCAGCGCCGCATCTTGCCGCTGCCGGACTTGTAGTTCCCCGTTCCGCTGTCGAACGACGCATATTTTGCCGCACACGCCGCAACCCATGCATTTGATCCCGGCGCCAGGATGCGGGTGCGTTTCTTCGTGGACGTTGCCGTCACCGGCTCCACCACGACTTTCTTGGAAACCTTCTCCGCTGTTTTCTTGACCGGCGGCGCAGGCGCAGGCTCGCTTGTGTACTGGGCCATGCAATTGCTGAACGCGCTGCGGTAACTCATTTGCCACTCATCCACATCCGAGGTCTTGGCGCTGGCAAAGTCCTGGCTGAAAACCTCGCAGTAAGATTTGACATCAGCAAAAGCCGGCGCCGAAAAGACGCTCAATGCCAGCATGCCTAAAATCAAACGCATAACACCACCACCTCAAGTTGCCGTTGCAGAATTATCCCTCTAAACTATGGCAGACCCGCGGCAAACAATACACCCATCTGGATAGGTGGTAAACCCTTGATATCTCCGGCTATAGCGTCGCACGCCAGCGTCAGGCGGAACAACGGCGCCGCTCGGGCGTTAGGTTTTCATAATCAGTCCTGAAAGGATAAAGCCATGGCAAGTGCTGCTGGCCAAAAGCCCCTCATCCTGACCGCCGCCGAAGCGGATCGTCAGCGTTTTGAAGCCAAGGCCCGGCTGGAAGAGGGCCGCGTCAAAACCCCGGTCCGGCGTTCCAACGGCCCCATTGCCTATGCCGTAGCCGCACTGCTTTTGATCGCCGTCGGTTACCTGCTGTTCAGCGGCAACTGGAACACGATGATGCTGTTCCCGACAGTCTCTGAAACCGTGCCTTCGCCGGACGTCTATTCCACCGTTCCTCCGGTTCCCTCAGCTCCGCCCCCTGCTGACACTCCTGCTACCAATCCATAGATTGGCAAAAGGCAGTTGGCGCATGGCGTGAGCAGGAAAAAGCCTTCGTCCGCGGAGGCTTTTTCTTGTCGGGCGAAGCCTTAGAGTCTTTCCGATTTAATCCTTCTTCGTCCGAAGGACGGGGAAGGTGGCGCGCGCACTCTTTTGCGCGTGACGGATGGGGCTCTTCCACTTTGAATCAAAGGCCCCCATCCGTCAGTTGCGTGCCGCAACTGCCACCTTCCCCAGCCCAAGGGCTGGAGAAGGACAAGGCAAAGAATGCGATTCAAACTAACACTGAATTGTCCTGGCGCGCGGCGACGGCCTCAATTTCAACCAGGTAATCCCTGTGCGCCAGCCCCGCGACAATGAGATAGGTCGCGGCCGGCGCATGCCCTTCCATCCACTGGTCCCGCGCCTTGCGGTAGATGCCGACCGTTTCTAGGTCTGGCACCGTCACATACACCGTCACCTTCACCAGATCGGTTTTCGCCATTCCCGCCGCCACCAGCACCGTGCCGATATTTTGAAAGGCTTGGCTGAATTGCGCTTCAAGCCCCTTGGCAACAGTGCCATCCGCCGCAACGCCGATCTGCCCCGAAATATGCAGCCAACGCGCATTAGCACCTACCTCAACCCCCTGGCTGTAACGCGACGCCGGCTGCACCATGCCGGATGGATTGAACGTTTTTATCATCTTAAACTCCTCACGTTTTTGGCAGCACCAGCCACTCAACCGCACCCTGCCCCCAGGTTCCAATGCCAAGCCGCGCCGCCAGCGCCGGCACAATCACTTTCAATTCCGCCTCAAGCCCCCAGGGCGGATTGACGATGATCAGGCCCGATCCCGCCAGCCCGCCGCCCGTGAAGGACTCGCGCACCCGCAATTCAACTTTCAGCATCGCCGGAATGCCGAGGTTCTGGAACGCCGCGCAAATCTGCTCGGCGAAATCCTCGCCCTTCACCGGATACCAGATCATGAAAATGCCCGTGGCGAAACGCCTGATGCCGAAGCGCAGCGCGTCAAGCGCCAGTTCCCGTTCGTTCTTCACCTCATAGGGTGGATCGATCAGCACCAGCCCGCGCCGCTCCGGCGGCGGCAAATTGGCTTTCATCAAGACCGTCGCGTCGATGCCGGTGATCCCGGCGCGCGCATCAATGTAATACCGGTCGCGGAGCGCCGCATAATCATCGGGATGCAGTTCATTCAGCGTGAACCGGTCGTGCCCGCGCAACAGCCGGGCAATGACTTCCGGCGAACCCGGGCAGCGCATGAAGCCACCGTCTGGATTCAAGTCAGCCAGCACCTTGCGATAAGGCGCCAGCAGCGCCTCGACCTCAGGCGCAAACGCCTCCTGCATTTTGGCAATGCCGCCCTGCCACTCGCCCGTCTTCTGTGCCTCCGGCCCATCCAGCGCATAAACCCCGATGCCCGCATGGGCGTCGAACACCCGAAACGGCTTGTCCTTGCGCTTGAGGTGCGCGATGATCCGCGCCATCACGATGTGCTTCAGCACATCCGCATGGTTCCCGGCATGAAAGGCGTGGCGGTAGTTCATGGCACGGGCTCATGCCAGAACCGAGCCTGTTTGGCTATCGCTAGCTAGCTCAAAATTTCAAAATGCATCATCTTGACGCTTGGCTCATCAATCATGCCAAACATGGGCGCACAAGCCGCCGATTCCATTGCGGCCTTTGAGGCGGCTTCCGCATCCGCCATGGTCTGCCAGCGGATGACATCGACCCATTCATTGCCTTCGCTTCTGGCAAAAGTCCGGCCGATGAACCCCTCCTGCTTCTTGGCAAATCCCTCCTCCAGCTCCGCCGAGGCCCTGAGAAAATCCGGGACCTTGACCCCGTCCTTGATCTTGTAGGTGACGATTTCCAGCGCGTTTTTCATGGTTCATTCTCCTGTGTTGAAGGCGCGCGGGATAGCAGGCCGCAGTGACAGGACATGGCAGGAGAATGGCGGCATCGCCGCCCCTTCAAGCCGCATCAGCGCATGCCAGAACTGCGGGGCTTGGCTATCTCCCCCGGCGTGCAGCCGTTATAAACCGCCCATGACCGCCACCGACGCAACGATCACCCCAGCGCCCCGTCCCTCTTTTGCCATCCTCGTGGCCATCTCGGCCATCGGGCCCCTGGCGCTCAACCTGTTCATTCCCTCCATGCCGGGCCTGGAGAAAACCTTCGCCGTGCCCTACGGCACCGTGCAGCTCACCCTCACGCTCTATCTCATCGGCATGGCCGTCTGCCAGTTGATCTACGGGCCGGCCTCAGACAAATTCGGCCGCCGTCCGCTGCTGCTCGCCGGCCTCTCGCTCTTCTTCATCGCCAGCGTGCTCGCCGCCATCGCCCCCACCATCGAAACCTTGATCGCCGCAAGGCTCATCCAGGCCATAGGTGGCTCGGCCGGCATCGTGCTCGCCCGCGCCATGGTGCGTGATGTCTACACCCGCGAAAAATCCGCCAGCATGATCTCCTACATCACCATGGCCTTTGTCGTGGCCCCGATGATAGCTCCGGTGCTCGGCGGCTTCCTCGAACAATATGCAAGCTGGCGCCACGGCTTCTGGATTCTGGCGGGCTTCGGCGCCATCGTGCTGACCGCGACCTGGGCCACGCTGCCTGAAACCCACGTCGCCCGCGGCACCGATCCGCAGAATTTCTTCCGCAACGCCGGCCATCTCTTCGCCCTGCCGCGCTTCCGCGCCTACACCTTCACCCTGGGCTTCACCTCCTGCGTCTTCTTCGCCTTCCTCGGCGGCGCGCCGCACATCATGATGAATGTGCTGAAGCGCACCCCCGTGGAATACGGCCTGTGGTTCCTCACCATCTCGGTGGCCTACATGGCGGGCAATTTCCTCTCCGGCCGCTACACCATAAAATTCGGCTTGGACCGCATGGTGCTCGCCGGCTGCGCCGTCACCGTCGGCGGCGGCTTCCTCTGCCTCGCCGCCGCCGTCACCGGCTTCCTCGCCCCCGCCACCCTGTTCCTCCCCATGTCGCTCGCCGCCTTCGGCAACGGCCTCACCATCCCCAACGCCACCGCCGGCGCCATCTCGGTGGATTCCCGCATGACCGGCGCCGCCGCCGGCTGGTCCGGCTTCACCCAAATGGCCTTCGGCTCCATCGCCTCGCAACTGGTGGGCTCCCTGCAAACCGCCTGGCCCCTCGCGGTCTTCTGGTTCATGGCTGTAGCCAGCATGCTGGCCCTGCTCACCCACTGGCTTGCCAAGGCGTTCTTGAAGAACTGGTCGTATCCCAGAGTTTGGAGCAAATAAGCGACTGATTGAAATCAGGCTATTCGAGTATGCAAATATCGACCATTTTGTTGGAATGCGGGTCCCCGATTGGGTGCTCTGATTCAGCTTTCCATGCGCCTATCCCAATTCGAAAGAGGCCAATAATCTCATTTTCTGTCAGACTCAGGACTCGTTCGGCATAGTGTCCCAAATCGCAAAGCAAATCCATCACAGCTTCGTCAGAAATCACTCCATCCATGCTTTCGTCTGCAAAGGCTTGTAATGCAGCTCCAGCCCAATCGGCCCTAATTGAATTATCAACCATTGATCCGCTCCCATTGATTGCAATAAGCTGATCGATAATAGCAACACGGGAGCGGTTTGCCGGCTTAAAAATTTTGCCCGCATATTTCAGATGAAAGCAATTTTCTACCACAAGCCCGACAGCCCGTATGACGACGCAGAAGGCGTCCGTTACCACTTTCCTCAATCTTACCTTACTAGAGTTCAAAAGACTGTCGGCGACTGGATCGTCTACTACGGACCTTTAAATGAGCGCGACGGCAGGTACTACACGGGAACGGCGAGAGTTGGCTCAATTGCCCCACATCCCGAAAGACCCAAGCACTACTATGCGTTCCTAAACGATTACATCGATTTTGATCGCGCCGTCGAATACAAGGAGAATGGCGGATTTGAAAGGCGTCTCGTTCAACCGGACGGCCAGATCAATCAAGGATACAAGGTTCAGGCGGTTCGACTGTTGGATGAGGCTGAATATGCCGCAATTGTAAGTGCTGGACTCTCGGCTTCTGAAACGTGGCCTGACGGTGACGCGCATGAACTAGAAGGCGAACCGGTTGATGATGGCTTTGTAACTGAAGGATTTGCTGAATCTCCTCAACCAGAAATCTTGGATGAAGAATTCAGCCGTCCGGTGATCGAGTTGATTACGCGTCGAAAATGGAGAGACATAAAATTTCGTCATAACGTCCGCGTTGCATACGACCGGACCTGTGCCTTCACTGGACTTCGGCTCATTAATGGTCATGGGCGGCCTGAGGTCGCGGCAGCGCACATACGCCCAGTGGAGCGCGGCGGAAATGATTGGATTCGGAATGGAATTGCACTTTCCGGTACTGTCCATTGGATGTTTGACCGCGGCTTGCTGTCGCTTGCGGATGATCTGACGATCCTCAAATCTCGGCACCTTAACCACGATGTCTCGCATCTAATAAACAAGGATATGAAAGCTCAGGTCCCCAGAGAACTGCGTTTGCAACCTCACCCCATCTATCTGTCTTGGCACCGTCAATGCGTTTTTAAAGGGTAAATCTGCCCCGCCCATTGCCGTGGAAATGACACTTTGAAAGTGCTATGCTCGCCCCCGCAAGGCAAGCACGAGGTGTTCCATGAGCATCCAGAGCATTCTTGACCACAAGGGCAGCAAGGTCGTCACCCTCGCGCCCGATGCCAGGGTGGGCGCCGCCGCCCTCCGCCTGCGCCTTGAGCATATCGGCGCCATCGTCATCACCAGCGGCGGCCACATCGAAGGCATCTTCTCCGAGCGCGACATTGTCGAAGGCCTCACCGAGCATGGCGCCGCAGTCATCGATCTGCCTGTCTCGGCGCTCATGTCGCATAATGTGCGCACCTGCAGGCCCGATGCGGAAATCCGCGATGTCATGCGCCTGATGACCCAGCACCGCATCCGCCATGTGCCGGTGACCGAGAATGGCGCCCTGCGCGGCATTGTTTCCATCGGCGACGTGGTCAAAAGCCGGCTCGAGGATATGGAGCTGGAAACCAACATCCTGCGCGATTACGCCGTCGCCCATCAGTAGATTTTGAGCATTCAACTTTTTGGTTGACTCTTGATCCGTGCACGTGCAATTCTGCATTCAACCAAACAGTTGAATGTTGGTCCATGCAGACAGCAGCCGAAATCCGCCTCGACAGGGTCTTCCAGGCGCTTTCCGATTCCACCCGGCGCTCGATTCTGCGCCGCATTTCCCGGCGCGAGCTGACGGTTTCCGAAATCGCCGGGCCCTATGACCTCACCTTCGCGGCGGTCTCGAAGCATCTGAAGGTGCTGGAGCAGGCCAGTCTCATCGACCGCCGCAAGGACGGGAGTTTTCAGATGATCAGCCTCAATCCCGAAGCCATGAAATCCGCCGATCAATGGCTGCGCTTCTATCACCAGTTCTGGACCGCGCGCCTTGAGTCTCTGAAGTCACTTCTTGAGGATAAGGAAAAGCCATGACCGATACCCACAGCCTGAAGGTTTCCGCCGTCATCAAGGCGCCGCGCGCCAAAGTCTTCGCCGCCTGGACCACGGCGGAAACCCTGCGGAAGTGGTTCGCGCCGGGCGACCGCAAGCCCGATCCCGCCATCCTCGATGTCCGGCCAGACGGGAAATACAGGATCATCATGGTGGGCCTGGAGGATTCCCCCACGGCCATCGGCGAATACCGCGAAGTCGTAGCCGGCGAAAAACTTGTCTTCACCTGGGGATGGGAAGGCGACCCCAGCCAGCCGACACTGGTGACTGTGACCTTCAAGGATGTGAAGGACGGAACCGAAGTTGTCCTGCTCCACGAGCGCTTCGCCACTGCCGAAACCTGTGAACACCACCGCATGGGCTGGCAGGCGATCATGGACAAGCTCCCCTCCCTGTTCGCGGCCTGAGCATTGAACTCCACCCCTTGGAAAAGGAATCTGGCCATGCCGGTAATTGTTTCATCGCGGCAGGAATGGCTCAAGGCAAGGCAGGCCCTGCTGGCGGAAGAAAAGGCCTTCACCCGGACACGCGAGGCGCTTGCGGCAAAACGCCGGGCCCTGCCCGGCTACATGATCGAAGAGCCCTATGTCTTCCAGACTGCAAACGGCCCGCAGACCCTCGCCGCGCTCTTTGGCCGCCACAGCCAGCTCGTCGTTTACCACTTCATGTTTGGCCCAACCTGGGAACAGGGCTGCAAGAGCTGCTCGTTCTGGGCCGACACCTTCAACGGCATCATCCCCCACCTGAACCAGCGCGACGTGGCCTTCGCCTGCGTTTCAATTGCCCCGCTCGAAAAGCTGCTCGCTTTCCGCAAGCGCATGGGCTGGAGCTTCGAATGGGTCTCCAGCGCGGCACGGGCTTCAACAATGATTTCGGCGTCACCGGCCTCCCCGGCAAACCCCTGCTCTACAACTACGGCAAATCCATTGCGGATGCCGGCGAGATGCCGGGCATCAGCGTGTTCACGCGGACGCAGGACGGTGCCATCCTCCACACCTACTCCTGCTATGCAAGGGGCCTTGACATGATGAATGCCGCCTATCAGTTTCTTGATCTCGTGCCCAAGGGGCGCGATGAAGGCGCGCTGCCCTACACCATGAGCTGGGTAAAACTTCACGATCTCTACGAAGCAGTGCCTTCGCCCGGAACCGGCAACTGACAGCAGGGGAACTTGAATGATGAGCGAACTGACAAGCAACGTAAACTGGCTGGCGGTTGTCATAGGCTTTGTGTTGTCCTTTGCCCTGGGCTGGCTGTGGTACAGCCCGAAGCTCTTCGGCGCCAAATGGGCTGAGGGCGTGGGAGCAAAGATCGGCGACGGCACCGCCAGGCCTCCTGCCGCGCCCATGGTGCTCCAGGCCATCGGCACCTTCCTGCTCGCCTGGCTTGTGGGCATAACGGCCGCCGGCAACGCGCTCGCCACCATCATCCTCGTCGCCGTCACCTTCATGGTCCTGCAGGCCGCCAGCGGCAAATTCACCGGCAAGAGCAACTACGCCATCGGCACCGAAGTCGGCTTCATCGCGGCCATGGTGGTTCTGATGATCATCGTGCAGGGAATCCTTTAGCGCCGTTCCTGACAGCAGGTGTCAGCAGGCGCACTTTGCCATTCCGGCCCGAGCCCCTATATACCCCCCATGGGCCATTCACGACAGGACGGCGGATTCGCCGAAGCACCAACCAAGCCGGTTTCGGGCTATCCCGATATCCCCGTGGCAGCCCCGGGGCTCATCCGCCCGGAATTCAGCCCCCAGGAAAATTTCGTCCCCTTCCGCCCCGCCAAGCCGCCAAAGTCTGACGGTGGTCGCAAGTTCAGTATCGTCTCGCCCTTCGAGCCCAAGGGCGACCAGCCCACCGCCATCGCCGAGCTGGTGAACGGCATCAACGCCCATGAGCGCGACCAGGTTCTCCTCGGCGTCACCGGCTCGGGCAAAACCTTCACCGTGGCCAAGATCGTCGAGGCCACCCAGCGCCCCGCCCTCGTGCTGGCGCCGAACAAGACGCTGGCCGCCCAGCTCTATGGCGAATTCGCCTCCTTCTTCCCGGAAAACGCCGTGGAATATTTCGTCTCCTACTACGATTACTACACGCCGGAAGCCTATGTCGCCCGCACCGACACCTTCATCGAGAAGGAAAGCTCCATCAACGAGCAGATCGACCGCATGCGCCACTCCGCCACCCGGGCGCTTCTCGAGCGCGATGACGTCATCGTCGTCGCCTCCGTCTCCTGCATCTATGGCATCGGCGATGTCGAAACCTATTCCGCCATGTCCTTCGCCGTGAAGAAGCGCGAGCGCATTCCCCAGCGCCAGCTGCTGGCTGATTTCGTCCGCCTCCACTACAAGCGCAACGACGGAAATTTCGTCCGCGGCACCTTCCGCGTGCGCGGCGATACGGTGGAACTTTTCCCCTCCCACTTCGAGGACCGCGCCTGGCGCTTTTCCTTCTTCGGCGACGAGATCGAAAACATTTCCGAATTCGATCCGCTCACCGGCCAGAAAGCCGCCGAACTCGAACAGGTGAAGATCTATTCCAACTCCCACTACGTGACGCCCAAGCCCACGCTGGAGCAGGCCGTGCACCGCATCAGGCGCGACCTTGAAATCCGCCTCGCCGAATTCAATTCCGCCGGCCGCCTCCTCGAAGCCCAGCGGCTGGAGCAGCGCTGCAACTTCGATATCGAGATGATGATGGCCACCGGCTCCTGCGCCGGCATCGAAAACTATTCGCGCTATCTCACCGGCCGCAAACCTGGCGAGCCGCCGCCGACGCTCTTTGAATACCTCCCCGATAATGCCCTGGTCTTCGTCGATGAAAGCCACGTCGCCATCCCGCAGATCGGCGGCATGTTCCGCGGCGACTTTAACCGCAAGGCGACGCTGGCCGAATACGGCTTCCGCCTGCCCTCCTGCATCGACAACCGCCCGCTCCGCTTTGAGGAGTGGGACGCCATGCGGCCCCAGACCATCTGCGTCTCGGCCACCCCCGGCTCCTGGGAAATGAACCAGACCGGCGGCATCTTCGCCGAACAGGTGATCCGCCCCACCGGCCTCATTGATCCGCCGGTCATCATCCGCCCGGTGAAAACCCAGGTCGATGATCTCATCGCCGAGGTGAAGGAAGTGGCGCTCAAGGGCTACCGCAGCCTCGTCACCGTGCTCACCAAGCGCATGGCCGAGGACCTCACCGAATACATGCACGAGCAGGGCGTGCGCGTCCGCTACATGCACAGCGACATTGATACCCTTGAGCGCATCGAGATCATCCGCGATCTACGCCTCGGCGCCTTCGACGTGCTCATCGGTATCAACCTGCTGCGCGAAGGCCTGGATATTCCGGAATGCGCGCTTGTCGCCATTTTGGATGCCGACAAGGAAGGCTTCCTGCGCAGCGAAACCTCGCTGGTGCAAACCATCGGCCGCGCCGCAAGAAATGTCGATGGCCGGGTCATCCTCTATGCCGATAGGATCACCGGCAGCATGGAACGCGCCATCAAGGAGACGGACCGGCGGCGCGAAAAGCAGGTGGCCTACAACACCGAAAACGGCATCACCCCGCAAAGCATCAAGCGCAACATCTCGGACATCATGCACAGCATGTACGAGCGCGACCATGTAACGGTGGATGCCGGCGACAGCGGCCCCCTCATCGGCCACAACCTGCAAAAGGTCCTGGCCGACATGGAAAAGCGCATGCGCGAAGCCGCCGCCAACCTGGAGTTCGAAGAAGCCGCCAGGCTCCGCGACGAGGTCAAGCGCCTGAAGGCGGTAGAGCTTGCGGTGATGGACGATCCCCTGGCAAGGCAATCCAAAATCGAAGACGCCACCGCCTCATGGCCCTCCCCCGCACCGAGGCCGCGGGCGAGCTCAAAGGGCGGGAAGGCGGGATCGAGAACGTTTCGCGGCAAAACGCGGTGACGCTCTCAACAATCTCTCCATGGTCGGCCTCCGAGCCGACCACCCAGACTTCCGCCGGCAACTTTGGGCTGTCAAAAAAGTCTATTGCAATCAGAATTGTAAACAAATAGTCTTTCTGCCAAGGGCAATCAACAAAACCAAGAAACGTTTGCTCGGGGGGAGAAAAATGGCCCGCAGGTGCTTTTCAGTTGTACTCGTTACTCTTTGCGCGGCATGCGCGTCACTACCCAGCCTTCCGGACGGACCCGAATTTGACTTGAATTTGGTCGTACAGAATGTCAGGTGTGAACTGTTATCAGCAACAAAACAGGCTTGGTTTATTAAGGAGGATCCCGGTTGGACAGTAGGTCTGGACCTGAATGTTCAGGTTGTGAATAGTGCCAAGGGCTCAGCAAATGCAAATTTGGGAATTCCACTGTTACCTGGTACCGCCACCCCATCTATTGTAGCGGTACATAGTGGCATTGCAGACCGGAGCGTCACTCTTGGTCTTAAGCAGGATTTATCAAAGCCGGTACCAATCAATTGTGCCTCAGATTCAAGTCAGCAAAGATTGATGCTCTCAAGCAAGTTGGGAATCAAAGAGTGGTTACTAGAGGTTCAAGATTTGCTGGTTGAACAGCGTCAAGTTGATAAAAAGTTTTCACCCAGAACAGTCGGCACCACAATCAAATTTACAGTTTCGTCAAATGGCTCAGCCGGGTCCAGTTTCAGTCTCATTCCAATTGGAAGGAGCAATTTGGGCGGAGGGGTAACCCTCGAAGCATCAAGAATGGCAGTACACACGTTAATAGTGGCACTGACAAAAAACCAACCCCCATCGGAGCAAAGGGTTATAATAGTGGGTGATGAAAGAGGCAAAACAACAAAAACTGCGCCAGGTTCCTCTAAATCGGTGAACGAAGAACGAAACGATGATGCAATATTCCAAGAATTGCTCCGTCAGAAGCTCCTTCAATAATCCTCCCGTATTGGCACAATTCTAGCTATCTAACTGTACCTCCATACGATCCGTTGTGAACGGACCTTCAATACAATAAGCTCTGCAATTGAAGTTAATTCTTAGCAGGCGGCCATGGAAAAAAGTCTCGAAGAACAAGAAGACCAAACTTTCTACGAAGATAGCTACGGCGAGGTGCCACCTTCGGACATCGTAGCCTACAATGAATTGCGGTCCTGCGCGGACCTTTTCCGAATGAAGTCACAAGGCATTCTAGATGTCAGTCCCGATTTTCAACGAGACGTGGTCTGGAAACCCACTGAACAGACTCGATTCATAGATTCCCTTATCAAGCAGTTGCCAATTCCAAGCATGTGCTTTGCACAAGACTATAAAGCCCAAAAATGGATTGTAATTGATGGCCTTCAAAGAATTTCAACGATTGCGAAATTTCTAGAAGGGGGAGACTGGAAGCTTTCTGAGTTGGAGGACATAGACCAAGGTCTTGCAGGGAAATCAGTTGCGGCAATCAAAACGTCCAAGACAGCACTTCACCAGTACTACACACGAGTTGAAAACCTATCAATACCAATTACAGTTCTCCGCTGTGACTTCACCAAGAAAAATCACATGGAATTTCTCTTCACAATTTTTCATAGACTCAACACGGGAGGCATGAAGCTAAACAATCAGGAAATTCGAAACTGCATTTTCGGGGGTTCGCTCAACCTACTCCTTAAAGAATTAGATAAGAACAAGAATTGGCGAATGATCAACAAAATGAAAAAGGATTTATCCTACAGATTCACAAAGCAGGAGTTGATCCTCAGGTTTCTTGCTTTCAACGAAAGGAAAAGTAAATACGAAGGTCATCTTGCTAAATTTTTGAACGACTTTATGCACGATTTTCGATATCCAAATGAAAACTTTTTGACATCGAACCGAAAGCTATTCGAGGAAACTGTAGAGCAGATTGCTACCAAAATATTTGACTCTAAGCCTCCGAAGAAATTGCCAATAACGGTTCTTGAATCTCTAATGATAGGAGTGGTCACAAACTTAGATCGTGCAAAGGGTGCGACAGCGGGCAAGATGCAACAAAATTATGATTCACTTCTTGCTCATCCCAAATTCTCCGACGCAGCTCTTAGAGAGGGCCTTTCTAAAAAGCCTCGCGTTAGTGAGCGCCTCGACGTTGCTATTGCAATTTTCTCAAAATAAGTATGATTGCTCGTAGCTATATTCGAAAAAATCTCGACTTCTGCGCTAATAGATACAACAAAGCTCGGGGCAAGAAGGAGGCAATGCTTCTGGCCAAAATGTCCATCTTAGAGCTTTGTGGTTGGATTGAACTTTCATTTGATGAAATCATACTGTCTTGCGCCAAAAGAAACTTGCGCGATGCCGCAACGTTGAAATTTATTAAAAAGGATGTCATAGACAAAACATATGGATTTGAATACGAGAAGCATTTCACGGGAATGCTTATTCGCTTGATTGGTATGATTGAATTTGAACGGCTAGAAAAGAAAGTTAACCCCGCAAAATTGGCAAAATTTAAGGCTGCACTCGGCAGATTGAAAGTTGAGAGGAATAACGAGGCCCATACATATATCAAGGGTACAACTAGAACTCTCATTGCACCATCAGTTGTCCAAAGCCTGTTGAATGACGTCGATGAAGGCTTGACGGAATTTGAAGCACTAGTGAGATCAATTAAGCGTTAGCCGTACCCATCAATGGCGGTTGTGATCTCCTAAAGTTCCGAAGTTCACCCTTCTCCCTCCCACCTTCATCACCCCTTCACAAATATTTAGCACCCCTGAGATCATTCTCAGCAGGACGCACATGATCTGATGCTTGAAGCCCTCGACTCCGCCGGCCACCTCCACGAAGAGCCCGCCCCGCCCGTCCATTTCAGTTATTCGCGGAAAGAGCATGGCGCCCTGCAGCGCCTCGTCATCCGTTTGATCGCGCGTCTCACCAGCCCCGGCTGGAGCGGCTTCAATCCAATTATTACTTCAAGCCGCCCGCGGCTTGATAAAATCCAGCTTGTTCCCAAGCGCACGCCTCTGCATGCGCAGTTCATAATCGGCTTGCAATCCCATAAAGATGCCCTCCGAAATCCGGTAATAGCGCGCAAGGCGCAAGTCCGTGTCGGCAGTGATGGCGCGCTTTCCCAACACAATTTCATTGATGCGGCGCGGCGACACGCCGATGGCGCGGGCCAGGGCATTCTGGGAAAGTCCCGCTGGCTTCAAAAATTCTTCCAGCAAAATTTCTCCCGGTGTCGGGATTGGCAGCAAGTCCTGCTTGCGCAGCTTAGCGGTAGTCGATAATTTCAACATCTTTCGCATCACCATCTTCCCATCTAAAACAAATTCGCCATTGGTCGTTGATCCTGATTGACCATTGCCCTGCCCGGGTGCCTCGTAATTGTTCCAGCCGGTTTCCCGGTGGTTCGCGCAAATCACCAATCACTTTGGCACGATTCAAATAGAGCAGCTTCCGTAACCCGGCGCGCTGCACATCATCCGGCAGTCTCCGCGAACGAATGCCCTGCCAAACCAGTTCCGTATCGCGCCCTGCGAAGCTCCGGATCATGGCCATATATACCGCATAACGTTATAGGGGTCAACAACAGCCTTTCCCCATGCGCTTTCATTGCCGGGAAATTCCGGCAATGGCACATTGCGGCTCCTGGCTTGCCAATTGCCGCCGCTAGCGCCAATCTCCGCTCATGACCCGCGACCAGATGTTCGCCCACCTCCGCGCCGCCGATGCGGTCGCCCGCGAGGCGATGGCGCACGGCCATCATCCCTTCGGTGCCGTGCTGGTCGGCCCCGACGGCCGCATTCTCATGCGGCAAGGCAACATCAGCACCGTCCGCCACGCCGAAACCGAACTTGCGCGCCGCGCGGCGGAAGCCTATCCGCCGGAGTTTCTCTGGACCTGCACGCTGGTCACGACCGGCGAGCCCTGCGCCATGTGCGCCGGAACGCTCTATTGGGCAAATATCGGCCGGCTGGTCTACGGCTTCGAGGAGTCCAGTCTTCTCGCGCTGACGGGCGACCATCCCTAAAACCCGACGATGAGCCTGTCGGCGCGCGTTGTGCTCGGTTCCGGGCAGAAGAAGATCGAGGTTCACGGCCCCTTCCCCGAAATTGCCGACGAGCTTGTCGCCGTGCACCGCGGCTTCTGGCAGCGGTAGGGACCGGGACGCCGCGACAGAATTTCAAAAAAATGTCATTTTAATCCTTGACAGGTATATTCCTATATACTAGGAATTATCTGTCCATCCCGGAAGGGGTCTCGGTCGCGACGGTGGCTTTGATGGGGTGGATGTGGCGCCTGCGGGTCTGGTGAAACGTTCATCAGGCACCCGGGAGCCGGAGGGAAGGCCCGTGGATATTACGGTCCATGCGCCTTAAATGGCTAAACAACCCTGGC
>JAUXUN010000077.1 GCA_030680855.1 Aestuariivirga sp.
ACCATCGGCGATCTTTGGAAAGCCATCGGCAACATCTGCGCTCTCTTCACGCCAGACGAATGCTCAAACTACTTCTCTGCAGCAGGGTATGGACTCAAATGAAAGTGCGACGCTCTAGCTCCCTGCTCCTTAATTTCGCCAGCGATGTTGACAGCGGGAAAAGTCTGCTGCAATCTTTCGGTATGACAGGTATACCACTATGATCGCTATCAAGCGCTCCAAGCTATTTGAGCAGGTCGCAGAAGTTCTTGAACGTCGCATACATGATCAAGGCCTTCCAGCTGGAGCAGAGCTGCCGTCGGAACGCGACCTGATGAAAGAGTTTGGAGTGGGGCGCCCCGCCGTCCGTGAAGCCCTGTTTCATCTTCAGAGAATGGGCCTCGTTGAAATGCGATCTGGTGCCCGGGCTCAGGTGGCAGTTCCCTCGGTGCGCGGCGTGATGCATTCAGTGGCCGGCAGCGCGCGCTATCTTCTGTCGGCATCGGAGGGCATAAAGCATTTCCAGGAAGCGCGGGCACTTTTTGAAACTGGCCTGGTCCGTGACGCGGCGCGCCTCGCCAGCGATGCCGACATTGAGCGCCTCAGAATGGCTCTCAATGACAACAAGGAGTCGATAGGCGACATCCGGCGTTTTGAGCAGTCAGATGTGGCCTTCCACTTCGCCATTGCAACAGTGCCAAACAATCCGATTTACACGACGCTGCACTCGGCCATCGTTGAGTGGCTGGTTGACCAGCGCCATGTCACGCTCAGCTATCCAGGCCAGAACAAGGTTGCCTACAAGGCCCATGCGGCGATCTATGAAGCGATTGCCGACCGCGACCCGGATGCAGCCGCCAAAGAAATGCGCGAACACCTTGAACAGGTTTCGGATCTCTACTGGAAAGTGCGCGAGGCAACAAGGTGAGCGGCTTCGTCATCACCGTGGATTTTACGCTGAAACCGGGAGCGATGGCGGCCTTCCGCAAGCTTATCGACAAGAACGCCAAGGATTCCTGCGCCGACGAGCCGGGTTGCCGGCGCTTTGACGTGCTGTTGCCAATCGAGCCCGGTGACAAAGTATTTCTCTATGAAATCTACAATGACCGCGCCGCCTTCGACGCCCATCTCAAGACGCCGCATTTCGATGTATTCAATCGCGAAAGCGAAGGGCTCGTCATCTCCAAGAAAGTTGCCCAATATAATCTGGCCTGCGAAGGATCGCAGCGCCCCTGACCCATAAGATGAAAGAAAAAAATGCCGCGTAATAAATTGAAGACCATGGCCCGCAACCGGAACCTCAAGCTCGGCCATTTCATCGTGGAGTTTGCCACGCCGGGCATTGGCCACATCGTGAAGGCGGCGGGCTGCGAGTTTGCGCTTTTCGATCTTGAGCATTCGGGCTTCGGCTTTGAAACGGTGAAAAGCGCCATCCGTTATTTTGAAGCAGCCGACGTGGCGCCCATCGTGCGGGTTCCCTCCAAGGAATACCACCATATCGCGCGGGCCTGCGACATGGGGGCGGAAGGAATCATGATTCCCATGGTGGGCACAGCCAAGGAAGCCAAGGCCGTATTGGATTGCATGAAATATTATCCTATGGGCAAGCGCGGCGTGGCCCTGGGCGTGGCCCATGACAACTACAGCGGCGGTTCCGTGCCGGAAAAACTGGCGGGCGCCAATGAGCGCACCACGCTGTTCTGCCAGATCGAAACGGCGGAAGGGGCCGAGAACGCCGATGCCATTGCAGCCGTTGATGGCGTTGATGTCCTGTGGGTTGGCCATTTCGATCTTTCGGTGTCGCTTGGCATTCCCGGCGAGTTCGACAATCCGAAATTCCTCAAGGCCATTGAGCAAACCGTTGCGGCCACCAAGAAACATAAAAAGTCGCTTGGCCGGCTGGTGCCAACAACCGATCTGGGCATTGCGCTCTACAAGCAGGGCTTCGATTTCTGCTGCTATTCCGGCGATGTCTGGGTGCTGCGCGATGCGCTGACCCAGGCGATGAACACCCTGCGGGCGGGCTGCAAGCCATGACAGGCCCGTTCCGCGTTGCATTGTCAGGCGATTTCAAGAAGCCCGACGGCACGCCGGTATTCCCGGACTTTGACCTGGCGCCGCTCAAATCGGCGCCTGGCGTCGAGGTGGAATTTCTGGAGGCAGCCAATTCGCTGCGGGCCGAGCAACTTGAAGATTTCGACGCGCTCATTTTGCTGATCCATCGCTTCGCCCCGGAAAGCGTTCCGAAAAACGGGCGGCTCAGCGTCGTCGCACGCTTTGGCGTGGGCTATGACACGGTGGATGTGGCCTCCTGCACAAAGGGCGACATTGCCCTATGCATCACGCCGGACGGGGTGCGCCGTCCGGTTGCCGTTTCGATTATCACCTTCATACTGGCGCTCACCGGAAAGCTGATGGTGAAAGATAAATTGGCGCGGCGGGGTGCCGACGGGTTTGCGGCGCGCGGCGAGCATATGGGCGTGGGCATTGTGGGCAAGACGCTGGGTTCGCTGGGTGTTGGCAATATCGGGGCGGAAATGTTCCGCATGGCCAGGCCCTTTGATATGAAGTTTATCGCCCATGATCCCTTCGCCGATCCGAAAATTGCCACGGAGCTCGGCATTGAACTTGTTGGCATGGATGACCTGTTTGCCCGTGCCGATATCCTGACGGTGAATTGCCCGCTCACGGAAGAAACCCGCCACGTGGTCAATGCTAAGCGCCTGGGCATGATGAAGGAGACCGCCTATCTCATCAACACGGCCCGCGGGCCCATTGTTGACCAGAAGGCCCTCACGGAGGTCTTGACCAACCGCCGGATTGCCGGCGCGGGGCTCGACGTTTTCGAGACGGAGCCGCCTGATGCAAATGATCCGATTCTGAAGTTGGACAATGTGATCCTTGCGCCGCACGCGCTATGCTGGACCGACCAGTGCTTTGCCGGAAATGGCGCCGCCGATGTGCGCGCCGTTCTTGAGGTGCAGCACGGCCGGGTGCCGCGCGGCGTGGTCAATCGCGAGGTGCTTGAAAGGGCCGGTTTCAAGGCAAAACTGGAGGCTTACGGCAAGCGCTTCAAATAATGGGAATTCCCCGCAACAAAGCGGGGATACGAGAATGGAAGCCTGAGGCTTGCATTCGTAACTGGGAGGAAGACATGGTAACAAGACGCGACCTAGGCAAGATCGGCCTCGCGGCCGGGTTTGCCGGAACATTCACGCGGCCGGCCTGGGCCGAATCCGCGGCAGACATCGCCGTCAAGGCGGCGCAGCAATACAGGGGCCAGACAATCACCATCGTCTGGGAAGCGGGCCTGCAATCGCTTGACCCGCTCAACTTCTCCGGCCCCAAGTGGAAGGAACTCACCGGCATCGACGTCAAGGTCGTCGAAGTGCCTGTGGCCGAGATGTTCACCAAGATCATGCAGGACTTCAGGTCGGGTGCGGGCGCCTATGACGCGCTGAACGTGATTCCGGCCTGGATGCCCGACCTGGTCAATGCGGGCGCACTCGAAGTTCTCGATCCGTTTGTCGACAAGTATAACTACCGCGACGAGCTGCAGAAGATCGCCCCCACCTACCGCGACAACCAGATGATGGTGAACGGCAAGATCTACGGCTTCCCCGACGATGGCGACGTGTTCGTCATGTATTACCGCACCGACGTGCTGGGCGATCCGGCGCTTCAGGCGGCCTACAAGGAGAAGTTCGGCACCGACCTGCCGGTACCGCCTACAAACTGGAAGGACTTCGATCAGGTTGGCCAGTTCATCACCGAGTTCACCGACGGCAAACCTTATGGTGCTGCCTTCTTCCGTGAATCGGGCTACGGCAACTTCATGTTCCAGGAGCGCTTCCGCAATGAGGGCGGCAAGTTCTTCGACGGCGACACCATGAAAGCCACCATCAACAGCGATGCGGGCGTGAAGGTTCTCACCGACTGGGTTGCGGAAAACAAGTGGGCTCCGCCGGGCGTAGAGCAGTGGGGCTTCGTTGAAAACCTTGCAGCCTTCCTGCAGGGCCAGACGGCGATGACCATCTCATGGCCTCCTTACGGCCGCTGGGCGGCAAGCTACGGCACCGACCAGGAAGTGATGAGCTGGGTGCCGAAATCAACGATCGCCGGCAAGGTTGGCTATGCCATGACCCCCGGCGGACATCCGGAACTGGCGGCGGGATTCTGCCTGTCAGTATCATCGGCGTCCAAGAACAAGGAAGCCGCCTATCTGTTCATCCAGTGGCTGAACAGTGAATCGGTCAGCCTTGAGCGGGTGAAGCTGCCTTATGCGCTGCGCGATCCATTCCGTGACTCGCACTTCACGGATCCGGGCTATGCCGCCCTGTGGCCGGAAGCCAAGGATTACCTCAAGGCCCTCCAGGACGGCGCCAACAACGGCCTCCTCGACCTGTCGCTGCTGCAGACTGACAAGTATGAGGAAGTGCTGCGCCAGTCGGTGTCGAAGCTGTGGGCGGGCGAGGATCCGAAAGCGATCCTCGATACGGCTGCCGGCGAATGGGATGCCATCACGGAGAAGATCGGCGTCGACAAGCAGAAGGCGGTTTATGCCGACTGGGCGTCGAAGTCGGGTGCCTATCCAAAAATGTAGTTTCGGCTATCATCATGGTCCTGCCCGGTAACCTGGGCAGGACTTCGCTTCTCACTCCAGTGGAATAGAGACCGTGGCCGCCGCTACCGCCCTTCGCGCCAATCCTGACCGGAATTTCAGATACTGGCTGCTGACGCCGGCCATCTTCCTGTTGCTGCTGGTGGGCCTGTTTCCGCTGTTCTATTCGCTGATCGTCAGCTTCATGCGCATCGACATGATGGACACGGACACGTCCTTCGCCGGGCTTTACAACTACGCCAACCTGTTCTCGGACAAACGCCTGTGGGCGGCCCTTGGCCATACACTGCTGATCACCGTCATAGCACTCCCCATTGAACTGCTGCTTGGCCTTGCCATGGCCTACCTGTTTCTGGAAAAGATGCCGGGCCGGCAGATTTTCATTTCGCTATTGGTGCTGCCCACAATCATTTCGCCCATCGTGGCGGGGGCCACATGGCGGCTGCTGTTCGACAACCGCTTCGGCCCCATCAACCAGGTGCTGGGATGGTTTGCCGGCTATCCGGTGACGGCACTTTGGACGCTCAATCCGAAGCTGGTCTATCCGGCAATCATCTTCTGCGAGATCTGGCAGTGGACGCCGTTCATGTTCCTGATCCTGCTTGCGGCCCTTTCCAATGTCGACAAGTCGCAGACGGAGGCCGCGTCAATTGACGGGGCCGGATTCTTCCGCACCTTCCGGCGCATTGTGCTGCCCGCCATCTGGCCGGTGATGGCCATCGCGATCCTGATCCGCGGCCTTGACCTGGTGCGCATCTTCGACATCATCTGGGCGCTGACGGCGGGCGGGCCGGGCACCATGACGGAAACCATTTCGGTCTACACCTATTCGCAAGGCTTCAAGCAGTTCGAGACGAGCTACACGGCGGCGATTGCATTTCTTGTCATCGTGATCCTGACCGTGGTGGTGGTCTGGGCCATTAGGCGGATGGGATTGGCAAAATGAACAAGCTACCGTTTCACCGCCGCAAAGATGTCCGCCTTGCCTTGCGCTACCTCGTGGCGTGCCTGCTGGTCATCATCTTCGTCTTTCCGGTCTACTGGCTGTTCATTATTTCCTTCAAGACGCCGGACGAGATTTTCGCCTTCCCGCCCGTCTGGTATCCCGAGAGCATCCAGTTCTCCAATTACTTCGTGCTGTTCAAGGATGGCGACGCCAAATCCGTTCTCAACAGCCTGATCCTGGCAAGCGTGTCCACTTTCTTCGCCATGATCTTTGGCACGATTGCTGCCTACAGCCTGGTGCGTTTCAGGACCGGAGGCGAGAACCTTGCCGTATGGATCATCTCGCAGCGCATGATGCCGCCGGTGGCCATCGTGTTTCCGGTCTTCCTGCTCTATGTGTTTTTCGGCTGGGTCGACACCTTCTTCGGCCTGATCCTGCTCTACACCGCCTTCAACCTTCCTTACGTGATCTGGATGATGCGCGGCTATATCGAGGACATTCCGCTTGAACTTGAAGAGAGCGCCCTGGTTGACGGCTGTTCGCGCTGGGAGGTGCTGTGGAAGGTTGTGATGCCCATGGCGCGTTCGGGGCTTTTCGCAACCGCCGTGTTCACCTTCGTCTTCGCCTGGAACGAGTTCCTGTTTGCACTTGTGCTGACGCGCACCGAAGTCACCACCTACACGGTGCAGGTCACCCATTACTTCGGCGGGCAATCCAATTTCTGGGCCAAGATTGCCGCCATGTCGGTGCTTGGCACCATTCCTGTGTTCATCGCCGTCGCCACGATGCAGCGTTATCTCGTGCGCGGCATTTCGATGGGGGCAGTCAAAGGCTAGATCATGTCAGATTTGAAAATCACCGGCCTTCACAAATACTACGGCAGTTTTCATGCGGTGAAGGGCATCGACCTGGAGGTGCCCTCGGGAGAATTCACGGTGCTCGTGGGACCTTCGGGCTGCGGGAAGTCCACCCTGCTGCGCACCATTGCCGGGCTTGAAGAGACGAGCGAAGGAACGGTGGAAATCGGCAACAAGGATGTGACCTGGGCGAGGCCGCGCGACCGCGACATTGCCATGGTTTTCCAGAACTACGCGCTCTATCCCTACATGAACGTGTTCGAGAACATCGCCTTTGGCCTGCGGGCACGGAAATTCGCCGATGCCGAAATCAACAAGCGGGTGCACAATGCGGCCGACATGCTGGGCATCGGGCCCTTGCTGAAGCGCCTGCCGCGTGAATTGTCCGGCGGCCAGCGCCAGCGGGTTGCCATCGGGCGCGCCATTGTGCGCGATGCGCGCCTGTTCCTGTTCGACGAACCCCTGAGCAATCTTGACGCGCAGTTGCGCGATGACATGCGTGTGGAAATCAAGCGCCTGCATCAGGAACTTGGGCGGACCATGATCTATGTAACCCACGACCAGATCGAGGCCATGACCCTGGCGGACCGCATCGTTCTGCTGCGCGACGGCCGCATTGAACAATTGGGCTCACCGCTCGATCTTTTTGAGCGTCCGGCCAATCTTTTCGTCGCCAGCTTTCTGGGAAGCCCCAAGATGAATTTTGTTCCGGCAACGCTCGACGGCAACACTGCCATTTTGTCTGATGGCACAAAGCTCACGCTTGCCGGCAAGCGCAATGGCAAAGCCAAGCAGGCCGTCATTCTCGGCATAAGGCCGCAGCATATCGCCCTTTCCGGCAAGCGCGTTGCCATTGGCCATGCGCAGGTTAAGGTTACGGTAGAGTTGGTTCAGCCCACGGGTTCGCGCGTTCAAGTCGCCTTTCCCCTGGGCGGCAAGAGCGTTGTCGCCGAGCTTGAGTCACGCGATGTGAGCAAGCCCGGCGGGAAAATCAGCATCGATATCGATATGGCCCGCGCCATTGTCATCGATCCGCAAACCGAAAAAGTCATCTGAACCGGAGTAAAGCCATGGCAACGAAGAAGCCAAGCCGCGCAATCAAGCTTTTTGGCACGGAAGCATCGGACGGCAAACGCCGCGAGCTGGCGGCCGGCCCCATCACCGCGATGTTCGACAATGGCGCGCTGCGCTACATCCGCTATCGCGGCGTGGAAGTGCTGCGCGGCATTGCCTATCTGCTTCGTGACAAGAACTGGGGTACCTATTCGCCGGCCATCGAAAACCTGAAAATCAAGCAGGGAAAGACCGGATTTTCCATCAGCTATGACGCCACCTGCAGCGATGCGGAGCAGTCTCTTAGATACCAGGCGAAGATCGAAGCCAAGGCGGATGGTATGTTGATATTTTCTGCCGATGGCATTCCGCTGAGCGACTTCCTCACCAACCGTTCGGGTTTTGTCATCCTGCATCCGCTCGAAGGCGTGGTTGGAAAACCTGTCGAGGTCCTCCATGTGGATGGCAAGCGGGAAAGGCGGAACTTTCCGAAAATTATCAGCCCCGGGCAGCCCATCTTTGAAATCCGTTCCCTCAAACATACGGTGATGCCCGGAGTTATGGCAACGGTCGTGATGGAGGGCAACAAGTTCGAGATGGAGGATCACCGCAACTGGATGGATGCGTCTTACAAGACCTATGTGTGCTCACTGCTTGATCCCTGGCCCTATACGCTGAAGAAGGGCGAGGCTTTCACACAATCGGTAAAGCTCACCATTGAAGGAAAGCCTGCAACGAAGACCTCATCGAAATCGGGTGGTGCGATTTCCGTGACGCTGGGGAAGGCCAAGGGTCGTGTGCCTGCCATCGGCGTAGGCGTTCCCATGGCGGAAGCACAGCATGCCTTTGAGAAGGCCGATCTCATCGCAGCGGCGAAGCCGGACCAGCTGGTTTTCCAGATCGACGGGCGTGAAAAGAACCAGACGGAAGCCGCTGCAGCTTTTCGCGCCTTGAAGGAGCGCACCGGCATCCCCGCGACGCTGGAAATCATATTGCCTGCAAAAGCACCGGCGGAGGAAGAGGTCCAGGCTATCGCAAGCGCATTGGATGCCGCTGGCTTCAAGCCTGATGCGGTGGTGATCACGCAAATGCATGATCTTAAATCCTTCCAGCCCAATACGCCGCGGCCTTGGGGGCCAAGCTATGAAGAGATGGCGGCAGCGGCACGCAGGGCTTTTCCGGGTGTGCAACTGGGGGGCGGCATGCTCTCCTATTTCACCGAGTTGAACCGGAAGCCCGCGCCAAAAAGCGTATTTGATTTCATCACCCATACGGCATGTCCCATCGTTCACTCCGCCGATGACCTCTCGGTCATGGAGACGCTTGAATCCATGCCGTCAATCATTGCCTCGACCCGCGCCATGATCGGCACTTCGCCTTATCACATGGGGCCAACCAGCATTCCCTGCCGCGACAATCCCTATGGGGCGCAGGAAGCGGCCAACCTCGATAATGGCCGTGTCTGTTTGTCCGACATGGACCCGCGGCAGCGCGGCCTGTTCGCGGCGGCTTGGAACCTGGGCCTGGTGGCCGCGGCCGCGAAGGGCAAGCTTGATGCGGTTTCACTGGGGGCGGTGACCGGGCAGCAGGGCATTATCTATCGCAAGGCCAGTTACATGCAGCCAGGCTTCGACGGCGGGGACGCGGCGGTCTATCCCGTTTATCACATCCTTGCGGGACTTGGGCAAGCCAGTGGTGCGCGCTATATTGAAAGCGAGAGCGGCGCTTCGGGAAAAATTGCAACGCTTGCCTATGAAACGAAGGCAGGACCGGTGCTGTGGCTTGCAAATCTCACGGGCAAGAAGCAAACAGCCAAGGTAAGTGGCTTAAAGGGTGCTGCGCAACTTCATGTTCTCGACGAAAAGACTTTCGATACCCTTATCAAACGTCCGGATTACCTTACGAAGGCTGGATCAAAAGTGAAGAAAGTTTCCAGCCTTGAGCTTGGCCCCTATGCGGTTGCCCGCGTCTCGGCGGTCTGACTCGATGTTGCTGGGTTGCATTGCCGATGACTTCACGGGCGCCACGGACCTGGCGAACACGCTGAGCCGTCATGGCATGCGCACGGTGCAGATCATCGGCGAGCCCACGGGCCTGCCGCCTGACACGGATGCCATTGTCATTGCCCTCAAGTCACGCACCATTCCGGCAAGCGAAGCTGTCGCCCAATCGCTTGCCGCCTGCCGCTGGCTGAAACAGCAAGGGGCGCGGCAGATCTACTTCAAATACTGCTCGACCTTTGACTCCACCGATGCAGGCAATATCGGGCCGGTGGCGGATGCGCTTCTGGATGAGCTTGGCTCTTCCTTCACAATCGCGTGCCCGGCTTTTCCCGAGAATGGCCGGACGATCTACATGGGGCATCTCTTTGTGGGGCAGGCTCTGCTTTCGGACTCGAGCATGCGGCACCATCCCCTCACGCCTATGCATGATTCCAATCTGGTGAATGTGCTGGCCCGGCAAACGCCACATAAGACTGGGCTTGTGGCCCATGCGGTGGTGAAGCAGGGACCGCGTGCTATTGGCGCTGCTTTCGCCGAGTTGCAATTGCGCGGCATCCGCCATGCCATCGTCGATGCGATTGAGGACATCGATCTTCATCATCTCGGTGAGGCGGTGGC
Organism: Aestuariivirga sp.; assembly: GCA_030680855.1. Lineage (GTDB taxonomy): Bacteria > Pseudomonadota > Alphaproteobacteria > Rhizobiales > Aestuariivirgaceae > Aestuariivirga. The sequence continues at coordinate 10,078 of JAUXUN010000077.1, forward strand.
GGACCTTGCGCTGGTCACGGGCGGATCGGGCGCTGCCATTGGCCTGCCCGAAAACTTCCGGAAATCAGGGCTTTTATCCAAACGCGATAGCGTCAAGCCGCTGGCCCCGGTTGGCGGCGGCGGGGTCGTTCTCTCGGGAAGCAGTTCGGCGGCGACTCTCGCCCAAGTGGCCGCCATGAGTGCTAAACATCCGGCCCGTGCCATTGATGTGGCGGAGCTCTTCGCCAACAAGGATAAGCTTATGGCAGATTTCCTGGATTGGGCCGTGCCGAAGCTAAAATCTTCCCCGGTCTTGATCTATGCCAGCGCGCCGCCAGAGAAAGTTTCGGAAATGCAAGCGCGCTTCGGGCGTGAGCAGGCGGGCGCCATGATCGAGAATGCCATAGCGGCCATTGCCACAGGTTTGGCCAAGGCCGGGGTCCGGCGCTTTGTAGTGGCCGGTGGTGAAACATCGGGTGCGGTTGCATCCGCGCTGGGCGTCAAGGCGCTGGAAATCGGCCCGCAGATTTCACCCGGCGTTCCGGCGACCCTGTCCTATGGCGAGCCGCGCTATGCGCTTGCGCTCAAGTCCGGAAATTTCGGCGGGCCTGACTTTTTCAGCGAAGCCCTGGAGGCGTTGAAATGAAAGAATCTGAGGCGCGCGACTTGATCGTTGAGATGGCGCGCTCGATGTTCGAGCGGCGGCTGACGTTTGGCAGCTCCGGCAACATCAGCGTGAAAATCGACGGCGGCTGGCTGATGACGCCGACGGGATCATCATTGGGGCGGCTTGATCCGGCGCGCCTGTCGAAGCTTGACGAGAAGGGCACCTTGATATCAGGGGACGCACCCACCAAGGAAAGCTTTCTCCATCTTGCCATGTACCGCGAGCGGGCCGGGGCAGGAGCGGTGGTGCACTTGCATTCCACGCATTCGGTTGCCGTATCCTGTCTGGAAGGCATCAATCATGACGATGTGCTGCCGCCGATCACCGCCTATTATGTGATGCGAGTTGGAAAGCTGCCGCTCATTCCCTATTACGCGCCTGGCGACAAGACCCTTGGTGAGGCAGTGGGGCAGTATGCGGCAAAGCACGCGGCGGTGCTTCTGGCCAATCATGGCCCGGTGGTGTCGGGTTCGTCGCTTTCCGCCGCCGTCGATGCCATTGAAGAACTTGAGGAGACGGCGCGGCTTTACCTGTTGCTTCACGGGCGGCCAACGCGTTACCTAAATCCGGCGCAGGTGGCAGACCTGAAGCGGCGGTTTCCCTAAGGAGTAATTCAATCGTGACAACACAGAATACTTTGGCAGCCGGCGTCATCGGCCTGGGTTCCATGGGGCTCGGCATGGCGCAATCCATGGTGAAGCGCGGGATCAAGGTAGCAGGCTTTGATATCAATGCAGCCACTGTTGCAAAGCTGGTGGAGGCGGGAGGCAGTGGTGCGGCAAGTGTGGCCGACGTTGCTAGGAATGCGGACGTGCTGCTTGTTGTGGTGGTGAACGCTGCGCAGACCGATATGGTGTTGTTCGGTGAAAACGGCGCAGCCGCGGCAATGAAGAAGGGCAGCGTCATCATCTCTTCCGCCACCATGGCGCCGGATGATGCCCGCCGGCTTGCCGCCAATGCCGAGGCGCTCGGGCTCTTATATCTCGATGCGCCGATCAGCGGGGGCGCTGCCAAGGCGGCCATCGGCCAGTTGACGGTGATGGCGTCAGGAACCCAGGAAACTTTCACGCGGGCGCGGCCAGTGCTCGATGCGATTGCCGCCACTGTCTACGAGCTTGGCGATGCGGCTGGCATCGGTGCTTCATTCAAGATGGTGAACCAGCTGTTGGCGGGCGTCCACATCGCTGCCGCCTGCGAAGCCGTGACCTTCGCCAAGAAGCTCGGGCTCGATCTGCCCACGGTCTACAAGGTGATCACGGCCTCGGCAGGTAATTCCTGGATGTTCGAGAATCGTGTGCCCCACATCCTTGACGGGGACTATGCGCCGCGCAGTGCGGTTGAGATATTCACCAAAGACCTGGGCATCGTGAGCGACATGGGGCGGCGCGAGAAATTCCCGCTGCAGATTGCGGCAACGGCCCTGCAGATGTTCCTGATGACGGCGGCGGCGGGCATGGAACGCGACGATGACGCCTCGGTGGCGCGGATGATTGCCGAACTGACCGGCCTCGAATTGCCCGTAGCTTCAAACGGGAGCTGATTGGGATGTCGAAGTTTGTCTCCAATCTCACGATGACATTTACGGATTGGGAGTTCCTTTTTCGGGGGCCACCGATGCGGGGTTCACCACTGTCAATTATTTATTCCCCATGCCTATGAACCGGAAGACATAATTGAACACCTAAGCGCAGCAGCCTCACGGCAGCACCTGATCAGTCGGCACTCGCAGTTCGGCGATCAGCCGCGGGATGTCGGCGAATAGTTGGCATGAGATAGTGAATCCAACTATCTGGAAGGCAAGCGAAATCCGCTGTTGGTCAAAGTGGGAAATGAAACCGTTACGAAATGATGTCTGCTTTAGCACACGGAGCGTGCAGTTGGCCTAATGAGGAATATTTATCAGCCTGTTGACCTGAGCCTCAACTACGATCCAGTTATTGGGGGGCGGAGCACGCACACGAAACGGGTCACTGCACGCGCTCCTTATAGTCCGGCCCCTCCTCACTTCTCAATTGGAAAAGCCGTGAAAATGCGGGATCTCGATTTAGGCAATCGCCGTTGATCACCACACTTCCGTTCAACCTTTACAAGCAGAGATCCGCAAAGCCATCCGTCACGCCTCAGATGAGTCAACAGCAGAAGCTGACCATATGGGTTCAGGTCGTCAGCATAGGGTCACATGTAGATACCGACCCAATCGATCAAGGCGCGGAAACTAATCCTCATGTGACGGGATCGTGGGTACGAGCTCCGCGGCCAAAGATTCGTGAAGCTTGGGTACTCTTTCAACCTCTCAACTGCCGAGGCGGTTCTTTGCGTCCCACCTCTGAACGGCTATAGTAACGCGTTGCAGCAAAATCTGCTGCTTTGTCGAAGGGATTAGTTTGGAACTTCATTTTGGACTGCCGCACGATCCGTGGTTTGTCGCATTGTCCGTCATCATGGCCATTTTTGGCGGCTATGTTGGACTTGGCCTTGCAGGTCAGGCACGCACCGCAAACGGACTTTATCGCCGGGGCCTGCTCGCGGGTGCCGCCTGGTCCCTTGGTCTTGGCATCTGGACCATGCATTTCGTCGGCATGCTCGCGGCGCAATTGCCGGCAGGCACATTGTTTTCGATTCTTCTGACGTTGCTGTCGTTCCTCCTGTGTGTTCTGGTGGTGGGCATTGCGGCATTTGTTGTCAGCCGGGGGGCTTCCAACCGGATGTGGACGGCCTTGGCCGCCGTGGTTATGGGCAGCGGCATCGTCAGCATGCATTACATTGGCATGCACGCCATCACCGGCCCCTACATGCTGCATCACGATGTGCGCTACATTGTGGCTGCGGCAGCTATAGCCATGACATCAAGCTACGGTGCATTGCGCATCTTCGAGTCGGAACTCAAGCATCGCACCTTGGCTCTCAGTGCGTTGATTTTTGGCTTGGCCGTATCCGGCATGCACTACACGGCCATGATGGGAACAATGATCGTACCCTCGGCGACCATGGCGGGGATCTTCGGTCCGGCCGTTTCGAGCGATATCCTTATGATTGTCGTGGCCTTGCTGGCCTTCGTCATTTCAGGCTTATTTCTGCTGTACCTGGTGCCAGAAAGAACCCGCTTGACGGAAAACATCATTATCCTGACGTCTGAACCAAGAGGCCCGCCAGCTCACCAGCAGCGCTCAACCCTAGTTCCCATCGAAAGCGAAGGTGCCACGAATTTTATGCCTGCCGATGAGATCTGCGCCATTCAGGCAACCACCCACTACACCTTGATTTATGACGGCCGGCGCGAGCATTTCTCGCCATGGTCGATCACCGAAGCGGAAGAGCGCCTCGGCAAGACCGATTTCATGCGCGTCCACCGCAGTCACCTGATTGCCATCGACAAGGTTAGGGCCTTGCGGAAATCCGGCGATGGCGCAGTGGTCGAGATCGGCAGCCTGCCACGTATCGTTCCGGTCAGCCGGAACCACTATGCCGAGCTCAAATCCCGACTTGGCCTGCATTTGAAGGTCAGGCTGCATGGGACTTCGCAGCAAAAGGCCTGATGCATTTCGTGGCTCGAGAGCCGCCGTTCGTGCATCCGATCACGCTTCGTGCAAAACCGGCCCCCGCCATATTGAAACGCTTCCTTAGCCGTGGCCTAATTTGTCGCGGCCTCCGCCAAGAGAGGCGCATGAATGAGGAGGACCCCCTGCGATGATTCCGGGCACTTTTGATTACTTCAGGCCAAGATCCGTGGCCGAAGCCACCAAATTTTTGCATAAATCCAAGAACGCCAGTGTGTTGGCAGGCGGCCATAGCCTGCTTCCCATGATGAAGCTGCGCGTCGCCGCACCTTCCGCCCTGGTTGATCTGGCTGGCATCGCCGCCCTGCGCGGCATCAAGAAGGTTGGCGGCAACATCGTGATCGGTGCGATGACCACGCAACATGAAGTTTTGGCCTCGGCGCTGATTGCCAAGCATGTTCCCCTTCTCCATGAGGCCGCCCAACTAATTGCCGATCCGCAGGTGCGCTACGTCGGCACCCTTGGCGGCAACGTGGCAAACGGCGATCCCGGCAATGACATGCCTGCGGTGATGATGGCACTTGATGCGACCTATAAAATCACCGGCCCAACCAAGAGGCGCGCCGTCAAGGCCCGCGTCTTCTACAAGGGCCTGTACGAAACGGCGCTTAAGTCCGGTGAAATCGTGACCGCCATTGAAATTCCGGTCCCCGGGAAGCATGGCTTCGCCTATGAAAAACTGAAACGCAAAATCGGCGATTATGCCACGGCCGGTGCTGCTGTGGTCCTCACCATGAAGGCTGGAAAAGTTTCCGCCTGCGCGATTGCCCTCACCAACCTGGGGGCCACGCCGCTTCTTGCCGACGCCGCCGCCAAGGCCCTAGTCGGCCAGGCACCTGATGACAAGGCCATAGGGGCTGCGGTAGCTGCGGCACGCGCCATCATGGATCCCGCCAATGATACGCGCGGCACGCCGGAATACCGCAAAAGTGTTGGCGGCATCTATGTCGAACGCGCCATCAGGTGCGCCATCGCAGCTGCCGCCGGTTGAGGAGAAAATCCATGTCAAAAGTCCACGTCAAACTCAAGATCAACGACCAGGAAATGGAAGGCCTGTGCGAACCGCGCACCTTGCTGGTTCATTTCCTGCGCGAAAATCTCTCCCTGACCGGAACCCACATCGGTTGCGAGACCACCCATTGCGGCGCCTGTACAGTTGACCTCAATGGCAAGTCGGTAAAATCCTGCACCATGCTCGCCGTGCAGGCCCAGGGCGCCAATGTGACAACTATTGAAGGCATGGCCAATGCCGATGGCACGATGGGGGCCCTGCAGGAAGGTTTCCGGCAGATGCACGGCCTCCAGTGCGGCTATTGCACGCCAGGCATGATCGTGCGGGCCCACCGGCTGCTACAGGAGAATCCAAATCCGACCGAAGAGGAAATCCGCTTCGGCATTGCCGGCAACCTGTGCCGCTGCACGGGTTACCAGAACATCGTGAAAGCCATTCAACATGCCGCCGCAAAACTTCGCGGCGAGGAATTCCTGGAGGCCGCAGAATGAACGACATGTCCCCCAACAAGGCCGAACGCGAAGCCAAACTCGAAGGCATGGGCTGCAAGCGCAAGCGCGTGGAAGATGCCCGCTTCACCCAGGGCAAGGGAAATTATGTCGATGACATAAAACTCCCGGGCATGCTGTTTGGCGATTTCGTGCGCTCGCCCCACGCCCACGCCAGGATCAAGGGCATCAACATCAAGAAGGCCATGAAGGTCCCGGGCGTCCTCGCCGTGCTGACCGCAACCGAACTGAAAGGCGTGAATCTGGCATGGATGCCGACGCTGGCCGGCGACGTGCAGATGGTTCTGGCTGACGGAAAAGTCCTGTTCCAGAACCAGGAGGTGGCCTTTGTGGTGGCCACGGACCGCTATGCGGCGGCCGATGGCGTAGAAGCTGTTGAAGTCGATTACGAGGCCTTGCCGGTTCTCGTCGATCCTTTCCAAGCGATGGTTAAGGGCGCGCCCGTATTGCGTGAGGACATCAAGGACAAGACCGAAGGGGCGCACGGCAAGCGCAAGCATTACAACCACATCTTCGAATGGACAGTTGGCGATAAAGACTTGACCGATGCGGCGTTTAGAAAAGCCGATGTCACGATCAAGGAACTGATCTCCTATCACCGCACCCATCCATCGCCGCTCGAAACTTGCCAGGCGGTGGCATCCTTCGACAAGATCAAGGGCGAGCTCACCGTGTGGGGCACTTTCCAGGCGCCGCACGTGATCCGCACCGTTGCATCTCTTATCTCGACAATTCCCGAACACAAAATCCATGTCATCTCCCCCGACGTCGGCGGCGGCTTTGGCAACAAGGTCGGCGCCTATCCCGGCTATATCTGTGCGATTGTCGCCTCAATCGTCACCGGCAAGCCGGTGAAATGGGTTGAAGACCGCATTGAGAATCTCACGGCGACGAGTTTTGCCCGCGACTATCACATGACGGCGGAGATTGCCGCGACGAAAGAAGGCAAGGTACAAGGCTTGCGCGTCCATGTGCTGGCCGATCACGGGGCCTTTGATGCCTGCGCCGACCCTTCCAAATGGCCGGCCGGATTCTTCAACATCGTCACGGGATCCTATGATTTCCCGGTGGCCCATGTGGCAGTTGACGGGGTTTACACCAACAAGGCCCCAGGCGGCGTTGCCTACCGCTGTTCCTTCCGCGTCACCGAGGCCGCCTATTGCATCGAACGCGCCATGGATATCTTGGCGCAGAAACTCAAGATGGACCCGGCCGAGCTTCGGATGAAGAACTTCATCCGCCGCGAGCAGTTCCCCTACCAGTCCGCCTTGGGTTGGGAGTATGACTCCGGCGATTATCACACGGCCATGAAGCAGGCTATGGAGAAGATCGACTATCAGCGACTGCGGGCCGAGCAGAAGCGCAAGCAGGCCGACTTCAAGGCCGGCAAGACTCGCGAGATTATGGGCATTGGTGTGTCCTTCTTCACCGAAATTGTCGGCGCGGGGCCATCGAGGAATTGCGATATTCTCGGCATCGCCATGTTCGACTCCTGCGAAATCCGCGTCCACCCCACGGGTTCCGCCATCGCCCGCGTAGGCACGAAGTCAACCGGCCAGGGCCATGAAACCACTTGGGCGCAGATCATCGCGACCGAAATAGGCATTCCCTCAGCCGACGTGATGGTGGAGGAAGGCAACACTGATACAGCACCCTACGGGCTTGGAACTTACGGGTCCCGCTCGACGCCGGTAGCGGGTGCGGCCATCGCCATGGCGGCGCGGAAGATAAAAGCCAAGGCCCAGATGATTGCGGCCTATATGCTGGAAGTGCACGAGGATGACCTGCAATTCGATATTGACGGTTTCCGCGTGAAGGGCCTGCCGGAAAAATTCAAGTCGATGAAGGAAATTGCCTGGGCGGCCTACCATTCGGTTCCTCCCGGCATGGAGCCGGGCCTGGAAGCGGTGAGCTATTATGACCCACCGAACATGACCTATCCCTTCGGGGCCTATTTCTGCGTGATGGATATTGATGTCGATACCGGCGTCTACAAAATCAAGCGCTTCTACGCGCTTGACGATTGCGGCACCCGGATCAATCCAATGATCATTGAAGGCCAGGTCCATGGCGGCCTCACCGAAGCCTTCGCCATCGCCATGGGCCAGGAGATTCGCTATGATGCCGGCGGCAACGTGCTCACCGGCTCGTTCATGGATTTCTTCATGCCAACCGCGGTTGAAACGCCCCACTGGGAAACCGATCACACGGTAACGCCGTCACCGCATCACCCCATCGGGGCCAAGGGCGTCGGTGAAAGCCCGAACGTCGGCGGCGTGCCGGCATTTTCCAACGCGGTCAATGACGCCTTCGGCTTCCTGGGCTCAACCCATATCCAGATGCCCCATGACTACTGGCGCAACTGGGAAGCGGCCAAGTCATTGGGCCTAGTGAAGTAAGCAGTTGAAGGAGTGCAGCCGGGCCCGACAGCATGCCCGGCTGGAGTTGCTGCCATGACCATGAACCTGCCGGAACTCAGCCTCAAACTCGCCGATGCCGGTTATGTCGCTGACCGCGAACTTGCCATGGCCCTGCACCTGATGGAGCTGCTGCAACGGCCGCTTCTGCTCGAGGGCGAAGCCGGTGTTGGAAAAACCGAAGTCGCCAAGGCGCTGGCGAATGTCCATGGCACGACGCTTATCCGCCTGCAGTGTTATGAAGGCCTTGACCGTGCCGAGTCGCTTTATGAATGGAACTACCAGCGCCAGCTGCTGGCTATCCAGGCCCGGACTGCGTCAGGAATCAGTGTCAGCGAGGATGACATTTTTTCCGAGCGCTTCCTGCTCGAGCGCCCGCTGCTGCAGGCTATCCGGCAGGAACGGCCGCCGGTTCTGCTTATTGATGAAATCGACCGGGCCGACGAGGAGTTTGAAGCCTTTCTCCTGGAACTGCTCTCGGACTTTCAAGTGACAATCCCTGAGTTCGGCACCATCAAGGCCCGCAGCATTCCTTATGTTGTGCTGACGTCCAATGGAACCCGCGAGATATCGGACGCCTTGCGCAGGCGCTGCCTCTACCACTATGTCGATTATCCCAGCGTGGAGCGTGAGGCGGCAATCCTGCAACGTCGGCTGCCAGACATTGGCGCCTCCTTTGCCCTGCAGATATCCCGCGTGCTGGAGAAAGTTCGCAAGGAGGAGCTCCGCAAGGTGCCGGGTGTGGCCGAAACCCTGGATTGGGCCGCCGCCCTGATTGGCCTTGAGATCAAGGACCTGCATAGCAATCCTGAAAAGGTTTTTGACACGATGATGTGTCTTCTCAAAACTCAAGAAGACAAGTTGCGTTTTACCCGCGAAGTCGCCGAACGCCTGTTGGGGAAAGTCGCATGACCTGCTGCACGCCTCCTGCGGAACCTGGCAGCCTTGATCCTCTCTGGGATGCAATTCTCGGCCGGATGTCGGCATTTGCGATGTTACTCCGCAGCCACGGCTTTGTCATTGGCCTCAGGGAAAACGCCGATGCCGCAAGGCTCGCGGCCCAGCTTGCCATGGACCGTCCGGCTATCCAGCGCACCGCTTTCAAGGCGCTGTTCTGCTCTCGCGTATCGGACTGGAAACAGTTCGACGAGTTGTTCAATTCCTACTGGCTTGGCCGGGGGATGAAGAAGTTGCTGCGTGTGGGGGGCTCGACGGCGGCATCAACCCGACCCTGTTCTCTGGCGTCAACCGGAAAGGACAACGGCCAGAGCGGTTCGACTGAACTTGGCGAAGAGGTTTCCACTCCATCGGGTATGGAAACGGAGGATGGCGCCACCGGAAAAAGCGAAGGCGCATCGCGCACCGAGATTACGAGCTCGACCGACTTCCGCAAAATTGCCGATCCGCGCGAGCTGGAAAAAGCCCATGCCGCGGCGGAGCGTTTCGCCAGGGCCATGCGCGCGCGGCTGACGCGGCGTGAACAGGCCCGCAGCAGAGGCAGGCGCATTGACTTGCGTGCCACCATCCGACGGAATGTCGGCGTGGGGGGGATTCCGGTAAATCTCCGCTTTCGCCAGCGCAAGCCGAAGCCCCTGCGCCTAGTGGTACTGCTCGATGCCTCGGGCTCCATGCAGATGTACACCGCCGTGTTCATCCGCCTTATTCACGGCATTCTCGATAATTTCCGTGAAGCCGAAGCTTTCGTTTTCCACACGCGGCTGGTGCATATCTCATCTGCTATGAAGGAGAAGAACGCCAAGCGCGCGCTGGAGCGCATGTCGCTCATGACCCAGGGTGTGGGCGGCGGAACCAGGATCGGTGAGTGCCTGGCAACCTTCAACAAGTGGCATGCCAAGCGCCTCCTGAATTCGCGCAGTTGCGTGATGATCCTCTCCGACGGCTACGACACGGGTGCCCCGGAGGTTCTCGCTTCGGAACTGAAGCGGCTGCGCCAGCGCTGCCGGCGCATTGCCTGGCTCAATCCGATGATGGGCTGGGATGATTACCGCCCCGATGCAAAAGCCATGCAGGCGGCCCTGCCCTATCTCGATTTGTTTGCGCCGGCCCATAATCTGGAAAGCCTCGAAGCGCTTGAACTCTATCTGGCGCGATTATGACGGAGTGAAAGCCATGGCAACTCAAACCGACGTAATGGATATGGTCTCGCAGTTGAAACAGCGCGGTGAGGCCTTTGTGGTGGCAACGGTCGTGCGCACCGTCGCCGTGACGGCTGCCAAGGCCGGGGCCAAGGCGGTGATCACGCCAGACGGTACAATTCTTGGCGGCTGGATTGGCGGGGGCTGCGCCCGGGGAGCCGTGTTGAAAGCAGCCCAGGACGTGTTCAAAGATGGTGAAGCACGGCTTATTTCCGTGCAACCCCCTACCGAGCTTGAGGCGCTGGGTGTCACCCCCGGTCAAAGCCTGCAAGGTGTGCGCTTTGCCAAAAACATGTGCCCCAGCCAAGGCACCATGGATATTTTTGTGGAGGCCGTCATGCCCCGACCTAACCTGGTGATTTGCGGCTCGAGTCCCGTTGCCGTGGCACTTGCACGCCTTGCCGCTGTTATGGGTTATGCCGTTACAACTGTGGCACCCCAGCCTGAACAGGGAGCTTTCGAGACTGCCGATGCGCGCATCGAAGGATATGCCTTGCCTGTTTCAGAAACAGCGCGACGCTTCGTCGTCGTATCGACGCAAGGAAAGGGCGATGAAGCAGCGCTGCGCGCCATCCTTGATATAGGCGCCGATTATAAGGCCTTTGTCGGCAGCCGCCGAAAGATAGCGTCCATTCGCGGGAAATTTGTTGCTGACGGCGCATCGGCGGAAGCCTTCGATTCCATCAAGGCCCCGGCTGGCATTGATATCAATGCCATCTCCCCAGAAGAAATTGCGCTTTCCATCATGGCCGAAGTCACCGCGCTGCGGCACCAAAAAAACAGAACGAGATAAAAGGAACCAGTTGAATGAAAATGTCCGGCAGCCAGGTCATTCAGGTCCCGCGCAAGATTGTGTGGCAGGGGTTGAACGACCCCAAGATACTTCAGCAATGCATTCCAGGCTGCGAAGCAATCACTATGGCGTCGCCTACCGAAATGAGCGCCAAGGTCGTGCTTAAAGTAGGCCCGGTGAAAGCCACGTTTGCAGGTGAAGTGACCCTGACTGACATAAGGGCACCCGAGAGCTACCGGATTTCCGGGAAGGGCCAAGGCGGGTTGGCTGGCTTTGCGACGGGAGGCGCCACGGTGAAGCTCACCGAAAACAGCCCGGCTGAAACGCTGATGGACTATGATGTGGACGCGCAATTCGGCGGCAAGCTTGCCATGCTTGGATCACGCTTGATTGACTCCACCGCCAAGTCACTGGCCGGACAATTTTTTACCAAATTCGCAAGCCTTATGATGAAGCAGGGGCAATCTTCTGCTTCGGCGCCAAGAGCCAAATCACTGATGAAACCAACGACTTCCACGAAAGCTAAAAAACCTGCGACAAAGAAACCGGCAAGTATAAAAACCTTGACCAAGAAGAAAATATCGCCCAAATCGCAGAAATCCTGATGACCTTGTCTTTTTCCACTCGAACCAAGATGAGACCTTTACCCAGAATCTAAATTGCAGTGACACGGTGCCTCTCGGAACGGAAGCGTTGGGTCAAAGAGAAGTTCAGCCTGTCTTTTATAAATGGAAAGATCACAGCTTCCGACCGAAACAGCGCCGTGAGTTTGAGCCAAACTCCAAGTGTCGCGAGAGATGACTGACTGTGGCGTTGCTCTTTAGGCAATCATATTGCGGCAAGTACAAATGACAATTTTTTGGTGAGGCTTTTCACGTGACTTCACGGAACACACTGACCCTTACTGCACACGTTGCGCATACGGCGGCTTCTAAACCTTCGATTTATTTGGATTGTCATTCCTATCCATCATGGGCGCGGTGGCAAACACTTTCCCCCGCGCCACCGTCGGTGGCGTGTTGCTGTTCATGGTCGGCATTTAGCGCGAACCAGCGCAACGGCACAATTGGAAAAGGAGTGAAATGCAATGCAAGGAAACGCGCACGGATATATGGAATAGATTGGCTGGCGTTGAATTCGGCTCGACCCGTTATGTCGTCTCGCGGGCTATCGGTGGCCTCCGCGATCTCAGGCCTCGGGGGCGTTCCGATCGCGTGGCCGGCTCTCAACACCACATCATCCTCGAAATGACGGCCGACAGGTTGAATGGAGAGCGGCAATCCTGGAGCCGCAAACCCGTTGTAAATGGCCAGGGACGGATTTCCAGTCAGGTTGAAGGGCCGCGTCAGCGAGAGTTCCAGCTTCCCAAGTGGTGTGTGTTCGTATCCAAGCACTTGTGCTGGTTTCTTTGTCGCTGGCAACACGAGCACATCAACATCACGCATCACGCATCACCTCCGCCAGCTCTTCAAACAAAGCCGACCGCCGCAACTGCAACGGCCGAACCGCTCGACGATCCTGCCGGATCATAGTCGAGATTCCAAGAATTGCGCGCCGTCGGCAAAGGTCCGCCCAATTTGGCAATGCCAGCTGCATTTTCCAAAGTCGACTGCTTGCCCAAGATGATCGCACCTGCATTTTTCAAAGTGCGGACGACGCTTGCGGTCGCCCTGCCGATGGCTTTCTGCCGGTGCCGTCATCAACTCCAGATGAATCTCAACAGACCTTAGAAGTTGCAGGGTTAAAGTTATCCGCGACAACGTTCGAGGCGGGGGGCCGCCCAGAAGCATTTTGTTATGCTCGCAAAAAGAGAGAACCCGTGACGTGATTGAATTCGAAGGATGGCCGCGCATCGTCAAAGGGAAGATCGTAGCGAACTTCGACCGAATCGTGCGTGGCAACGGGCGTGCCCAAATCAACGATCAAGCCCGGCAGAACTTTCGCGTTAGTGTAACGCGCGCCAAGCAACGAACGACTATCTTGACGCAAAAAAAACGACCCCTGTGTACTCCGATAGCGAATCCTGCAAAAACGCCGATCGCCGCAAGCAACGTCCCGCCGAAGAACGGAGCACCTACGGTTTCGTTGTGCCCCAGTAACAATACGACTGCGATCAAGACCAGCAGAACAGCTATGACCTGATATAAGCTCTCTGAACGCAACTGAATAGCCCACCCTGCCCCGAACCACGCCCCGAGCAGACCGCCGCCGAGAAGTTTGACAATGATGGGCCATTGCGCGACGACTTCGACAAGCGGCACAGTCTGCGCCCGAAATGGCAAAGCAGAGGCAACTACAACGAGGCTCATGGCCTTATTGAGAATAACGGCTTCCAATGCAGCGAAACGGAACATGCCAATTAACAGGGGCAATCGAAACTCTGCGCCCCCGAGTCCGATCAATGCGCCCAGCATGCTGATCACGCTGCCACTGAGGAATGTACCCGTCTTGTTGTTCATGTCGGTCCGGTGCTCATGGTCTGGCTTCGGTTCTGACACCACTTCGTCCCGACAGGAAAGGTGGCTCCGGCAGTAGTGGCCTTATTCGATAGTCACACCTCGATTGGCGCCCGAGTTACGTGATCGCGGGCGACGGACATCGATTTGACGATGGCATGGACCGCATCACCAGGTTGGAGATGTAGTTGAACGACAGCGCGGCGCGTGATGCGGGCGAGGATTTCGTCATCGCCCACCCGGACGTGGACGATCACGCCCGGTCCGGTTCCTGGAGTGATGGCAGCGATCGTCCCGGCCAGGATGTTCTGTGCGGACAGTTCCTCCGGCCTTGCCTTGGCGAGGATAACTTCATGCGCCATGATCCGCACACGCACCTTTGTGCCGGGCTGCCCTTCAATGGTCGGTAAGAACAATGGCCCGGTGGCAGCATCGAGCCGGGTCAGGCCGTCGTCCGCATGCACGACGATCACAGCAGGAAGCATGGCTGCGACCTCGCGGATGCCCATGGCACGCAGAGCATCAGGATCAGCCATCACTTCCGCCGTCGTACCTTCGCGAACGACACGACCCTTCTCGATCACCACCATCCGGTCAGCCAGCAATTGCGCTTCGTTCATGTCATGGGTGACGAGTACCACCGGCATCTTGAGGTGCGCGCGCAAGGCGATGATCTCGTCGTAGAGCCGCTCGCGTGTGGCGCTGTCGACGGCGGAGAAGGGTTCATCAAGCAGGAGGGCCTGTGGACGTCGGGCGAGCGCCCGGGCCACAGCGACGCGCTGCTGCTGACCGCCGGAAAGCTGGGCGGGCTTGCGGTCCGCAAGGCCCGGCAGGTTAACGAGGGCGAGAAGACGCTCGGCCTCGGCCCGCGGGTTCGGAGCTCCCCGGTCCATTGCCGCCATCACATTCTGCGCCGCCGTCATATGTGGAAACAGTGCATAGTTCTGGAACACGACGCCCACATGTCGCCTGTGCGGCGCAAGGTTGATGCCGGCAGCCGTGTCGAGCCAAACTTCGCCATCCACCGACACCCGTGCCGTCTCCGGCCGCCAAAGCCCTGCGATCGTGCGCAAAAGCGTGGTCTTGCCGGAGCCCGAGTGACCGACCAGCGCAAGCAGTTCACCAGGTTCGGCGCGAAAAGATGCTTGAAGGGAAATGGGCGCATCTGCCCGTGCCATCACCTCCAGCGGCATCAGGACAGTCTCCGGCCAACCCGCGCCGATAGCATGTAGGTCGCCGCGATGGTAATGAGCGAGATCGCCACGAGGGTCGCCGACATTATACCGGCTCCAGCCATGTCGAAGCCTTGCACCCGGTCATAGATGGAAATCGCGATCGTTTTGGTTTCGCCGGGGATCGAGCCGCCCATCATCAGGATGATGCCGAACTCACCCAGCGTGTGGGCAAAGGTCAGCACCATGGCGGTCATCACGCCGGGCCATGCCAGCGGCAGTTCCACTCTCCAGAGACTGCGCCACGGTGACATGCCGCAACAGGCGGCCGCTTCACGCACCTCGATTGGGACCGCTTCGAAGCCGCGTTGTGCGGGCTGGATGGCGAACGAAAGGTTGAAGATGACCGAGGCCAGCAATAGTCCTTCAAATGTAAAAACGAGCTGGTGGCCAAAGGTCTCCTGCCAGAAAGCGCCCACAGGCGAGTTCCGACCGAAGGCCAGCAGCAGATAAAATCCGAAGACTGTCGGCGGGAGGACCAGCGGCAGCATGACAACGGCTTCGACGAGCCCCTTTGCCCCAAACTGCCGGTAGGCCAAAAAGCGGCCGGCCAGAATGGAGACCGGCAGCAGAATTGCCACCGTCCATCCGGCAAGCCGCAATGACAGGAACAGGGCTGTCCAGTCCAAAGCTCAGCCCTCGGTCGGCAGCACGAAGCCGAAGGTCTTCATAATTTCGCGTACCCTTGGCGTTTTCAGGAAGGCATAGAACTCTTCGGCGACGGGTCCAGCGTTCTTTAAGAGCGCCATTCTTTGCAGCAACGGCTCGTGCCAATCATGCGGGATCAGCGCGAATTCGCCTTGGGAGCGAACCTCCGGTGCCAGCGCCAGCGAATAGGCGATGATGCCGCCCTCAGCGTTGCCCGAAAGCGCGAACTGCGCCGCTTGGCTTACGTTTTCGCCGAGCACGAGATAGGGCTGCACCTTCTCCCAGAGACCACGATGCTTGAGCGCCTCTTCGGCGCGCAGGCCGTAAGGCGCGTGCTTGGGATTAGCGATGGCAAAGCGGGTGATTTTGCCGGCCTCGAGTGTGGCCGCCAGATCGTCCATGGTCTCGTCGGCTTTCAGCGCCGAGCCATGCGGCACCATCAGCACGATGCGGCCTTCGGCGTAGAGATCGCCCTCGTCCTTGGTGAAGCCTTGGCTGTGAAGATCGGCAATGAACTTCTGATCGGCGGCCATGAATAGCTGGAAAGGCGCGCCTTCGCGGATTTGTGTGGCGAAGTTTCCCGTGGAGCCGAAAGAGAGCTTCACTTCCTTGCCCGTCTCGGCTTTGAACGCCGCGGCGAGCTCGGTCACCGCGAACTTGAGGTCGGCGGCGGCAGCAATGACGGGCATGTCAGCGTCCTGTGCCGCGACATGGGCCGCTGAGAAAGGTAAAGCAAGTGTGGCCGTCAGCCCGAGTGCTAGAAAAATACGGCGTGTCCAAAATCCAGAGTGCAAGCCTGTCTCCCTCGATGTTTCCTTATAGCTATATCGACTCACTGCGCAACGCAAGGGGCGGATATCCTTTCGTTGCTAGTCTTGCGGAGGGGCTTCGATGATCATGTCATCGAAGGCGGCGAGTTCGTCTGTCACGGCGGCGAAGGCCTTGGCCTCTATGGCGCGGTAGCGGGTGAGAACTTCGTGCCCAAGCGGGGTCAGAATCGCACCGCCATGCGCCGTGCCGCCCTTGCTGGTCTCAATCAGTGGGGTCTTGAAGCACTTGTTCATCGTGTCGATCAGATACCAGGCCTTCTTGTAGCTCATGCCCATTGAGCGCCCGGCTGCCGAGATTGACCCAGTAGCGGCGATGGCGGCGAGCAAATCAGCCTTTCCGGGACCGACAGCAATAGAGCGGCCTAACAGGAGGCGGAACCGGAAGCGGGGATCGGGTTTGGTTTTTGCAGTCATTGGTTCGATTCGGCGGAAAGCAACTTCAACCCTACGATACCCGCGAAGATGAGCACGAAACAAAGAAGACGCAGGAGGCTGCGGCCCTCCCCAAGCGCGATCACGCCAAAGGCGACCGTCCCAATCGCTCCAATGCCGACCCAGACTGCATAAGCTGTGCCGATCGGGATCGTGCGGGTGGCAAGCGACAGCAGATACATGCTGGCAGTGATAAAGAAAAGGCAAAACAGGCTTGGACCGAGCTTCGTGAAACCGCCGGTCTTCGGCATGGCCGCCGCGTAGAAGATTTCTGCCGATCCCGCCAGAAGAAGATAAACCCAACCCATTAGACCCCGTGACCTGTCTTAAAATCTCCGATCAAAACAAGACTTCTTTCTAGTTTTTGTAGGATCGCAGAATAGGGCATTTTGCGATGACCGCAACAACGCGTTCCGGCCCAACCGCCATATCGCTCCATGACCCGCAGCATCTGATACCAAAGCCCGGACTTGACTAAGACAGGTGTAACTGGAACACCGCTTACCCACCATATAAGAGTGACCCGTGTGCATTCCAGTTAGTTTCTTATAGGCATATTGATCATGGCTGGTTCCTTATTTTCCTATTTTTCCGCAATTTTGCTGAATGGCTAGATTTGTGTTTGGTAAATGAACCAGACTGCCGAGCACCCTTGTCAATCAGCACCGCTGCTCTGTCCACTGAATTGATCATAGGCTCGCAAGGCATCTGGCCCTTAGACGGCGGCTGGCCCTCCGCCCATATAGATCGCCAGGCTCACCGTTTCGGCCACTTCCTGCCGGGTCGCTCCGTGTTGATGGGCCATCTTGGTGTGATAAGCCACGCAACCATCGCAGTGAACGGCGATGCCGATCGCCAATGCCATAAGCTCCTTGGTTTTCGTATCAATGGCACTTGGCGACGTCGCAGCGATAGACAACGAACTGAAAGCCTTGACTGTCTCGGGCGCGCCCTGCTTCAGCAGTCCCACTCCAGCGATAACGTCCTCGGCGATCTTTGCAAAATCCTTGCTCATGTTGACCTCCAATGTTTCCCTACTCGGCGAAGCCGTGGATCAAGTAGTAAAAAAGACTTGCGCCTTGCGTCCGTGCGCGACTACTCCCTTAGCGGCGGTCAAATTTCATTCGGATGATAGATTGATACTTCACCGTTGCAAACTGCTACTAATTCGCCTTCGCTCATGGGCCGCCACGACTCGTCTGTCAGAGGGACGCTGGCATGCAGTGTCACCGTCTGATCCGCGCCTTCCACGGTAACCCCATTGGCCATACGTACTTCGGAACGTCGTCCGCAGTGACGATGCAAGTAAACAAGGCCGGGAGACTCGATTTTGGACCCGGTTGGCTGTTTGCGCCTGTGCCCGTGACCAACAAGGATTTGACCATCAGAATAGAGAAAATTGGCAGGTCCCAATACACGTAACTCCGCCGCGAACGCCAACAGAATTGCCATCCGATCCTCCTGTGACGGAATTTCGCCGGGCCAAATCCAGATCCCCGACAGACGGTCGAGCAGCGCGCAGAACGCAACTTCTGAATCAGTCTCACCAACGGGGTGAAATCGTTTGAGCCCGAATAGCGGCGAGTCGGTTATACCGGGCAACCAGCCATTGTGGGCGAAGAAATGCATGCGTCCAGCCAACTCACGAGCAAAGGGCTGCATACTACAATAGACTTTGTCCCCCATGGTTGCCGTTCTGATGTGGGCCATCACAATCTGGCTTCGCAAGTCATGCTGTTCCAGAAAATTGATCCAGTCGCTTCCAGCTGCCGCTTCAGCTTCCTTGATCAAACGGACATCAAACCTTCATAGTTGCCAACGCCCCAGCCGTCCTTGTGTGATCTGGTCAGCCCGCCATGGGCGGCAAGCTTCATCAACGATAGATTCAGGGTCGCCATGCGGTCACTCGACATGCCAAGAAGTTCACACATGGCGCAAGCAGCCCCGCATGAGACACAGTTTTAAAGCGCTCCCCCACCTATGCAATTTTGCCCCGAAGCAAAGCCGCCAATCCGAGTCCTGATACCAGCGTAGCACCAAACATCCAGGCAAGCACTGCTCCAAGTTCGGTATTCATGGACACAACGTTAAGGGAGTTATGATTGTAGCCTGTCCGCGTCCGTCCAAATCTTTTGTCATTTTGTTGGGAGCAATTCATTGTACTTCACGCAACACACTGTTCCATACTGCACACTTTGTGCACACGACGGTTCCTAAGCTATTTATTTTATTTGATTGTCATTCCTATCCATCAAGGGCGCACAGCAAAACCGGTGCGCGGAAAACTTTGTTTTCGCGGTCATCAAGCCTATTTTCCTCAGTTCGCTACGCACACTCCTTATCGTCCCTTCGCTCCTCACTTCTCAATTGGAAAAATCCTGAATACGCGGGATCGAAATTTGGCAATAGCAGTTGATGACGATACGTCCGATCAACCTCTACAAGCAGAAATCCGCCATGCTACCCGTCACTTCTCAGATGGGCCAAAAGGAGACATACAGGAACATGCACAGTTGTCACGATCTAACCCGTTCCAATTCTTTTCTTCCGCACCTCCTTCCCAGTTCATTGCTCATATCGTCTGGTTCAGAAAAAGCCGGTCAGATCAGAGCTACAGAAACGATTGCTCCAAGTTTAGCTAGCTGCGACATAATCGCGAAAATCTGATCGCTAGCATTGCGTGTCCGGGGACTTGGTAACTTCCTAATTAGATATCGCCAGGCGATCTAAGCAATCGAGCCACCAACGACGTTCGCTTAGTGATTTGCAGTTTGTGAAATACTCTCCGCAGGTGCTCACGAACGGTATTGTCGCTAATTCCAAGTTCGCGCGCCACGACCTTGTCGCATTTGCCGTCAGCGATGAGGAAAGCAATCTGAAGTTCACGAGCCGTCAGTACTGTCGCTAGATTTTTTGAGTCCAATGGAGCTCCGGATTCCAAGCGTTCCAGCAACACATGGCTGACCTTGTCGATGATGATGGAGCCCGCTCGCCGGCATGAGCCCATAAGTGCCGGGACATAGCGCATGGCGCGCCATTGGCCGCGCGGGATGGCCTCATACTGCCTCCCACCAGCTTCAAATTTTATAACAGGTTTGTGTGCCCGCTCATCCACATGGTCAAAAACATCGCCAACTATTCGTATGATGGGCGTAGACATTACTCGTGCCTCCGGCCGACCTAGGCCGTCCCAAAGCTGCTCTCGCTTCATTGACCGGCAACCGCAGGCACACATACTGGCGGTGCCGCGTTCACATTCAAGTCGGTCAGCTCCTCGCGCCGCAGCGGATTATTTGATGCTCGTGCCAACTCTATGCCGTGAGGCATCATTTCAAACACCCACTATTTGTCAACCACCAGGAAATAATAATTAACCGGTAAGGTTAATTTCCGAATTGAAATGCGCAAGCGATTGAGCTGCGAAGCATCACTGATCGCAATGCATTTCATCGACCCAACCTCACGAGTGTTGCATCAGTTGCGCCACGCTCGGCATTTTTGAATTGCTGAAGCATCGCTGGCGTCAGGCGAATCCCGCGATTGAACATGCCGGCCGGCGCCATTGGCACACCAGGGCGGCAGCCCCAAGCGCCCCCGGCGTGGGGCGTTGGCCCTGCCACATGGACAGCGATGACAGCCGGATCGCCGCCACGTTGCTGAGCACACCATACCGGACTTCCCGAATGGCCCGGGCATGTATCTACGCTGTAGAAGAGCGACCGCGCCGTGAAACGGTCCAGGCGCTCTGCATGTTCCCACATGGTGCCCGCAGGTTTATCCCCGGGGTAACCAGCGATATGCAGCAGGCGGGCGGCGCGGATCCTTTCGAGCTGGGCCTGATTTGGCGCAAGCATTCGGATGCCCCGCACCGGAGGCCGCACGGGGTGGGCAAGAACAATGATCCCGTAATCCGCTTCGCGGTCCATGGCCCGAATGAAGCGGGCGGGTGCATACCAGCGCTGGGCCCAATGAACCGCCGGAGGTGGGGCCGCCCCATTGCGTCCAATGCTTATCCTGATGCGCATCGGCGACGCTCGCCGGCTCATACGCCGCCGTAGGTCGCTATAGAGACAGTGGCCGGCGGTGATCACAACGCGTGGAGAGATGAGAAAGCCGCTGCAGCCGGAGAAACGCCCATCGCCAAAGTCCCGTTCAACCTGGCAGGCGGCGGAATAGGGATGGCGCGCGGCGTTGAGGACCCGGGTGCGGCCGTCCACTGGCCCTATGATGGCATAGTCCATGTTGTCGGCGGTGCGATCGAGCCACAGCAGTGGTTGTTCATCCTGTAACATCATGCACCGCCCTCTTCCTTATCAACGGCAATCGAGGCAGGTGTTGCATCCGACGATTCAGCTTTCGCTTCCACGGGGGCCACATCTTCCATCGCTTGCGACCAAACGCCCTCGATCAGCAAGTCGGCATTTTTTCGGCCATGCAGGAATTTTGCCACGCTGTCGATGAAGGCCTGCTCCTCATCGGAAAAACCTGTGGGCTTCGTGTCTCGCTGCTCAGGCTCATGTAGCCTGATCACTTTTAATGCCGACGTCTTACCCAGACCATCGAATTCCGCTTCGACAAGTTCCTGCAATTCGATATCAATACTGTAGCCTGCTTTCCTGCCTGAGGTAGCCTGAACCGTGCGCATGGGAGTCTCCCTTTCTCATTCAAACGTCCGCGTGTTTCTAATGAACGACCAATCAAAAACATTCTCACGCGATTGAAGCCAGATCTCATACATGTGAACCTCGCGGATGCTCATTGCGGCGCGCAGGAGTCCAGCCTGAATGCGGATAGTGTTGTGCTGCTCCAGCGGGACCGCATTTATGCGCGCCTGGATACGTGCTTCGCCCCTCGGGCTTTGGGCATGTTCGTGAACCCGCACCATGATCGAATTGCTCACCGTCATGCCGATGGCAACGCCCCCACCGGGAAAGGAGATGCGGTAGAGGTTGGCCCCCCGCCGGTTAAACCGAGGCTGGCTTGCCCCGGCCAGAAGGTCGGCAAGTCCCACCGAGCCGCTCCACCCCCCCCACTGGCCAAAAGCACTGCCTGATTGCTGCGCTGGGGTTCCCCCCGAAGCCGCACGCGCGTATTCAAAGCTCCGTGAACCGCTGCGAATACGCCTGATCTCGCGATCGACAATCGAATTAAGATGACTGGCGTGCATGAGCGTCGATCCTTGGATTGCGTTTCAACGGCGGGTGCCTGCCACGGAGACGCCAGCGCCTTTCGCGCATGGCGAGGGGGAGGTTCTTGCGGCCAGCGGCCGCAGAACGGATAGCAAGGACTTCCGCAACATTTGCCTGGGCGTCGCGCCGCAAAACAAATACCCGTGCAGGTCCGGTGAGAAGTGTTGCGATGCCGGGGCCATGGCCGGCGACGCTGCTCTCGCCATGGACAACACAGCCTATGGCAAGATGGCCCCGGGCAAACGAGCGCCCGAAGCGATGGTCGGCATCAGTGATTGCCACGAGGTCGCCAAAGCGCAAAGTCCCAAGTCCATGACGTCGTATTGTCGGCAGATCAAACATCTGGATGTCGTAATCGCCGCGGCCTACATCTGACTTGCCCAGACCGGAGCCCATGAGCGCTGAGGGAATGAGATGCGTTACCGGAACCGACAAGCGGGCACCCTCGGTGCGCAGGCCCCATTGGGCGAGGAGACGCGGAGCCGCATTGAAAACGGCGACCTCGGGATGTTCGGCAAGACGCGTTCCCACACCGCAGGCGTACACCTGAATGCGGTCACCAATCGCCATCCGGCGCATCGCATGGAGGGGAAAATCCACTAGGATCGTGTCGATCCCGCCATGCTTGCCAGTGACAGTACCAACCGCACCGGCCGCTGCGCCCGACACTGCTCGGGCAATGTTGCCAATGCAGGTGAGGAGCTGGAGCGCCTGGTTTGGCCCGTCGCGGTCACCTTTAACGGAACGGGTTTCGTTACGGATGGAAACGCCGGGCTCAATATGATCGCCGGCAATGCCGACGCATGGGTCTCCAACACGGTGGGACAATACTATGCCGCCAGTGCCGGGCAAGATACGCGGCCTGCCATCCTGACCGATGCGATAGGCATTCGTACCGGCGATAGGCGACGCGATGGTTCCGATCACAGTGATCATCACCAGCTCACGCTCGTTGATCACGGGTCCCCTTGAGCCGTTGCTAGCGCGCAACTGTCCCTCCATCATTCAGGTTGGTCCAAAAGGTTTGTGAGCCTTGCCAGGGAAGGCATTCAGCGACCGTCAGCCGGTAACGCTCTGGCGCGTACTCTCCGGGAAAATCCGGGTTGTTCACAAGATTAGCCCTAGGGGCCGCCAGCCAAACGCCCGCAACCTGGGTGTCCATCAGACCTGCGAGCTCAAGCGCTGGAATAGTGCTTGCTGCAAGTGTTGCGCTGAGCATTGACCCTTCAGGCAAGTGCTGCTGCCCGACACCGGCCGACTCCGCATCTCGACAAAGCGCTGGAGCATTGGCGCCTTTGCCAGCAGAAGTGAGGATAACAGGAATTGCCGGTGCAAGGCTTGCAGCAAGGGCCAGCGATTGCAGGCCACAGGTGACGAGTGGCGACCAACCCAGATCAAAACTGGGGTTCAGCGTATGAATTAGCGCATCGAAGCACGATACGATGCCGGGCTTGGACGCGGCGCGGCCAGGGCTTTCCTGCGGATTATCACCGATCCACTGGAAGGCGCCATGCACTACACCGTTGGCATAGGCTGCCTGCCATATCTCGAGGCCTTCGCCGATGCGCTCATGATTGCCCACTTCATCATCATGGAGTCCAGCAAAGGGGGGTGGTGTTACATCATCAGCGTTGAAACTGATGAGCGACATGAACTCCCGGCTGAACCAGACTTCACATACGAGGGACAGCGCCGTGGCCAAAGGAAGGCCCATGGGGCGGAGAAGCAGCCTTGCATCGAGCACGACCGGTTGCCGCACGCCGGCGGCGAATGCTGAGAGCGAGCACAGGGCAGCCATGGCATGGCGGCCTTACGCGGGAACGCGGGCGCGTGCCGTGTTCACCGGGACGCCCAGCGCCCACCGCAGGCTGCGATCCACGCCGGGGAAACTGCGGCCTTCCTGCGTAAGCCTGTAAGCTGCGATCCAGGCTTCAGCCTGGGCCGACATGGGCCGCGCCTCGGAACGGAAGAGCTCAGGATCGACGCTGGACGGGAAGTCGCTGCTGCCGATAAATTGCAAGAGCCTGCGCCCCACCTCCGCCATCTTTGCGCGGTGCGAGAGCTCCGCCATGCCGCCGAGATAACGGTTTGATACGGCTTCAACCACATCCCATTTGGTCATCGCATCGAATGACTTCTTGATGTCGGGCGCATCAAGCAATTCAAGGCAGGTCTGGAGGTAATTGCCGGTTTCGCGGGCAAGAGCCAGAATATTGCCATAGCTCGCACGGTCAATGGCATAACGCAGATCTGTGCCGAGCCGCTGCACTGTGGCAATCGCACCGAACGGACGGTCAGAGATTTCCGCCGAGCCGCGGATTACTTCTCCGACGACGAGATCGCGGAAGTATTGGGCGAGCGACGAGTTGAAGGCCACAAACTGGAAGTGGAAATTTCGATTGACCGCCGCACCCTGCGGTGCCGGCATGCTGCCGTAGTTGAACACGCGGCGATAAGCGAGGCCGCGGTCGCGCCGCGTATAGCGCAGCGGCCGCCATTTCTCGAGGATGTAAAGGCCGCGTGCACCTGGCCCCTGTTGGATTTTCATGCGGCCAAGTGCAAAGAGGCGGCGCAGCACGTCCACCACTTCAAATACTTTCATACGTTCATGCTGATAAATAAAATAGAGCTCTGCCGCCGCGTGAACCTGACTGGGGACCACCGACTCATCGAAATCCGCTTTGAGCAGAGGATAGGGAATCTGGTCGAAGGGCTGGACACCATTTGGACCGAGGCCAATGAAATCCGGGAAGCTGGCAGCGGTCGGGCTCGAAGCACTCTCCAGCGACCGGCCCAGGAAGCCTTCGAACTGCTGCTCGAAAGCAGCACGTTCCGAGGGTGAGAGGTTCGGCAGTTCATCGCGCAGGACGCGCTGCAGAAGGCGTTGGAGAACATCATGTGTGGCTGCGTTCGACATAGCTCAACCTCTTTGCTTACTTCGGCGTTCCCGCATGTGATCAGGACGCGGCTGTCGTAATGTTGTTAGTTAATTCTTGGCGGCCGTAAGTTTTCTCGCGAGCACATTCGACAGCCTTGGTCAGTTTTCCCTCGGAGGGGAGTTCTATGTGGTGTTCTTCCGCGTGATACCGCAGCTTATTTCGGATATCCTTTGCGCGTGCCTTTGCTTTCTGGTCAAGGTCGCCCGCAATGGTTTTAAGTGAACTGAGTCCGGCCATGGAGAATATCTTGTTGAGGTCAGTTGATCCCTTGAGTGCCTCGTCGAGGAACTCCAGCGTTTCATCGTCGCATGCAGTATCGCTACCGCCGCCGCCTGGATCAGGACTTTTGATAGCATCGCGGATTTCGCGAAGAACCGTTGCAATATCCCGCAGCGATCCTTTGTCATTCCCGGAACCAGCAACGCTCCTCAGAGTTTCATTCAGAATTTTGAGCTGGTTGATAACTGTTTCGGCGTTACGGTGGATCAGGTGTTCAGGCATGGCTCGCTCCCACGGGTGAGATATCGTTTCATCATTCAATCGTTTTCCAAAAGATTGATGCCAATTCCATCCGCATCATCAGTCATCCACATTTGCGCCGTTTCAAAGTCAGGCGGCATCTTCATTTCTGCGTCGCTGCAAGGTTCATGCTTGATCTCTCCTAATTCTGCGATTGCTTCCTGGACTTCTTCGATCAGTTTCGCAATTCCCTTGCCATCGAGCACATCCAAAATAAGCTGACGTCGGCAAATCGGAGCTATCGAGGACACAAGACGCGCACTGGCACGTTCCTCCTTCAATTGATAACAGAGCATGTCGTGCATCATCTGCGCACGATCCGATTTTAGATCAGAGTCAGCAATCTTCAGGAAGGCAGTCCAGTTTACAAGACCGGGCGCCATGGTCATGATCTTTGTTGTCGCTTCCTTGAATTTCGCTGATCCTACGACAGGCAGAACTTTAAAATGAGCATCTACCGCTTCGATAATGGCGCCATAGGCGGCGGCTCGAACTTCCGCATCGCTCTTACCAAGAGGATCCGTGCCAAATGCGTAGAGGTCGATGGCGCGATCGAGGTCATAGACCAGCTTTGAGAAGAAGATGATATTCTGGGCGTCGTCCTCGTCGCAGGAACAGCACAGGCAATCAATCCACTCGGCCGCCGCTGATCGTGCAAGTGCAGTCTGTATGAGCGTGAGCACAGGCTCGTCCGAGCCGCCGACGAGAGATGATTGCCCCGCAAGAAGGGGCGAACGGGCGAGGAAGGGCAGCCGGTAGCCACCAGCACTCACGGCGAAACCCTGGACAAAGTAGCTAAGCGCTGCAATGAAGCGGGCAAGTGGTGGTGACGGCGGGCTTATTTCGGTGCTTACGACGGAAATGAATCGCCGGAAGCGTCGCACGCTCATGCTGGCTACTGATCCCAGCGCTTTGAGTCCGTCCGCCGAATTGTCCGCGGCCAGGTCGAGCAAATCATCGAGCTGGCGCGACAGGTATCCTTCATCAAGAAGTGAGCGCAAATCCGCCGTATCGCTCGTTTCCAGCTGATTGTGAATTTGCACCAATGAAACAATGCCACGTGGCCAAAGTTCGAGTGACGATGCACCACTCGAATTGCGGTGGAGGAGCTGCAGTTCGTTGATTACCGTGTCGCGGCGCTGGCGCAGAGTGGCTGCGGGCACGCGTGGGATATGGGTGCTGCGGGTCACGCCGGCATCGGCCAGTCCATCGCCGAGGATTACAAGTATGAGGCTGGCGATCGCATCGCAGGCCTGGGCCAGGCGGCAGAAGGCGCCGCCGCTGCATGTTGCAAGTGCGGCGGCATAGCGCGAAACCCTGGCATAGTCTCCAAGTGTGCGGCGCGCGGTCATGGCGCGATCTGAGGATTGGGGATCAAGCGCAAATCGGGCGGCATTCAGGCCATCGGCTGCCGCAGCACGAATGGCGCGCGCCCAACCCCTCATCTCGGCGTTGATCTCGGCCAAGGCGGGATCACTGGCAATTTCGGCAAGAACCCGTTCGAGGTCAATCTGGGCATCAACAATCTCCGGTCGCGTGCCGGTAGAATTTGCGGTCGTTGCAACAGCATCTATGACGACACTGAAAGGCAGCCCCTTACGTTCGCGGTCCATTAATAGTGCGTCCTTGCCATAACGCAGGAGAAGACCGCGTGAAAGCTCTTCGACATTTGCCGGATCGCTGATCTTCAATGCTTTGCGCAATACTGACTCGACCGTTTTCTGCGGCGGGGCGCGATCCAAATCTGATGCGGAAAGGAGGGCGGGGCTTGTTGTGATCATTTTGCTGGTCCTCATGCCACGGCTGCTAACTGGACAAGTGGCCGCTCGCGTTCAGCGGCGGCAAGACGTGAAAGATGTGAGACAATAAGGTGCGACAGGCGCGCCGGATGCGCCCCCTTGCCGAGTGCTAGACTGGAGGCCGACACCAAATGGCGTGGCGGGAGGTCTTCGGGAACTTTGCCTGCCGCGAGTTTGAATGCGCCACGTTGAATGCCGGTTTCATCCCGCTTCGTGAAGGGAATGATGTCAACAAGGGCGCGTTGCCCGAGCGCGCGGCGCGGCTGGAAGGCAATTTCATCGACAATCAGCGGAATCGCCGACGGTGCCGATTGCAGGATTGGATTTGGAATCCGGTGGCCTTTTTGCGGATTGTAGAATGTGCTCCAGATACGTTTTGCAGAAGCTGCTTCTTCGGCAAATCCCATGCGCTCCATCATGGCGGCGAGGATAAACGCGCGGAGATATCCTGTGGGATGGGATCCTCCTGGCCTGTAGGTCATGGCGCGCGGCGCGGGATGGGCGAGGAAAACCATCATGCCGGTGGCGGCCGCAGGCCCACCGAGGAGGATGGCGGCCAAGTCAGCGAATATTTCCTTGTGCCAGCGGCCGTAGGTGGACACGGCTTGAGGGTTTTGGCCGGAACTCATCATGCGCCGGGTGAGCGACGTGCGATTCTCGTGCCACAACCCGAGGTCTGCCTGAAGATTATGGGACACCTCATGAAGGAAAACGGCTTGCCAGGGATTGTCGCGGTCCCATGGGATTCGGATCACCGGGAAGGGATTGCGATCGCCGAGCAGACGCGCGAGCTGCACGCCCCTTCGCATCGTTGCGGGCGAATAACCATGTTCCAAATAGGTCAGGGGTTTCAGCAACGGTTTGGCGAGGAGTTCGGGGGCCGCCGCTCGGATGGCGCGGTAGCAGTCCAAAGCGATCACGTCATGGGCCGCGAGGGCCGGGGCGAAACTGGAGCCGCGCTGGCTGAAGATTTCGAAGAACATGCCAAAGCTGCGGCGGGCGCGGTCCACTTCACGTTCCACCATGGCCATCGCAATCAGGCGTTGGCCGGGGTTTGCCGCGCTCCAGCCAGCTTCCATGCGCTTAACTTGACGAACGCTTCTCTGGCCGATCTCGCCCAGGCGGCGGTTTGCCGCAATGAAATGTTCATGGGAAGGCGCATAGGGCATGTCCTGCGGCCTCAGGCCAACGCGCCTGGGAGTTAGCCGTGAAAGCCTGTCAGCCCTGGCCACGAGACCATGGCGTTTGCCTTCGAGAAATTGCAGTACCACGGGCGCTGCCATGGCGGGCTCCCAAAATGTTGCGATTGAAGAAAAGAGCGTGGGGGTCTCCGCCGGTGCGGACCCCCACGCAAGTTGGTATCAGAGTCTTGTGATGCGGACAGGACCGCGGACAACAAAGGTGCGGCCACGCCGGCCTGCGCCGCCGCAATTGCAACGGGGCATGCCAAGTGCGCCACCACCTGTACCACGCATAACGCGTGCCACGATGGCGCGGCCCCGCATGAGAGGTTGTGCCAAACGGCGCAGCATGGCGGGATTTGCGGCAACGCGCCGTGCCGTGTTGAGGGCAACTTGCGGGCGTTGCCGGGCCGGCGTATGGCGCACCGCGGCGGTGCGGCGGACACTGCGAACAACACGCGGCAACGCTCGAATGGCGGCGGGTCCGCGGGTGTTGACCAAGGTTTGCGCAGCCTGGCGAACCTGGCGAACGGCGCGTACGCGCGCGGCGGCTGGTGCGGTCGTAGCGGCTTGGCGCATAAGTGCGCGTGCGGCAACGGCGGCTGCAATTGGCGCCACGGCACGATTGCGCGCTGCAAGTTCGGACAGGGCTTCAAGAGCCTCTTCCTCGGATGCACCTTCCATCCGGAGCTGGCCAAGCACGCCAGCCACACGGCCGGCAATCTGCGCGGCGGGATGGGGAATGACCCGAAGGATTGGGGCTGCGGCGCGCGCAACCTGGCCAATTACAGGCGCAGCCCGGCGCGCGACATTGGCCGCCGTGCTGACCACGCGGCGTGCGACGCGGGCGAGACGGCGGAAGAATTCATCTGAGTCCTCCGCAGCAAGGGCAAAAGCCAGCGCCTCGTCCATGCTGGATTCCTCGCCAGACTCATCGCCTTCATCATATTCGTCCCAGGAATCACCTTCATCGAGTTCGTCAACCTCGTCCACTTCATCACCTTCATCAAGCTCGTCGACCTCGTCCACTTCATCGAGTTCGTCGACTTCATCAAGCTCGTCCATTTCGTCATAAGCTTCTGACTGCCCTTCGGCTTCGCCAGCATCCCACTCGTCAACGAGATTTTCTTCGTAATGTGCCATGACGGCCTCTCCTTCGGCTCAGTTGAAGCTCACACTTGATAGTTAGTCGGAAGATCACAATGCGCGCGGAAAATATTGATTGAAAGTCGCACAGCGCCAGTGCCCAATTCATGGTCATCCATTCGGGTGACAACTGCTAAACTTTTTGCAATTTAGGATCGGTAACTGTGCAGAATTAAAAGCAGTCACAACCTGTCCAGTATTTTGCACCGGACGCAGTGAGAGACTATTGGATGAGCGAGGCATCGTAGAGAAGGATAAGTTTTAGGTGTCTGACCCCGGATTTTGATGGTGCAGTATTCTCCCTGGAATGGAGGGATGCATTATGGGACAAATTCTTCGCGGCGGCGCCACCACGACTGAGGCAATCCGTCGAGCAATACAGCATGGTCAAGAGACGGCACACTGCTGGAACAAGCTCTCAATACCCATAGTCGGCCTCCTGCCCATCCTGAATCAAGCATTCATTCTGCCTTCAGGCCAAGTACATTCGCCGCTGCCAGAATCTTGGCCGATGCGGCCGGGTCGTCAACGAAGATCTCACGCGCCTTACGGAACGCTTTTGCCGCCACCTCCGTGTCACCAAGCACAACGCGGGAGCGCATAAGGTGAATCCAACCGTCGACATCTCGCGGGGAACTCTTTAGTCGTTGTGCCAAGCCATTGACCATCGACCGGATTGCAGCGTCGCGCTCGCGCTCTGGCATCGCTTCGGGAGTGGTAACTTTCCCGACGCTTGGTTTGCCATCGACGGCTTCGGTTTGCGAAGACGAGGTTATTTGCGAATTGTCGCTTTCAGAGGCCTTCGCCTTGGCCTCTTCGTATGAGAGCTTGAGTTCGGCAGAGCTCGGATCAAGCTCCAAAGCTTTTCCAAAGGCTGTGGTTGCTTGTTCATAGCGCTCCGTGTGGAAATAGGACCAACCGAGCATCCGCCACCCTTCAGTATCCTGTGGTGCGGCCTCAAGCCGGGCCGCCAGCCGTTCGATCATAGCGTTCACATCGGGTAGAAGTTCGCCGGCTGCCGTCGTGGACGGCGGTTGTTGAGTTCCAATGGAACGGGCGTAGTCCGTAAGCCCCGTAAGCATTTCCCCGTCCAGCTCCGAAAACGAGATTATTTTCTCCTGGTGAACCGCCTCTGGGGCGCTTTTGTCATAGGAAACAGCAGCGCCAATGCCTGAAACAAGCAGGAAAACCGAGGAAGTCACCAATAGCTTTAGGGGGTAATCTTGAATGTTTTTGCTGAATCCCCGGCCCGATGACGGCAAACGGGAGAGAAGAGCAAGTCTCGCTGCGTCTGCTTCTGCATCGGTGAGCTCTCCATTCTTAAGTCGCGCTCCAATATTTTCCAGAGAAGCTTTGCAGTTTTCCACCTCAGGCTGCTCCTTCCGCAAGCCCCTCCCTCCCATCAGAAAGTGCAACAGAACTGGTATTGAAGAGGCAACAAAAAGCCAACCAAAAAACGTCCAAGACATCTTCCCGCTCCCAGATTCTTGATAAAACTATTCCATCTCAAAACTTTCTTCGAATCTCCGCGCGGATGCCGAAGTTGTCTTCCTCACCCCCGAGGATGTGATAGGTAGCATCGGCGCGGAAAAGCCATGCCCGGTCGATCGGAATCTGATAACGGACACCGAAGCCGTATTGCGCGTCTTCGGCGCCTATGCCGTCATCATTGAAAGGCTGAACCATAGCCATCTCGAAGACGAGCTGCTCATCCAGATCAAAGAGGTATTGCAGGCCAAAGGCGCCGCCCCAGGCATTGGAGCCGCTGTCGTCGAGTTTCGGGTAGCCGGTCAGGGCATCGGTCTCGAAGTTGATGCCGATGTTCTTCAGAATGCCCGCGCCATTGCCATCAACCAGGGGCTGAGGGTTACCGAAGCCGACGAAGAAGTTGGCGTAGGGGAGCAGCGTGCTCGGCAAGCCTGTGATCAGGCTATTCTCCGAAATGATTGCAAGGCCCTCGTCATCGCCTTGGGGGTCTTCCCCGAAGTTTGCGAAAACGCGGGTCGAGTTTGAAATTGTATTGGAATAGCGCCGCGTGTAGGCGCCCGTCACGAAGTGTGTCAGAAGGCCCTCCTGATCGTCGCGGCCATCGATCAGCCCGTAGCCCGTCTCGATGTAGCCGCCGTAAGCATCGACGAAGGCAGTGGCGCCGAAGAGATTGGAGTTGTTGTTGTCTTTCGTGTCCGCGCCGATGATACCGTTATTGTCGACATCGTTGAACGCGGCAAACAGTGTGACGTCGAAATTTGCAAGGCCGAGCGCCTGCGAGTTCTTTGCGGGGAAAGATACCGCGCCGCCAAGAATCGCGTCGTTGGCCCAGATGCCGTTCTGCAGGAACAGCGGGAAGAGACCGACAGTGAAAGGCAGGTCGAAACTGGCTTCTCGCCCCGAAAAACCGGAATAGAGCGAGCCGAAGTCACCCTCTAAAAACAGGGTCTGCGGCTCTGGGTCGAACTCAAAGTTGAACTTGTTATCCGCGTCGCCGCCGCCGAACTCGTAGCGGGTGAATTTTGCATTCTTCTGAAGCGGCGTGAAGAAGGCGTGTATGCGCTCGGTGCCGGTGATCTTGAAGTCGACGTCGAGGTTCAGCCGGGTCGCGACCTGGGCGATATCCTTGCCGTTATTTCTATTGTAGGCGAGCGCTGTCCGCCAGTCGCCGTAAATGGAAAGGCCTGGGAGCAGCGGATTCTTTTTGCCCAAAAGGGTGCTGCTCTCGTCGTATGCGCCGGACGTGTATTGCTGGCGGCCCAGTTCAAGCAGCGGGCGCGGCGGCTCGACCGCCGTTTTGGCACCGTAGACGTCGACCTGCCCCTGGGCATTGTAGCTGGTTTCGTACTGCGGATCGGATCGGAAAAGATCCCCCTTGCCGTCCGCGTTGCTGCTGATGTTTTCCACTATGTCTGTGGAATTGCCGTCAGTCTTTTTTTTCGAATTAGCTTCTGCGGGCTGCGTATCAGCTTGGTTTTCGGGCGGGAAAAGTGATTCGCTGGACCTGAAGAGCGCCTGCCACGCCCGGATCAACACGTTTTCCTTTTGCGCATTGCTGCTGCTTGCGCTTTTTCCGGCCTTGCTGCTGCTTGCGCTTTTTTCGGCTTTGCTCCCGCTTGCGCCATTCGCGGCTTCTGCCCTGATGTCGGACATCACAAGGCAGCCACAGGCTGCCAGCACGACTATGGCGGTCGATGCCCGGACAAGGTACGCACTACTCAACATACGAGAACTCCAAAAACCACTTCTTTAGAACCGTTGCGGATCCCCAACGGGAAACCCCCGGCTTTTCGGCATTAGCCCTTCACATCAAGCTCCACCGCAAAGGCGTGGAAGTTCATGATCCGCTCGTTCATGCTCTGCTCCATATCCTTGGTGGAACCGACGAAGCGCATGAAGTAGATCGGCTCGGCACGGCTGCGCATTCGGAAGGCCAGGCGGTACTTTCCGGGCTTCGTGATCAATTTGCCCGGCACCTTGTACTTCGCCACTTTCTCACCCAGCGGCGGCAGCGAGTGGTTCTCCATGCGCACCAGTGGCGGATGGTTGAGGACAGTGGTGGGGATCCCGGGCGGACGCAGATGCGGCAGGGGATCGACGTCGAAATTCACCGGCAGGTACATCTCGCGGTCCGTGCCCTTGACGTTGGTCGTCAGGAACTTGGTCTGGAAGTGCACCAGCTGCTGATCCTTTTTGATTTTGCCAACCGCAACATCCAGGCTGTGGAGATCGGCCATGTCGCCATGGCTGTCGATGTAGCCCGACTCCCAGATGTTCTTGCCGTTGGGATCGATGAGGGCGACGTTCACCCAGAGCTGTGGTTGCGCGCCCAGTGAACCGGACGGCAGGTTGTGCCCCGAATTGGTGTTCTTGATTTTGTAAGAAAACGCGAGGTCCTTGCCAACTTTCGGGTCACCCATAATGTTGGGGCCGTCAACGGAACTGCCATTTTCCAGCAGCCGTTGCCTGAGCTTGTCACGCTCGTCGAGCTTCGCGAGATTTTCGTCGATGAGTTGCCGGGCCTCTTCGCGGTCGAGCGGGTCTGCCCAGCGCTTGGGAAACTTGGCCTTGATCTTGCCGTCGGCGACTTTATCCTCGAATTCGGTCGTACCCCAGCCGGCACGCCAGTCGAACCGCAGCCAATCCTTCATGCTGACGGCCTGGGCCCTCGTATTGTGCGGGAAGATGCCGGGGTGGGCGATTGAATAGCCTGGACCCATGAAGCTGTGATTGGCATGCTTGCGTCCCGGGTTGATTTTCTTGCCGCCGACCACCGCAGAGGGTGCGGTCGCATAGCCTTTGGCCTTTCCGGGGACCTTGCCCATGTGGCAGTCCTGGCAGGTGACGCCGGCTTTGCGGGCCGGGCTGTCGCGATACTGCTCCCAGACGACCTCCAGCTTTATCCCTAAATTGACGGCAACCTGGTGGCAGCTCACGCAGAACTCCGACTTGGTGATCTGGTCGTTTGTGATCATGCCCTCGTGGATATCGTTGCCGCGCCCGTCAGCGCTGGTTTTGACGGAGTAGGTCTCTTTGTTAGCGAGGACGTCTTTAATCACGCTCTTTTCGCCGCTGCCGTAGACCGGCTCGTAAATCTTTCCGGGCTCGACCCTTCGCTCGCCGTTGACCTTGCCGTACTGCTCCTTGACCCGGTGGCAGGTGATACAGGTCACGCCCTCGCGCGAAATCTGGCTGCTCGCCCAAAGCGGCGTTTGACGAGCCTCGCCGAGTTGGGTGCCGACCTGCTGATGGCAGCGCACGCAGAAGGTGCCGACCGTGCCTTGGGTCAGTTCCTGGAACTTCTGCTCAAACTTGTGGAACATGGGCGAGATCGACGAGTAAGCATGCTGCGACGAGGACCACTCTTCGTAAATCTGGTTGTGGCACTCACCGCATTTTTCAGCGGTGGGGTAAAGAGAAAGGGTTTCATCGTTGATCGCGGCAACAGGAACCGATGACTTCGTTTTATTGCTGTCCGCTGCCGCATCGGAAATGAACATTTGCTCGAATGCCGCGCTCATCAGCAAAGCGCTCGCGAACGCGCAGGAAAGCAATGAAATGCGAGATAATTTTTTCATTGGCGGCCTAATGGTCTTCCGAGTGGGCCGCCCCAATGTGCATCGGTCGAGAATATCGCGCTCAAGCGCTTATCAAGATTGATGACAGAGTATTGTTGCGAAAAAAGGCCATCATATGTCCGCGCCCTAGCAATAGTATGACGAATGAAAAATTCTCTCTAAACTCGTCAAACTAAAATGATCAGTACAGAGAATGAGAGATAGAGAGGATGGCACCACTCTCCCGCCAGATTGTCTCACTCTTTTCGCCTGATTGTCGCCGCAAAACAGACCATGTTTGGGACCGATACTTGCAAAAACCTTGCAGGGGATCAGTTAATGGCCAGACAACACCAGATAACCATCGATGGCCGCAGCTTTATGGCCCCCGATGGCCAGTTGCTGCTGGATGCTGCCTTGAGCAACGGCATTGAGCTGCCACATGACTGCCGCGCCGGCCACTGCGGCACCTGCTGCGTGCGGCTGGTATCGGGCGAAATGCAAGGCGGCGAAGGCTCCGAACCGGGTATCGTTCATGCTTGTCAGTGCCGGGTCGCCGGCGATGCGGATATAAAGACTGACCAGAGGTCGGGGGTTAGCAGCGTAGACGGCGTGGTGAAATCATTGCGTCCACTGTCAGCCGAAGTGATGGAAGTCGAAATCAGGATGGACCGCGCGCTGCCCTATCTTGCGGGACAATATGCGCAGGTGCGCTTTAGCGGCTATCCAAGCCGTCCCTTCAGCATCACCCATCCCTTGCGCGCCCTGCACAGCAAGCCGAATGGCCGTTCGGTCTGGTTCCACGTCCGGTGCATGAAGGACGGGCGTGTCTCCCCGTCACTCGGAAAGCGCATCAAGCCAGGCCATCGGGTGAAGCTGACCGGGCCCTATGGCTCAGCGCATTTCCGGCCCAATCTGGTTAGCCCTTTGATTCTCGTCGCCACCCACACCGGCTTTGCGCCGATCTGGTCGATCGCCGTAGCAGCGCTGCGCGAGAACCCGGAGCGCGACATGATGATTATCGCCGGCGGCCGCACCCTCGAGTCACTCTATATGTGGCCGGCTCTCGCGCGGCTTGCCACCTTTCCCAATGTTCACGTCGTGGCCGTATGCAGCACGCCGCAGACCTTGATTAATGCGGTGCAGCTCGGCCGGCCAACCGATTGTCTGCCACCCCTGCTGCCGAGCGATGTGCTTTACGCCTGCGGCGCTCCGGGGATGGTCGATTCGATCAAGGAGATCGCGGCGCGCATCGGCGCGGTCTGCTATGCGGACCCATTTCTGCCGGCCACCGACGACACGATCGAGGAGAGCCTTCTGGGCCGCGCAGCGAATTGGCTCGCCGCGCTCAAAAATCGGCAGGTGGACCGGTTCGATCTCGATCGCACCCGCAACCGGCGGGAACAGTCCATGCAAATGTCCGGGATGGCTTATGCAAGAGTGAGAAATCAACATCGTTCTCAGAGCGCATAGCCGTCGGCCGATTGGATTCGGGCGCAGCGCCCCTCTCCGATCTTCCGTACTTCGTTCCTTCGGGTGGCTGATGTTCTTCAGCTTTGCCGCCGACGGGGCAGTTGCGTCCGATCCGGCCAAGATTGTCGGTGCGAATGCTTGTGCCGAATGTCACAAGCAGGAGGCCGAAGCCTGGAAGGGTACGCGTCACTTCAAGACCTTCAGTGAAATGCCGCGCAAGGCGCCGGCAAAACAAATATCGGAAAAAATGGGGCTGCGGCGCATCAAGTCGGAGAGCGTGTGCTTGAACTGCCATTTCACCATGCAGCAGAAAAACAACAGGCAGGAAGTAGTGTCCGGTATCTCCTGCGAATCCTGCCACGGCGCCGCCCAGGATTGGATCAAGGTGCACAGCGGGTTCAGCGGCAAGACAGCGAAGACCGAAACCAAGGCCGAGGAGGATGTGCGTTGGAAGCTCGCCGAATCTAAAGGGATGATCAGGCGTCACTCGCTCTACCAGCTGGCGACGAACTGTTACAGTTGCCATGTCGTGCCGAAAGAGGGTCTGGTGAACAAGGGTGGACACAAGCCCGGAAGCTCCTTCGATCTGGTGTCCTGGTCGCAAGGCGAGGTGCGGCACAACACCTGGTATTCGCAGGGCAAGGAAAACGTTGCCGCGGATGCCGCGCGCAAACGCATGCTCTATCTTGTGGGGCTTGGTGTCGAGCTTGAGACTGGATTGCGCGCGATTGGAAAGGCGACTGCCAGAAAAACCTACGCCTTCGAAATGGCAAAGCGCGTCGACCGGGCACGCAAGCAGCTCGCCGCCGCGGCGAAAGCGGCGCCGGACGTGCCGGAAATCGCTGAGATGGTCGAATTTGCCCATTCGGCCGGGCTGAAACTGAAAAATGACCGCTCTCTTACGGTTGCTGCCGACGGCGTCTCCAAGCTGCTCGCGAGCATCACTGAAAAATATGACGGCAGCACCATGGCCGGGTTAGACGGCCTGATTCCCAAATCTGACAAGTACAAGGGCACGGCGAGAAAAGCGGGCGCGGTAGATTGAAAAACCACTGCATGGGTAATGCGCGGAGAACGCCATGAGCGCTCGCGCGTCTGACGCCTTAATCGGCGGGAGCGGTCTGGGCTTGGCGGGATATCTCATCAGCCGGACAGTCCAGGGCCTTTTTATCGCGGCCATATCGGGCGGCCTGTTCTGGCTCGTCTGGATTTATGGCCATGGGCTCCGTGACCCGCGCTATCTCGATGGCTGGGTGCTGGCCGGCGGCATGGCCCTGCAGTTGTCTTTTCACATCGCCAAAACGGCGAGCCTGTCTTTGAAGTCAGCCATGCGCTGGCGGAGGGTCCATATTTTTGCCGGTTATTTGGTAGTTGCCGCCTTCATCTCGCATTCGGATTTCTCTCTGCCGGACACCGGCTTCGAATGGGCGCTGTGGACGAGCTTTGTGCTGGTGACGCTGAGCGGCATTCTGGGCACCTATCTCGTATGGTCGCAGCGGGCCAAGGGCCGGATCGACGAAGCTGTCAGCTATGAACGCATCCCGATCCTCCGCGCCGAACTGAAGCGTGCATTCCTCGCCGCCGTCACCGAGAGCGGACCACCCGACGCCGCGATCAATCTGCCGGGGCTGCCCTATGACGCCTGGATCAAGGACCTCTGCACCACCCACCTGGAGGACTTCTTCAAGGGACCGCGGAATTTCACCGCCCATCTCATCGGCTCGCAGCGTCCGCTCAAACGGCTGACCGACGCTATCGACACTCTGTCGCGCTATGTCGACCAGCAGAGCCAGGCGAAGCTTGCCACCATCAAGAACCTGGTGGTCGAGAAGGACCGCCTCGATTTCACGCGAGTCTCTCTCGGACTTACCAGGGGCTGGCTGTTCGTGCATGTCCCCGTCACCTATGCGCTGATCGTGCTGACGGTGGCGCATATCCTCGTCGTCTATGCCTATTCATCGGGTGTCTGGTGATGTGGCGGCCGAGACGATTGAGGTCGGATCAGCCGCCGGAGGCCAAGACGCCGACGTCCTCCGGCTCCCGGCGCAACCGTCTCGCGATGCTGCTGGCGCTCGTGACCGCCATCTGCCTGGGTTCGGCCTTGTTTCTGACTAAAGGCACGCAGTTGCTTATGCCGGGGTCGCTAACGAGCGGCCACGCCGCGATCGAAAATTGCAACGCCTGCCACACCAAAAGCGGCAGCAACAAGATGAGCTGGATTCATGGCCTTGTCGCCGCCGATCCGCTGGCCGACAGCAAGGCTTGCCTTACCTGCCATAAAATGCCGAGAACAGCCTTCAACGCACATGGCGCTTCGGCCGAAGTGCTGAAGCAAAGCACCAAACGGCTGACGAAAATTGCCGCGGGATCGACCGCGCCGCGATCAGCTGTCGCGCAAAGTGTCGCTTTCCCTATGAAAGATGTAATCGCAGGTGGTCTCTATTGCGCAACCTGCCACCAGGAGCACCAGGGCATAGGCTTCAATCTGAACAAGATATCAAACGAGCAGTGCCGCTCATGCCATGTTCTGAAGTTCGACAGCTTCGACGGCCATCACCCGAATTTCGAGAACTATCCGTTCGAGCGACGTACACGGATTATCTACGATCACGCCAGCCATTTCGGCAAGCACTACCCGGAATTGGCAAAGAAGGATCCGGGAAAGCGCAGTCCGGCAACCTGCTCGACCTGTCACAACAGCGATGGCGATAGGCGGGTCATGGCCGCAGCGCCTTTTGATCAGACCTGCACCGCCTGCCATCTCGGCCAGATTCTCGGCAAAGAGCGGGTCAGCGGCCCGAAAGGCATTGCCTTCCTGACTTTGCCTGGCCTCGATCTGGAAACCCTGAAGAAGAAAAACGCGTCCGTCGGTGAATGGCCGGACGCCTCCGATACGGCGCTCACGCCATTCATGAAGGTGATCATCAGCCGGAATGAATCGGGCCGCGCGCTCCTCAAGGCTGTGGACGGCCTGAACCTCCAGGATCTGGCCAATGCAAGCGACGGTCAGATCAAGGCGGTGACAAATCTGGTGTGGGAGATCAAGGGGCTGGTCCACGCGCTGATCAAGGGAAAAGCCTCGGACGTGCTGGGTGATCTCAATGTTGGCGGCGGCGCGAAACTGAACGCGGCTCTCATTGCTGATCTTACCGCAGGCATTCCACGTGATGCAGTCAGCGGCGCGCAACTGGAATGGCTCCCCAATCTCGCAACTGAAATGGCAAATGGCCCGGTTACGCCTCCCAAAGAACTGCCTGGTCCGGATGCACTTCAGGCAATCCCGGAGCCGATCCAAGCAGAGGCAGTGAGTAAAGCAACCGTAGAAACTGACACAGCAGAGGTCAATTCAGAAATCGAAAGCGCGGATGCCAAGCTCGCTGCCGCAAAGGAAACGCTCTGCGCCGAAAAAGTGGCGCTGTCTGAAGATGCTGCCGCTGAAACCATTGCCGCGGAAGCCGAACCTGATGGCGGCGAAGAAACGCCCTCCACCGATGAACAGGGATTGGCAGAGATTAAGGGGCGCTTGCCCTTGCCGACGGGCACCCCGCGCGCGATCAAGGCCCGCATTGAGGACACCGAAGCCGGTACTGCGGAGGCCAAACCCGAGGGCGGCAAGGAAACGCCCTGCGCCGACGAACCGCCTCGCATCAATTCAGAAGACCAGACAGAAGGTGCGGCGGGCGAAAGCGATGCTCCGAAGGCTGAAGCCGAAGGCGGCATTGAAGCGCCTGCCGTTGAAGAACAGGCTGCCGACAAGGCAACGGATCAATTCGATGATCTGCTGTTCCCCACGGGAGCCGAGAAAGAAGGCCAGCCTGAAGAAGCGGACGATGCTTCCAAAGTGGAAGGCATTATGCCACTCGACACGCTGCCGGATTCAAATACCACGTCGGCTGACCCTCAAATTCAGGCTGCGCCCGTGACCGGAATCGAAGGCGGCGTGGATCCGGAAACCTGGGCCGAATATGGCGGCTGGTACCGGCAGGATTACACGATTTACTACCGCCCCACCGGCCACAAGGACAAATTCATCCATTCCTGGCTCGTTCTGACCGGCCCTCAAGCGCCAAAGGGCGACACCAACCCGGCAGCGGCGGTCTTCGATTATCTCACCAGCAAGGACGCGCAGGGATCATGCACGAAATGCCACAGCGTTGACGATGTCCGGGGCAAAGCGCGGGTGGTCAATTTCTCCCCTGTCTCAGTCCAGAGCAAGCAGGGGCGCTTCACGAAATTCATCCACGAGCCGCATATGGGCATCATGGACAATCGCGGCTGCCTCACGTGCCATAGCATTGAAAAAAATCGCCCGTATCTCAAGAGCTATGAGCAGGGCAATCCACAAAAATTCGCGCCCAGTTTTGGCGCGGTGAAGAAGGAACTCTGCCAGACATGCCACACCAGCGGCAAGGCGCGTCAAGACTGCTTGCTATGCCACAAATATCACGTGAACGGCGCGGCCGCGCCGATCATGAACACGAAAATCCCGGCTCAATAGCGTTTCATGCCATCGCAACAAAGCAACCTAATGGCATCGTTACCCCGAATATCCTGGGCCCGCCTCATGGCAAGTGACTTATTGCTTCGGACAGTCTGGAACCCAAATATGAGCAAAGCCGGTCCTTAGCGATGGGCGCGCTTGTTGGCTTTCTTCCTGAATGCGGATTTCATCTCGTGACGACAGTGGCGCCGGACCAGGCAACGCCCAGCGTTCGCTTTTGTACAGGAACGGACAACTGAAAAACATCGTGGAGCGAGGTGACGCCATCTGCTTATGAGCGATGAGTTTCTACATGTTGGCGGCAGTCATGGTCCTAGTCACCCTGCCCTACAGTAGTGCAACGTTTGAGTTTCCCAAATTCCGCAAACATGACACCAGCCGACGATATCGGCTTGACTGCCTGTGCAATGATCAAGTGCTCAAAGCTTGTTAAGCGAACAATACCGTCCATAAATACTGCGCGGGTATCTGACGTTCAATCCGTTTGCGATTTTCACTCGCCTTCACGCAAAGCACTGTTTCTTGCTGCACAGGTAGCGCAAACAGCGGGTACTAACTTGTTGATTTCCTTGGATTGTCATTTCTATCCATCATGGGCGCACAGCAAAATCCATGTGCCGAAAACTGTGTTTTCGCGGTCATCAAGCCTAGGCCCTGTTGACAAAGG
This sequence comes from Aestuariivirga sp., assembly GCA_030680855.1. Classification (GTDB taxonomy): domain Bacteria; phylum Pseudomonadota; class Alphaproteobacteria; order Rhizobiales; family Aestuariivirgaceae; genus Aestuariivirga. The sequence continues at coordinate 51,225 of JAUXUN010000077.1, forward strand.
GGATTCCCAAATCAGTTTTGCCGTGATTCAAAGTGGCTTTTTCGGAGGTCATATTGATCCGGGGATTATTGAGCGACAAAGAGTGGGCGTGTCTTGAGCCGTTTGTGATTCAAAGTGGGGC
>JAUXUN010000078.1 GCA_030680855.1 Aestuariivirga sp.
GCCCCACTTTGAATCACAAACGGCTCAAGACACGCCCACTCTTTGTCGCTCAATAATCCCCGGATCAATATGACCTCCGAAAAAGCCACTTTGAATCACGGCAAAACTGATTTGGGAATCCCCTTTGTCAACAGGGCCTAGATCAAGTGCGCCGGCCCAATCCATCAATGGAACGCCCTGCAGCCCCTTTTGTCGAACAGAACTACCACCAAGTAGAAGTGATATCCTTAGCGACACCCGGTCCGCCACGACTATCAGCGCTTCGTCGAGATGAACATAGCGCTGCGTGACACCACGCGCGGAATGCCCCAAGAGCCCTGCAATAGTGAGCTCAGAGAAGCCCAGTTCGACCGCCATGCTGGCGAAGGTGTGGCGCAGGGTGTGCAAGGAAAGCTTTGCGATTCCTGCCCGCTTTGCGATTCTTCCTAGGACTCGAGGAGCACCGACAAAGTGCCCTTCGCCGATGTCAGCCGGAAAGACATAGGTTGTGTCCCGCCCACGGCAGCGTGGGCGGATTAAATCGGCTGCAGCCTTTCCGATGATACGGACTTGACGACCCGTCTTGGTGTCCGGAAAGGCCACATGGCTGGAGTTCTTGCCAAGCCATGATGTTTGAAGCTGCAGCGCCTCATTCCGGCGGAAGCCGGTCAGAAGCAGGAACTTAACAGCCAAAATGCCAGTCGGGCTCTCACCTTCCCTTTCCAGTTCGGCCATTGCCCTGCCAAGTTGTATGATCTCACGTTCGGACAACCTGCGGTCACGCACTAAATAGGCCGGCTTGCGGATACCCCTGCAAGGGTTAGCTTGCACGAGGCCCAGCCGAATTGCGTGCTCGAATATGGCATGGAGAACAGTGATGGTCCGAACCGCTACACCACGACCACCTGTGGTAACTCCACCACGGCCTTCTCGCGACTTTGCCGTTTTGCCAATTGCAATGTCTGACATGAGTTTTTCGATATCTTGCCGGGTCAACCCCTGGACGAGGTATTGACCAGCAAGTGGTATGACATGCCGCTCAATGCTGCTGCGATCCATCTTCAGCGATGAGGCCTTGATCGGGCGTCTCTTCCGGCCCAGCAACCTTCCGGACTCGGCTTCGGCCAAATACCAAAGGCAGAGATCGGTGACAGTTCTGGATCTGAGGAGGGTTTTGCGCGCTGCTGAAGGATCTTCACCTTTGATGACCTCGACAAGCTTCTCGCGCGCTAGACCCCTTGCTTCCTCCAAAGACAGGACACCACAATTGCCTAGCACCATCCTGCGAGTCCGCCTCGCTTGGTTGCGGTATTGAATCAAATAGCTCCGTGTGCCCGAAGGCTTGATCCGGATACCAAGACCCTTTACTTCGCTGTCCCAGATAAAAGCCTCAGCGGCAGTTCTAGGCTTCAATCCATCGACAACACGCTTTGTCAGTTTCGGCATGATCCATTCTGTCCAATCTGCTTCCCCGGCCCGAATGTAAGGCTGCAGGGAAGCAGGAGGGAAACAAAAAGCCGGGAAATTGCGGGCAGTTAAATGCACATGACTGTCGTCCCTCAGCCGAATTCCTAATGCAAACATCACGTTAGTGAACCGGTCTGCACACCGCAGAAAACTCCAGCACTAACTAAGGTGAATTCGTAATGATGGGGTCAGGTGTTCGAGTCACCTAAGCGGCACCAGTTTTTCACTATGTTCAAAGCGTTTTCACAGAGCTGCTTGCAGTCAGCAACTTTGAAGTCCAAATGAGTGAAGGAAAAATTCACTGGGCATCAAGAAATTCATGACGATCTAGAAATCGAACCACGTTTGAGGCGAGTTCGTTAAATCTACTTTTCGGGAACTGATTGAGATTTGCCTCAAGCCAGCCCAATGAACAGACACAAGACAAGGAGAGCTCGACCTTACTTAATCCAATTATGTCACAGTATGAGCAAAACCTCTCGGACGCGACCCTGCCCTGTCCAAAGGCGGAAAGCGAGAAACGCAAAGCATCTATCCCTGGATAACCATTCAGCCTGCTACCGCCCCAGTCAATAACTTGAAACTTCTGTCGGATCGGAGACAAAGAACTCGCTGCGCTTCGGTAAAATAGTATGTTCCCAAACCAAAAGTCACCATGCTGCAGACAACTAAAGGTACGTGCCTCGCCGCGAGAAATTCGAGACTCGAGAGCGAAAGCAGCTTTTTGGACGATATCGTCCAAGCTCTTGTCGGCGGAAAGGATTCGGAGGGGATTGAAGAAGTCTCGCTCTTGATCCATTGCGCCCTTGTATTCTGTCTTTGTTCTATCAAAAACACCGGACAGCCATGCAAAAATCCGCTCGCTTGATGAAAGGATCTGAATTCTTCTCAAGTACTTGTTTCGCGAATACCCATCGAGGCGCTTGTAGACAGCGTATGACTGACCACCCCAGGCACCAGTGAGTAAGGGCGTGCACACTGCTCGCCCGAGCGAACTGCCTAAGACGGATTGCGCATCAAAAGCTCTACTAACCGCTTGATTAACAAAGTCCGGGAACCTCGGATTAGAAACAATTAGCACGTATCCATTCTCTCGGGAGGTCCCATCTACAAGAAAAGCTTTAGTTGCATCCGCAACACGCTCCTTAAATGAGGGGCTTTCAATCGGTCGCGTCGTTCCTACACGAAGAGCACCATTGAGACGATACGAACAACTCTCAACGATGTCGATTATGTACTCTTCGAAATCCAGCTTCATGGATACGATCACCTGTCCGCCAAGTAAATAATGGAGTTGGAGAGCGCGAGCCGTGTTTGGCTGGGCAGCACGGCCAAAGCTCTGTCTCGCTTGCCAAAGTTGATCCCTTCCGGTGAAGTGATATTCGAGCGCGAGAAATCCTGTGCTCTTCCAAGGAAGACAGGCCATCGAGCGTCTGGGAAGGCAAACAATGGGACTAGGTTTTTAAATCCCGCAGCAATCAGATCCGCTCTCAAGCCAGCCCACGAGTGCAGATATCCAGTCGGATGACCAAGGCGGGCAGTTGCTGCAGCTCTTTTCTGAATCCAGCGAGGAAGGGCGCTGCCAAAGCGTATACCAAGATGCTCGTCCTCTACACCTGTGAGATATTTGAATGCAAAGCGATTCTTTGTCGACAAAAACAGTCGCCCGCCGGGCTTAAGAACGCGCCAAATCTCCGACAGGACCTCTTTATGGAATTCATTCGGGTCACCCGCCGCTCGACCCGCACACCACTCCAGTACATAGTTCGAGATAACGACATCGAAAGAACTGTTTTCATAGGGGAGGTGACCACTTGCGCCACCCGCAGTAAAGTGAACGTTCTGCAAGCCTTCCTGACCACACCATATCTTAGAAAATTCCGCCTGAAATTTTATAACCTCAAGAGCATTCACGCTCCGGCATTTAGCAGCTATTCGCCTTGTATGTTGCCCCATGCTGCTTCCAATTTCGAGCACATCGTCAGAAGGCTGAAGATCAATCAAGTCAATGTACTTCTCTCGAATTGGATCTGTGAGACACTTTACGTTATGATCGTGCTTCTGCAGCGCCGCAATGCATCCGAGTGATAGCGCGTCGTTGATCAGTGACTTGGCTCGTTCGAGCATTTTCTCTTCAAGATCGAAAGCATCCGGGAGTACTCTAATTCGCTCTGCGCTTGCGCCACCTCCGTTCAGTCCCAACTGCGACACCTTCCAATGACTTTTTCTTGTGACCCTACCGCTAGGTTCCACTCAGTCAAATGCTATCACCTTGTACGCCCACGCGAAAGAGCCGCCCGCGCTGGGGATTTCCTGTCTGGCTGAGCTCTGGGCTGCTTCCGGAACCTCGTCTTTGTTTGATCCAGGCCAAATATTGTCAATTGTTTTTTCGAAATCGGCCTGACCCGGCGAAAACGGCGAAAACTGAAGGTTCCCCGTTTTCCCACTTAATGCATTATCGATTGTATCGCTGATTTTTCCCGCGGTTGGTTGCGGAGGCCCGGACCCGGTTTCACCGAAGCTGGCCGCGGATCCATAGGAAGCATCGGACCCTGACGTCGTTGGCCGGATCCGGGAGAGCATTTCATTGATCTCACCCATGGATTGAGGCGAGAGCTGCGCGGTCTTTGCGGTGGCACCCATGGCATCGCGCAGAAGGGCAGCACTCACGTCTTCGGATAGTCCGGAATATCTGATAAACTGCGTTAGATTTGCGGTGTCGCTGAGAAGGGCAGACAGCAATTCACCCCGGACGGGGCCATATGCGCCTTTGCCTGTCTTGCTCAATATTCCGGCGATCAGCTCGGCCCGCTGGCTTTCGCCGAAGGATGTAGCGCCGGACAAGGGTTTCAGCGGCTTTACGATTTTTTCCTGACCCAGTTGGTGCGCACTTCATCACGCGGCACATAGTTTATTTCATTCATCAGGACATCCTTGACGACCTCGCCTCCCAATTTTGCATTGACCCCTTCCGAGATTTTTTTGGCCAGTAGTGTGAGGTCTTGCGGCTGCAACCGCGAGAAGTCGATTGCCGAATTTTCATAGAGGGCGCGGTACGCGACATCGACAAGATAGGGCGTAGGCTCAAACGCCAGCTTCTTTGTTGCGGTCTTGTTCACTGCAAAAGACAGTTGCGCCACCAGATAGCCCTGAACCTTGCCTTCCCTGATGACGGGCACGCTCACCATGTCGGTCTTGATGAACTCGATAACCTCAACCTCAGCTCCGGAAGGAACATGGGCCGAACTGCTGTTGTTCATCTGGACAAAGAAATAGCTTGAACCCAGCGCTACAATGCAGACCCAAAGGCCGATCAGAAGGGTCTTGATCACTGGATGCCACGGCCCATGTGGGCTGTTCCCGCGTAGGTGCCATCGGACTCATTGTGGCGCAGTACATCAAGTATGGTGTTTGACACATCCCTTGCTGCCGCAAGGTGGACGGAAAGCAACTGCTGGTTGGCTTCCATGAGGGACCTGAGCTGGCGGATTTCCTCACCAAGATTGAGCTTGATGAAATCCGGGCTGCAGCTCTTCTGCGCCCGCATGAGCTCGAGCAGCAATTGGCTTTTCTTGTAGATCAGACCATCAAGCGACAGTTCCCGCCGCTCGGCAAGAACGAAGTTTTCTTCCTCAATCGTTGCCGCGAGCCGGCCGATGACATCCCGCAACTGGTTGATGCTGGGTGAAGCGGCTTTTGACTGAAGAATGGAAATTTCACGATTCAGGTCCATCATGATTCAAGCACTCCGATCTTCGGCCGGCTGAAGTACGGCCATTCACTTGTGTTGGTGATAGAGCTGCGCACGCGATCGGCTTTGGGGGCTATTTCATTGAGGGTCGCGCCAGGCTGGCTGCGGGCTCTTGCCTCATCCAGTCTTGCCAGGGTGGATGCAATGCCAATGCCGCCCGATTTCGCCAGTTCCTGGCTCATAAAATCGGCCTGCATCGAACGCCAGACATTTCCAGCGGTCCCCTCGCCATAAGCGTTCTCCGTTGCTTTCGGCAGCATTTCCTCTACGAAATTGCGCAGAACCGAGGCCTCGAATTGTTGGAAGGCCTTTTCCTTGGGGTTTACGGCCTTGGCGGGCTCCGTGGCTGCATCCGATACGGAATCGGTGGTTTTTAAGACCAAACCTGACATATCCACCCGCGCGAGATTGGATGTTCCGCTTAGTTGGGCAATGCTGGTCTTGAGTTTTGAGGGGTCGGCTGCGTTTACAACGTCCCCCACAATATCCGTTGTGAGAAAGCGGCCAATGCCCGGGTTGCGTTTGACCGTATTTTCGGCATCGGCAAATTCCCTGGCAGAGCTTGCGACTGACTGCCCCCGCTGCAATCCCGCGTGGGCAATCCTAGCGCGCTCGGGGTTGGCCGCCTTGACAACATCCAACACGAGATCAGACACAATTGAGATGGCCATAGGGATATTGCCTCAGAGTTCACCTCCGGCCATGTTCCCAGCAGTCGCTTGTGGCAAACTTACTAAATTTCACGATTTACGCTGGAGAAACTCCTCAATTGTCGATTCCAGCGAGGCCGCCTCGTCTTTCTGCCTCAGGAGAAGTTTGTGCCTCTCCTGAAAAATCTCACAACGCCGCAAGTTCAGTGAGTCATGGCGATGGGTAACTTTTGCCGAATCCATTTTGGTTGCCAACTTTTTCTTCTCGTCATCGAACGCCAGCAGCCGCCGCGTTGCCAAATCCGGAAACAGGCTCAATGGACCTTTTCCGCTATCCACGCCCCTGGCCAGATGCTCCTCTTGCGCACTGGCGCTGGTGAGTTCCGTTGCAATTGCGGCAATCCGGTATTCCGTCGATTTCTTGCGCTGCGCCCAGGATTCACGCAGCCTGTTCAATCGCTTCAGTTTCTCTGGCACAAGCCCCTCCTCACTTCAGCCAGGCCGAAAAGTCCTGCAGAAAGAGCCCGAACCAATCGTCAATCGTGAAGTAAAGCAGGAAGAAACCGCCGGCCGCGACCATTCCCGTCGTAATGAAGTAAACCGAGATTTGCGGGGTGAACTTGTTGGCAAAGCCGATGGCGAGATTCACGATAATCGCATAGACAATGAAAGGGCCGCAAAGCCGCAGGGCAAGCGATGTGGTTTGAACCAGCCTTTCCAAAATCTGGTCAAGGTACCAGCCCATGTCTATCGGGCTGGATATTTTCAAGGCGCCATAGGAGGCGATCAATGAGCGAATAAGCTCATGGTGGAGATTGGTGGCAAAAATCAGCATTGTCGCGGTGAGGCTAATGAAGTTCACCAGCGGCGGCGCCGGCTCCGTATCATCGATTGGTATGCCGGGTGTGGGGGCAAGCCCGATAATATTGGTTAGGATTGTTGCGGAAAAAGACAGGGCGGCCATGAAAAGCCGTGCCAACAATCCGATCGTCAGCCCGTTCAGTATTTCGCCGCCCAATAGCAGCGGCCTTCCAGGCTCACCCGCTTGCCGGGCCGCTTCGGCACCAAGGTCGTACAGCAGGGGCAGCAATGTCAGCGAAATTGCCACGGCCAGAAGCGCCCGGAACTGCATAGGAATTCTGGTGCTGCCAAACCCAGGCAGCAGTATCATGCAGCTGCCAACACGGCAGAGGACAAGCACACCCACGAACACAGCCTCAGATACGACTGGGATCATGAAATGACGCCGAGCGGATCAACCTGAACCCCGCGCGCAATCTCAATATGTGAAAGCACAGGGAGGTTAGGGAAAAGCCTGTCGATGATCATGCGGACGTAAGGCCTGGCCTCCGGAGCAGTCACCAGGGCCATGCGGAAACCCTTGTCCATATGCGGCTTGAGCGCCTTTGTTGCATCCCCCGCAAATTGCTCAATCAGGCGTGGATCAATATCAAATTCGATGATTTCGCCCTTGTTGTCCCGTTTGAGGCTTTGATGGAATGCCAGATCCCAACGGCTGCCCAGCCGGATAACTTTGAGGGTGCCATCCTGCGACAGGTCCCCGCAAATCTGCTGGGAGATACGCATCCGCACGTGCTCGACAATTGCTTCGGGCTTTCGGGCATGGGGCGCGATTTCCGCTACGGCCTCGAGAATGAGATGAATGTTCCGGATCGATACCCTCTCGGCAAGAAGGAGCTTGAGGATGGCCTGGAATCCGGAGAATGAAATAAGTGACGGGCAGGTCTCATCAAGCAGTTTCTTGTACTCGGGCTCCAGTCTGTCCATGAGCGCCCGCATGTCTTTGTAAGAAAGGAGATGGGACAAGTTATTTCGGATGAGTTCGCTCAGGTGGGTAAGCAGAATGGACATGCCGTCTATGGGACTGTAGCCGGAACGCTTCAGTTCGCTCGAAAAGACCTCCTGCACCCAAACGGAGTCCATTCCAAAGGCCGGTTCGCGCGCTTCATCATAGGGCAAGTCGGGATTTCCAAGCTCGCCCGGAATGACCATGACCTCGCCAATCCGGAGTTCGAAGGAAGCGATGGCCGTTCCGTGAATCTTGATTTTATAGGACTTGGGCGGAATGGTAAAATCATCGCTGAGCTGTATTTCCGGTACGACAAACCCGTATTGCTGGGCAAATTTCCGGCGCATTTTGGAAACCCGGTGCGCCAGTTCCCCGTGCGCAACCAGCATTGTTGTTGCCAGCTGCTTGCCCAGGCAAAGCTCTATTTCACTGGTCCGGAGAATTTCCTTGACGGAGTTCCGGTCCTCCTCCTGCTTCCGGCTCTCGACTTCACGCTTTTCATTATCCAGAATCTGCTGGTTCATGCTGCGCTTTTTTGGGATGGTATAGGCTGCCAGCGCCATGGCAACCGAGAGGCATGCAAAGGGAACGAAGGGAAGGCCGGGCATGATTGCCATGACGCCCATCAGCGAAGAGGCAACGACAAGGGCCCGCGGATAGGCGCCGAGTTGGCTTACAATGGCTTCCTGCGCCGACCCCTTGTTTCCGCCTTTCGAGACTAGAAGGCCCGCGGCCAGGGATACGATGAGAGCCGGAATCTGCGAAACCAGGCCATCGCCAATGGAGAGCTTTGTATAGACGTCCGCCGCTCCGCTGAAGCTCAGGTCATGGCGTGTCACGCCGATGACGATTCCACCAAAGACGTTCACCGCGGTAATGATCAGGCCGGCAATTGCGTCACCACGGACGAATTTTGAAGCCCCATCCATGGCGCCAAAAAACGCGCTTTCCTGTTCCAGTTCCAGGCGGCGGCGCCGGGCCTCGTTTTCATCGATAAGCCCGGCTGAAAGATCGGCGTCAATGGCCATCTGCTTGCCGGGGATGGCATCGAGGGTAAACCGTGCGCCAACTTCGGCAATGCGCGTGGAACCCTTTGTAATGACCAGGAAGTTCACCGTGAGCAAAATCACGAAAACGATCACTCCAATGACAAAGTCGCCGTTCATGACGAAGCGGGAAAAGGCGCCAACCACGTGTCCCGCGGCGTTATGGCCTTCGTGGCCGTCCGACAGGATTAACCGCGTGGTCGCCACGTTCAGCGCCAGCCTGAGCAGGGTTGCCAGGAGGAGTACCGTTGGAAATGCGGAAAAATCAAGCGGCTTGGCGATCCACAGCGCCACCATCAGGATGAGCACTGAAAGGGCGATGGAGAATGCCAGGCCAACATCGATTAGGAAGGCGGGAATCGGGAGAAAGAAGGCGGTAAGAATAATGACGATGCAGATGGCGAAACCGAAATCACGCCCGGTTTTCAGCTGTCTCAGATTTGCTTCACGAATTGCCAGAGTGGTCATTAGTCAACGTCCCCAATCCTTGAATTCATCGCAGATGGTGCTTGTCCGAAGTTGACTAGTGCGGTGGTTTCGTCAGAACCCTTGCGCAATTCTCTGGAAAATCAGCTCGGTGAAGGTGTAAATTTGCGAGGCGACAAATGGCGCCGTCAGCAACATGGCCGCAAAGACTGCCAATATCTTCGGCACAAACGTGAGGGTGACTTCCTGAATTTGGGTGACGGCCTGCAGAAGCGCGATTGCAATGCCCAGGACCATGGCCAAGCCCACCGCTGGCCCCGATGCCACGATTATGGTCCAGATGGCGGCTTGCACAAGCTCCAGCGCGTCAACTTCGTTCATTGCTCATCCAATCGTGACGCCAGCGTCCAGTACAACGCTCTTGCCGTCTTCGAGAATGGCTGTCGAAACAGTTTGGCCGATCTTAACCGACTTGATGGTGCCCAGCAGAAACCCGTCGGGTCCGGTCACTGTATGCCCAATGAGCGAGTCAGCCTGGGAAAGCTGCATTGCGGTCATGAGTGAGTCGAGCTTTTTGTTGGTGTTGACCCCCTGCTCCACCGCCGAAAACGACGCCAGCTGCGAGAGATACTGGGACGTGTCCTTTGGCTCGGTGGGGTCCTGATTTTTCATTTCCGCCACCAGCAACCGCAGAAACGAATCATAGTTGAGCTTGGCCTTATCAGCCGCGCTCGAGGAGCTTGCTGATGCTCCGTTTACCGCGGGTATGTCCATCAAGCCACCTCTCTCTGAATGTCAGTCACGCCATGGTCAGCAGGTTTCGGAGAAAGCAGCTTTTCTTCTATTTTGAAAAGCCCGCGAAGCGTCTTGAGCGCATCAAAATAGCGTTGGTTTTTTATGCAATTGTCCGAGTCGACGAGGCCCTTTTTCAGCTGGATGTTTTCCAGCGTGCTCTGCATGCAATTGGAGAGATGCCAATAGAGTTCGCGTGTAATCTGGGCGTTGTCCGGATCAATCAGCATGGTCTGCACGACAAAATATATCTGCTTGAGCGGCGTATCCGCCTTCTCGGCCTGCATGACGTGGTTTTCCAGGAGGAAGGTCACATTGTTCAGGAACTCCAGCGAGCACCGCTGGTCCGCCCTGATGACCGCGCCATTTACATAGAGCTTCTCCCCTTTTTTGAGATGTATCTGCATTACGCGCTCCGGCCAAGTCCCTTGCAAATTATCTCTGAAATATCGATCAGCCCCTTGAAACTCTGGGTACGCTGGCTCCGCAAGTCTTCGATCTCGCGCAGAATCCAAATTCCAATTGAAATCAGGCTGGCGCGAAGCTCTTTGGGCAAACGGTTTTCGGCGTTGGCGAGATCGTCCAGAAGAAGGCTCCAAAGCCTGTCCAGATAGTGCAGCGCCTCATTCGCCTCGCGCGAAGCCGGTCCCATTTTCTTGGCTGCATTCAAGAGTTCAATGGATCTCTCAATGGCCTGGCGCTCTCTCTCGCGTGCGTCTGCCGGAGCATCTTCAAGTATTTCGGAGTAAAGTGCGCGGTGCATGATTGTCCTTGCTCAAGCCATTTCTTTTCTTAGCTACAGGTAGTTCATCAGGTTCAAGCGGCTGATGCGGGCGGTTATCGAATAGGAGGCCTCCAGCTGCGTTGTCAGCAGGGTTATGCGCGTTGAGACCTCGTACTGATCCACGCCCTCGAGGGAAACGATCTCCCGGTTCAGTATGTCATTGCGCTGCTTCAGCCGCTCTGTTGAATCGGCAATCACTTTTTCCGCGGTGCCCAAGCGCCCGGCAATAAGCCCGGCTTGCTGTGCCGCCGTGGTTGAAACGACGACAGCCTTGTCCACAAGCTTCTCGAACGCCGCCTGATTGAGCGAACCGGAACCAAGATCAAGAGCCATGGTAATCGCCATTGTCAGATCGCGGAAAGCGGCTTCATTCGCGTTGGTTGAAACTTCCACGGTGTAGTCCGTATCAATGCGCGCGGTCCGGTTCTGATCCGAGGCCGTCGAAAACGCCGCCGACCAGGAACCAGGGTCAAAAAGCGTGGCGAAATTTCCGTTCAAAAAGGTGTCCATCTGGGCGGCGGTAATCGACCCCACACCCGCGCCGTTCTGTGTCACGCCGAATTCCGCCAGGAATGCCGCATCGACAGCTGATTTTCCCGCTGAAGCCGGTGTTGAAAAGTAATCGGCAAGCGGCACCACATCGGAATTGATCCCGGCAAAGAGAAATTTCCCCGCATGGGTCTGATTGAGAATTGAGCTCAGGCTTTCAAGGGCGGACTTGGCGGCGGTTTTCACGACGTCCTGGCCGTTCTGCGCGTTTCGCGCACCAATCAATGTCGCTGAGAACTGGTGCGCAAGATCGATCAGTGAAGTCAAAGAACTCTGCGTGAGATCAAGCTCCGTGGCAGCCAGGCCGTTCATGTCGATGATTGAATTGTTGCGGTCAAACCCGTTTCGCAAGGCTATGGCGTCCGCTGTCTTGCCGCCCAGTTGAAGCCCAACGTCGGCGTGGCGGCCGGTTGAAAGCTCTTTTTGGGCATCCAGAAGCTGCCGCTGCGATTCATAGACCGACAGTTTCGGCGCATTGAGGATTGAGAGTGTTGAAATTGACATCAAACTATCCCGTTGCCCGCAGGAGCGCTTCAAGCATCTTGTCGACCGTGGCGATAATTCTTGCCGATGCCTGATAGGACCGTTCCAGTTCAAGCATGACGGTCATCTCGTCATCGATATTGACGCCATTGACCCGCTGCAGGGCGTCCGCCGACCTCGATTTCATCGTTGACTGCAAATCGGAGGCCGATGACGCCTGTAGCCGTGCAGCCTCAAGCCAGCCGGAAGAAGCCGTTCCAAGCGACATGACGCTGTATTGCCCGGTCAACTGCATGGCGGGATCAAATGCCCGGGTCGTGCCAAGCGCATCAATCAGGGAAGCCAGGCGGCTGGAGAAGCCTGCCGCCGCTGACGTATTGTACACGTAGGGGACCCCGTTGATGCCCCCATCGCGCAGCCGCGATGGAAGCCCTCCCTGCGCGGGATCTACGCCGGCATTCAACCTGATATCGCCAGCGAGCCCCGCGACCGTTGTCGCCCCCGCCGGCACCGCCGGTGAGCCGGAATAGCTGAAGATGCCTGTTGCATCAGGCAACGACGGCACTGCACTTTGATCGGTCTCTGCGAAGGCCTCAATCAGGCCGCGCGCTACTTCATCCATCTGCGCCTGATAGACAACGGCAATATCATCGCGCAGTTTCGCCAGTCCAAACAGGTTTCCTGACCGGATTGCCATCGTGCTGGCGGGGCTGGTGACATCAACGCCGTCAATATAAACGGCGTTGCCGCTCACCCCGGCGGCCATGGTCGTTGTCGGATTCATTGTGACGGTGCGAGGAACTGTTTCAAACAGGGTCAGGCCGCTGTCGGTATAAAGCGCAATATCATTGTTGCTGCGGGTGACCGCGCGAATGTCCAATTCCTCAGACAGTAGCTTCATGATCTTGTCGCGGGTGTCGAGGCTTTCCGTGAGGTCGGTAGCGGAGCCAGATCCACGCACGATGGCATCATTGGCAATTTTGAACTGCTGCAGGAGGTTGTTGATGCGGTCCACCGCATCCGCCATTCCAGCGTCTGCCTGCTTGCGCACATCCTGGATGATGTTGGTGGCGGTGTTCAGCGAGCGGACGAGATCGGCAGCGGACTGAACCGCGTTCTGGGCCAGGGTTTGATCCGCCGGATTCTGCTCGTAAACCTGCAATGCCGTCTGGAATTTGCCAATCATGCCCGCTGGCGAATAGCCCGACTCCGGGTCACCGACCGTCTCGCTTAGCCGGTTGATGCCCTCCAGAACCGCGTTGCTCGCCGCGGAATTCGAGGACGCGACAAGCATTTTGTCGAACAAGAGCTTGTCGGCGGCGCGGGTGTAGCCGGAAATTGCCGCACCTCCGCCGGCCAAGGAAATGACAATAGCACTCTTGCGGGAATAATCCGCATTGCTGACATTTGCAATGTTCCGCGAAGCAATCGCGGTTTGCCCGGAAACAGTTGCGAGACTGGATCTGGCGATGTTCAATGCCGTTGAAAGTGCCGCCATTTTCTAACTCACATCAGTTCCGCTTGGAGGATTAACGCTTGAGATTGATCAGGACATCCATCAGTTCCGCGCCGGTTTGAAAGACTTTCGAATTAGCCGTGTAGCTGCGCTGCGAATCAATCATGGATGTGAGTTCCGTCGCCAGATCAACGTTTGACTGTTCCAGGGTATTGGAGAGCACGGACCCGAAGTTCGCGGATTCGGCAAAGCCCACCTGGACGTCGCCAGACTTGCTATTCGGCGAGAACACGTTTCCCGTCAGCGGACTCAAATTGTCCGGGCTGGTCACTGTGGCAAGGGGGATCCGGTAGACCGCTACCCGCGTGCCGTTTTCATAGGTGGCGTAAAAGGTGCCATCCTTGGCGATCTCAAACATATCAACACCGCTTGGTGGATTTCCATCCACTGTCGCGCCCAGCGGCGTGTAGCCGGTTGCCAACTGGCTGAAGTCAGAAACATCAAGGGTGAGCGTTGCGCCGCTGGGAATGGAAATCGAAAGTTCCTGGGCACTGCCGCCCGTCAATTGTCCGGTCGTTGCATCAAAACTCAATGCCTCGGTTGTGAGTGCCGGCGAGGAATAGGGAAACCCGCCTAAGGTCGCGTCAGCCTGATTATAGACGGAAACTTCCCATTCATTATCGGCAGTTTTGGCAAAATACACGTCCAGGATCACCTCGTTGCCAAGATTGTCGTAGCTGAGCAGCGACGATTTTCCGGAATATGCGGAGGTCGCCGCATTTGTGGATGGCAAGTTAGCTGGAACTGTCACCGCGGCATTTGAGGGCAGGTTTGCAGTGAACTTGCCGGTCGTGCTAGGCGCAGCCGTGAGAGTAAGGTTGTTGAAGCTGACAGGCTGAAGGCCCGATAGGCCGTTTACGACAATGGGCGGCTGCCCGTTGGTAAGGGGATAGCCCATGAGCATGAAGCCGCCGGCGTTGACCAGGACACCATCCTCATTTTTTACAAATGAGCCTGCCCGCGTGAGATAGTTTGCGCCTGCGGAATCGGAAACGACAAAAAAGCCATCGCCACGCACCGCAAGGTCGGTTACCGAGGTCGTGCTTTGCAGGCCGCCCTGCTCGCTGATCGCATGGCGAATATCGGTCGTCACGGAGCCGGAAGTATAGTCGGAGGACGAGGGCGAACTCTGGATCAGAAGCGAGGAAAATTCGGTGGATGCGCGCTTATAGCCATTGGTATTCACATTGGCGATGTTGTCGGCAACGGTTGCCAAACGCCCGGCTTGCGCCGCCATGCCTGACGTGCTGGTCCGCATTATTCCATACAAGCTCATGCATTTTCTCCAACAACTTAATTGCTTTCAGCCTATTCCCGGGAACTTGCGCTAACCTGTAGGCTCTAGCGGCAGAACTTCCTGGCTTCCGGCGTCCAGGCGCCGAAGTCGCTGGCCACAAGGTTCTTGATAACCAGGCAAACATAGCGTTTCTGGGCTGCATTGTTGTTTGGCCCCGCATGGTACCGCGCCACCGCCATTGTCCAGCTCCCTTCCTGAACCCTCAGCTCGCTCAGGAACTTGGCCGCATACTCGACGTTCTTTTGCGGATCCAGCATGTCCTCGACCGAGGAGAATTTGTCGCCGTGATAGTGGTGATTGACCTGCATGCATCCGAGGTCGATGAGCTTTTTCCCAGTCAGGCGGGCAACCTTGAAGGACTTCATGGCGGCCCGCTCACTGTTTGTAAAAACCGTTTTTCCCTCGATGTTGAGCGCATAGGGATGCAGTGAGCCTTTTCTGCCTGTTTCAGTCAAGCCCACCGCGTAGAGCACGCCCAATGGCACCTTGTGCCTGGTGGAGGCTGAAATCATCTCCCGCTCACAGACATTCAAACTCGCCGCCATGCTTGCGCTGCTGGCGTAGAGGCTAGACAAAAACCCCATTGCCACGGCGAGAACCAGGCGCCAGCAGTTTGGCTTCTTGGCCATTTTCAAAGTCCGATGCAGATGCATGTTGTCCTCGCGCTTTTTGAAACGGATTTTGATTCTCTTCACTTGTACCCGGATGCTGCCTGCCACCCTGCCCAACCAGTGATTCCTGTGAGGGATTGCTGGCCGCAACGCTGCGCTGCGGCGGGTTCAGGTCGGCGGGACTGACTGCTATTGAGATCGAAGCATCCTTGATGTCGTATCCCGCCTGCCCCATGAGATCTTTCAGGGCCTGATGGTCGTTTAACAGCAGCGTTTCCACCGCCTTGTTCGTGACTTCAATTTTCAGCTTCAGTTCATCACCGCGAAGATGCATTGCCACTTTGATCTTGCCCAGGTCATCGGGATGCAACTGTATCTGGATGCTTTTGACCACGTCAGGCCGTGGATCGGCCATCGGATTGCCGATGACCGCAACAGGGTTATGAACCGGCCCCGCCAGGCCATCGGCAATGATTTTGGCAATTTGCACAATGAACGGGCTGGAAGCTGCTGGTGAAAATGAAGTTTCCACCTTGATCACACGCAGTTCTGCATCAGCGGCCTTTGGTTGGAGAATTTCCTTGAGAACCTTTGGCTGAAAAATTTCCTTGGGCCCCGGAAGATTCTCCACTCTGGGAGGCCCGATGGATTGAGTCGGGGGGCTTATGTCGTTTCGCTCAGCCATCTTCCTCGGGTCCGGGGCCTTCATTTCAGGACGTTTCGGCACATCAAGATCAATGGCATCATTTGGCGCGTTCTCGGTAACATCGACTTCGGTTGGCTTCGTGTTTGCGCTTGGTGATTCACTTCTGGAAGCAACCGTCGAGAGCGCCGCAGCCGCGATAACCGGAAACGGTACCGGCTCGCCGCCGCCGACTTGCTTCTGGACAACCGCCGCAATGACTTGGAGATACTGTTTCATATCAACCGGTATTGCAGGTTGCAGAATTTTCTCTTCGGGTGGCAACTCCTGTTCCTTGTCATCAGCATCCACTTCATCTTCCCGGATGGTGGATTTTACAGGAGGGGCCAACACGTTGGGCGCCTCCACTGCAACATTTTTAGAAAGTACCACGTCGGCGAGAACATCCGGGAACACATCCGGCATTTTCCCGTGATGACGGCCATTGTTGCCAGCACGGGTTCTATGGGCCGCAACGCCTGCAGCAGGCTTGATATCAATTTCCAGGGATGGAATCAGTCTATTCATTTTGTGGGGTCCGGATCTGCGAGCGCAGTTTTTGCCCGCGCCATAAGGCTGGCGTAAGCCGGCGGCTGGTCCTTTTCGAGCCCGGCAGACATGGGCGGCTTGATTGGCTCTTCTTCCGCTGTGTCCGGTCTCCGGGCTATCTGGCGGCTCAGCTCCAGCGCCTTTTCAAGGAGCGACCTGTCGCTCGGATCAAGAAACGACCTGTCTATTTTTTCCAGTTTTGTCTTTCCCAGCTCGTAGCCCTCCTCCACAATCAGGATGGCCCCCTCATACAGATTTGATCTGGCCATTTCGGCACTGCCTGCGCGGGAAAGTTCGCGAGCGCTTTGCGCGCTGGAAATCGCCAGCGAACGCCTGCCATGTCCTGTTGCGGCCTTGCTGATCATCAACAGCATTTTCCTGTAGTCGGCAGCAGGGAGATCTTTCAGTATGACATTCAGGCGCGGCATTGTTCCGCCAGCTTTCAAGTAGTCCATTTCGATCAGGCCTAGTGTGAAGCTTTCCTCAAAATCCGCCCAGTATAAGGATACTGGAAATCGCCTGATGTAGGCCGACGCGCAATGTTCCAGTTGTTCGATGTCGGGCAATTTCCCGGCAAAACTTATGCATCGGCGCAAAGCACCTTCTTCTACGAGAGTGCCGGGCATAAGGGCACGAGCAGTGCCCAACAGCGACAGGGCGGCTTTTGGATCTTCCGCAGACGTCAGGATGGCCTTTACGAGCGCCACTCTCCCGGCCAGGGTCGGCGGAAGGCTGGCTATATCAACATTTCCCAGGAACTTGATTGCACTGGCTTTGTCGCCTCTCGCGTAGGCCAGCGCGCCATCAAGCAACACCTTGTTTTCCGGGTCAATTTTCAGTGGAATTAATCGCCTTTCGGCGACATTCGGGTTGCCGCCGCTGAAGAGGTAAACCGCAACGGCCCTCAGGTTTCTCACGTCCTGTAAATCCGATTGCTTTGCATTCATGAGGTCCGTCCCCATTTGGATAATCAGTTTGGATTGCACCTCAACGGCAGCGCTGTCCCCGGACGCAGTTGCATCCTGCACTCTCTCGAGAGTCCTCGCCGAGTTGCGAAACTGCAAGTTGGTGTCGCCACTTGCCCATACGCTGCTTACAGCTATGAGCTGTGTTGCGGCCAACACCATCGCACCAACTGTTTTTCTCACGGCTGATCAACCTTAAGCAGGATTTCAATGCGCCGGTTTCCGGCGGATTCAGGCTCATCGGGGAATTTCAAATCCCGATCGGCGTAGCCCTCGATACGTTCCACGCTATTCTCGTCAACACCCGCCCTTACCAGCATGTAGTAGGCCATCTGCGCCCGGGCCGTCGAAAGGCGCCAATTGTCGTTGTCAGCGTTGCGAAATGGACGTGAATCGGTATGCCCCCTGATGACAAATTTGCCCTTATAATCACGGAGCGTACCAGCCACTTTTTCCATGAGGACAACCAACTGGGGCCTTGGTTCAGCCGATCCGACTGCGAACATGTCAAAACTTAAACTGTCGGTCAGGCTGATGAGGATGCCTTCCTTGGTTTGCTTCACTTCAAGAGTGGGGTTGTGGTCAGGGGCAGATTGCTTCATTTTCTGCATCAGCTGTTGACGGACGGCAATCGCCGTTTTGGTGTCTGCTTCCGCCGGTTTTGTTTCCTTTTTGGTCTCCGCTGGTTTGGCTTCGCCCGCAGGCATCGCAGGTGCTGCGGCAGGTTCCTTTGCCGGGGCTTTAATGATTGGAGAAGGCGGAGCTGTTTTGGCTTCCGGGGCCTTGGGTGGCAGCGCAGCAATGATTTTAGCAGGTTGCTTCGGCAATGCTTCCTGACCTGCTGTAGTTTCTTTGGCTACTTTCTCTGCCGCGGCTTCCTTCGCAGCGGCCTTCTTTTCCGGCTCGGGGACGGACTTCCAGGCAAAAGGATCAAAGGGATCACGAAAGGCCTCGCCACCCCTGCGGCCGGGCTCAGCGATTTCGACGATGGCCAAGCCCTTCTTTGAATGGCCAGGCGGCGCTCCGTCAGAGGCCTGGCCTGCCAACTGGGCCAGAATCCCATAGGGGTTTTTGAAAATCTGCTCTTCGGTAAATTGGGCCTGGTACTGCTCTTTTTCGGGCGGGATCTGGTTTTTTACCTCGCTTTGCTCTCCTGGCGCAGTGACTTTCTCAGCCTTTTCGCTGGTAGATGTGACTTTCGTCGGCTCGTTCAGACCCTTTTTTGAAGTTGACGCATCTGTCAACTTGACCGGATTGAAATAGCTGGCGACCTGCGCCTTGGTCTTTTCGTTTGCCGCATTGATCAGCCACATCACGAGAAAAAAGCACATCATTGCCGTCACAAAATCGGCATAGGCAATCTTCCAGGCGCCGCCATGATGGCCGTGGTCGTCGTCATGCCTCCTGCGGACAATGATAATTGAGTCGACCGGATGACCGGCGTTGCTTGCGCTATTCATGGACCCGCGCCGTAAATGCCATCAATCCAGCTCTTGATGCGGGTTGTTATGGAAAAATTGTTGCTTCTTGCCTTTAGCTCTGTTCCCGGCAGGGCCTCCACGATGACATCTATCTCCCTTTGCTCCAGCCGGGTTTTAAGCTCAGCTACCAGATCCTCCGGGCCTGACAGGAAAAGCGACCCCTTGAAGTCGTCCTTCAGAGCGCTCTCAAGGATCTTCTCAAGCTCATCCATTGCAGCCAGTGGAATGATCTTTCCAATAAACGGCGCGAGCACCTGCTGCAATGACTGGCTGATCCCTGCTTCCAAACCCGCGAGAGCCTTGCCAATCAGCCTGATCGACTGATCGCTTGCCTCTTCCACCCACGCCTTTCGCGCGGTTTCCAGCTCATTCCTGTGACTGGCCCTTAACTCATTCAATTCCTGGGCAATCTCCATCCGGGCATTTTCACCACCCTTCACCATTCCAAGTGCATGAGCCGTCGCTATCCTGGACGCGAGTTCCTCTTCCGAAATGCTGTTGGCAGAATGGCTCGGGATGTTGCCCTCCGTGCCCTCACCAAGTGAACCAAACAGGGGAAAAATGCTTAGTTCCGGAAGCATGGCGGAAAGACGGTTCATGCTGCGCTCTTTTTGGGCTCAGCCAGCCATTCTTTCAGAATTTTTGCGGCTTTCTCGCTGTCACGACTGACCAGGTCCTCAAGTTTTTGCTGGACAGGACTTTTGATGCTGCCCGCATCGGGCAGCTCTGCAACCAACTCGCTGGAATTCATATTGCCGCTCGGCAGTCCGAGAGGCACTCCCATGGGGGGCAGCTGCGGACTTGGCGCACCATTTGCGCTCAGCATGGGCACGCTCTCCGGCGCTTGCGCGGGCTTGCTCTCAAGAATCATGCGCAACATCGGCCGAAGCCCAAGAAGCAGCACAAGCAGCACAACAGTTATGAGGGCAAAGGCGTTTATGAGATTTCCAAGATTGTGCGTAAGATTTTCAACAATGCTGGCTCCGGCCAAAGGTTCAAGTGCGATATCTGCCGATATGAAATCTTCGGCGGTGAGTTGAATCTTGTCGCCGCGCGTTTCGTTGGCGCCGCTTGCCGACGATATCAGGGACTGAATCTCCGCCATTTTGGCTGCCATCTGCTCAGGCGTCGGGCTGCCGCCAAGTGCCTTTGAAAGCTGAACCTTGTTAATGATGACTGCAATTGAAAGGTTCTCAATATTGTATCCTTCGCTTGTGGTCGCCACGGACTTCGAGTTTATTTCGTAGTTGGTCAACTCTTCGCGTTTGTCATTTTTCTCGGTGGATTGATCGGCGGCCCGAGTTGGTGTGGTTTCAGTCGGAATGTTTTGATCAACGCCGACGGCGGACTGGCTGTTTTTGTTTTGTGCTTCACCCTGTTCCTTTACGGTCCGAACCGACCGTTCCACCCGGGACTCCGGATCGTATATGGTCTCATTTGTCTGCTTGCGGTCTGTATTGAGTTTTGCCGTGACGCTGATGCGGAAGTTTTCAAGGCCCAGGAATGGAGCAAGAGTCATGCCGACCCGTTCCTCGATGCCCTTCGCCAGGGACTTCTCGAGTGTCACCATGTTCTCGGGCGCCGCAGTAAGGGAATCCTCATGGGAGGCAAGAATGGAGCCATCCGTGCTGAGAACCGTCACCATATCCTTCGTCATGCCGGGAATGGCAGCACCTACGAGCTGTTGAATGGCGCCGGCATATAGTTTTCCATCACTCATTTTGGTGCGGATAATGACCGATGCGGATGGCGGTTCCTTGATGCTGCGAAATGTCCCCTCTTGGGGCAGGACAATGTGAACCCGTGCCGCTTTTATGCCTTTCATCAGCTGAATGGTACGGGCAAGTTCACCTTCAAGCGCCCTCACCTTGGTTATTTGCTGCATGAAGGACGTAAGCCCCATGGAGCCGAGGTTGTCGAACAGCTCGTAACCGGACTTGTCACCCTTCGGCAGGCCCTTTTCAGCCAGTAACATGCGCGCCCTGGCGGTATTGCCATAATCAACCAGTACGGCTGTCCCTTCGGGATTGACGTCAAATGGAACGCCCGATTCCTCTAAAACGGAGCCAATCTGGCTTACGTCCTGCAAGTCGAGGCCAGAGTAAATGACTTCGCGCTGGGGCAAACTGAGATAATAGCTGCTGGTTGCCACCAAGGAAAAAACCGCAATGCCGGCAATGCCGAGGGTCACAAGCCGCTTCAATCCAAGGCTGGCAAGCCCTAACTGCAAACGCATCAAAAAATCCTGTGCCAACCCCATGCCTCCTGACAACAAATGCCTTTGAGGCGTACATTCGGTGTGGAAACTTGCGTGAGCATTGCAGACGTCAAAGGCCGCATCCCTTTCAGGATGTGGCCTTCGTTTTAACGCCCTGATTTCAGGGGTTTTGCTTACCTGAAGAGCGAGAGGATGCTCTGGCCCTGCTGGTTGGCGATACTGAGCGACTGAATGCCCAGCTGCTGCTGTACTTGCAGCGCCTGCAGCCTGGTTGATTCTTCCGTCATGTCGGCGTCAACAAGCGTGCTGATACCCCGGTCAACGGCATCCATCAGGGCCGTCACGAAGTTCCGCTGGAGACTGACGCGCTGCTTGGTGGCACCGAGCGTACTGGCCGCATCTGTCATCTCGGAAATCGAAGTGTCCACACCCGAAATATAGCTCTCAAGCGTCGTAAGGTCGGCGGCACTGTCAGTCAGGGCCGAGATATCAAGGGCTGCGACGCTGAACGTTCCGGCTGCGGCAATGGCGCCTGTCGCATCGCGCAATCCGTCAACGATGCCAACCTCGGTAGCACCTGCACCTGCGTCATAGAGTTTGGTGCCTGACGTATCCACACTGATGGTGCCGATTGAAATCGTACCAGCCGATGAACGGGTGAACGAGGCAACAATCGATTTCGTTGCATTGTAGCCGGCTGCCGAGGAATCGGTGGAAAGCCAGTTCTGGCCCGAGAACACGGCCGAATCACCAATGCTCTGAAGCTGGTTCTGAAGTTCATTGATCTCGGACTGGATCTTGGTCCGGTCTACGCCAGGCTGCCTTGCGGCAACAAGCTTGTTCTTGATCTCCTTGGCCATATCGATGGCACTGTTCATCGCGGTGTAGGCCACATCGATCGTGGCGGCGCCAAGTCCCAGTGCGTCCTTCACGGTCGAAAGGGCGGAGTTATCCGAACGCATGGTGGTTGCAATCGACCAATAGGCGGCGTTGTCTTCAGCCGAACCGACACGGAAACCGGTGGAAATGCGCTTCTGGGTGGTCTCAAGGGCCATGTTGGTCTTGTTGAGACTCTGCAATGCAACCATTGCGGATACGTTTGTATTGATGCTCGACATGGAAATTTGTCCTCATTTGCTGGCTGCTGACTGAATGGGAGACATGCCGGATTTGCACCGGAATAGCAG
>JAUXUN010000082.1 GCA_030680855.1 Aestuariivirga sp.
CGAGTTCAAGCGCGATGCGGCTGGTAATCTGGTCGCGCAAGCCGCCATTTGGGTCAGCGTTGGAAAATTCCATCAGCAAATTGGACAGCAGCCTGCCCGCAGCGCTTTTGCCGTTGGGCTGCTTGATGCCGGCGCGAAAGCGCTGCAGGAACTTGCGGTCGGCCCGCCCTGCCCACCACAAGGACAGGGTTTTTTCAAGGATGATGGCCCAGCAGATGACGGAGGCCAGCATGAGGCCAATCATCACCGTTTTGACGACGGGGCCCGATTGCACAAAAAGCGAGATAAAATCTATCTCGCTTCCCTGCATGAGCTGGACCGGCTCGGCTGGCTCCATGCCCTGCTAGCCTCCCAGACGTCCGGTGACGGTGAACATGAAGGAACGCCCCGGTGAATCGGTGCCGTTCATGTAGGCCCGGTAATCCTCATTGAACACATTGTCGGCATTCACCGCAAAAGACAGGTTCTCGTTCAACTCATAGGAACCGAAGAGATTGACGAGGTCGTAGGCCTCACTGGTGGGCGTGCCGGCGGGAACCCGGTCCTGCTCGGCAACGGCGAACCAGCGTGCTCCGATTGTTGCCTTCTGATCGAGGAAGCGGAAACCAAGGGTGGTCACCAGTTTATCGGCAGGCACTGTGGCCAGCGGCGTATCGGCTGTTTCGTCGTCACCGCGGATGTGGCTTCCTGCGACGCTGGCAAACACCCGGCCCGCGTCATAGCCCGCTTCGAGCTCCACGCCCCAGAGAAGGGCACGGGATATATTCACATACTGGTAGGTGTCATCGCTATAGTCAAAAGTCGGCGCGCCACTGTCGCCATCAGGATCAATAAACGCCGCGCCGATGTAATCCTTCACCTTGTTGCGGAAAGCGCCGGCGCGGAAGGTGAGCCTGTCTTCATCCTGCAAGACATTCTCAAATGCGCCCGTCAGGCCAGCTTCGAAGTTCTGGGCCGTTTCGGGAATGAGATCGGGATTTGGCAGGAACTCGAAATTTGCCGGAAACGGATGGAATCCGCCAATCATAGTTTCGGTGACGGAAGGGGCGCGGTAACCTTCGGCGTAGGTTCCGTAAAACTTCAAACCGCTCAGGCTCGTTTCAGCAAAAGGCTTCAATACCACTGTTGCCTTAGGCGAGAAGTTTGTGCCGTCGCTGTCAACCGTGTCGCCCTTAAGCTCATAGGCATCAAAGCGGCCGGCAATGATCAGTTCCAGCAGGGAGCCGAACTCAATCTGGTCCTGCACGAAGGCGCCGCCGGCTGTGCGTTCACCCGATGGCGTGAACAGGTCGGCGGTGCTGATCGGATCCACGACCTTTACGTTGTCCTGGAAGATATCGGCGCCAATGGTCAAGCTGTGCCTGAGGCCGCCGGTTTCAAAACGCGATGTATTGAAAACATTGGTGCCATAGGTGTCGATTTGGAAGGTGCGGTGCAGGCCGATAAAGACCGGATTGGTGGCAGTCAGGCGCTCCTGGTCCTGGTGTGTTCCGGTCCAATAGGCGCTCGCGGTCAGTTCAATGAGATCAGTGCCGGGCGCGTCGATCTGGTATTTTGCGGCAAGGGTCTCGGCTTTCACTTCATTGCCATAGCGGGCGGTGGCCGTGCCGTTTGCAAAGTCGTCATTGTTCACGAGATAGCTTACATCGAGGCGCTGGCCTTCGGCGGGGGTAAGGGTTGCCTTTACAAGCCCTGCAAGAATTTCGCGGTTGCTGTCGGCGACAGTATTGCCGTCGCCATCATCATAATCATCGGAGTCACGATAGACGAAGCTGCCAAGCAGCCCGCCAAATTCGCCAAGACGAACCGCGCCGGTGGTGCCCGACAACAAGCCGTCGCCATTGGTGCTGTAGCGAAGCCTTTCCTGCACGGCGAAATTCTCATCTTCCTTGAGGAAGGAGAGGGAATCGATGGTCTCAAAGGATACCACGCCGCCAATGGCGCCGGAGCCATAGACGTTGGCCACGGGGCCGCGGGTGACGGTCACCTGCTGCATCATTTCCGGCTCGAAGTAGAACATGCCATCGGCGTTATGGCCGGTGCGCTGGAAGTTCTGGCGTGCGCCATCGATGGTGACGGCCACGCGGCCGAAATCCTGAAGGCCGCGGACGTTCACCGCCTGGGCGGGATCATTGGCGTTTTCTTCGGTGCTGACACCCGGCATGGGAGCCAAAACATCGCTGACACTTGAACTGCCGTGCTGCTCAAGGTCTTTGCGCGTGGCAACGCTCACGCCGCCGACGGCATCTTGCAGCGATTGCTTCACCTTGGAGATGATGACGGTGATGAGATCGAGTTTGGTTTCTTCCTGGGCGATCGCGGCAGATGAAAGTGCCAGGAGTGCGAAGCCTGCAAGCAGGGTCCGTAGAATTGAATGATAACGCATAGTGCCAGCCCTCTTTTTTTATTGGTTGTGGGCTGGCGGGCGAAAGCGATTGGATCGCATTCCGCGTAGCTGGCTGGCCTTCACGATCGCTCAAGACTCGTGAAGCTGCTTGACACTTAGTGATAACCGACTTAATTAGTCAACTATTAAATCAAGCAATATCATACATTTGAATCATTCAAATCTGAGGGGACTAGCTGATCGCCATGTTCCGTACTCTCACGGAATTCGGGATAATGACGAACAAAACTACTGGCATTTCAGACCTTCCCCCGCCCAAGGAGCGCGAACTCCTTCGGCTCACGCCCAAGGCCCAGCCCGCCTCGCATTATACCAGCAACGACCTGTTCAAGGGCCAAAGTGAAATCCTGATTGAGCACCAGGGTGCCGAATATCGCCTGCGGATCACGCGCTCAGGCGGATTGATTCTCAACAAATAGCAGAAGGTTTATAATTCAGATGCGCAACGCGGCCGTTTTGAAACTGTCACGCCGGACTACAATTTTGGGTTCGCTGGTGCTTCTTGGCGGTCTCAGCAAGGCTTCCCTTGCGGGAACAATCACCGATGCGGGAAAAGTTTCAGTTTCCGTCACGGCGCCCAAGCGCATCGTGACCATCGGCAGCGCTGTAACGGAGATCGTCATTGCCCTGGGCGAACGGAAGAACATGATCGCAATCGATCTCACCAGCATTTACGCGGCGGGGGCGGAAGGGCTCACCAATGTGGGGTACATGCGGGCCCTTTCTACCGAAGGGGTGCTTTCCCAGTCTCCCGATCTCATGTGCGTTTCAAGTGACTCCGGCCCGCCGGAAGTTCTCGATGCGCTGCGCGGGTCCGGCATTCCCTTTGCCCTCATCCCGCATGTGCCAAGCACGGCAGGCGTCAAGGAGAAGGTCACACTCCTTGGCATCCTTCTTGATAAACCTGCCGAAGCCGAAAAGCTCAACGCGGAAATTGAGGCGGAGTTCGCGGCCCTTGCGGCCAAGGTCAGTGCCGTAACCAGACATCCAAAGGTTCTCTTTGTCCTGAGCCTCGCCGACAACCGTATCATGGCGGGAGGCCACGACACGGCTGCCGACATGGTCATCAATTTGGCCGGTGGTGAAAATATTGCCGAGTCATTTACAGGCTACAAACCGATGAGCGCGGAAGCCATTCTGGAAAATCCCCCCGATGCGGTTTTGATGATGACAGGTGGACCATCATCGCATGCAACTACTGCCAATATTTTTTCACAAGCTGCCTTTGCAAACTCGCCTGCCGCAAAAAATGATGCACTCATCAGGATGGACAGCGGTTATCTGCTTGGCGTCGGCCCCTATACGGCGCGCGCTGCGACGGATCTGGCCCGCAGGCTTCATCCGGACCTTGCACTGTGACGGCGATCACCACGGGCTGGAGCGGACTCAAGATGGGGCCGCGCGAGCAACACCTTTTGATTATTCCGCTGCTCACCGCAACCCTGGTCGTCATGGCAGTGGTCTCCGTTGCCACGGGTGCGGTCGCAATCGATCTTGCATCGCTGCCTGGCATTCTGATGGGCAACGCGGATGCTGCGGCGCGAGACAGCGTCATTGTCTGGTCGGTGCGCCTGCCGCGCACCCTGCTTGCCATGCTTGTGGGAGCAGCTCTTGCGTCAAGCGGCGCTATCTTGCAGGGTCTGTTTCGCAATCCTTTGGCGGATCCGGGCCTTGTCGGCGTTTCATCGGGATCGGTTCTTGCTGCCGTCGCCACCATCGTGCTCGGGCAGAATTATTTCGGGGAAACTGCAACGCGGCTTTTACCGGTGACGGCCTTTATTGGCGGGCTGCTGACCACCATTCTTCTCTACAGCATCGCCACCCGCGACGGCCGCACCTATACGGCCACCATGCTGCTCGGCGGCATTGCCATCGGCGCCATTGCCATGGCGCTCACCGGCGTTCTGATTTTCATGAGCACGGAGCAGCAATTGCGCGAGTTCACCTTCTGGAGCCTTGGCAGCCTTGGCGGCGCCACCTGGGCGAAGGCTGCAAGTGTTGGCCTCTTCATGTTGTTTGCGTTGTGCCTTTGGCCCATTCTGGCACGGGGCCTGGACCGGCTGGCACTTGGCGAAGCGGAAGCCGGGCACATGGGGATCAATATCCAAATCCTGAAGCGGGCGGCCATCGTGGCCACCGCCCTGCTTACCGGTGCTGCCGTTGCGGTGAGCGGGGCCATCGGTTTCATCGGCCTTGTCGTGCCGCATCTGTTACGGCTCATTATGAGTCCGCGCCACCGGTTTCTGATTCCAGCGGCGGCGCTTCTGGGGGCCATTCTTTTGCTGGCTGCCGACATGATTGCGCGCACGATTGTCGCGCCAGCTGAGCTTCCCATTGGCATTGTCACGGCCTGTCTGGGCGGACCGGTATTCCTCTGGATGCTGCTCACAAATGTCCGGCAGATCGAGACCTGAGATGTTTCACGCCTTCGATGTGAGTTTCGCGCGCGGCAGAAGGCAAGTGATTGCCGACATGAACCTCGAGCTTCGCACGGATGAGCTCACGGTAGTTATTGGCCCCAACGGGGCCGGTAAAAGCACCCTGCTCAAATTGCTGACGGGCGTTCTCAAGCCATCGGCTGGGACAATCTGGTTTGACGGGCGCAGCCTGCAACAGTGGAACGCCCGCGAGCTTGCGGGCCGCCGCGCCGTGCTTTCGCAATCCACCAGCCTGGTGTTTCCGTTCACGGTTCACGAGGTGATTTCGCTGGGGCTTGCCGAGGGCATCTCTGTGCAGGACAAGCGCACCATCATCCATGAGGTGCTCCATGTCTTCGATCTGAATGGTTTTGAACACCGGTTGTTTCAGGAATTGTCGGGCGGTGAGAAGCAGCGGGTGCATCTGGCGCGCGTGGTGTGCCAGCTGAAGTGCGGCGAGGCGGAAAAACCGAAATTCCTGTTCCTCGATGAGCCGGTTTCAAATCTGGATATCAAGCACCAGATCAATGTGCTGTCGGCGGTGCGCAAGCTGCTTTCGCCACAACTCGGGGCCTTTGTCATTCTCCATGACCTGAATCTCGCCGCGGCCTATGCGGACCGCGTTGTCATTGTCCACGAGGGTCGCATCGTGTCCAATGACGTGATGGCGCGGGCGCTCAACGGTAAAACGCTGAGCGTCGTATTCGGTGTGGATATGCATGTCTCGAAAGCCGGGATGTGGCGGCGGATTTCCTACAACACGCGCGGATAAAGCTAATGGAAATCCACTTCAGAACGTATTTGCCAAACGATCGATTCGGCGCATAGATTTTGGCAATATGCCATGTCCATAGCGTCTGCGTGGCCTGCACCGGTTTGATGAGTTGGATCTCATTGGTATGCATTCGTGACTGTTTGTATTTCTCTCACTAGCGAGCGCTGGCATTCACGCAACTTCACGCAACACTTCTTCCCTCACTGCACACGTTGCGCACACGACGGTTTCCAACCTATTTATTTCTTTGGATTGTCATTCCTATCCATCAAGGCCGCACAACAAGATCTATGCGCAGAAAACTGTGCTTTCGCGGTCATCAAGCCTATTTTCTTCGGTTCACTGCACACATAACGCACACGAAACGGGTCACTGCACACGTTCCCTATAGTCCGAGTCCTCCTCGCTTCTCAATTGGAAAAGCCGTGAACATGCTGAATCGGGAATCTGGCAACTACCATTGATTACGAGATGTCCGTTCAACCAACAGAAGCAGAAAAAATATCATTCTCAAGTTTTGCATCGGGAACCGGTTTAACTGAAGGAGTCGATGCTTTCCTCACAAAACGTGCACCAAAACTCACGGACTCAGAATTCAACACAAAGTACGCATGATAACTCCTGAACGGCTTTAGGGTGATCCCGCCGTGCCAGTCGACCGGCCCTGGACTGGACCTGTCTTGTGGATGCCTTGACCGTGGCGGCGCAGCAGCGGTGCGAAAACACCCCTCACTGTCGCGCCGATCCTTGGAAGGATGGTGGTACGGGGAGGCGTTGCTGGAGTCAGCGGGGAGGCCAAGGCGCTAAGCAGGGAGACGACCAGCGCCTGGGTTCCAACAATATCCTCATGCAGAATGCCGTGGCGCTGCGATCGGATCATATGCAGTGACTTCTCCGCCGACCCGATTCGATCATGGATAAGCCTGGCGCTGGCGGGATCGACAATTGGATCATCTGTGCCCTGAATAATGGTAACGGGGCAGACGACCTGCGGTAGGCAGCGACCTAGTTCATCCGCCACCTTGCGCAGCTCGACCAGGCCGCGCACCGGCATGTTGCGGTAGTCGATGTCAGGATGCTCGGGATCCCGCGGCAGGAACGGCTTGACACCATCCTGGACATAGACCCACTCGCTGAGCTTGTTGAGGCCATGAATCAGCGAAGCAAACGCCACGCTGCGCGGCCGGAAGTTGAGGGGCGCCGAAACCGATACGACACCTACGAGACCCGGCGGGCGACTGGTTGCGAGATGAAGCGCCAACGAGGCGCCAGTGGCGAAGCCAACGACGAGCACCTCCTCCGTCAGGTGCAACATGATCTCGTAGCCCCGCCGCACCGAGGCGAGCCAGTCCTGCCAGCGGCGATCACGCAAATCCCAGGGCGAAGTGCCGTGGCCAGTTAACCTGACGCCCAGAACCGGGTGACCGAGAGCCGCAAGCCGTTGTCCCATGTCTTTAAGTTCGGCAGGCGAGGCCAGAAGGCCATGGACCAGAACGACCCCGGGTTTTGAGGGCCTGTCCGGGACGATGAAATAGGGTTCGCCGGATTGGCTTGCGGTTTCTTGACAGTTGACGGCAGCATAGCGAAGTGCTGCGAATTTTTCCTTGCACCTGGCGAAGCTGCGCACTTCATCATCAAAGAGTAGGTGCGCCAGAACTGCACCTTCTGCTGGAACGGCGTGCTCGACGATCTTTGTGACACCCTCGAGCGCCGCGATTTCATTGGCATAGACGCGGACGGCATTCTCGAGGCGTGGGTCGCGGGTGCCATTGCTGCCACGCAAAGCCGGCAGCAGCCGGTAGTGGCCGACGGTGATTTCGATCAATGACGATGCCTTAGCGATTTCGAAAAACTGTGCAAGCGACTTACTCTTACCGTCACGAATGCCATCATAGGCTTCAGGGTCGGTCAGCGTCCGGTGCAGATGGAGGCCCGGCTGCTGCTGCACCTGCTTGACAATCGCATAGAGAAGTCCGTGGAAGCGGCTTTTCTCCACCTCTGTTTCGCCCTGTTCCAAAAGGCGCATGATGAGCCGCGATGCAACGTGACTGAGGTTGACGGTGACCCGGGCATACATTTCAATCATGCAAAGATCACGCAAACGTTGCGTGGTGCGCCGCATGGTCAGCGCCGCCATGCGCTCGATCCAGCGGCTTGCCGTATTCTTGAGGCCAAAGAGCTCATCAAGGCTATCAATCTGTTCGAAGATGCGGCTCAGTACCATGCGGTCAGCCAGGTTCCAGGCAACATCGGGATGAAACGACCGGCCGAAGCGGATGTCCATATCGGTATTGCGTAGAAGCAGGTTGCCTTCGACCTGGAATTCTTCCCTGGCCTTTTCGCCAACTTTGAAAAAGAATTCCGCTGCCTTGCGCAGAATATTGTCGCCGGTGTGGATGGGGTGGAAGGTAATGTTGGAAGGAACAATAAGCGAGGGTTTGCGCGCTGCCGCGATCAATGCTGTCTGATCGGCAAGTCCAAGAGCCGCCACCCAGCGGTCAAGCCGCTGCAGGTCACCTGCCTCATGGACGGAGAGGATGCGTTTCTTGAAGATTTCAAGAACCACGGCCAGCGCTGCGGCGCCATTGCGGTGCCCGTATTCGGGGCGCAGTGTTTCCAGGAAGGGCAATGCCGGAGCGTCGGCGATCCGCCGCTCCTTGTTCATGCCCCCCTCCGGAAAAATGATCACCTTGCGGCCGCGCAGGATTTCGGCGGCGAGGAAGGCCAGCAACCCCGGGTGATTGTTGGGCACGGCGCCGACACCCCAGAGCAATTTGGCGAAGCGGTCATTGCCCGCGAAAAGTTCATGGGTCGCAACACAGCGGCAATAGGCGCCGGTGGCCTGGTAAATAAAGTATTGCGGAATAATGGTTTCAAAACGGGCGAAGTGGTTGAACTGGAAAATCTGACCACTTTCGATCAACCCGTCCTCAGCATGGACCGATATGCTCATGCCAACACGGCGGCGCAACAGCGTGAAACCCCTTACACACCATTGGTAAAACGGCTCATTAATATTCATTTCGGGGCTGCCGCTCATCGCGTCGACCTCCTGCCCAGATAGCCCGGAGCACGGCTCAGTTTTCCCCAGTAACCTAGGGCAATTGTGCTAAAAGTTCATTTAAATTTCTTATAGGTTTTTGGCAGGAAATGGCGCATCAAAAGGCCTCTTCGCCCAGGGCCATGAGTGATGCCGAGCCGGCTGTAATGCTTGATAAAAGACTGCCGGTTTCGGGGATTATCTTGGCCATGTAGAACCGGGCGCATTCGAGCTTGGCACCATAGAAACTGTCGGACTTGCTGGCCAAAGCGGTTTCCGCCATCCGGCACCACATATGGCCAATGGCGACAAGTCCGAACATGCGAAGATAGTCCGTCGCCGCAGCGCCTGCATCATCGGGATTTGCTGTCCCGGCTTTGCCCAGCCAGAGCGTGGCCTGCTGCAACCTGCCAAAGGCCTTGGCCATGGGCATGATGAAATCCATCATGCCCGGCACACCGGCCATGCGTTCGAGATCGGCCGCCACCGGATGGAAGAACCGGCGCGCCAGACGCCCGGTGCCCATGGGCAGCTTCCGGCCCACGAGATCGAGCGCCTGAATGCCGTTGGTGCCTTCATAGATCTGGGTGATGCGCGCATCGCGCGCGAGCTGCTCCATGCCGTTTTCCCGGATATAGCCATGGCCGCCAAAAACCTGCATGCCGTCGTTGGCGGCGCTGAAGCCATGGTCGGTGAGCATGGATTTCACAATAGGCGTCATGAGGGCCACGAGATCGTCGGCGGCCTCGCGCCTATCGGGGTCCGAATGGCTTGCTGCAATATCGAATTCGTGGCCAATCCACAGCGCCAGGGCGCGGCATCCTTCGGTCATGACTTTCATCTTCATCAGCAGCCGCCGGATATCCGGGTGAACGATGATGGGGTCGGCGGGTTGATCGGGGAATTTGGCGCCAGTTGCCGCGCGCATCTGCATCCGGCTTTTGGCGTATGTTACGGCACCTTGATAGGCCGCCTCTGCAACGCCCAATCCCTGAATTCCCACCATGAGGCGCGCGGCATTCATCATGGTGAACATGGCAGCGAGACCCTTATGCGGTGTGCCCACGAGCCAGGCCTGGGCGCCATCGAAGTTCATCACGCAAGTCGGCGAAGCCTTGATTCCCATCTTCTTTTCAAGGGCGCCACAGGCGAGCGCATTTCTCTTGCCCGCCGTGCCATCGGGATTCGGCAAGAATTTGGGGCAGACAAAAAGCGAGATGCCACGCACGCCGGACGGCGCATCAGGCAACCGCGCCAGCACGAGATGAATAATGTTCTCAGTCAGGTCATGATCGCCCGCAGAAATGAAAATCTTGGTGCCGTGAATTTTGAAGGAGCCGTCGCCTGCGGGCTCGGCGCGCGTCTTGATGAGGCCGAGGTCGGTGCCGCACTGGGGCTCGGTCAGGCACATGGTGCCGGACCATTGGCCGGATACCATTTTCGGCAGATAGGTTTGCTTCAGCGTATCGGTGGCATGGACGCGCAGCGCGTTGTAGGCGCCATGCGTCAAGCCCGGGAAAAGCCCAAAGGAAAGATTGGCGGAGCAGATCATTTCCTCAACCGCGAAGTTCACGGGCGAGGTAAGCCCCTGCCCGCCGAATTGGGGATCGCAGGCAAGGCCGGTCCAGCCGCCTTCAACGTATCTGTTGTAAGCCTCCTTGAAGCCCTTGGGAGTCGTTACCGTTCCTTGCTCGAAGTGGCAGCCTTCCTCATCGCCGCTGCGGTTGATAGGTTGCAACACGTTTTCGCAGAAGCGGCCCGCCTCCTCCAGGATTGCGGTCACAACATCGGGGGCTGCTTCGGCATAGGAGGCCATGGCGTTTCCAGAGTCCTGCACTTTCAGAACTTCGAAGAGGATGAACTGCATGTCGCGGAGGGGCGCTTTGTAGCTGGGCATCGTTACCTCAATTCCGCAATGGCTTTCCGTCTGCCAGCATGGCTTCCATTCTCGCCAGGGTTGGTTCGGTCTTAACAAGCGCCATGAAGGCCCGCTTCTCGAGCTTCATCACGCGGTCCTCATCAACCGTATCCATCACATCCGTATCGCCACCGGAGAGCACATTGGCAAGGTGGCCCGCGACAATGATGTCATGGGGAAACGCCAGTCCCTGCAGCGCGTAGCCATCGACAGCAAGCTTCAGCGCCGCACGGGCCGTGGCTCCGGGCAGGCGAAATTCAATGGGATCGGGCGACTTGTAGCCATCGGCCACCATCTTTAGCGCCAGGGCCTTGGCATCGGCCAGCAACCTGTCGCGGTTCATGGTGATGCCATCGGTCTTGCGCAGAAGTTTCATCTCCTTGGCATCGGCGGCGGATTTAGAAACCTTGGCCAGGGAAATCTGCTCGAAGGCCGCCATCACAGCGGGCATGGGTCCCTTGGGATCGTGCGGGCCGGGCTGGTTACGGATCAGCATTTCCTTGCAGCCGCCCCAGGCGGGAATGATGCCGACGCCCACTTCAACGAGGCCCATGTAGGTTTCCGCATGGGCCTGCACGGCAGAACAATGCAAAAGAATTTCGCAGCCGCCGCCAAGGGCCATGCCGCTGGGCGCTCCCACCACGGGAAACTTTGCATATTTGAGCGCGCGCATCACCGACTGGCCCTGGACGATCAACTGGTCCAGGGTTGGCCACACGGCAAGGTTTGCGGCAAAGAGGGCGAGACCAATGTTGGCGCCGGCGGAAAAATTCTCGGCCTCATTGTGAATGACGAGGGCGCGCATGCCCTCACCAACAATGTCCACGGCCTGCTGCACCATGGCGAGGCTGTCGGGATCAAGCGTGTTCATCTTGCTGTGGAATTCAAGGCAGGCGACGCCGTCGCCCAAGTCCCAGACACTGGCCGAACCGTTCCTTGCGAGGGGCTTGGTTCCCCGCTTGCAGTCGGAAAGTTGCAACGCGCCGGACTGGCGCGGCACCGGTTTGTAGGAGCCGTCAACGCCCAACTGCTGCGGGCCCGATTCCGCCGATTTGTAGTATCCGCCCTTCATCACTGCTGCCATCAGCAGGGGTGGCACGGGAATGCCATCAGCCGTCAGCCTTGCCATGAACCAGTCGCAGCCCAGCGCATCGATCATCTCGAAGGGGCCGTGCTTCCAGTTGAAGCCCGCCTTCATGGCGCGGTCAACATCCACAATGTCATCGGCGATCTGGGGCACAAGCGATGCCGCATAGGCCAGCATTTTGGACAGTACGGCCCAGGCGAATAGCCCGCCCCTGTCCTTGTGAGTGACGAGCGCGCGAAGCCCCGCCTTTGCCGCATCGACGGATTCCAGCTTGGCTGCCACTGAGGCCGCGTATTCGCCGGTCTTGAGACTGATCGATTCCTTCAACCTTTTCCCGCCAGCCGTGTTCAGGCGGTAGAATCCGCCCTTGCCCTTGCGGCCGGTGTAACCATCGGCAATCATTTTTGTGAGCAGCGGGAAGTCGGATGGTATCGCCCGGTAAGCATCGTCCTTCAGCAATGCCGTGCGGAATGAGGCATCGACAAGGGGCTGGAGATCAAGGCCCACCAAATCCATGAGGCCGAAAACGCCGGACTTGGGCGCGCCGATTGGCCGGCTCATCACGGCGTCAGCCTCTTCCACGGTGAGCCCAAGCTCGCGCGCCGCAGAAACAGCAGCCTGAATCCAGAATACTCCGATGCGGTTGGCAATAAATCCCGGTGTGTCCTTGGCCTTCACCACTGCCTTCCCAAGCCTCTCGTCGGCGAAGGCCGTTATGGCACTGATGACTTCGGGCCTTGTCGCGCTGCCACCTACAACTTCAAGCAACCGCATGTAGCGGGGCGGATTGAAGAAGTGGGTGATGCAAAAATCCCGGGCGATGCTTTCAGGCATTCCTGCCATCAGCATTTTCATGGGAAGGGTCGAGGTATTTGAGGAGAGGATTGATCCCGGTTTGCGCGAGCTCTCAATCTTGCGATACAGCCCCTGCTTGATATCCGGTCTTTCAGCCACGGCTTCAATGATCCAATCCACATCGGCGAGCTGCTTGAGATCATCTTCGATATTTCCCGGCGTGATCATCTTGGAGGCTGACTTCGACATCAAGGGTGCGGGATCAGCCTTGGCCAGACGTTCCAGCGCTGTCTTCGCGATGCTGCTGCGGTCGGTGGCATTTGGCGGCACGATATCGAGCAGAAGGACAGGCACTCCGGCATTGGCGATGTGGGCGGCAATTCCGCTGCCCATGACGCCCGCGCCAATCACGCAAGCTTTGACGATGCTCACGATACGGCCTCGAGGATCGTTGCAATGCCCTGGCCGCCGCCGATGCATTGGGTTGCCAGCGCATAGCGCTTGCCTTCGCGCTTCAGCAGGGACGCAGCCTTGCCGGTAATCCGCGCGCCAGTGGCGCCGAGAGGATGGCCCAACGCCAAAGCGCCGCCATCGAGGTTCACCTTGTTCACGTCGATCTTGAGGTCGCGGATACAGGCAATGGCCTGTGACGCAAACGCCTCGTTCAGTTCGATGATGTCGATATCATTGATGGACAGCCCTGCCCGCTGCAGCGCTTTCCGCGTGGCCACCACCGGCCCGATGCCCATCAGCTCCGGACTGCAACCCGCGACCGCAACACTTTTGATCCGTGCGAGGATTGGAAGCTTGTGGGCCTTCGCGTAAGCCTCCGAGGTGACGAGGCAGGCTGCCGCGCCATCGGTAAGCGGCGATGATGTTCCCGCCGTCACAACACCTGCCTGGTCGAAGGCAGGCTTCAGGCTGGCCAGGGCCTGCATCGAAGTATCGGCGCGGATGCAGCCGTCTTCCGCTCCCGCCGACATGGCAATGATTTCGTCTTTCAGCTTGCCCAGTTGTTGCGCCTTGGCGGCCTTCGCATGGCTGGCAACGGCGAATTCCTCCTGCTCCTGGCGCGAGATTGCATACTTCCTCGCAACATTTTCGGCGGTTATTCCCATGGACACATAGGCGGCGGGCATGTTTTCCGCCAAGGCAGGATTAGGCATCGGATTGAAACCCATCATGGGAATCCGGCTCATGCTCTCTATTCCGGCGCAGACAAAAACCTCGCCGGCGCCCAAGGCAATGGCACCTGCTGCCGAATGAATTCCCTGCATGGACGAGCCGCAAAAGCGGTTGATGGTGGTGGCGCCCACGGACTGCGGCAGACCGGCTATGAAGGAAATCAGCCGCGCCACGTTGAGCCCCTGTTCGCCCTCGGGAAAGGCGCAACCCAGAAGCAGATCCTCAATGTCTTTCGGATCAACCCCTGTTTTCCCGACAAGCCCCTTGACCACCGCCGCCGCCAAATCGTCGGGCCGGGTTCTGGCCAGTGCGCCCTTGCTGGCAAAATGAAATGGCGAGCGGACATAGCCTGCAATAACCGCGTCACTCATAGCGACTTCTCCTGTAAGGCAAATTGCTGCCCTGATTGTCTGGAAGCATACGCACCGGGTTCCTCGATGCTGTGAGTCTCTGCCCGCAGCCTAATACCACTGAAGCAGTGTTGTCACGTAAACACTGACATGAGCCTGCCATGGGGTGTCAAAGCAAAAATGGGAGAGCAATTGGGTGGGGCTCGCCGCAAAATCTGGCGCAGAAGTTACTTGCCAGCGGGGTGCTGTCCGGACATGATCTCGCAACTAATCTGCCAGTCTCGCCGTAACTACAAGAGCGAGAAATAGCGCGGACACGGGAGGAAGACATGAAGGGTCTCATGCAGGACTGGCCTTTGCTGGTGCACCGTGTGCTTGATCATGCCGCGCGCTGGCACGGCGAGCAGGAAATCGTATCGCGGTCCGTCGAAGGCCCGATCCATCGCCAGACCTACCGCGACCTTGACCGCCGCGCGCGCGCCCTTGCAAGTGCCGCCAAGAAACACCTTAAGGCCAAGAAGGGCTCGGTCATCGCGACC
The DNA here is from genome assembly GCA_030680855.1 of Aestuariivirga sp. Classification (GTDB taxonomy): domain Bacteria; phylum Pseudomonadota; class Alphaproteobacteria; order Rhizobiales; family Aestuariivirgaceae; genus Aestuariivirga. The sequence continues at coordinate 14,514 of JAUXUN010000082.1, forward strand.
ATGGCGTGGAACGGCTATCGCCACATGGAAATCTGGTATGGCCTCATGGGCCTGGGTGCCGTGGTTCACACGCTGAATCCGCGCCTCTTTGCCGAGCAGCTGATCTACATAATCAACCACGCCGAAGATCAGTGGATATTCACGGACCTCAGCTTCGTGCCGATCTTCGAAAAGCTGCAGGATAAATTGCCGAAGGTGAAAGGTTGACCTGCCATTGAAGATTTCCTCCACGTAGATTTAGAGTCCGGCCCCGAAGAGGAGGCGGACGATGAAGAGGAAGCGGTTCACGGAAGAGCAGATCATCGGGATCCTGCGGGAGCATGAGGCGGGTGCCAAAACCGCTGACCTGGCCAGGAAGCACGGTCTTTCGGAAGCCACGCTGTATAACTGGAAAGCCAAGTTTGGCGGCATGGACGTGTCGGACGCCAGGAAGCTGCGGGCTCTGGAGGAGGAGAACGGCAAGCTGAAGCGACTGCTTGCTGATGCCATGCTGGATGCCTCGGCTCTGCGGGAACTTCTGGCAAAAAAATGGTAGGGCCCGCCGCCAAGCGTGAGGCTGTCGCCTGTCTGAAGGAACAGTTCCAGATGAGCGAGCGCCGGGCCTGTGAAGTGGTTGCTGCCGACCGCAAGATGGTTCGCTACCAATCACGACGGCCACCCGAGACAGAACTGCGGGCCAGATTGCGGGAACTTGCCAATGAGCGTCGAAGGTTCGGCTACCGCCGCCTGTTCATCATGCTGCGGCGTGAAGGCGAGCCGTCTGGTATCACCCGCATCTACCGGCTCTACCGGGAAGAAGGCCTAGGTGTGCGAAGGCGCAAGGGTCGCAAACGGGCGATCGGCGTACGGGCACCCATTCTTGTCGAAGTAAGGCCCAATGCCCGCTGGTCACTCGACTTTGTGCATGACCAGATGGCCAATGGCCGGAGGTTCCGGGTTCTGAACATCACGGATGACGTCACCCATGAATGCCTGGGCGCCATTCCCGACACATCGATCTCGGGTCACCGGGTGACGCGGGAGCTGACAGCCCTTATCGAACGCAGAGGCAAACCCGGGATGATTGTTTCAGATAACGGCACGGAGCTCACCTCCCACGCCATCTTCGCATGGGCCAGGGATTACGGGATTGACTGGCATTACATTGCTCCCGGCAGGCCCATGCAGAACGGCTATGTCGAAAGCTTCAATGGCAAGATGCGCGACGAGCTCCTCAATGAGACCCTGTTCTTCAGTCTCGACCAGGCCAGGACAGTCATTGCCGAATGGGTTGAAGACTACAATACCACACGGCCACACTCGGCCCTGGCCTACCAAACACCGGCAGCCTTTGCTGCCAAGCTCACCGCAACAGGCCTGCACGCTGCGCTCACTGACGGCTCCGCGCTCCGGCCTGTTGCTCAACCTGCCCAAACGGGCATAAAACTGCCGGAGGCTCTAAAAGCTACTGGATGAAACTTCAATGGCAGGTCAGCACCAATGGGATTCAAGCATTTCGCCAAGCGCTCGGAAATCTGGTCAGCAACTTTAATCGCTGGATCCGCATCAAGGTGAGCGTATCTGGCAGTCGTTTGGGGTTGGGAGTGCCCTAGCAGTTTTCCAATGATGGGCAGCCCCTGCCCCATGGCAACTCCGTGGGAGGCAAAAGTATGCCGAAGATCATGAATACGGACGTCTTCTAAATCAGCATCTTTCCGTATGCGGTGCCAGGGCTTTTGCATCTCGATCAGGTACTGGCCATCAATCTGTCCGGTTACGACATAGGGGTTGTTGTTGACTTTGATTGTGCGTCGGAACTCGTCCACTGCGGCTTGGCCGAGATAGATCGTCTTCTTTCCAGACTTTGAATCCGGCAAGTGGATCAACTTCGACTTGAGATCGACATAAGCCCATTTGAGTTTTTGGATTTCACTGAGGCGACAGCCGGTGAGAATGAGCAACCGGATGCAGGTTACCGCAGATGGCGTATCTAATTCAGCGATCCGTAACGCCTCGCCAAGTCGGTCAAGTTCTTGGTGGGACAAGAAGCGTTCGCGTTTTTGCTCCTTGAACTTCTTTACACCCCGGCAGGGATTTGTATTGGCCTCCCGCAAGTTCCACGCTTCGGCTTGGGCAAACATGACGGAGAGAACCCCAAGTGTCCTATTGGCCTGATACGGAATATTTCGTAGCCGATGGTGAAGTGCGGTGATATCGGTGCGCTCGACAGATATGACTTTTGTTGTTCCAATTTCGGGAACAATGAATATATCCACACAGCGCTTGTATTCTTTGGCCGTGCTGGCCTTGCAGTGAAACGGCACATATTCAGCCATAAAGCGATCAGCCAATGCCCTGACTGAAACAGACTGCCGGATTGCATCCTTGGCCTCATTTGGATTGTTGCCAATAGCAAGTTGGGCAATGATCTCCTTGGCCTTGGTCCTGGCAAGTTCTGGCGACACAGCTCCATGCGGACCAATCGTAAACCGCCGCAACACACCGCGATGCCGCATCATGACAAAATAGGTTTTTCGGCCCGATGTTCGAACCCGGACACCAAATCCTTTGAGATCGTCATCAAAGAAGTCGAGGTCTTTTTCAGCTGGCATAAGGGCATCAACTTGCCGCTTTGATATGTGTAGTATGCGTTTCACGGGATTTCACTCGTTTCACTGAAGTTTGTTCCGGGTAACATATGGGTAACAGTTGGGCGTGAAAACCCCAGCACCCGAGTGCAAGAAACCGCTTCATGAAATCCATTTTACCCCAAAGAAATCATATTGTTAGAGCAAAGCGGGGGAAAACGCAGGAGCACCGCAGATGGGGTATCGAACGTTCTCATAACCTGAAGGTCGTCAGTTCAAATCTGGCTCCCGCAACCATAAAAAACCCGTTATCTCAATGAGATAGCGGGGTTTCCTTATGCGTTTCGTGTTTGTAGCAAACCTGCCAAGCCATTGCCACCGGAAATCTGCTTCAAGGTCTCAGGCCCATTTGTCCATCAAGAGCAACGAAGTCACTTTGGCTGCAACTTGATTGCAGGCTTGGAACCGCTGAGTATGTAGAGAATAGCCTCAAGAATGATGCCATTGGTGTTGACATCAGTGTGATCCGTTGCCTTGAATGAGCTCTCATAAATCCCGGAAGCAAAGCCAATGCCGTTCGTGAGCCCGACAGTGCGTGCAGTGTCATAAAGTTTTCTGGAATACTGGCCAGGACGCGCCGCCAGCCAGAGAAAGCAGCCTTTGGTGCTGATGGTCCTAAAGCTTTGCTTTCGTTTTTCACCAAGTGACTCCGAGTCAGGAGGCAAGTCAACCTCCCACGACCCACCATCCGGTTTCAACTGGTAGCCCTGATAGGTGAACCACGGAGCACGGTCAGCCGGCCCTTCCGAGGCGCAAGTCAATATGCCCGTTTCCTTGTGACGCGCAATCTGGGCCGCGAGGAGAAGGTCAGCCGCCAGCGTACCATGATCTGTTGAGCCAACTTCAATCTGTTCCGTCGTGATCGGTTCGGTGGCGATTCGACCATATTCTTGCAATTCTTCAATAAAGCGGAGAGTGGCGTCCATGTTCGCCAGTGGATTGGCCTCTGTATAAATCGGCAGGACCGGATATCCCCACAGCCGATACCCCTGTGCGGCGTATTGCGCATATGAGCTCTTGTGGACCGAGGTCGCCTTGCGGCCAAGGAGATCGTGCATTCTTCCTTCAATTATTGAAGCCCCCAAGTCCCAAGAGTTGACGATTTTTGAAATCCTGAATTCCTGGTTTGTCACCTGGTCGAGTACCTTGAGCGCAATCAAGAGGCGTCCGGTGTCTGCCGAGTCAAATCCTCCCCTCGCACCACCGGTGCCCTTGAGCGGATGTTCGGTCGCCGGCAAGAATGATGACCGCCTCTTATACCGTGCGGTTCTGACAAAGCGCAGGATACTCGTGATTGCTTCTTCAAACCGCTGTTGAGAGATGAACCCCAGCCGTTGGGCGGAGATCGTTGCCATGATCATCGACGCGACGTCCCACATTGTCGCAAATGGGTAACCCTTTATCTGGTTGCCTTCCAGCCAGCCTGTGGCGGGGGCCAGACCCTTGTATTTTTTCTGCCACCTGTCGAAATACTGCCACGCCACTGCGGCAGCCTTCACAAGCTCATCATGGCTGGGCAGGCTGCTTTCTCCCTCCAGCCGGTCGTTTACGCCGACCTCGTATCGTGCGGTCTGCACCCGTTCCAAAGCTGGGATTACCGGCATCACCTTATCGTAATACTGCCGAAAGTTGGTTAGTTGTGTTTTGCGCTCCTGGGACAAGAGGTCAAGGGTATCAAACACCGCACGAAATTTGCTGGCGCTATTCATTGTTTGCGGATGGAGCATCAACACGGCATCGTTGCGCGAACCTATGAAACGCGCGATGTCGGCCGGTTCGTGGTATGCAATATCATTGCCCCAACTCTTTTCCGGACCAATGGTATGAGAGGCATGAAGGATGCCAAATTCATCAAGCCCCCAAAACCAGTTGAAATTTCCATGCTCGGAACTAAACACTTTCCCGCCGTACTGCTGATAGGCCCTCAGCGTGGCGGCATCGTAGACGTTGTTGGGCGGGATGTAGGTCAAAGGCTCGCGGCCGGAAACATCTTGCAGGCTCGTTATGCCATACCCGATGACTTCTCTATTGAAGTCATCAGTCTGGCCAAGGAGCTCATTTGGCAAATGGGCTTGTCCATGTGTGGCAAAGTCGTAGATTGGGTTTTCCGACAGCTTGCGCAAATAATTCTTGCTGAGGTCATCATTGGCCAGTGGAACCACACCACCCGGAATCACAGCTTGGGAGATTGGTATTCCCCGCGACAGCAGTTCAGCCACCACCAGCTTGTGATTGGAATCGGTGGCATTGGAGAGCCGGAAGTCATCCACGCGAACGATGACGTAACGCGCTGGGCCCGGCATGGACAGTTTGTACAGTTCATAAGGCAAGATCGAATAAACGGTTTGGGCGGCCCATAGGGATGCCAGATGCCGCGCCAGCTGCGTTGCGTAGGAGGCGATGTCGGCGCTGCGACTGGACCCAAGGTCGGAAAGTGAAAATGTTACGACGATCGGTTCGGGTGATCGGCTTTCGAATTGTATTGCAGCGGCAATTTTCGCCGGTGAGCGAGGCGATGATGTCAGCGTGCCGGCAAATGTCTTGGCAAGGCCGCTTGAGGTCTTCCAATAGCCGCGACTGGCCGGCACGGTTTCATTGGCTGTTTGCGGTAAGTGAATGACCGTACGGATACCGGCGGCGCGCAGGCCCGACAGGTCTTCAAGCGACCCCACGAGCGTGCGCGTGGTAAGCGTGGACGCCATGACGACCGGCTGCACATAACAGTCCCCCATCGCGTTGATTGCCTTCGTCAGGGCGGCTTGGCTGTTGCTCGCCTGACGTAATTGCCCATAGGGGGACAATGCAGGCAAATCGCGAACATCGACCGCCAATTCGAGCTGCGCTGGAAATTTGTCCAGCGCATCACGCAACGACCTTGATATCGCATCCAGGGGCGACATAGCCGTGCCATTGGCGAGAAACGGATTGACGCTGAGCACCACGGCGAGGCCGGCTCTAACAAAAGGTTCGGTAACCGAGGTCAGCAGGGCGGGCGATGTAGCCGGGTCAATGCCAGTGATTACCAAGAGCAGGGCGGGCGCTGACTCCCCCGCCCGGCCGGGTGAAGCCGCAAATCCACTGGCAAGAACTGGCAGGGCGAGGCCGCCAAGCAAAACCGACCGGCGCGAGAGCCCATTATGGGAACCTGACCTTCCACTCATGCCGATGGTTCCTTGTGAAGGCTATCGAAGCGGCGCTCAGGGCTGATCCAACGACCGTCCGACTTGGCCGAAAAGGATTTTATGAAGGCGGCCATGAAAAGAGAGGCATCCAGAATACGGATAAACGGAAATACCGGTGCGTAGAGAAACAACGATAGCCGCCGCTCGATTATGGCCGTGACCGCCGTCAAAGCGAAGTCGATTGCGATAAAGGCAAGAAAAACATCAACAGGCGACACCTGGCGAATTGCCAGATCTGACATCGAAAACGCAACACTCTCCCACCCCGTCAAAAGGTAGGCAAGAACGAAAAATGGCAAGGCAATCAGGTAGGCGCTGAAAAGGGCAAGTTCGAGGAGCAGAGGCAAGAGTGCAAGCCAAAACCGGCTGGGCCAGAATCCGTTACGCAAAACGGTTTGCCAGAAGCCAAGATACCACCGCATTACCTGCTTTCTGTAGTCGCCAAGCCCAGCAGGATCTTCCGAAGTGCACCTCACTTTAGGTGAATAGGCAATGCGCCCGAGGCGTTTGCGGTGGACCTCAAAAGTCATGTTGAAATCTTCGATGACGAGTCCTGGGGCAGCAATGTCGATCTCCCGTAAGGCCGTTGTGCGGTATATGCTGGCAAAGCCCGGTGCGATATAGCTTACGTTAACGACGCGCCAACTGTGGCCATACTGAAATGCGGCCTGGAGCAACCGATAAAGGCGGGTGCGATAGGCGGTGAAAATCAGACTTGGCGTCAGCCAGCGCTGCGCGGGCCAACGTGACAGAACATGACCCGCAATGGCCGCGACCTTAGGGTCTCGCAACATAGGCAGGGAGTGCCTGAAGTATCCAGGGTCAATCTCCGAGTCGGCGTCGAGAATGAGAACCGCTTTAAAGCGATTGCAAAGGTCATTGGCGCGAATGGCATGGGTAATTGCGTTGGCCTTTCCGCCGTTTGGCCAAATGTCATCGACATGGCAGCCAGCAGCTCGGGCTATGGCAACTGTCTGATCACGCGAACCATCGCTTGCAACATAGACCTGACTGAGGGGAATGACCACCTGCAGCGCGCGCAGGCACTTCGGCAGGGCCGTCTCCTCATTGTGCGCGGGAATGACAACTGCCACATTCGCCAGAGTTACTGGATCATGAACAGAGATCACGCCCAAACGGCACTCGCTTATATAACGGAGCAGCCCGACAAAGCCCCAGAACAGGACATTCACTCCGATAGCTGAACCCATCGCGAGAAGCATCAGGTTGTTGATGGTTTGATCGTGCATGCAGAGCTATCTCCAGGACCAAATTTAGCTTTTGGAGAGGGTCAAGCAATTTTCATGCCGCGACAGAGTGGTCTGTCCGCGTAGTTGCCGGATTCTGTCCGTTTTGCCGCGCCACAGAATACCCAGGCGTCATCTGCATATGTTTGATGCTCTGTTTCAGACCAGTTGCAAGTGATGTTTTTGGTGCCCAACCCAGTGCCCTGATTTTTCGCGTATCTGGCAAACGGCGATCATGATCAGCAATAAAGTGTGGTTTGCGGACCACCTCGGACCTGCTTCCCGTAGCCCGCAGGATCTCTGCGGCGAGTTCGGCGATGGTGATTTCGGTTTCACCGCCAATGTTATAAACTTCTCCCTCGCAATGTTGATTCATAACCAGTGCGAAGCCATCGATGAGATCGCGCACATTAAGGAAGGAACGAGTCTGCGACCCGTCGCCATACATTGTTAAAGGGAGCTGGTTTAGAGCACGCGTCAGCATCTGTGGTATGACCCTCTGGTCATTTTTCGACATAAAGGGGCCGTAGGTATTGAAGATTCGGACGATGCGCGCATCGACGCCGTAACGCCGGGCATAATAGGCAGTAGCCGCCTCGCCAAATCTTTTGCCCTCCTCGTATGGGCTGCGCAAACCTACTGGGTCCACGTTCCCTGAATAATCCTCAGACTGCGGAAATTTCTCTGGATTGCCATAAACCTCGGCGGTGCTTGCAAATAAATATCGGGCCCGTGACTGCTCTGCCACGCGCAGCAGGTTGAGCGTCCCGGTGGAAGAGGCAATCATCATCTCCTCGCCTAGCACCGCTATGTTGGGAACGCCGGTGGGACATGCGAGATTGTAAATTTCGCTGTAGCGCTCGCGCTGCAATCGTGATGCAATGCCGGTATCCGCGATGTCGCCGTGGATGAACCTGAAGTCCTGGTTCGTGAGCAGCGGAGCAAGATTGGCCGATTCTCCGGTTATGAGTGAATCAACACAGTCGACTTTGTGCCCTTGGGTCAGGCATTCCCGCACGAGGTTGCTGCCGACGAAGCCTGCCCCGCCTGCAATCAAGATCTTCTTACGACGCGATGTATTGCGCATTTTTTTACCATCGTTAGCCGGGAGAGGGCCATATCCCGGGCACAAGTCGCATCTGCCTGCCAGTTATCCAATTTGGTAAATGCAAGTCAATTTTTAACTACCGGATTAGTGAATCATTAAGGTTAATCGAGCGTCCGCCTGATGTATGCCGCGCCTCCTCCGGCCCCGGTGCGGATATTGCATGTTTTTCGCCGAGCCACGGCGCCAGGGCCATACCAGGGCACCGGGCTGTATTGGAATGGGCCACGGGGGTCGAAGGAGAAACATTGATGCTGGCGCTCGCAGAATTTACCAAACTCAAGCAACTGATTGAATCCCGCAAAGCTACGATTGGCGTATGCGGTTTGGGTTATGTTGGTTTGCCACTCGCCGTTGCGACCAGCCAGGCCGGATTCAAGGTTTTGGGCTTTGACATCGATGAATCCAAAATGATTCAGGTAAACATGGGACAGTCCTATCTTGGTTCGGTTTCTTCGGATGCCCTTGTGCCGCTGGTCAAAACGAAAAGGCTTCGTGTCACCAACAACTTCAAGAAGCTTGCCGCCTGTGACGTCATTATCATATGTGTCCCCACGCCTCTCACCGTGAACCGCGAGCCGGATCTGTCCTATGTTCAACGGACAGCCAAGGCGATTGCAGGCTGTCTTCGTTTGGGACAGTTGGTGGTGTTGGAGTCCACTTCATACCCAGGGACAACCAGCCATGTTGTGAAACCCATTTTGCTGCAGACCGGGCTTATTGCCGGGCAAGACTTCTTCCTGGGGTTCTCGCCCGAACGCGAGGATCCTGGCAACATTGACTTTGCCACGGCCACCATTCCAAAAATTGTAGCCGGTGAGGGTGCGGAGGCAGGCGAGTTGACAGCCCTGTTCTACAAGTCGGTTGTTGACCGGGTTGTCGTCGTTAGTTCTAACGAAACTGCCGAGGCCGTTAAGATTACCGAGAATGTGTTCCGCGCGGTCAACATTGCCTTGGTGAATGAGCTAAAAGTCATTTTCGCTGCAATGGATATCGACATTTGGGAAGTCATTGAGGCGGCCAAAACGAAGCCTTTTGGGTTTATGCCTTTCTATCCCGGTCCAGGTCTTGGAGGCCATTGTATTCCCATTGACCCATTCTATCTCGCTTGGAAGGCCAGAGAGTTTGGAGTTCCTACCCGCTTCATCGAATTGGCTGGAGAAATCAACACGGCAATGCCGCACTATGTGATAAATCGCCTGGTCGAAACACTCGATGGCAGATGCGCGAAGACTTTGAGTGCTGCACGTATCCTGATCCTGGGTGTGGCCTACAAGAAAAACGTCTCCGATATTCGGGAAAGCCCTGCCCTCAAGTTGATGGAACTCTTGGAAAAGCGGGGAGCGAAGGTCGATTTTCACGATCCTCACGTCGATGAGATGCCCAAGACACGCGAGCATCCTGATTTTACAGGGCGGAGATCGGTGCCATTTGGCTCCCGCAGCATTCGTGCTTACGATGCGGTGGTAGTTGTGACTGATCATGACTGCATTGAGTATCAGTATCTGGAAAAGGCCAAGATTGTTGTCGACACGCGCAATGCATGTGCCAAGCGAGGCTTGAGTCTGGCTAATGTCGTTAAGGCCTGACCCTGAAATCGGAACCAAATGTGTGCATCTCGAAGCGTTTTAACACTGGTCTTGTTTAAACCCCCTATTACGAACTAACCTCCAAACCTGCGTGATCACGATTGGCCTGAAGGGGATGAGCCAAGGCTCATGAAGCTGCGACCTGCATTGAAGGCCATTCTGTTTGGCGTGACTATCGTTGCCGTGCTGGTGGCGTTGCGCTGGACGGATTTCAGCACCTTGCGATCCGTCCGTGATTTCGCCTTCGACCAGTTCCAGCGCCTGGCGCCCCGCGCTTACGAACCCACGCCCGTCCGTATCATCGATATTGACGAGCGCTCCCTCAAGATCCTTGGCCAATGGCCCTGGCCGCGCACCCTGGTTGCAAAGCTGTCATCCCGCCTGAACGAGCTCGGCGCGGCGGTGGTAGCCTTCGACGTACTCTTTGCCGAACCCGACCGCCTCTCGCCGAAAAACATCATGGCCGGACAGGACAGCGTGGATCCAGCCATCATTGCGGGCCTGCGAGACAATGATGCCGTCCTCGCGACCCAATTCGCCCTGCAGCCGGTGGTCCTCGGCTTTGCCACCAACGTGAATTCGCCCACCATGCCCAAGGTCAAGGCAGGCTTCGCATTCACCGGCGAAAGCCCGCTGCTTGCGCCACCGCCGCTTGCCGGGGCAACACCGCCCTTGCCCATCCTGGAAGATGCCGCCGCGGGTATTGGCGACATCAGCATGAACGCCAACGCTGACTCAACCATTGTCCGTACCATTTCACTGTTTCGCTCCGATGGAAAACAACTCTATCCGTCACTCGTCATGGAGGCCCTGCGTGTGGCCCAAGGCGCCTCCACCTACATCATCGCCAATGCTCCCGAACGTGAGGGCTCCATTGCCACGGCGCGGGTCGGTGACTTCGAAGTGCCGACGACATCCGCCGGCGAATTGCAAATTTATACCAGTCCGGAAAGGGCCGACCGCTATGTCTCCGCCGGCGACGTGCTGTCGGGCGATGACGCCAAATTGCGGCCTCTCATTGAAGGCAATATCGTGCTGGTCGGCACATCTTCGGCAGGCCTCCTCGATATCCGCACCACCACGCTCGGACAGAATGTGCCGGGGGTCTCGCTTCATGCCCAGGCCATTGAACAAATTCTCACCAAAAATTTCCTCACCCGGCCCGATTGGGCCGACGGGCTTGAAATCATCGCCATCGCATTGCTGGGCCTGGCCGTGGTGCTGCTCACCGCCCTCGTGTCGCCATGGATCGCCGTCACCACGGGAATTGCAATGTCCGGCGCGGCACTTCTCGCGTCGTGGCTGGCCTTCCGCAACGGCGGGCTGCTGATTGATCCGACCTATCCTGTGGCAACCGCACTTGCGTCGCAATTCGCCGTCATGGGTTTCCGCTTCCTTACAACCGACCAGGAGCGGCGTCACATCCGCAAGGCCTTCGGCCAGCATGTGTCGCCGGCCGTTCTGGCCCGCGCGGAAAATCAGCCGGAAGCCATGCTCCTCGGCGGCGTGGACCGGGAAATAACCCTGATGTTCATGGATATCCGCGATTTCACCACAATCAGCGAAGGCATGCCGCCGACCGATCTTGTGAGCTTCCTCAACAAGCTGCTCACTGGCCTGAGCCGCCATGTCATGGCCAGCGAGGGCACCCTCGACAAGTTCATCGGCGATTCAATCATGGCGTTCTGGAACGCCCCGGTCGATGTCGCAGAACATCCGGTGCGAGCAGCTCTTTGTGCGCTGGCCATGCGCGACACGTTGCGGGAAATGAACGAGCAGGATGCCTTGGGCCTCAACCGGCCCCTTGCTATTGGCATCGGCCTCAATACCGGCATCGCCTGCGTCGGCAACATGGGGGCCGAGAGCAGGTTCAACTATTCAGCGGTTGGCGATGCCGTGAACACGACGGCCCGCATCGAAGCCGCATCAAAAGAACTGGCCTTCGATATTCTTGTGTCCGCTTCAACTGCGGAGAGCCTGAAGGGCTTCGCCCTGCTCGACGCCGGCTCCCACGCGTTAAAGGGAAAATCGGAACGCATCAGGCTGTTCCTGCTTTTGGGCGATGCGAAACTTGCGCAAACGCCTGAATTTCTGAAGTTGCACGAAGTCCACGCAAATATCCTAAAGGCGTTGCCCGGTGCGCCTGCGGCAAAGGCCAAAATACTTCGCGCCGAGGCAATCGAAGCGGCAAGTTCCATTAAGCCGGACCTGAAAAAGTTTTATGATCGGCTGGCGGCAAGCAACCTGCTTTGACGAGTTGAAGCTCCTGTCAGGCCGAGCTGACTACGATCGCGGCGATGGCAAGATAGGTGAGGTGGTGCAGGAACTGATCCGTTGCAAGGGCCCACCAGAACTCCCGCACGGCGATCGTCCAGCCCTTGATCTTGACGATGTTCTCCTTGGTGAAATCAATATGGTAGTGAACCACCATGTCGGCAACGGCGAGGGCAAGAACCAGCGTCCAGTCAAGCCCGAACCACGCCAGGGCGGCAATCGTCCCCAACCCATGAATCCCGGCATGCAGCAGGCCCAGGCGGTTGCCGTAGACCGACTTGCCGTCGACCATGGCCTTGGTCTGCAGGGGTCCGTCACAGATAAAATGCTTGATTTGCAGCAAAAGAATCAGAAAAAGCACGTCATTATTTGTCATCATGGCATCCATGGTTAGGCAAACTTGCAGGCGAGATCAATGCGTCCGAATGTGCTATCCCCGTTGCCTCCCAAAGGCTGCATGGCTGATGCCGGGCAGCAATGCGGACCTTCAAGGAGCCCTTCACGCTATTGTCATATATCTTCGATCTGGTATCCTTTCCAATGTCAATGTTCGATCTTGGCCGGGATGAAACCTCGGGCGGGGTTTCAACGCGGGGTGGGTGCGCAAAGTGGCCGAAGAAGTAATGAATGTCGATATCGTTGACTTGGACAATGGGATCACAAATGTCCTGCTGTCCGGGCGTATGGATGTGCAGGGGGCCCTCGCTGTTGACAGGAATTTCAGCGCGATCGCCGATGCGAAGAAAAAAGTCGTGATCGACCTGTCCCAGGTCACATTCCTGGCCTCATTGGGAATCCGCACCCTGATCATGAGCTGCAAGACGCTGGCCAGCAAGGGTGGCAACATGGTGCTTCTTAATCCCCAGCCCAATGTGGAAAAAGTCCTGCGGACGAGTGGTGTGGATACGGTTATCCAGATCGTCCGGGACATGAATGCGGCGGCGGCAATTTTCAGCAAGTGAATGCTGCCCAAAAGGAGCACGCGCCTCAATCCAATACCTGGCGCAAGGCATTTGCCGGCACCGTTGCCGGCATCTCCGCTGCCGCGCAATGGGTAGATACGATAGCGGCCGACCGGCAACTGCCAGAACAGCTGGTATTTGCGCTGCAGGTTTGTCTTGAGGAATTGCTGAGCAATATTGTCCGACATGGGGGAAGCGAAAGCAGCGGCGGTCTTTCCCGGGGAGCGATTCCCCCCGTGAATGTGGAAATCACGATCAGCCTCAGCAACCAGGGCATAAGCATGGCGGTTGAAGACGACGGAAAGCCGTTCGACATTGCAAGTGCCCCGGCGCACCGCATCGACCAGCCATTGAACGCGGTCGAGCCGGGCGGACTGGGCATTCAGCTCATCAGGAATTTCGCCAGTACGATTGCATATGAACGGGCAGGCCTTGGCAACCGCGTCGTCGTCGAATTTTTGCTATAATCAAAATGACCGACTAAGCTTAACTCCGCGATGAGTAACACTGCTGAATTTGGCGCCTCCAAGCCGGACTACTTCCATGCTGAAGCTCTGGAAGTGGTGCTGAAATCGCTCCCTAAAATCCATCTCAACCCGGGCGAAATTCTGGTACAGCAGGGCGAGGCCAGCGAAGCTGCGTACTTTCTTGATCAGGGAACCGTGAGTGTCAATGCCGAAACACTCTTTGGTTCGGTGCCGTTGGCGACGGTTCACGCCCCCCAGCTTGTCGGTGAAATTGGCGTCCTTGCCGATCTCCCCCGCACTGCAACAATCAAGGCCGTAACGTCCTCGACTGTGTATCGCATCAGCCGCTCCGAGCTTCATGAAATTGCCCGGAAAGCCCCGGATTTGCTGCTGTTCATCATTGGCCAGTTGGGACGCCAGCTCGATGCCGTGAACCGCGCCGTCAGCCTCTACACCAACGCGCTGGCGGCCCTTGAGAAGCGCGAATTTGATTCGCGAATTCTGGAGCAGTTGGAAAATCCGCCGCCCCAGCTGGCGGAATTTTCCGCCGCCTTCCACCGTTTCTCCAGTCAGATTCTGGACAAGCGGCCCCAGCACGATGAACTGGCAAGTGCCGCCATCATCCAGCAGTCGTTCCTTCCGAAAGCCTCGAACCTGGCGGCAATCGAAGGGGTTCTTGAACTCCACGCCGAAATGCGCCCCGCACGCGAAGTGGGCGGCGATTTCTACGACTTCTTCATGCTGGACGCGGACCATCTCGCGATTGCAATCGGCGATATCTGCGGCAAGGGCATTGCGGCGAGCCTGTTCATGGCTGTGGTGGTCACCGTCCTGCGCACCGCCGCCCATGAGGAAAAGGACGTGGCCTCCACAATCGCACGGGCCAATGCCATTCTCTGCCGGAACAACGCGTCATCAATGTTCGCCACAACCTTTTATGCCGCCTTGAACTTGCGCAGCGGGGTTCTTGAATATTGCAACTGCGGCCACAACGCTCCCTTCCAAATTCTCTCCTCAGGAGAAACCCGCAGCTTCCCGGCCACCGGATTGCCGCTGGCGCTTTATGCGGACCGAATCCCGGCCATGGCCCGTATAACGCTCAACCATTCCGATACCCTTGTTCTCTTCACCGATGGCGTTACCGAAGCCATGAATCTCTCCCAGGAAGAGCTTGGCGAGGTTGCATTCATCGAAACACTCGTCAGCTCACATGACAGGCCCGTGGCCGAAATTGTTTCACGGATTTTCTCGACCGTCGATTCCTTCGCCCAAGGAGCGGAGCAGACCGATGACATCACCTGCATCGCGATCCGGCGCCGGCCTTCCATTTGACGGTGCCCGGAGAAGTATGATTATGTTTGGCCGGACCCGCGCAGACCGCAACGTAAATCAGGGAATATTGACATGAGATGCCTCGTCGTTGCCGACCTGCACTATTCCCTGCCCCAGTTTGACTGGGTGCTGAATGTGGCCGGGGACTATGATCTGGTCATCATCGCCGGTGACCATCTTGATTTGAGTTCGCTGGTCGATGGCCGGGCCCAGACCGTTGTCATTCGCAAATACATTGAGCTTATGCGCGAAAGGACGAAGGTTGTGGTTTGCTCGGGAAATCATGACCTCGATTCGCGGGACCTGTCCGGCGAAAAAGTGGCGAAATGGCTCATTGACCTCAGCCAAAATGACGTTCCTTCAGATGGGGCATCATTCGTCTTTGAAAATACGCTTTTTAGTGTCTGCCCGTGGTGGGATGGCCCGCTTTCCCGCGACAGAATTGGCGCGCAACTGGCAGCCGATGCCCTGAAGCGCACCGGCCGCTGGTTCTGGGTGCACCATGCGCCATCTGACAAATCTCCCACAAGCTGGACCGGAAGCAGGTTTTTAGGCGACAGTTCGCTTCTGGAGTGGGTCAACGAATACAAGCCGGACATGGTTTTCTCCGGCCACGTTCACCAGTCACCCTTCGTCAAGGACGGCTCATGGGTGGACCGGATTGGCGATACCTGGGTGTTTAATGTCGGATTCCAGTTTGGAGCACCCCCCGCCCACATCATTTTCGACACGGAGAAAGACGAGGCGGTTTGGCTTTCGGCCGCGGGATTTCAATCCATCCAGTTCAGCCAGCCGCTCGAGCGGCCCTTGCGGCGTCTTGCAACCCCTCCAGCCTGGGTCACATCGCAGGGTCCGGCAAGCGGTCCGAACCCGGCGTGAATTCCGCCTCCTGCTGGTGAATGAGGCTGGCAAGCACGTCGCTCACCATGCCCAGGTGATTGCCCTGCCCGGCATACTGGCGCTTCAAGTCAACAAGATAGGTTGTCGCTGAATTCAACCGCTGGGCCAGCAGGCGGGCGATGACGAAGGCGATCTGCGGGTCGGACCGCATAAACCCCGCCGCATCGGCATAGGCATAGACCGTTGCCTCCGTAAGGGCCCGGACCGTAGCCGTATGAGGCGAACCAAGAAGTACCGACATTTCACCAAAGACCGACCCCGGCTCGCTGACGACTGCCACCTGCGTATTGCCGCGAAGCACTTCGATCCGTCCCTCCGCAAGAACATAAATATAGCCAGACGTCTTTCCTTCGGGGAGGAGCACCGTTCCCGCCGGAACTTCTTTTCTTTTGGCGGGATCGCAAATTTCCAGAATCGATTGCATTATATCCTTTCACCCCGCTTCACCGATGCACGGGGTTTAAAACAATAAGGATATCGAAAGCTTGCCTGACTTCAACCGTTAATTAGGCTTGTTACGAAACTGCACAAAAATTCAGCATTCACTTCCTGAGAAGCTTGCTGGCAGTGCTTTCGGAAACTTCCCCCAAGCTGACCAGAACACGGGCTGCGAGTCTGCGGGCGTTTCTTGAATCTGCCGCGTAAACGATTTGCCGGCCCTGACGGTGTCCGTCTACCAGGCCGCAACGTGTCAGGGCGGCGATATGCGACGACAGTGTATTCTGCCGCACCTGCAGGGCCTCTGCGATATCACCCGCCGCCATGCCATGCTGCCTGCTCGCAAGCAAACGCATCACTTTCCAGCGCGTTGGCTCGCCAAGGGCCCGAAGCGCCGAGACAGTCTCAAACTCATCCATGCATCGGGATTAATCGATATGAATGACAGCCGTGTGACAATTCACTAAGTTTCCCGGTTTCTGAAAAATAAAATGGAGAGGGGACTAATATGGACGACAAGAAGCCTGCAAAAAAGGCGAATTCCACGGAATTCTCGGGGCGGCTCGACAGCATCAACGTGAGCGGCTCCGGAAACCACTTCCAATTTGAACTTGTGGGCAAGAGCGGCAGCAAGTCCTATCTGCTGGATTCCGCCAATCCATCCGGTTTTGCCACGTTGGCAGCCTTCGTCACGTCCGCCTACATGGCCGGCAAGAAGATCCACGTGCAAGGCACGGCAAATGGCGAGGGAATGCCCTTTGCAAGCAGCATCCGGATCGGCGCGAAGCCGAAGGCTCCCAAGGTCAAGAAGGCCAAGCCCGTAAAACGCGTCAAAGGGCCCGTGATTGAGGCGCAGCCGGCCGCCGCCTGATCGTGGCAAGCCACGCGTACCCGCGGTAGGGCATTTCAAAATGAACAGACGCGCCAGGTATTTTGGCGAGTTCGCTTTTCAGTCCTGCGCGCGGCGACACGTGAAAAAGGCCAAGCCAGCGAAACAACAGGGCGCGAAAGCTCCGCGGCAAGCCTTCGCATTGGCCAAAGTCGACAATGTGGAGTTCGCCTTCGGCCGATAGCAGGCTGAAGGCATGGCGCAAGGCCATCTGCCATTCGGGAACCATCGACAGGGTGTAGGAAAAATAGATGCGGTCAAACCGGTTCTGGCCAAGGCTTGCCATGGGATCGAACGACGTTGCATCGGCACAGGCAACACACACCCGTTTTTCGAATCCCATGCGGCTCATGCTGCCAAGCGCCGTCTTCAGCATCTCCTGTGAGATGTCGATGCCAAAAAGCTTCGCATCGCCATAGCGCTGCGCCGCCCCTATCAGGTTCCGGCCCGTGCCGCAGCCAATTTCCAGGATGGACCCGCCAGAGGGCGGGGCCAGCCGGTCAAGCAACTGGTCCCGGCCCAACAGGTAATAGCGCCGGCTGGCATCATAGAAATGCCGCTGGAACCGGTACATCCGGTCCATGGCTTCGCCATGGCCGGGCAGGCTCTCAATGCGTGCGTTCATAGACATGAAAGCCGCCATAAATGGAAGACCGGTCGCGTTCCCCAAGCTCGCGCGAGCGCCCCTCGAGATAGTGCCAATGCTGCAAAACCTCAGCATGCACCCGGCCGGGAAGAATGGTCTCGGTTCCCGCCGTCCGGAAAATCACCCGGGCATCGGGCGTGGCCGCCCGCGATATGGCGCGCCACAGGGCGTTGAGTTGAATGTCGGTCATCCAGTCCTGCGCGTCGAGCAGCACAAACCGGTCAACGCTTCTGGCAGGCATGGCCTCGAGCGCATCAGTGAGCGATATCCGGTTGACTGAAACGCGGGCCCCGTTGGCCCGAAGCTGTGCAAAATTATCTTCACTCAGGTAAGGCGGCAAAGGTCCCGAAGCGCCCGGCGCATAGCTGCGGCCAAAGGCCTGCCAGGTAAAGTAATTCTCCCGGAGCGAAAATCCGCAGGTCAGCCTCTCAAGCCGTTTATGCAACACGTCCGCCATGCGCCCGCCGCCAGCCAGCGCTTCATACTGCGCCGGCGGAATACCAAGCCCGTACAGTGAAACCTTCTGGTTGGTGAGCCATTTGACCAAAGGTCTTTGGAACAACGGCGCTATTTGCGTGTCAAAGAATTGCCTCTGCTGCTCCAGCGAGCGGCAGGCAAGCAGCGCCTTGAGATCGCAGCCGTAAAGCTTCGCCATGACATGGCCCACACCGATAAAGCGGCCAAGCAAGCCTTTGCGGTAAATATTGTTCTGGAAATGCTTGACCCGCTTCCGCCCCAGCCAGCTTCGCCCTTCCCAGTATTTGCGCGTCTCGCCGTCGATCGTGGGGCGTAGATAGCGCCGGTAATCGCGGGTATTCTGCCGGTCATCCGCTTCGCCGAAAAACCGGTAGAATTCTTCCCAGCCGGGAAGCGCGGCCAACCCCGCAAGCTTGAGGCGCGTCAGCGCCACATGCGTGCGGTTGAGATCAACGGCCGTAATGCGCGCCGGCGAGGCCGTGAGATAGCTCAACACATTGCATCCGCCCGAAGCAATCGTCACCACGTGATGATGCGGCCTGATCTCCATGGCGGCCATGTCAACCACAGGGTCTTCCCAGATCTGCGGATAGACAAGGCCCCGGAAGGCCAGGCTGAAAATCCGTTCCAAAACGCCTTCGAAGCTCAGCATCCGGTTCCGGTGGACCGCATGGCCCACCAAATTGCCGCCGCGCGGGGTTTCCATGACCGTGTCGAATGCCATTGCGAATCCTTTCATGACCAGTCCGTCAAATTTTGACGACGTTCCTAGGCACGCTTTGTGACAGCCGTGTCACAGGGCCCATCCGCCAACCGTCACACAGCCTTCATCAATCTCGGAAAATAGAGACGTAACAATGCTGCACGGGTGAGTCGATGAAAGCTGACGTGTTAACCATACGCCACTACCGGGCGATTTTTATCTCGGATGTCCACCTCGGCACGCGCCGCGCCCAAGCCGCGGCGCTGCTCGATTTTCTGCGTGAAACTGAGAGCAAAAGGCTCTATCTCGTAGGCGACATGATCGACGGCTGGTCCCTGCGCCAGAAATGGTATTGGGACCAGTTGCACAACGACGTGATCCAGAAAATCATGCGCAAGGCACGCAAGGGCACAAAGGTCATTTTCATTCCCGGAAACCACGACGAAAATTTCCGTGATTTCACCGGGCATCGCTTTGGCCATGTCGCCGTGATGCGCGAGGCGGTTTACAAAAGCGCCTCCGGCCTCAGCTATCTCATTCTCCATGGCGACAAGTTCGACAACGTCATCTACTTCGCTCCCTGGCTCGCCAAGCTTGGCGACTGGGCCTACGAGCGCCTGATGGACATGAATGGCGTGGTGAATGGCCTGCGCCGCCTGCTGGGCTTCGGCAAATGGTCGCTGTCCGCCTATATCAAGCACAAGGTCAAGAAGGCCGTGGAGTTCATTTCACGCTTTGAGGAAGCCGTGGTCCGTGAGGCCCATGCCCGCGGCTGCCAGGGCGTGATTTGCGGGCATATCCATACCCCGGACAACCGGATGATCGACGGCATCCACTATCTCAACGACGGCGACTGGGTAGAAAGCTGCACTGCCCTTGTCGAGCACTTCGACGGCCGTTTCGAGATTATTGATTGGAAAAAGAATAGGCCCGAAATAGTCAAGGAATTGGTGGAGGTGAACGCCATGCCGAAGCTTGAATCACCAGCTTTCATTCACCTTCGCTAGCGCAGGCTTCTCCAGCCCGCCGGCCGCCTCGATAAAACTGATGACTTCGGAAAGCCCCTTGCGGCGAAGCGTATCGGTGAAGACATAGGGTTTTCCGCTCCGAACCTTTTTCGTATCCTCCTCCATGACATCGAGCCGCGCGTTCACATGGGGCGCCAAATCCATCTTGTTGATGATGAGAAGATCAGAGCGGCTGATCGCCGGGCCGCCCTTGCGCGGAATTTTTTCGCCCTGGCACACGCTGATGACATAAAGCGTGATGTCGGCCAGATCCGGCGAGAACGTCGCCGCAAGATTGTCGCCTCCCGACTCGATGAAGATGATGTCGAGGTCCCGGTGCCGGGCGTTCATCTCGGCGATGGCCGAAAGATTGATCGAGGCATCCTCGCGGATGGCCGTGTGCGGGCAGCCCCCGGTTTCAACTCCCATGATGCGGTCTTCCGGCAGTGCCTGGACCCGGTTGAGGATCAACGCATCTTCCTTGGTGTAGATGTCATTGGTGATGACCGCCACCGAGTAGCTCTCGCGCATCGCCTTGCACAGCATCTCAATCAGCGTCGTCTTGCCGGACCCCACCGGCCCGCCAATGCCAATGCGCAGAGGTCCATGCCGGCTCATGAGCGGAACACCCGCGAATACTGGGTCTCATGCTGCATCGACGCAATGTCCAAGAGCAACGTTGAACTGCCGAGATCATCAAGGCTTGCCGCCGAGGCCCGTTCCGATGTCGTAAAAATGACCGGCATCAGGTCGCGCATGACTTCAAGTCCTTTGGTTTGCCCGAGAGGGATAAGCCGTACCGCCACGGCAATCAGATTGTTCGAGAAAGCCTGCAAATAGGCAAGCAGGCCCGCATACTTGTCTATACAGGCTTTCTGACACGCGGCAGCAACGGCTATGGGATAGGTTTGAAAATTCATGTCTTCGGTAACTGACATGGTCGCCACCGCCATTGAGAACGACCGGCCAAGATCAGAAGTCTCCAGCGCTCGCTCACGCGATGCGGCGAGCCCCAGCGCCAGTTCATCAATCTCCAACCGCGCCGCCGCGTCTGCATCATAGGCCCGTGCAAACAGCACCGCATCATTCCAACCGCTGCCATGAACCAGCAGGGACTCTATCCATTCCCTTACCGCATCGGCCGATCTTACCGTGCCGTCGTCAATGGCCCGTTCCAGTCCATGCGAATAGGCAAAACCGCCCACCGGAAAGGCCGGCGACATGAAGGCCAGCAAGCGCAGAAGCTGCTGCGGCTCAGTGGTGATGGCCATAGGCGCCCGCTTCCGGTTCAAATATTTCTTCGATGTCGGCGACACTGGCGCCAAGGCCCTTGAGCATGTCCAAGATCACATGGTCCCGGCGGATCACGATGCGATCCTTCTCGATCTGCGCTTCCAGATGGCGGTTGCCGATCTGATAGGCCAATGAAATGAGATGAGCGGAATCCCGGCCACGAACCTCGGTCAAAGGCTCCGGCAAGGCCAGCACCTTGATGACGCGGCCATCCTCCAGCACCAGGCCGTCGCCGTGGCGCAAAGCTTGGGCCTTCTCAAGATCAAGCAGGAAGGAAAGCCCGCCATCGGCCTTCATCACCATGCGGCGGCGGTGCCGCGCCGTATGATCCAGTGTAATGGTTTCATAAGGCCCGTTCATCTGTGGGCCGGCGGGGCGAACTTGCGTTGCGCGCAGCATATCAGAACAGGAAATAGCGCTGCGCCATTGGCAGCACGGTTGCAGGTTCACAGGTGAGAAGCTCGCCATCGGCGCGCACTTCATAGGTTTCCGGATTCACCTCTATCTTCGGCATCTCGCCGTTATGCACCATGGAGGATTTCGAAATGGTGCCCCGCGTGTTGAGAACCGCAACCAGGCTCTTGTCCACGTCGAGTTTTTTCTCCAGCCCCTTGGCCAGCGAAGCCGCCGACACAAAGGTCACGGCCGAGCGAGCCAGGGATTTTCCAAAGCTCGCAAACATCGGGCGGTAATGCACCGGCTGCGGCGTCGGGATCGATGCATTGGGATCGCCCATGGGAGCCGCCGCAATTGAACCGCCAAGCAGGACCAGATCTGGCTTCACGCCGAAAAAGGCAGGCGACCACAACACCAGATCGGCCCGCTTGCCCGCTTCAATGGAACCCACATGATGCGCAATGCCCTGGGCGATAGCCGGATTGATCGTGTATTTTGCAATGTAGCGCTTCACCCGGAAGTTGTCATTCTGGCTTTTATCTTCAGCGAGCCGCCCGCGCTGCACCCGCATCTTGTGCGCAGTCTGCCAGGTGCGGATGATCACCTCGCCCACCCGCCCCATGGCCTGGCTGTCCGACGACATCATGGAGAACACCCCAAGATCATGGAGAATGTCTTCCGCCGCAATGGTTTCCTTCCGGATGCGGCTTTCGGCGAAGGCGATATCTTCAGGAATGCGCGGATTGAGATGGTGGCACACCATCAGCATGTCGAGATGTTCAGCCACCGTGTTGACCGTGTAAGGCCGCGTGGGGTTTGTTGATGACGGCAGCACATTGGGCAGGCCAGCGATGCGGATGATGTCCGGCGCATGGCCGCCGCCCGCCCCTTCCGTATGGAAGGCGTGAATGGTGCGGCCCTTGAAGGCGGCAATCGTGGCTTCCACAAAGCCGGATTCATTCAGTGTGTCCGTATGCAGCCCCACCTGCACATCAAAGCGGTCCGCCACCGCAAGGCAGCAATCGATGGTGGCCGGCGTCGTGCCCCAATCCTCATGCAGCTTGAGCCCGCAGGCCCCGGCGAGAATTTGCTCCTCAAGCGCGGCGGGAAGTGAAGCATTGCCCTTGCCCATGAAACCAAGGTTCATCGGGAAGGCGTCCGCCGCTTCAATCATCCGCGCCAGATGCCAGGGGCCGGGCGTGCAGGTCGTGGCTTTCGTGCCCGTTGCCGGTCCCGTGCCGCCGCCAATCATGGTGGTGATGCCCGAGTTCAGCGCCTCGTCGATCTGCTGGGGTGCTACGAAATGGATATGGACATCCAGGCCGCCGGCGGTAAGGATTTTGCCTTCCCCGGCAATGATCTCCGTGCCCGGCCCGATGATGATGCTGACACCCGTTTGCGTGTCGGGGTTGCCCGCCTTGCCTATGCCGGCGATGCGCCCGTCCTTCAGGCCCAAATCCGCCTTCACAATGCCCCAATGATCGATGATGAGCGCATTGGTGATCACCGTATCAACCGCCCCCGCCGCCCGCGTGACCTGGCTTTGCCCCATCCCATCCCTGATGACCTTGCCGCCGCCGAAAGTCACTTCCTCGCCATGCACCGTGAAATCGCGCTCGACTTCAACGAAGAGTTCCGTATCCGCCAGACGCACCTTGTCGCCCACCGTGGGGCCGAACATGGCGGCATAGCTGGCGCGCGGCTGTTTGGTCGCCATCAGATGTCTCCCATGATTTTCTGCTGAAAACCATAGATCTTCCGCAGGCCTCCGAACGGCACCAGGGTCACCTCGCGCCGTTGCCCCGGTTCAAATCGCACCGCCGTGCCCGATGGAATATCAAGGCGCTGGCCCCGCGCCTTCGCCCGGTCAAAGCGCAGCGCTTCGTTGGTTTCAAAGAAATGATAATGCGACCCCACCTGAATGGGCCGGTCGCCCGCATTGGCCACCTCGATGGTGGTGCGCGCCGCACCCACATTGATCTCAATGTCGCCGGAAGCTGGAATGATTTCACCTGGAATCACGTCTCTCTCCTCAGCGCACGGGGCTATGAACGGTGACAAGTTTGGTGCCATCGGGAAAGGTGGCTTCCACCTGAATATCATGGATCATCTCGGCGATGCCTTCCATCACTTGGGCGCGCGACACAACGCGAGCCCCCGCCTCCATCAGATCGGCAACGCTGCGGCCATCGCGCGCTCCCTCCACGACAAAATCCGTGATGAGCACAACGGTCTCCGGATGATTGAGCTTTACCCCGCGCTCCAGCCGGCGCCTTGCAACCATCGCCGCCGTGGCTATCAGCAGCTTGTCCTTTTCCCGGGGCGTAAGATGCATAGTATTTCCTCAGAGAGTCCAAATTTTAGGCAGTTCGTTTGGCGCAGCAAGCAACGTCAAGGCCGGAATCAAGGCCTTTCTCAAATCGAAGCCATCCACACCCGTAAGCCTTGCAACGAGCTTGCCATCCCAGGCGCTTACCCCACCCCGGTCAGTAAATATTTCGCGCAGCGGCTCAAGGAAACGCTCCACGTCCGTCGCCACAAAAACTACCGTGGCAAAAGCCCTCGCTCCATCGAGCGCCGCAGCGCCCAGGACCCGCGCGGGATCAAAGCGCAAATCATCCGCGTAAACCAGCCGCCCACTGCGCCGGATGCGCCACCGGTCATGGAAGGAAAAGTCCGTCAGACTTTCGCCCATGGCCTTGCGGCCCAGAACAACAGATTCAACCGCAAGCAAGCCAGCATTTTCCTGCAAATCAACATCAAGCGATCTCTCCAGCCTGGCCCCATCAAACAGAATGGTTTCCTGCGGCAACCACAGCAGCCGCGCCCCGTCTTGAGCAGAAAGCCTTGTGGATATGCGCGTTTCACTGCTCAGCGACCGGTAAACCTTCTCGGCCGCCTGCGTTGTGAGGCAAAGGTCGCTTGCCGTCTGGACGTTGATTTCGAGACGGTCACCGCCAGCCAATCCGCCAGACGTATTGATGATGATCGCTTCCGGAGTCTGGCCCACAGACAATGTTGGCATGCGCAGCTTCGCGCACCCCTCTTCGCGCCTGCGCAGCACCATGCCGTTCGCCGCGATCTCAAGGGCAAGCTTGCCCACGCTGCGCTGCAGGTCCGAATCCAGGGTTTGAAGCATCGTCATCAGGCTAACTACAGCCTAGTCGGCCCAGCCTTGCAACTCCTGCCGCACAAGTATTTCCAGCATATCGATTGAGGCGGGGCCATCATTCAGGCAGGGCACCGCGGAGAAATTGGCGCCGCCCGCGTGCTTGAATGTTTCGTCAAGACCAATGGCCACCTCCTCCAGCGTCTCGACGCAATCGGCCGAAAATCCCGGCATGATCATCACCAGGTTTTTGACCCCCTTGCCAGGCAGGCCTTCAACCGTGCCCTGGGCATAGGGCTGCAGCCACTCGGCCCGGCCAAAGCGCGATTGAAACACCACCTGCAATTGCTCAGGTGAAAGTTTCATCTTTTCCCGCAGCAGCCGCGCCGTTTTCATGCAGTGGCAATAGTAGGGATCGCCCTTGGTCAGATAGTCCTGCGGCAAGCCGTGAAATGACGCGAGTATCTTGTCCGGCTTCCACGGCAATTCCTTGATATGCCGCTTCAGGCTTTTTGCCAGCGCCTCAATATATGCGGGATGATCGAAATAGGGCGGCACACTGCGGATAGCGGGTTGCCAGCGCATGGCCTTCAGGGCATCGAAGCATTTATCCAGCGCCGTTGCCGCGGTGGCAGCGCTGTATTGCGGATAGAGCGGCACAAGCAGGATCCGGTCGCAGCCCTGCACCTTGAGGGCTTCGATGCGGGCGGCCACCGGCGGCAGGCCATAGCGCATGGCCCAGTCGAAAACAATTTCCGGCCTGTCCTTGAGCGCTTCCTGAAGCTTTTCGCTTTGCCCGCGCGTAATGGTCTTCAATGGCGATTCATTGAGGGACTTGTTCCAGATCTTTTCGTAGGCCTTGCCGCTCTTCTGCGGACGGAGCGTCAGGATAATCCCGTTCAGGATGAACCACCATAAAACCGGATTGGCCTCGATGACGCGCCGGTCCGAAAGGAATTCCTTGAGATAGCGCCGCATCGGCCAATAGGACGTGGCTTCCGGCGTTCCCAAATTCATCAATAAAACGCCAATTTTACCCCTGTTAACTTTTGGATGACCGGAAGGCCGAAAGGCCTGCGAGGGATCGCGTTTCATGGGGCCCGGCCAACCTTAGACGGACTTGCAGAATCAACCATGCCGGAAGGCGTTAACATATTGCAAACTCTGATTGAATATCGTCTTTTAACAGATAATTGTGCAAGGCGCATATCGCAATGGATAGTGTGGAAACCGGGCGAAGTCCATTCTTCTCCCAGCTCCAGAACGAAGGTCAGCGGGCCGCTGATCTTGCTTTCGCCGATCTTGACACAACTTCGATGACCTCGAACATCGAACCAGGGCTTTTCAGGACTTCACAGATAAACACCCTTCATGGAACTCTGCCGCTGTTTGTTCTGTCCCATATCATAGTCGTTCCAACTTTTGCCTCGGTGATATCGGACCAGTTTCAAAGCGCCATGACCACCTGGTGGATCGCTTTTTCAATCGTGCCCGTGGTGTTGGTGCTTATTCTTTGGAACCATCATGCGCGAAGGCGTTCCCCTGGTGCCAGCGTTGCGGAAATCCGCTGGGTCGAACTGCTTGGTATCCTCTTTGGCCTGTCCTGGGCCCTGTTCCCAGCGGCATTTTTTGCTCCCGCCGGCGGCGACTTGCGTATTCTGATTGTCGGCGGAACGCTTGCTGCTTCAGCGGTGGGAACTTTCGCGCTGTCGCGCGTGCCTGTCGCCGCAATTGTTTTTTGCGCCCTGATCACCGGTTCGCTTTCGTTGTCGGTAATCAAGCTCGAAGGGTCCATCGGCCTTACCTCAACGATTTTTACAATTGTATACGGTCTTATTCTCGCCGGCATGGTCCTCAATCAACACCGCGATCAGTTGCAGAAAGCCGTGGATGCACAGGAAATGCACCACCAGAAAGACATTATCGCGCTGCTGCTCAATGATTTTCAGCTGGGCACCAGCGACTGGCTGTTCGAATGCGACGCCAATGGTTCTCTCACCTACGTCTCTGCAAGGCTTGGCGAAATTGTTGGCAAGTCACCGCAGAATATCAAAGGACAGACACTTCTGGAAGCAGCCCAGGCCGATCCATCGCAGATGGGCTGGGCCGAGCTGGACGAGACAATGCACGCAAGAAAGCCAATCGTGGCCCTGCAACTTGAGGTGAAGCGGGCATGGCAAACCGCCTATTGGCAAATCAGCGCCCGGCCGCTCTTTGCCGAGGATGATGTTTTTAGGGGTTATCGCGGCGTGGGCCGTGACATCACCGTGGAATGGGAAACCGACCGCAAGCTGATTGAAGCCAAGGAGGCCGCCGAGGCCGCAAAATCGCAATTCCTCGCCGTCATGAGCCACGAGCTGCGCACTCCTCTCAATTCCATTGTTGGATTTTCGGAAATTCTCTCTTCGCGCAGCGAGGAAACCCTCGATACCGAGGTCAGGCTGGATTATGCCAAAACCATTCTGAACAGCAGCAAGCACCTGCAAACCCTGATCACCGATATTCTGGATGCAACCCGCATCGAAAATGGCACCATTGCCCTCGTCGAACAGGACATTGACGCCGCCGAACTCATCGAAATCGCCGTAAAAATGTGCCGGGACCAGGCCGAAAAGACCGATGTGACGCTTGTGGCAAAGCTGACCGATGGCATTGAAATCCGGGCCGACATAACCCGCACCAAACAGGTCATTCTCAACCTCCTGACCAATGCCATCAAGTTTTCATTGGCCGGCGGTGTCGTGAACATTGAACTGGTGCGCATGCGCGATGATGGGCTTGCCGTTGTCATTCGCGACGGCGGCATTGGCATAAAGTCCGAAGATGTGAACCGTATTTTTGAACCCTTCGTGCAGGCCGAGGAAGAAATGTCGCGGCGCTTCTCCGGCATTGGCCTTGGCCTGTCCATAGCCCGCAAGATTGCCCGCCTCCATGGCGGTGACGTGACCATGGAAAGCCAGTTCGGGGTCGGCACCATGGCACGGTTTGAATTGCCGCCGTCACGGGTCACCTGGCCCGCCGCGCCATCAAAGCCAGAGCCGGGTGTTGCGGCGTAGGGCGATTCACGCCATCTTGGCGCCATGACAAAGGCCGCCCGCGTCCCCCCATTCATTGGAACCACCCGCTCACGCACGCCGACAGGTTTCCATGCCGCGGTTTTTGGCGCACCGCACGGCACGCCTTACCCGGGCATTGACAATCGCATCCACGCCACGGCTCCCGATGCTTTCCGTCTTGCCCTTGAAGCCGACGGTGAATGGCTGGATCATTGGGATTTCGATTTGGGTGGCCCGCTGCTGGCTGATGGCGCCTGCCGCATTGCCGATCTCGGCAATCTGCCGACCAAGAGCAAGGACGGCAAAGGCAACCGCAAGCTCATTGAAACGCAAACCCGCAAAATTCTCAGCGCAGGCGCCGTGCCGCTCATGTTCGGCGGCGATGATTCAACGCCAATTCCCTTTGTCGCCGGGTTTTCCGGAAGCGCGCCGCTCACCATCCTGCAGATCGACGCCCACATCGACTGGCGCGAGGAACGCTATGGTGAAAGGCTGGGCTTTTCCAGCACCATGCGCCGGGCCTCGGAACAGGCCCATGTCTGGCGCATCGTGCAGGCAGGAGCCAGGGGCCTTGGCAGCGCCCGGGAAGCCGAAGTGCGCGACGCCAAGCAATGGGGTGCCCGAATTTTTACTTCCCGGCAAATTCATCATGATGGACTTGGTGCTGTCCTT
This sequence comes from Aestuariivirga sp., assembly GCA_030680855.1. Lineage (GTDB taxonomy): Bacteria > Pseudomonadota > Alphaproteobacteria > Rhizobiales > Aestuariivirgaceae > Aestuariivirga. Next base: position 42,885 of record JAUXUN010000082.1, read on the forward strand.
GAAACCATTTCCCCGGATGCCGATTGCCTGATCTGCCTGGATTGCGACGCCCTGGACATCTCCCAAATGCCGGCCGTGGCCTATCCCACTCCCGGCGGCCTGAGCTTTGTGCAGGTCACCGACCTCATCGCCGGGGTTGCAGACAAAGCCCGCATTGCCGGTTTTGCCATGGTTGAATTTGTCCCCAAAAAGGATTTGGACGGCACCTCCGCCTTCACCGCCGCGCGGATTGCCGCAAACGTCATCGGCCATATCGCACGGCAGATTTGACTTCTGCGAATTTTCCGCTATTGATCGCCGCAGGGGAAAGCGATCTCCCCTCAAGGCGACATGCCCAAGAATCGCGTCCCATTAACATTTAAGAGGGCGCAAGCATGTCCACACCATACTCGATCAAATCCGATAAACTCGCACGTCTCATTGGCACTCCTTCAGCACCCGTCATCGTCGATGTCCGCACACCGGAAGACTTTGACGCCGATCCCCGCCTCATTCCCGGCGCTTTGAAGACAAGTCACCAGACAGTTTCCGAATGGGGCAAGGCCCTTGCCGGAAAATCCGTCATTGCTGTCTGCCATCACGGGGCAAAGCTGAGCGAAGGAACCACCGCGTGGCTGCGCCAGCTCGGGGCCGATGCCGTGGCGCTCGAAGGCGGTTTCGTGGAGTGGGAGGCGGCAAAGCTGCCGCTTGTTCCCGTGGCTAAACTCCCCGAGCGTGATGCCGGGGGCCGCACCGTTTGGGTGACCCGCGCCCGGCCCAAGATCGACCGCATCGCCTGCCCCTGGCTCATCCGGCGCTTTGTTGATCCTGCCGCCGTATTTCTCTTCGTGGCTCCGCAGGAGGTGGCGGCCGTCGCCGACCGATTCAATGCCACGGCCTTCGACATCGAGAACACCCACTGGAGCCACCGGGGCGAACTCTGCACCTTCGATGTGATGGTGGAGGAGTTTGGCCTCGGCACCGAAGCGCTGCGGCGTCTGGCAACGATCGTCCGCGGCGCCGATACGGCGCGGCCCGATTTGGCGCCGGAAGCGGCAGGCCTTCTCGCCGCCTCGCTTGGACTCTCGCGCATGTATGCCGATGACCTCGAGCAGCTTGAAGCCGGCATGCTGCTCTATGACGCCTTCTACCGCTGGTGCCGGGATGCAACGGAGGAAACCCACAATTGGCCCACCAACAAGGTGAAGCCGTGAGCCCGTCTCCGACGTTCGCGGACGCCACCAAAGTCTGGGCCCGCATCGGCTGCTTCTCCTTTGGCGGGCCGGCGGGCCAGATCGCCCTCATGCACCGCGAAATCGTCGATGAACGCAAATGGCTCAGCGAACGGCAATTTCTTTCGGCCCTCAATTTCTGCATGCTCTTGCCGGGACCGGAAGCCATGCAACTCGCCACCTACGCCGGCTGGCGGCTGCATGGTGTCAGGGGCGGGTTGATGGCGGGCCTGCTGTTCGTGCTGCCCGGCGCACTCGTCGTGCTCGCACTTTCCATGCTCTATGCCGCCTTCGGCAACCTGCCGTGGATTGAAGCCATTTTCTTCGGCGTGAAAGCCGCTGTCCTCGCGATTGTCATCGAGGCTCTCCTGCGCGTGGCGCGCCGCGCACTCAAAGGCAATATCGATTGGCTCATCGCCGGCGTGGCTTTCCTCGCCCTCTATTGTTTTGATGCCCCCTTCCCGCTCATCATCATTGCTGCTGGCCTTGTCGGTTTCTTCCGCAGCAACCCGGCAAACACCTTGCCATCAGCCGCACGGCCAAGCTTCACCGCATTGTTTTCCACTGCAGTCACCTGGGCGGCCATCTGGCTCGTGCCGCTTGCGCTGCTCGCAATCACTTTGGGCACCGGCCATGTGCTCACCAAGATCGGCATCTTCTTTTCGCAGCTCGCCGTGGTGACATTCGGTGGCGCCTATGCGGTTCTCTCCTACATGGCCCAGGCCGCCGTGCAGAGCCACGGCTGGCTGACAGCACCCGAAATGATTGATGGCCTGGCGCTGGCCGAAACCACGCCCGGTCCCCTCATTCTCGTCACCCAGTTCGTGGGTTACCTCGCCGCCCTTCGCGGCATGGGCAGCATCTGGGGTGGGCTTGCCGGTGCGGCGGTTACCCTGTGGATGACCTTTGCCCCCTGCTTCCTCTGGGTGCTCGCGGGCGCCCCCTACATCGAGCATATCAGCCGGATGCCCCGCCTTTCCGGCGCCCTGGCCGCAATCACCGCCGCGGTGGTGGGCGTCATTCTTAACCTTTCCCTTTGGTTTGGCCTGCACGTGCTGTTTGCCAGGGTTAACCGTCTGGACGGCGTCTTCAAGCCATGGCTGCCGGACTGGCCAACGCTGGACTTTGCCGCCCTGGCGATCACCATCGTCGCCGCTTTTGCCCTGCTGCGCTTGCATCTCGGCATTCCAAAAACGCTGGCCCTGTGCGCCGCACTTGGCGTATTCTGGAAGCTTGCGATTCAAGGACTTTAGCGACATGACATCCGCCTTCCCCCTCGTGGGCCTGCCCGCCGACACCTACGAAAATCACGGCTTCCTGTTTCATTCGCTGGGCGACAAATATGTCCGCGCCGTCGCCGAAGTCTCGAAATGCACGCCGCTGATGATTCCCGCCATCATCGACGCGGTCCAGCTCGATCACCTGCTTGATCCCTTTGACGGAATCCTGATGACCGGCGCCATCTCGAACGTGCATCCGCCGCACTATGGCGAAGAGCCGACGGCCGAACATGAACCCTACGACCATGCCAGGGACGCCATGACCCTGAAGCTCATCCGCGCCGTGGTTGACCGGGGCATTCCGCTGTTCTGCATCTGCCGCGGCTTTCAGGAACTGAATGTGGTTCTCGGCGGCAGCCTGGAGACTGAGCTGCAAAAAGTTGAGGGCCGGCTCGATCACCGCGCCCCGAAGTCCGAGGACACCGATGTGCGCTACGGCCCCAGGCACGCGATCAGGATCACGAAGGGCGGCATGCTCGAAAGCATCATCGGCAAAAGCGAAACCATGGTGAACTCGATCCATCGCCAGGGAGTTAAAAAACTCGCTCCGGGCCTGAACGCCGAAGCCGTGGCCCCCGACGGCATCATCGAAGCCGTCTCGGTCAAGGGAGCCAAGGCCTTTGCCTTCGGCACCCAATGGCACCCGGAATACAAGGCCGCGAACAATCCGGATTCGGTGAAACTCTTCACCGCCTTCGGCGACGCGGTGCGCGCCCACAACCGCGACCGCGCCAGCACGACGTTCAACAGGCAGCGCTACGCCTGATTCCGCCAACATTCGTCATTCCGGCGAGAGCTCACACCATTTCTGTCACCCCGACGCAAGTCGGGGCCCAGACTTCAGAATGTGTATTGGCCATGAGTCTGGGTCCCGGCTTTCGCCGGGATGACAGATGTGGAGTCATATTAATCCGTACACTGACGATTTACGCTTCAGCTTGTGTCGTGCCTCGTTGCCTCATGGGCAAGCCAGCTGCATTCGCTGAGCAGCTCGTCGACCTCGTGCGTGTCCCGCTTGCGGTGGCCGGGCGGGCGGCCGGGGCGGAGCGGCGACCTGAAGCTGGGATTTTCTGACCTCTCCTGCCGCATGCGCCAGCGGGCAAGGCGCATGGCCTGGCGCGGAAGGTCCGCAAGGGCCGCCTCGAGGGCCTCGAGCCGGCGGATAAGGCGGCGGGCATTGACCAGGCCATCAGGGGAGGCAGGCCTTGCGGGAGGTGCGGGCTTTGCCGGCCGGGGCGGCGGCCATATGGTCACCAGTTCGCCATCGGCGTTGAACATGTGGATGCGCGGACCGGACCGCGGGCGATGTTTCCGGCGCGGCGGCATGATGCGCGGCTGCGGGTCGAAGAGCTGGAACGAGGCGACGCGCGGGGATCCGCCCTTCCCTGGTTTTACGGGCACCACAGGCCTGAGACGGGAGGCAGCGGGCTTCACCGCAAGGCCCCGCGCCGCGACGACGATCAGGCGGCGCACGGCGCTTTCGGCGGGCCGGAGCACCCGCAGCACCGCCCGGTAGGTCGGCCACGGCAGCCGTGACACCGTATCCGTCAGGGCCACAAGCCCCAGCATGGCGAACAGGTCCGCGACGATCTCGATGAGCGCTGCGCTGTTGCGTTTGATGGCCAGGTCCCAGTCCATGGTGTTTCCTATCCCGAAAAGAACAAAACAGGAACACATATGGCGTAGTAGGAATATAGGTGTCAAGGGCGACAGGCACATTTTCTTCTCCCTCTTCCCGCATTAGCGGGGCGAGGCAGCAGGGCAATCTCGGCAGGCCGATATTATGATCCCCGCATCAAAATGCGGGATGCTCCAGCATTCGTGCCACATGGCGATTGTCCCGGCCGGTTCAGCCCGAACCCGGCTATTTTACCGTAATCGCCAACCCGCTCAGGTCGACGTTCGCGATCAGTCCGGTCTGCCGCCCCGAGAGTTCCAGAACCGCGCCCTTCTGGTTGGTGAGAATGATCGCGCGCGCGCCGCGGCCGACCGCAAGCCCCGCGCCGGCGGCGCCGTAGACGCCCTCAACGTCCGACGCGCGCCGGATGTGGCTCACCCGGCCATGCAGCGTCGTCTTCGACCCGCCGAACACCAGGCCGTAGTCCACGCCGCCGACCCCAAGCCGATAGGTGCGGCCATGGAAGGTAAGCGTGCCGCTGCCGCCTGAACCGCCGATAATCCAGCCCGCCTTATAGACCTTAAGCGTAATTTTGCCGCTATCGGCATAGGCGCTCTGGAGACCGACGCCAAACACGGTGATCACCGCGGCCAAAGCACCAAGAAGCCGGATTGGAATTCGCATGTCTTGATCTCCCTTTTTAAGTCGCCGGAGCATCGATGTGGACGATTCCCCACCATCGCTTTATCTTGCGGACAAAGGTGCCATGAGTCAATTCACAAGGCGTTCGTTTTGGGCCAGAAGCTTAATTTCAACAGAAGGCACTGCACTCATTTTCGCTCAAACCAGCGCCGCAAGTTCTGAAAGCGATGGAATGGTGGCACTCACCTTCCCCGGAATCCTGTCGTCCTGCCCGCCGCTGCGTGCCAGCTTCACAACCTGGAAGCCGAACTGGGCGGCGGCCTGCGCGTCCCAGCTGTTGGCCGAGACAAAGCAGATGGCGGGCGCGTCCTGGATTTGCAGTTTATGCATGGCGTGGCGGTAGACGCGCCGGCTCGGCTTGTAGATTCCCACATCCTCCACCGACAGAATCATGTCGAAGAATTTTTCCAACCCGGCGGCACGGCCAGCTCCGGCAGGCCGGCCTTGTGGAGATTCTTGCGGAAATGCTCATGGGAAACGGCATCACCATAGGGCGCGAGCTTCGGATCGGTCCATTTTTCCAGTGTGGCGCCGGCATCAAGTTCGAGAGCGCGTTTCACAGATTTCTGGGCCTGCTGCTGGTTCCCGGCGGCAGCGAAGCTGGCGGCCTGATAGATGCGCATGATGGCGCTGTCCAGCGAACGCAAGCTGGCAAAAGTGGCGATGGCCTGGTCATTTTGGCGCGCATCGAAACAGATCTGGCCCAGTTGAGAAGTGTACCATTCATAGTGATACGGATTGAGGCGCATGGCTTTCCGCGCATACTCGATGCCCTCTTCCGCCCTGCCCGCGTAGCTCAGGCAAAGCCCGTAATCGGCGGTTACATCGGCATCGTTGGGATTGCAGTCAAGGGCTTTCCGGAAAGCCTCAAGTGCCACACCATGATTCGATGTATACAAATGATAGTTGGCGAAGGCCCAATGGGACCAGGAATCGCCATCATCGCAGGCGATCGCCTTCACCGCCCATTGGCGGGCCAACTCCAACGAGGCGTCAAAGTCGCCGGACCAGCCGAGGCAGGCATCGGCCGTATGGCTCAAGGACATTTTGCTATAAGCCTTGGCAAGTCGCGGATCGCAGTCGATTGCCCTGGCCAGATGCTCCCTGGTGACGACCTCTCCCTCTTTGGTGAAACGACAGGTATCGAGAGCCCGCTGGAGATGGTCCAATGCGACGAAACTTTCGAGCCCTGCGGACCTGTTTCGGTCGCGCCATGCCTTGCCGAGCCTGCCGCCGTAACCTGACGCCAATGTGCCGATGATCGTCCCGGTGATTTCGTCCTGGACCGCGAAGATGTCGGTCAATTGCCGGTCGTAGGTTTCAGTCCACAGCTGCCGGTTCTCGGCGCCGTCGACGAGTTGCACTGAGACGCGGACGCGGTCGCCCGCTTTCTGAACACTTCCCTCCAGTATGTAGCGAACAGCCAATTCACGCGCCGCCTTAGCCGATGTCACGGGACGGTTGCGGTAGGCCAGGGTCGAAAACCTGTCGATGACGAACAATTCGTGGTAACGCCCGAGGCTGGCGACGATGTTGAGCGCCAATCCTTCGCAGAAAATATCCTGCCCCGCATCGCCGCTCAAATTGGCAAAGGGAAGGACGGCGATGGACGGTTTGGCCGGCGGCGACGCCTCATCTGCCATAGGCGCGACTGTAGACGCCGCGACTGGCCTCGGTCCCGCATATTTGTAGCCCCGACCATGCACCGTCATGATCATACCGGGGTCAAGCGCTTTGCGCAGCGCCGATACATGCACCTGCAGCGTGTTTTCCTCCACCACCAGGCCGGGCCAGGCTGCATTGAAAAGTTCGGTCTTGCCGATCACGTCGTCCGGCCTTTCCAGCAGCATGGCGAGGATGTCGAAGGATCGCGCCGAAAGCTCCACCGGCCCCTCGGGTCCCAGTAGCAGCCGTTTGGCGCGTTTCAGGCCATACTTCCCAAACTCCAAGTCCATTTGCCAAGAACCCGTTCCGCAGGAGCAGGATAGCCGAAAACAGCCTGCCTTCAAAGCGAACTTCAGGACTATTCAGGACATTTCAGGTCCGAGCCAAGGACCTTAGCGGGAAGCGGTGTCAGTCTCTTGGCCACAGGAGGACGCCATGCAATCAATCAACGACCTCTATTCGAGCGTTTATCTCACCGCCACCGGCATGAACAGGCGGCCCCACCACGATAATCCGTTCGATGAGTGGGAGAGAGAGCCGCCAATCCCTAAATCGCTCTTTGCCCTCATCATGAGCCGTTTCTTCCTGGCCATATCCAGGATACGCAAACTCAGTTTGAAGCCAGAGCAAGACCTTTCGGTCGACCGGGAACTGCGGACCTAACAGATGTGTCATTGGCCTTGCCGCCTTCCGCTCTCTTTTCATCTTGCCCGCACTTGATGCGGGCATCTTCTTGGCGGATGAGAGGATGACCGGGTCAAGCCCGGTCAAGATGAGAAATGTAATTCAAGAAACCAGCGCCGCAAGTTCCGAAAGCGATTGTATGACAGCGCTCGGTTTCCCCGGAATCCTGTCATCCTGCCCGCCGCTGCGCGCCAGCCTCACGACCTGAAACCCGAACTGCGCCGCCGCCTGCGCGTCCCAGCTGTTGGCCGAGACAAAGCAGATGGCGGGCGCGTCCTGGATTTGCAGTTTATGCATGGCGTGGCGGTAGACGCGCCGGCTCGGCTTGTAAATTCCCACATCCTCCACCGACAGAACCATGTCGAAGTATTTTTCCAGTCCCGCGGTGCGCACTGCGCTGTCGAGCATGGAAGGGCTGCCATTGGAAAGGATCGCCATGCGCTTGCCCTTTGCTTTCAAGGCCTTCAGGGCCTCGGCCACTTCCGGATAGGCATCGAGCTTCAGATAAAGCGTCATCAATTCATCACGCAGGCCAACGTCTTCAATCTTCAAGGCCTCCAGCGAAAAATCCAGCGCATCGCCCGTCACATGCCAGAAATCCGCATGCACCCCCATGAGGCTGCGCAGCCAGGTGTATTCCAGCTGCTTCTGCCTCCAAAGCGAAGCGAGGCCCGAGGCCTTCTCGCCAATCTCCGTGGCCAGCTTCTGCACCGGCGAACCCACATCAAACAGCGTGCCATAGGCATCAAAAACGCAGGCCCTTATGCCTTCAAGTCCAGCCATTGCCCTTCTCCGTCCCGCAATTCCCGGCTATGCTAAACCAACAATTGGAAAAATAACATGCCACACGACGGCCACGATGATCACTCTGAACTTTCGCCCATCGCCTTGCGGGTCAAGGCCTTGGAGTCGCTGCTTGTTGAAAAGGGCTACGTCGATCCGGCAGCGCTTGACGTTCTGATCGACACCTATGAAACCAGGATCGGCCCACGCAATGGCGCCAAGGTTGTGGCCAAGGCCTGGACCGATCCGGCTTACGCCAAATGGCTGAAGGACGATGCAACCCAAGCCATCGCAAGCCTGGGCTTCACCGGCCGCCAGGGCGAGCACATGGTGGCGCTGTTCAACACGCCGGAAATCCACAACATGGTGGTCTGCACCCTGTGCTCCTGTTACCCGTGGCCGGTGCTTGGCCTGCCGCCCGTCTGGTACAAATCGCCGCCCTACCGCTCCCGCGCCGTCAGCGATCCGCGCGGCGTCCTCAAGGAATTTGGCGTCACACTTCCCGAAAAAACCAAAATCAGCGTCTGGGATTCAACCGCTGAAATCCGCTATCTCGTCGTGCCCCTCCGACCGGCCAACACCGAGAACTTGAGCGAGGAAGAACTGGCGGGCCTTGTGAACCGCGACTCGATGATCGGCACCAGGCTTGCAGGGCGCACGGCGTGAACGGCCCGCAGGACATGGGCGGCATGACGGGCTTTGGCCCCATCGCCCTGGAAGCAAATGAGCCACTGTTCCACGCGCCGTGGGAACGCCGCGCCCTGGCGATTTCGCTGGCCATGGGCGGCACCCGCCAATGGAACATCGACATGTCGCGCCATGCGCGCGAAAAAATTCCGCCCGCGCAGTATTGGTCACTCAGCTACTACGAGATCTGGATGGAAGGCCTGCAACGGCTCATGGCCGAACGCGGGCTTCTCGATGGGGCTGCCAAAAAACTCCCCGTTCTTGCAGCCGCAAACGTGGCGCCCGCTCTGGCCAAGGGCAGTCCCTACATTCGGGCAACAGATGCAAAACCGCTTTTCAAAATCGGCGACCGCGTGAAGGTGCGCGATCTTCATCCCGAGGGACACACGCGCCTGCCCGGTTACCTGCGCGGCAAAACGGGTGAAGTCATACTTTACCACAAGGCCCACGTGTTTCCCGATTCAAATTCGCAAGGCGCGGGAGAAAATCCGCAGCATCTCTATGCCGTGCGCTTCAAGGCGCGCGATGTTTTTGGCGCGAAGAATGATGATGACCTGCAGGCCGATCTTTTTGAGCCCTATCTTGAACCCGCCTGATCTCAAGGACCCGGTCTTCAACGAGCCGTGGGAGGCGCAGGCCTTTGCCATGGTGGTGAAGCTGCATGAGCGTGGGCATTTCACCTGGAGCGAATGGGCTGAAACCCTGGGCGCTGAAATAAAATCTTGGGACGCGCCCTATTATGAACACTGGCTTGCGGCGCTGGAAAAAATCGTCGAGGCCAAGGGCCTGATGTCGCAGGTTGAACGCCTGAACCGGGTTGAGGCCTGGGACCGGGCCGCCCATGCCACGCCGCATGGCCAGCCCATAGAACTCAGCCGATCGTAGCCAGCCACGGAAACTGTTCCAGAAACCAGTAAGCCATGGTTTGCATGGAGCCGGTGAGGAACATGATGCCCGTCAGCACCAGCAAGACGCCCATCAGGCGCTCGACCGTCACCAGATGCCGTTTGAAGTATCCGGAAAACCCGAGGAATGTTCCAACCCCGGCGGCCGCCAGCAGGAACGGAATGCCAAGGCCAAGCGAATAGACCGCAAGCAGCCCGGCGCCGCGCGCCACATCCTGCTCGCTTGCGGCAATCGTCAGGATTGTTGCGAGGATAGGGCCGATGCAGGGTGTCCAGCCAAAGGCAAAGGCAAGGCCGATGCCATAGGCCCCCAGAAAGCCCACCGGCTGCGAGTGGTGATGATAGCGCGCTTCCCGGTGCAGGAAGCCGATCTTGAACAGCCCGATGAAATGAAAGCCCATCAGCATGATGGCAAGGCCCGAGACGGCCGTTGCCACATTCACATCATAACCGAAGACCGGAACCGTGAAGCTGATGAACTGCCGGAGCGTCTGGCCAAGCACTGACGCGCTGGCCCCCAGCGTGATGAACACCGTTGAAAATCCCAGCACGAAACACAAAGCCGCAAGCAGGGCGCGGCGCTGCTGGGAAACCGAAGCGCCGTCCCCATCGGACAGCTCATCGAGCGTGGCGCCGGTGATGAAGCAGAGATAGGACGGCACCAGCGGCAGAACGCAGGGGCTGAGAAAACTGATAGCGCCGGCCAGAAGTGCGGCCTGCAAGGGAACATGTAAGTCCATTCCCCCTAACTGACAGGCAAGACCGCCGACTTCAACTCAATCCTTGCCGCATCCCCGTCACGTAAGCGTCAACGCTTGACATGCCGATCTGATTTGGTATGTTATAACATAACATATAGGGAAACAAACCATGCGCCTTGCGATCTCCTGCCTCGCCACCCTCCTGATCTCGACCTCGGCCCTAGCCGCGCCAAAGGTCATTGCCTCCATCGTGCCGGTCCACAGCATCGTCGCCTCGGTCATGGGCGATGTTGGCACTCCCGAACTGCTTCTCTCCGGCAGGAATTCTGAGCACACCGCCTCCCTCTCGCCGCAACAGCTCCAGGACCTCGGCAAGGCTGACCTGGTGTTCATGATAGGCAGCGGCCTGGAGCATAAGCTCGGCCAGGTCAGCGGCAGCGAGGCCGTCGGCGGCAAGGCATTCACCGCCCTTTCCGAAGCCGCCGGAATCAAAACCCTGCCCGTGCGCCAGGGCGGCACCTGTGAAGCCCATGAAGAACATGAGGGTGAAGAGCATGAGGGTGAGGCACACGAAGGTGAGGAGCATGATGACCACGACGAGGCCATCCTGAAATTTGATCCCCATGTCTGGCTCGATCCTGAAAACGCCAAGGCCATGACCAATGCCGTCGCTGCCGACCTGGGCAAGATCGATCCCGAGAACGCCAAGACCTACGAGGCAAATGCCGCGGCCTATGTGGCCTCCCTCGACCAGCTCATGGCCGACATCAGCGCCGAAACGAAATCGATTCAGGGCAAGCCCTTCGTAGTTTTCCATGATGCCTACCAGTATTTTGAAGCGCGCTTTGGCCTCACCGCTGTTGGCAGCATTTCGGATATCTCGGCCTCCGCCCCCTCCGCCAAGCGCCTGAACGAGATCAGGAGCAAGCTTGAGGAAACCAAAGCCCTATGCGTGTTTCGCGAGCCGCAGTTTGATGCGAAATATGTGACCGTTGTGCTGGAAGGCTCGAAAGCCAAATCGGGCATCCTTGATCCCATCGGCAGCGACATTACCCCGGGGCCAAAGGCCTATGCCGAATTGCTCAACCAACTGGCCAAAGGCGCTGGCGATTGCCTTATGAACTAGGCTTGCGGAACGCCAGCAGCCGCCCGTCGATTGCTGCAAGGCCCAGCGCGATAAGCCCCATGCCGGCGAAATGCCTGGGTTCCAGTTGCTCGCCGAGAAACAGGAAACCCAGAAGCACCGCGCTGACCGGGATCAGAAACGTGACCAGCATCAGGTTGGTTGCCCCCGATGAGGCAAGGACGCGGAAGAAAATCAGATAGGCCAGCGCCGTTGAAAGAATGGCAAGTCCGGCTATGGCCGCCCATGCCGCAAGGCTGGGCTGCGTCAGGCTCCAGGACTGGTCAACCAACAGGGCGACAGGCGTGAGCATCAATGTTGAGGCCGTCAATTGCCCCGTCGCCGTCATCATGGGCGTTACCCCCATTTCCTTGAAACGCCGCCCATAGACTCCGGAAACGCCATAAAAGACCGAAGCCAGGAGAATGGCCACTTGCGCCCAAACATTGCTTCCCAGCCCCTGCAGCGCCGCCGGGCCCACCATGACGGCCGCCCCGATAAATCCGACAATGACGCCGATAAGCTTCTTGCCCGTCATTTTCTCGTCGCTGGTGAAGAAATGCGCCACCAGAACGCCAAACAGCGGCGTGGTGGCATTCAGGATGGAGGCCAGGCCGCTGGGGATTTGCGTTTGCCCCCAGACGATCAGGGTTTGCGGAATGGCATTGTTGAGAAGCCCCATGCCGGCAAAGGCCAGCCACACCTTGGGATCGCGCGGCATCCACTGCCCCATCAGGCGGATGACCACATGCAGGATCAGGGCGGCAATGCCCACCCGCAGCATCATTATGGTGAGCGGCGGCAATTCCTTAACGGCAACCCCAATGAAAAAGAACGATCCGCCCCAGAGAACCGAAAGAATGAGCAGCAGGGCCCATTCCTTCGCCCCCATGGTCTTTTGCAGTGCCATATCATCCCATTTCCGTTGCGCAACGGACCAAGCCTGTGGGACATTCCGCCGCCCACCCGATTCATGACCTTGCCAAAACTTAATTTCACTTTTTCGCCGCTTACGTTCACTATGCGGGCCCTGAAGCGGAGTTTTCACGGATGGCGGCGCGCCGCAACATTTATCTTGTCATGGCTGCAATGATGGCCGGTTTCGCAGGCACGCCAGCCCGGGCGCACCCCCATGTCTGGATCGAGATGCAGTCTGATGTGGTGTTCACCGAGGACGGCCTGATCAAGGGTGTCAATCTGGAATGGACCTTTGACGACGGCTATGCGCAGATGGCGCTGGAAGGCCTGGATGCCGACGGCGACGGCCTTTACAGCCAGAGTGAACTGGCACCGCTCACCAAGGAAAATATCTCGTCGCTGAAAGACTATGAGTATTTCACCGTCATGCGGGCCGATGGCGAACAGCAGAAAATCGGCGAGGTGACAGACTTTGGGCAGATCTGGAGCAACAACAAGTTGACCCTCCACCTTCAGGTTCCCCTGGAGAAGCCCATTGACCCCAAAACCCAGGAATTCGTGCTGAAGGTCTATGACCCGGAATTTTTTATCGCCATCGACTATGTCAAGGATGACCCCGTCGATGTCGTGGGCAAGTTGCCGGAAGCCTGCAAACTGGTGGTGAAGCCCGTGCCCACCGATGCCGAGCTGGACCAGACCCGCACCATGCTGTCCACCAAGGGCGCTGACTGGAAGCCGGAGAATGCCGAGGATTTCGGCGCCATGTTTGCCCAGGCCGTGTCCATCGCATGCAAAGCCTGATGCAGCTGCTGCGCAATCTGCTGATGATTTTTGTGCTTGCCGGATTCTTGGTAGCGCCCGCCATGGCGCAAACCGCAAGCGAACCCGCCAGCGAAATCAAGATCGACAAGAAAAAATTGCTGGTCCAGCCGCGCAATGCCGATGGCTCGCCCATCATGGTGTCGTTCTGGGAAGATCCCGCGCTCTGGGTGCGCGAGAAACAGCAGGCCTATTATGGCTCCATGTCGGGCACCCTCCGGCAGATCAGGACAGAGAGTCCATATGCGGCCGCCTGGACACTCATGCTGTTGAGTTTCGGTTACGGCATTTTTCACGCCGCCGGTCCCGGCCATGGCAAGACGGTGATTTCCGCCTGGCTGCTCGCCACGGAAAATGAATTGAAGCGTGGCGTTGTCATCGCCTTCCTCAGTTCCGTCATTCAGGCCCTCGTGGCCATTGTGCTGGTGAGCGTTTTGTTTTTCGTGGTGGCAAGCGCCAGCAGTGCGGCCCGCGATGTGGCAGGCGTCCTCGAAAGCGCCAGCTACGCCATGATCGGCGCCATGGGCCTTTATCTGATCTGGACCGCGCTTCGCCCCAAGACCCACCACGATCACCATGGGCACGCCCATCACGGCCACGACCATCATGATCATCACCACAATGACCATGTCCACGACGAACATTGCGGCCATGCCCATGTGGCCGAGGCAAAGCAGGTGCGCGGTGAATGGTCCCTCACCAAGGCTTTCTCGCTGGCCTTTGCCGTCGGCATCAGGCCCTGCACCGGCGCCATTCTGGTGCTGATCCTCGCCAATGCCCTGGGGATTTACTGGGCGGGCGTAGCCTCAACCCTGGTCATGGGCATCGGCACCTTCCTCACCGTCTCGGCCATTGCCGCCATCGCCGTCTATTCGCGGAAGTTCGCCCTGCGCCTGGCTTCCGCCGATGGCCGGGCGCTGGGCTGGCTTGCCTTCGCCCTTCGCCTCGGCGGCGGTGTGGTGATTTTCGCGCTTGGCGGTTTGTTGTTCTGGGGCTCGCTTGGCACTACAATGAGCATGACTTGATTTTCAGCAAAGGCCCCATCCCATGAAAACCGACAGCATTGCCAAGCGCCGTTCCGACCGCACATGGATGACCGCTGAGAGCTGCAAGCTCGATGACTTCGTGAAGATCATTTCGCGCGAAACCAGTCTGAGTGATTATCCGCTCGCCAGCGCCGTGCAATCCAACGTGCTGGTCTATGAGGGCGATGCGGTGCGCGCCGCGGCGAAGGACACGGACCAGCGCAAGGCGATCATGGCGGAATGGGCCGAGGCGATCTATTCCGGCCCCGGCATTCTCATGTTCAGGAATGCCTTTCCCGACAAGACGGTGCTTGATGCGGCAACAGACACGTTCAACGCCATGATCAGGGAGCAGCACGAAGCCAAGACCGGCGGCGGTGATCATTTCGCCAAGCCCGGCGCCAACGACCGCATCTGGAATGCTTTGGAAAAACTGTGCCTGCGCGATCCGGAACTTTTCGCCAAATACTATTCCAATGAAATTGTCGCCCTCATCTCCGAAAGCTGGCTCGGCACCGGCTACCAGATCACCTCGCAGCTCAATGTGGTGAACCCCGGCGGCGAGGCCCAGTCCGTGCACCGCGATTACCACATGGGATTCCAGACCGCCGCCGAGATCGAGCGCTTCCCGCTCCACGCCCACCAGCTTTCGCCGGTTCTTACATTGCAAGGCGCCGTTGCCCATTGCGACATGGCCGTTGAAAGCGGCCCCACGCTCTACCTGCCCTACAGCCAGAATTTCGTGCCGGGCTACTTCGCCTGGCGCAAACCCGAATTCAAGGACTACTTCGACAAGAACTACATCCAATTGCCTTTGGCCAAGGGCGACGCGGTGTTCCTCAGCCCCGCCCTTTTCCACGCGGCAGGCCACAACCGCACCAAGGATGTGAAGCGCATGGCAAACCTGCTGCAGGTATCCTCGGCCTATGGCCGCGCCATGGAAAGCATGGACCGCGCCGCCATGTCAGCCATTCTTTACCCCACACTCCGAAAAATGAAATTGAGCCCCGGCGAAATTTCAAATGCCATCGCCGCCTGCGCCGAAGGCTATGCCTTCCCCACCAATCTCGACCGCGACCCGCCCATCGGCGGCCTGGCACCTCAAACCCAGCAACAGCTCATGGCCAAGGCCCTGGCCGAGAATTGGGAGACGGATGTGTTTACGGCAGCACTCAAGAAACATTCCTGGCGTAGGCTGACTTAAATTTCTACGTCACGAGAACGACATTACGGTTGTTGGTCTTTTGATACACTTCTCGAAATGCTGTCCACCTGAACCAATACCGTAGCTAAAGTGAATAAAATTTGTTGATCTATCGGCTTGAATATAGGCAATCATAAATTCAAACTCTTCAACGATACCCAGACGAAGTCCCGAGTTCTTTTTATTTAGATTCTCACGATCAGTTTCAGAAACAATTCCGCCATTCGCAATTATTGTTTTTATGGGATCGACGTAACCACCAATTGCGCAAACAGTTTCCCATTGGCCGCCGTTCAATTGAGAAAAATCAAGGGTTTGCTCTTTGGCGTCGCCTGCAACAAATGAAGCGCCAATATCCGTCAAGCGTTTATCAAGCCAAGAAAAATCGGCGTCCTGAGTATCGTATAAGATATCCTCAGCTAACCACGTAAAAATAAGAACTGTAACAGGGAATGCCAACCAAAGCGCGCCGATGATCGCAATCAAGGTTATGAGCTTTCTGAAATCCTTGCGCGTGAATATTTTCAAGCAAAACGCACCGCGTAAACCGGTGGCAGGGAGTGGCTCACGTTCTGCCAGCTGTCGCCCTGATCCTCGCTGACCCAGACGCCGCCGGTGGTCGAGCCCATCGCCAGGCGTTCACCCGGCCCGTCAATCGCCAGGCCATGCCGGAAGATCAGATCATAGGCGTGTTTCTGCGGCAGGCCTTTTTTCAGGCTCTTGAAGGTCTTGCCGCCGTCGCGCGTGCGCGTCACCACCAATGCGCCGTCAACCGGAATGCGCTTCTCGTCCTTGATGCCGGGCACGAACCATGCGGTGTCCGCATCATCGGGATGGACCGCCACGCCAAAGCCGAAGGATGACGGCTTGGCCTTCACCTCGGTCCAGCTCTTCGCATTGTCCGTCGATTTGAAAATTCCGCAATGATGCTGCACCCAGAATTTGTCGGGCTCGGCCTTGCATTGCACCATCATGTGCGGGTCCTGCGTATGGGGATCGCCCGCCTGCTCCGGCGGCCCCTGGTCAAACTTCATGCCATGCGCCGTTTGCGCCCAGGTGGCTCCGCCATCATGGGTGACCCACACGCCGCCGCAGGATATGGCCACACGCACGGTTTTTGATGAGCGCGGATCGACACAGATGGAGTGAATGCCCGGAATATCCGCCCCGCCGCCCAACCACTTGTTGCGATCCGGCATGTGCCAAAGACTTTCGATCAACTCCCAGGTAGCACCCCGGTCACGCGAACGGAACAAGCCCCCCGGCATGGTGCCGCACCAGATCACGCCCGGCTCGTCACGCCCGCCCGCCTCAAGCGCCCAGATCAGTTGCGTGGTCCAGTTCACGGGCTTCCCCCAGCCGTCAAGATCATTGAGGCCCTCGGGCTTTGCCGGATAGGCGGGCGTGGTGATTTCCTTCCAGGTCTTGCGGCCCTTGTCGCGGCGATGCAGCTTGATGCCGAAATGGCCGTGGTTGAGTGCTGCATAATCCGTGCCGTCACGCGGGTCGTGCAAAGTCAACGTCACGTTGTCGCCAACGAAGTCACCGTTGGAAACGCTCCAGCCACCCCGCCCACGCTTGACCGTGAACAGGCCCTTGCGGGTTGAAACCAGTATGGAATTACTCATCACCTAACCTCCTGAAAGTGCCTGCATCACGTAAACTTCGCTTTTGGGCTGGACCACATCGCTCAGGCCCGCAAGATCGCTCACCCGCTTGCCATCCACAAGAATGGTCATGTGCTTGCGCAGCGCCGCCTGGTCATCAAGAATATAGCTCCGCAGCCGGTCATTGGATTCAAAGACATTGTTTAAAATTTCGCGCACCGTCTGGCCTTTGGCCTCAACGGTTGCGCAATCCACATGCCTGCGCAAATTGCTGGTAAAAGTCACACGCGCCATGGGGCAATACTGTCACATTCCCGAAAACCTGCCAAGGCGCTAGGATTTTCGGATGTTAAGAAGAACCTTCCTGTTTGCCATTTTTTTGCCAACAATCGCCCAAGCCCACTCATTCCGCCATGGCAATATCGCTATCGGCCACGCTTGGGCCTTGCCCCGGCAGCTTGCCGACGGCCAGGTTTTTTTCCCAATGGCGATCAAGGGAAAAGAGAGCGACGAACTGGTTGCGGCCCGTTCGGATGTCTGCACCTTTATCCAGCTCAGGGAAAACAACCACTATGACGATCCGCCCTTGCCATCCATCAAGCTTGAACCGGGCAAGCCCGTACCCATGCGCCCCACGGCAACTCACTTGCGGCTGGTTGGCATGAAACAGCCCCTGAAGCTTGGCGACCGCTTCAAGATCATTCTCGACTTCCTCAATGCGGGTGAGTTCGAAATCGAAGTCTTCGTCGAGGAAAAACCCGGCGACTGAATTTTGCTCTAGGTCAGAAGCTGGCCCACCCGATCCTTGAGAACCGGCAGGATTTCTTCTTCAAACCACGGGTTTCTTCTGAGCCACATATTGTTGCGCGGACTGGGGTGGGGAAGTGCCAAGATGTCCGGCCAGTATTCCTTCCAGCTCTTCACCGTATCCGTGAGGCTGCCCTTCTGCCGCTCACCCAGATGCCATGCATGGGCATATCGCCCGATGACCAGCATCAGCGCGATGTTGGGCAGAAATGCCAGAAGCGGCTGGCGCCAGTGCGCAGCACACTCCGGACGCGGCGGAAGGTCGCCGGAATTTCCCGTTCCCGGATAACAGAAGCCCATGGGCAGAATGGCAATCCTCGCCGCATCGTAGAACACCCCGCGATCAACCCCCATCCAGTCCCGCAAACGGTCGCCGCTGGGGTCATTGAAGGTGATGCCGGTTTCATGCACGCGCCGGCCTGGTGCCTGGCCCACAATGAGGATGCGGGCCGTCCGGCCGATTTGAAAAACCGGTCGCGTCCCCAATGGCAAATGGGGTTTGCAGACTTCGCAGGCTCTTACAGCCGCGACCGTTGTTTCAAAGTCTCGCGTCACAACCTGGTTATCGCACCAGGCAAGTTTTCAGGCCAGCCCCATCAGGTCGAGCACAGGGTGCCGCCCTGCAGGCGTCTTCACGTTCTCAAGCAATTGCTTCACGGCAAAGCCCACGCCTGGCGGGAACTTCTGCATCGATATTTCAGCGCCGTTGCTGAAACGTATGCCGTCCCTGTAGGTGCCAGCGTCCAGCCGGATGAAAACCGCGTCTTCATCAGGCTTGATGCCGAACTCACGGCACATGGAATCGGGAATGCCGCTGATTTCAAGCGCCGTATCGCAGTTGAGGCAAACCGCCGTCGAAGCACGCTCCGGCGAGGTGAGCCCAATCGTTCCACTCGGGAAACGGGAAGTGACATAGCGTTCGCCTTCGCGGGCCGGACGCGAGCCATAGACTTCAAGTGAGTAGTCGCACATTTAAACCTCCTATGAGGATTTGGATTGCGCCGCCCAGCCCATAGGTCGCTTAACGATATCTAAGATCGTCCAAGCCGTATTAAAGTAGAAAATGTGGTCGGAATTGCGGCTGCGTCAAAGATCGCCAACCACGCATTTTTTCGCCAAAGCCTTGTATTGCTTTTCCGTAAACTGGATGGGATTGCCGCCGGCCGAGGGATCCTTGATCGCCATGGCGGCCACCTCGTCCAGGCGCTTGGTATCAATGCCGATATCCTTCAGCGTGTGCGGAATGCCGATCTCCTTGCGCAGCGCCAGAATCCATTTGAGGAAGCCATTGAAGCCGCCCTTGATGCCGAGATAGGCGGCGGCGCGTTCGATGTCCTTCTCGATTTTTTTGCGGTTGGCTTTCAACACATAGGGCATCACAATGCCGTTGAGCAGCCCGTGGTGGGCGTCATACAAGCCGCCAAAGGGATGCGACAGCGCATGGATGGCGCCGAGCCCGCGCTGGAAGGCGGTGGCCCCCATGGTGGAAGCCATCAGCATGTTGCCCCGCGCATCAAGATCGGAACCTTTCTTCACCGCCTTCGCCAGGTTTTCCTTCACCAGGCGCATGCCCTCAAGTCCGACTCCGGCTGACAGCGGATGATAGAACGGCGCGCAATAGGCTTCCAGGCAATGGGCCAGGGCATCCATGCCCGTGGCCGCCGTCAGTTTTGCCGGCAGGCCAACCGTCAGTTGCGGATCGAGGATCGCCACCTTCGGCATGATCGCCGGATGGAAAATGATTTTCTTCTCATGGGTGAAGGGATGGGTGACCACCCCGGCGCGGCCCACTTCCGAGCCCGTGCCCGCCGTTGTCGGCACTGCAATGATCGGCGAAATTTTGGACGCATCGGCCCTGGTCCACCAGTCACCGATGTCCTCAAGCTCGAACACCGAAATGACCTGGCCGTGCATGAGGGCGATCATCTTGCCGATATCAAGGCCCGAGCCGCCGCCAAAGGCGATCACGCCATCGTGGCGCCCTGCCTGATAGGCCTTGACGCCTTCATTGATGTTGGCCTCGATCGGATTGGGCCGCACATCGGAGAATACCTCAATCGCAAGGCCGGCGTCCTTCACATCAGCCACAATGGCCTTCACCATCGGCATTCCCGCCAGCCCCGGGTCGGTGACAAAGAGCGGCCGCATGATGCCATTGGCCTTGCACAGGTCGGCCAGCTCCTTGATGCGCCCCGCGCCATATTTGAGCGCCGTGGGATAACTGAAATTGCGGTTTGGTATGGTCATGGATTTTCCTTTTTTTAACATGCAAGTGTTTTGACGTGGCCTTCCGCACCATAGGCGAGGATGGCGCGGTCATCGGTAACCAGAGTCAAGCCCAAGGCGCGGGCAGTGGCGATGAGAATTTGGTCCATCGGATCTTTGTGCACAAAATCTGGCAAAAACGATGACTTCACTAAAATTTCAGGCGTCAGCTCGCACAATTTGAACCCGGGTCTTGCGATAAGGCCGTTGAAAAACTGAAATGGTTCGTCGGTCAACCTGAGTCGGCCCCGCGAAACGAGCTTGCCAAGCTCCCAAGCGGTCACTGGGCTCGCCGCGACTTCATCCGCATCCAGCGCGGTTGCCACAGCTTCCACCGCTTCCGGCCGCATGGCCCCGCCAGTTGCAAGATAGATGAATGCGCAAGTATCGAGCAGCAGCCTCATACAGGTTTCCGGCGCATGAGCTCATCCCAGTTCCGCAGCCATTCCTGCTCAATCTCATCCCATTCCTCTGGGTTGAAGGCAGGCGATGTGGCATCATAGCCCGGGGCGAAAGTGACCATGCCCTTCATGCAACCGTAAACTGACTTCCAGCGTTCGCCCTTGCTTGGGGCGCCCGCCGGGACTGATTTGCGAAAGACCAAACGCTCCGCCGCCAGTTCAACCTCCTCAGTCTCGAAGCCTGCATCGAGCCATTCCTTGGTCATCACATTGTTCGTCGGATTGTTGCTCCACCAGGCTCTGTGTGACTTGGATGACTTTGGAAGTTTCGCACCAATCAAACTTTCGATTTCGGCAAAAGTCATCCT
The DNA here is from genome assembly GCA_030680855.1 of Aestuariivirga sp. Taxonomy (GTDB): domain Bacteria; phylum Pseudomonadota; class Alphaproteobacteria; order Rhizobiales; family Aestuariivirgaceae; genus Aestuariivirga. The sequence continues at coordinate 63,658 of JAUXUN010000082.1, forward strand.
GACGCGGTCGCGTGTCTGCTTTTTCAGGAACTGACCGAATGGTTCATACTTGCCCATGCAAAATCTCAAATAAACACACACATAATACTGTGTGTGTTTGTGTGTGTCAATACTGTTCAAAACCGCGCGCAAGGTCGAGATCGACGACGCGCTTGTCATATTCGTGCTGTTCCCACTTCGCCGTGTGGACGTAATGGTCAATCACTTCGTCACCGAAAGCCGAACGCATGAATTTCGAGCCGTCAAGCAGCGACGTGGCATCGCGCAGGGTTTTTGGAATTTCACGCAGTGCCTTGGAAGTGTCGTAGGCGTCACCGGAAAAAACCGGCTCCAGCTTCATCTTCTTCTCAACCCCGTCAAGGCCCGCGGCAAGCAGCGCTGCAAAGGCCAGATAGGGATTGAGGTCGGCCCCGCCAACCCGGCACTCCACGCGAATGGCTTTCGTTTCGGCCCCGCACAGGCGGTAACCCGCCGTGCGGTTGTCAAAGCTCCAGATGGCGCGGGTCGGCGCGAAGGTTCCCGCCATGAAGCGCTTGTAGGAGTTGATGTAGGGGGCGAGGAAATAGGTGACCTCTCCCGCATGCTCGAGCTGGCCCGCCAGGTAATGCTTCATCAGGTCCGACATGCCGTGGTCACCGGCCTTGTCCTGGAACAACGGTATCTTGCCATCCGCACTCCACAGGGATTGGTGCACGTGCGAGGAGCTGCCGGCCGCCGCATAGTCCCACTTCGCCATGAAGGTGATGGCCTTGCCCTGGCCATAGGCGATTTCCTTGCAGGCATTCTTGATGATGGCGTGGCGGTCCGCCATGTCGAGAGCGTCCGAATATTTGACGTTGATTTCTTCCTGGCCCACGCCCCATTCGCCCTTGGAATTTTCAACCGGAATGCCCGCTCCATGCAGGCCATTGCGGATGGCGCGCATCACGCCCTCTTCCTTGGTGGTTTGCAGGATGTGGTAATCCTCGCTGTAATGGCCCGAGGTTTTCAGGTGGCGGTAGCCCTTGTGATGGGCGGCTTCATAGCTGTCGTCGAACAGGAAGAATTCAAGCTCGGAGGCCATGTAGGCCTTCATTTTCATCGCTTCGAGACGCTTTAACTGCTTTTTCAGGATGGCGCGCGGGCTATGGGGCACATCCGCATGGGTGTGGTGATCCAGGATATCGCACAGCACCAGGGCCGTGGCCGGCAGCCACGGCATGCGGCGGAGCGTGGCCATGTCGGGCTTGATGACAAAGTCGCCATAGCCCTTTTGCCAGCTCGTGGCCTTGTAGCCCGGCACCGGTTCCATGGCGATATCAACGCCCAGCAGGTAATTGCAGCCATGGGTTTCCTCGTAGCCGCCATCCACGAAGAACTGCCCGTGGAAGCGCTTGCCGATGAGGCGGCCCTGCATGTCCACCATGGCCGCCACGACCGTATCAATCGTGCCGGCCTTTACCTCCGCTTTCAGCTCTTCCAGTGTCAGCATGCCATTGGCCATTTATTTCTCCCTATTTTGTTATCGCGTGAATGAGCGGCATCGCCAGGCGCTGCGCCCATTCATTCTGTCCGCGTTCATTGGCAATGAAATCATTGCGAATTTCGATCATGACGGATTTCAGCCCCCTTGGCGCCGCATGCAGGTTGAGAGTGTGCAACACGCCGTCCTTCGGGCCATAGGGTTCATTGAGCCGCACGTCCACTTTTGGAAAAGCCTTGATCAGCTTGTCGGCGATGCGCGCATCCCGGTCAAACAGGATGCCGAGCTCAACCGCCCGCTCCTTGCCCTTGTACATTTTGGTAAAGCTGTGAATGGTGACCAGGCTTGTCGCCCGCCCCTCGCAGGCCCGTTGGTCCAGCATGCGGGCCAGCCGCTCGTGAAACGGCCAGTAAATGGCCTCAACCCGGGCCAACTTGTCCGCCGCACTCAGGCCCTTGTTTCCGGGAATGGGCGTTGTTTCACTCATTTCCGGCATGGCGCCAGCCGAGTCCGGCGGGCGGTTACAGTCATAGGCCAAACGCGAATAGCGCTGCAATACCAGCGGCGCGTCCAGAAGGCGCGAAAGCAGCCGCGAAACCCCTTCGGCACCGATGTCCCAAGCGATGTGATTTTGCAGGTCGCCGGCCGAAAGACCAAGATTCCCCAGCTTTTTTGGCAGGCGGTTGCCGGCATGCTCGCACACCAGAACATAGGGCGAAGGACCGGCATCATTCACCAGAATGAACGCGTCTTCCTCCCCTTCAAGCAGATTTTTGGTCATTTTCCGTAGATTTCCCTTGCCGCGCGTTGTTCCAGAACTGTCGCTGCCTGTCAAACACTGGCAGTGTATAGGGTGCACATGGAAGGCATCTTCCGGGGAATTAGCTGGGAAACATGCAGGAATTCGACTTTATCATCATAGGTTCCGGGTCCGCTGGATCGGTCATGGCCCACCGGCTGTCAGAAGACGGCAAGAACACCGTTCTTGTTCTCGAATTCGGCGGCAGCGACCGCGGCCCCTTTATCCAGATGCCCTCGGCCCTGTCCTACCCCATGAACATGACCACCTATAACTGGGGCTTCGAAACCGAGCCCGAACCCCATTTGGGCGGGCGAAGGCTGGCGACGCCCCGCGGCAAGGTCATGGGCGGCTCATCGTCGATCAATGGCATGGTTTATGTCAGGGGCCACGCCAGGGATTTTGATGCCTGGGAGGAAATGGGAGCCAAGGGCTGGGCCCACCGTTACGTGCTGCCCTACTTCAAGCGCCTGGAAAATTCCCAAGGCGGCGAGGAAGGCTGGCGTGGGCTCGACGGCCCCATGCATGTGAAACGCGGCCGCAGGCTGAATCCGCTCTACCAGGCCTTTGTCGACGCGGGCCGCGAGGCGGGCTACCCGGTGACCCCGGATTACAATGGTTTCCAGCAGGAGGGCTTCGGCCCCATGGAAATGACCGTGTACAAGGGTTTCCGCTGGTCCGCCGCCAACGCCTATCTCAGGCCCGCGCTGCGCCGCCACAATGTCAGGCTCGTCACCCGCGCCTATGTTCACCGTGTCATTCTTGAGGGCAAGCGCGCCACCGGAGTTGAATATGAAGTGGGCGGTGAAATTGTGACTGCCAGGGCGCGGCGCGAAGTCGTCATCGCCGCTTCCAGCATCAACTCGCCAAAGATCCTGCAGCTCTCCGGCATTGGCGCACCGGAAATATTGAAGGCCGCCGGCCTGCCGGTAAACCATGTGCTGCCCGGGGTTGGCGAGAATCTGCATGACCATCTCGAAATCTATTTCCAGATGGAATCCAAGCGGCCCGTCACGCTTTATTCAAGTCTCAACCTTTACTCCAAGGCCATGATCGGCCTGGAATGGCTGTCGTTCAAAACCGGGTTGGGAACCACCAATCACTTTGAATCCTGCGGCTTTATCCGTTCGAAGGCCGGCATTGAGTATCCCGATATTGAATATCACTTCCTGCCCGCCGCAATGCGTTATGACGGCAAGCTTGCCTTCCGTGGCCACGGTTTCCAGGTTCACGTGGGCCCCATGCGCAGCAAGTCGCGCGGCCACGTCCATGTGCGGAGCAGCGATCCCAAGGCGCCGCCAAAAATTCTCTTCAATTACATGTCCCATCCCGACGACTGGGAGGAGTTCCGCGCCTGCATACGCCTCACCCGCGAATTGTTCCAGCAGCCCGCCATGCTGAAATACGCCGGGCGTGAAATCCAGCCCGGAATTGCCGTGCAATCCGATGCGGAAATCGACGCCTTCATCCGCCAGCATTGCGAGAGCGCCTATCATCCTTGCGGCTCGTGCAAGATGGGATCGGCAAAGGACACAACCGCCGTCGTCGATCATGAATGCCGGGTCATTGGCATCGAAGGCCTGCGTGTGGCCGACAGTTCCATCATGCCGCAAGTCACCAACGGCAACATCAACGCGCCAACCCTGATGATCGGTGAAAAAGCCTCGGATCACATATTGGGCCGCGATCCCTTGCCGGCCTCGAACCAGGAACCCTGGATCAGCCCCGCCTGGAAGGTCTCACAGCGCTAGCCGAGCGCACGCGCCCGCCCGCTTCGTTGTAATACCAGCCCTCCACACTCAAATGGACGTCGGAGTTGGTGTTGCCGGTCACCACACGCTTGCCGTCCGCATCCAGATACCCCACCGCCGCATTCAGCCAAAACTGGAAATCACCCACCGCAAAGCGCGCCGTGTTGTTGCGGAAATTGTCCTGCACGCTGTCGCGCACCCGGCCAAGCCGGCACACCGTGATCACCAGGATAACCGGGTTGTCGCCCGCCTGTTCCCAGACGAAATCATTGCTCTTCAGTTCCTTGAGATCTTCCGGCGAAAAATTATAGCCGGCCTCGTCGTTGACCTCGGTGAGGTTGCGGTAGGGGTGGCTGTGGAAATCGCCCATCAAGGTGAGGTGCGGCGACCAGCGCATCATCACCTCGTTCTTCAGCTTCGCCGCATCGAGATTGGGCGTCACGCTGTGATACTGCCGCTCCGCCGAAATGCTGACGCTCGTGCGGTCAAGATAGAAAATCGAGGTGCCGTTTTCGCGCTTGCGGTAGCCCCAGACATAGCCAAGCGTCTCAACCGCCGTGTTCTTCTGCTTGCGCAGATTGCCATAACAATAGGCTTCGATAGCCGCCAGTGTCATGGTTTCCAGTAATGTCGGCGATACACGGACCTTGTATTTCATCTCTATACCAAACAGACCTGACCAAAATTAATTCATTGCTTCTTCCAGGAACAATTCCCGCAATTTGCGTGTGACCGGCCCTGGTTGCCCGCCCCCCACGCGCTTGTTGTCGATCTCGACAATCGGCATCACGAAATTCGACGCGCTCGTCAGAAATGCCTCGTCCGCCGCATAGGCCTCGTCCGGCGTAAACGCCCGCTCTTCCAGCGTCACGCCTTTTTCCTTGGCCAGGCGGAACAGCGCCTGCCGCGTACAGCCCGCCAGGATGCTGTTGGAGAGCTCCCGGGTAATCACCTTGCCGTCCTTGACGATATAGGCATTTGACGATGTCCCCTCCGTCACTTTCCCATCCTCAACCATCCACGCCTCGAATGCCCCCGCCTCATAGGCCGCCTGTTTGCCCAATACCGGGGCGAGCAGCATGACGGACTTGATGTCCCGCCTTGCCCAGCGAATGTCTGGAACCGTGATCACGCTAACCCCCCTGACGGCATCCAGATTATCAACCAATTTCTTGGCCTGTGTAAAAGCAATGAGTGTAGGCTTAACGCCCTTGGGGAACTTGAAATCCCGGTCGGCGGAGCCCCGGGTAATCTGCATGTAAATCCAGCCTTCATCAAGGTTGTTGCGCTTAACCATATCCAGATGCATGGCTTTAAGCTCCTCCTTGCTGCACGGCCAGTCCAGGCGGATTTCGCGCAAAGACCGCTCCAGCCGCTCCATATGGGCAACATAGTCAACGAGCCTGCGCTTAACCACCGCGGTTACCTCATAGATGCCATCCGCAAACAGGAAGCCGCGGTCAAATATCGAAATTTTCCCTTGTTCTTCAGGGAGATAGCTCCCGTTAACGTAAACGACGCGGCTCATTGAAGGCTCCTGATTGCTGCACTGCACTCAAAACAGATTCGGGCGTAAAAATCCACGGGGGTTGTTTATGGGCCTAAAGCCCGGCTAAAACCAAGCCCAACGTCACCCTAGCAAGGAAATCATGAAAACTCCGATATCGGAAGCCGCGATTAAGGCCATGCTGACAAGGGAAAAGGCCCTTTTTATCCAGCGCAACCCAAAGTCCAAGGGGCATTCCGATAATGCAGCAAGGAACTGGCTGCGCGGTGTGCCCATGCATTGGATGGTGGACTGGGGAACCCCCTTTCCGCTGTTCATCGAGAAGGCGGAAGGCGTTGACCTGACCGACGCCGACGGCAACAGCTACATCGATTTCTGCCTGGGCGATACCGGCGCCATGTTTGGCCATTCGCCCAAGCCCGTGGTCGATACCCTCCTGCGCGAAGGAGCCCATGGCTTCACTACCATGCTGCCTTCCGCCAGCGCCGTGAAGGTGGGCAAGCTCCTGGAAGACCGTTTCAAATTGCCGGCCTGGCAGATTACCGCCACGGCCTCAGACGCCAACCGCGCGGTGCTGCGCTGGTGCCGCGCCATAACCGGCCGCAAGAAAATCCTGGTCTTCAACCATTGCTACCATGGCACCGTGGATGAAACCTATGTGAATCTTGACCATGGCAAGCCGGAAGCCGACCGCGCCCTCATCGGCGAACCCAATGACCTCACCCAGCTGACCAAGGTCATCGAGTTCAATGACGTTCCGGCCCTTGAAGCCGCCCTTGCCCCCGGCGATGTGGCCTGCGTTCTGGCTGAGCCCATCATGACCAATGTCGGCATGGTTCTGCCCGACGACGGATTCCACGCAGCACTCCGCGAAATAACCCGCCGCACCGGAACCCTGCTGATCATCGATGAAACCCATTGCATGTCATCAGGCCCCGGGGGCTATACCGGCGAACACGGGCTTGAGCCCGATGCATTTGTGCTGGGAAAGCCCATTGCCGGCGGCATTCCCGCCGCGGTCTATGGTTTTTCCACAGCCATGACCTCCCGCATCAGGGATTATCTGAAAACCCGCCCGCCCGGCCACTCCGGCATCGGCACGACGCTTGCCGGATCGAAAATCCAGCTGGCCCTGATGCAGACCGTTCTTGAAACCTATTTCACCCGGGAGGCCTTCGCCCCCCTTATCGCGCTCGCCAAAAAGCTCGAAAAGGGTCTGGCGGATGTCATCATCAAACATTCAGCGCCCTGGCATGTGGTTCGCGCCGGAGCCCGCGTTGAATTCATGTGCTGCCCAACTCGCCCGCGCAACGGCGGCGAGGCGGCGAAGATGATCCACCAGCCCATCGACCAGGCGGTGCACCATCACCTCTTGAACCGCGGCATCATCATGACGCCGTTTCACAACATGCTGCTCATCTGCCCTTCAACGACCGGGGCGCACGTCAACCAGATGATCGAGGGACTCGATCACTGCCTGGCGGAACTGATGAGCTAAATCGGAGACAGTAACATGCCGGTTGTATTTCCAAGGCGCGAGGCGGAAGCCCACGCATTTTTAGACGCGAACCCGGACATCACCAGCATCCACGTGATCTGGACCGATATCTGCGGCGTGGCCCGCGGTAAGGTCCTGAGGCGTGATGAGTTGGTTCCCGCCTGGAAGGATGGCCGCTTCATGCCCATCTCGGCGCTGGTTCTCGACATCACCGGGCAGGACGTTCCCGAAACCGGGCTGGTTTTCGATGAAGGCGACCGCGACATGCTGCTCTGGCCCGTGCCGGGAAGCCTGGTGCGCATTCCCTGGATGGAGGAGCCCACCGCGCAATATCTGGCTTACATCTGCGATCTCGACGGCGCGCCGCATTTTGCCGACCCGCGCAATGCTCTGGAAGCGATAGTCAAAAGATTCCAGACCGAGCTGAACATGACGCCGGTTGGCGCCGTTGAAGTGGAATTCTTTCTCATGGACCGCGCCTCGGCCATCGCCGGTGAACCCCGCGCCCCCAAATCGCTCATCAACGAACACAGGCCGCAGCACTATCAGGCCTATTACCTGCAGGACCTTGATGATTTCGCCCCCTTCTTCAAGGATCTCTACGCCTATTGCGAGGCGCAAGGCCTGCCGGCCAAAACCCTGATTTCGGAATATGCGCCCGGACAGATGGAGATCGTGCTGCGCCACCGGGCCGATGTGCTGAAAGCCTGCGATGAAGGCATCATGCTCAAGCGCCTGATCAAGGCCACCGCCGAAAAGCACGGCATGGCCGCAACCTTCATGGCCAAGCCCTACGCCCAGTGGACGGGCTCCGGCATGCACATCCACGTGAGCCTCGGCGACGAGAAGGGCAACAACCTGTTTGCCGCCGACGACCCCATGCAGAATGAACTGCTGCTCCACTCCATCGGAGGATTGAAGGCGGCCATGGCGGAATCCATGCTGATCTTCGCCCCCAACGCCAATTCCTACCGCCGCTTCCGCCGCAATTCCTATGCGCCGGTTTCGGCAAGCTGGGGCATCAACAACCGCACCGTGTCGATTCGCATTCCGGCCGGTGCTGCCAATGCCTGCCACATTGAACACCGGCCTTCGGGGGCGGACGCAAATCCCTATCTCGTGATGGCTGCAATTCTGGCCGGCATGCATTACGGCATCACCGAAAAATCCGATCCCGGCAACCCCGTGGTGGGCAATGGCTATGAAAAGCGTGCCAAATACATTCCCGGCAACTGGTTTGACGCCATCGATGCCTTCTGGCGGGCCTCGATTCTCAAGGAGTATTTCGGCAAGCCTTTCGTGGACACCTACTGCACCATAAAGGAAGTGGAGGCTGACCGCTTCTACGCCGAGCCGACACTCCGCGATTTCGAATGGTATCTCAGGGCCGTCTAAAACAGCCCACCCTTTTCGTGTGCGCATGGCTGGGTTAGAACCCTTGTCATGCGCACCTCTAAATCCATCCACATCATCAACTGCCATGCCGAAGGTGAGGTGGGCGACGTCATTGTAGGTGGCGTGGCGCCGCCTCCCGGCGACACGATCTGGGAGCAATCGCGCTTTATCGCCAGCGACCAGACGCTTCGTAATTTCGTTCTGAATGAGCCCCGTGGTGGCGTCTTTCGCCATGTGAATTTGCTGGTGCCGCCCAAGCACCCCGACGCGCAGATGGGTTTCATCATCATGGAGCCGGAAGACACACCTCCCATGTCCGGCTCCAATTGCATTTGCGTGGCGACCGTCCTGCTTGATACCGGCATCATCACCATGGTTGAGCCGGTGACCCATCTGAAGCTTGAAGCGCCGGCCGGCCTCGTTGAAATCACCGCCCAGTGCAGCAATGGCAAGGCCAGCCGCATCACGCTGCGCAATGTTCCCGCCTTTGCCGACCGCCTGCAGGTGCCGCTGGAAGTGGAAGGCCATGGCACAATTCTGGTGGACACCGCCTTTGGCGGCGACAGCTTTGTGCTGGCCGAGGCAAAATCCTTTGGCTTTGAAATGCTGCCCGATGAAGCCCGCGACATTGCCGTCATGGGCCGGAAAATTGCCGCTGCGGCCAATGCGCAATTGGGCTTTTCCCACCCGACGCTTCCCGGCTGGACGCATTTTTCCTTCTGCTTCATGACCGGGCCTCTGGAGCGCATTGATGGCACTCTTTCCAGCCGCAATGCCTGCGTGGTGAAGCCCGGCAAGCTCGACCGTTCGCCGACCGGCACCGGCTGTTCCGCCCTGATGGCCGTGCTCCATGCCAACGGCCTGATGAAAACCGGCGACAGCTTCATCGGCCGTTCCATCATTGAAAGCCGCTTTGTCGGAAAAATAGAAGCTGAAACCGTGGTGGGCAATCACAAGGCGATTTTCCCGACGATTTCCGGCTCCGCCTGGATCACCGGCCAAACCACGCTGATGCTCGACCCCGGCGACCCCTGGCCCGCGGGCTATAAAATCGCCGATACCTGGCCTAAAGAGCCATGACATCGCGAATTATTTATCATACAATATAATAAAGCAGGCAGGGACCCATAATGAACATCGTCCAAATTCTTGATTCCAAAGGCAAGCGCCGCGTTGGTCTCGTAAGGGCTGATAAAATCATCCTCCTGAAGAAAGTCGCACTGACAACGGACCTGGCCAGGCTCGCCCTGAAAGACAGCGTGAAGCTTCTCAGCGCCGCGAAATCCCTGACCACCGGTTCAAGTGAAAATTATGCCGCGGTGCTCAAGGAAAGCCGCCTGCTGCCGCCGGTGGACCATGAAGACCCGGCCCATTGCATGATCGCCGGCACCGGCCTCACCCATCTGGGTTCCGCCTCGGCCCGCGATTCCATGCATGCAAAGCTCGAAGGCAAGGCGGACGACCTCACTGACTCGCTCAAAATGTTCAAGATGGGCCTTGAGGGCGGCAAGCCCGCCAAGGGCCAGGCGGGCGTGCAACCCGAATGGTTCTACAAGGGCGATGGCTCCTGGCTGGTGGCCCCGGGTGCGGCCCTTCCCAAACCCTCCTTCGCTTTGGACGGCGGCGAGGAGCCCGAACTTGCCGGCCTCTACATGATCGACGGCAAGGGCAACCCCGTGCGCCTGGGCTTTGCCCTTGGCAATGAATATTCCGACCACATCACCGAGCGGCAGAACTATCTCTTTCTCGCCCATTCGAAATTGCGCCATTGCGCCATCGGCCCGGAAATGATTGCGGGTGCCGCGCCCAATAACATTTCCGGCATGAGCCGCATCAACCGCAAGGGCAAGACAATCTGGGAAAAACCCTTCCTCACCGGCGAGGCCAACATGTCCCACACCCTGGCCAATCTCGAATATCACCACTTCAAATATGCAGGCTTCCGGAGGCCGGGCGACGTGCATATCCATTTCTTCGGAACTGCCACGCTGAGCATTGCCGATGGCATCGTCACTGAAGACGGCGACGAGTTCGAAATCTCGGCTCCGGCTTTTGGTGCAGCCTTGCGCAACCGGCTGAAATTCTTGAAGCCGGACTACAAGCCCGGCGGAGTGAAGTCCCTTTGAGTTCAGCCTTTATCGCCCTTGACTGGGGCACCTCGTCCTTTCGCGCCTATTTGCTGAACAAGGATGGCACAGTTCAGGAAATTGTTACTGCGCCACATGGCATTCTCGCCGTCAAAGATGCGGGCTTTGATGCAGCCCTCGAAAGTCACATCGGAAAATGGGATATGAAATTGCCCATCATGGCATCAGGCATGATCACCAGCCGCCAGGGCTGGGTGGAACTGCCCTATGTGGCCTGCCCCGCTAACCTGCGCTCGATTGCGGCTGCTGTTCATCTCCACACCTCGAAACACGGCCGCAAAATATATTTCGTTCCCGGCATCAGCACGCGCGGCCCCGATGGCGCGCCCGATGTGATCCGCGGCGAGGAAACCCAGGTGCTGGGCGCCAGTGAGGGTGGATCAGAACATTTCGTAACCCCCGGCACCCACAGCAAATGGATCACAGCTGAAAACCAGACGATCACCGGCTTCTCCTCCTACATGACCGGGGAAGTTTTTGCCCTTCTCAAAACCCATTCCATTCTTGGAAAGCTAATGACCGGCGAAACGGCAAGTCCTTCAGCCTTCGAACGGGGCGTCCGCGCCGGCCTCAGTGACCCGGCAGGATTCCTGCACAATATTTTTTCAACCCGCACTCTTGCCCTTTTCAACGAAATGCCAACCGACCATCTCAGCTCCTATCTCTCCGGCCAGGTGATCGGCACCGAAATCGCCCATGCCATTGCGAAAAATCCGTCAGGCGCACAGTATCGCATACTGGCAACTCCAACCCTTGGAGAGCACTACATGACCGCCATGAAGACAGCCGGATTGAACGTGAGCTATGGCGAGCCCGATGTTGCGGTCATTGGCTTGCGGAAAATCGCTGCTGCTGCGGGGCTGCTCGCATGATCTTTGCCGATGCCATGTCCGAATGCGGCCTCATCGCCATCCTGCGCGGCGTAACGACGGCAGAAGTTGAAGCCGTGGGCCAAGCCCTCGTCGAGGCCGGCATTCGCGTGACCGAAATTCCCCTGAACTCGCCGGATCCCTTTGCCTCCATCGAGAAAATGGCCAAGGTCTTCAAAGGCAGGCTTGTCGTCGGAGCCGGAACTGTTCTCAGCGTCCAGGATGTCAACTTGCTGAAAGCCCATGGCGGCCAGATCAGCGTTTCGCCGGATTGCAATGAGGCGGTGATTGCCCGCGCCAGGGAACTGGGCCTGGAGCCAGTTCCCGGCGTCTTCACGCCCACCGAGGCCTTTGCCGCCATCAGCGCCGGCGCCACTCATCTCAAGTTGTTTCCAGCCGAAGCCGCAAGCCCCGCAACCGTCAAGGCCTGGCGCGCCGTTCTGCCATGGCATGTGAAGGTCCATGCCGTGGGCGGCGTCACGCCCGCAAACATGCAGGGCTGGGTTGACGCAGGCGTTGCGGGCTTTGGCATTGGCTCAAATATCTATAAGCAGGGGGCCACAGCCGCCGCCGTGGCAAAGGCCGCCAAGGAATTCGTTACAGCCTGGAGGGCATTGAAATCATGAAAGTCGCATTGGTAACAGGCGCAGGATCAGGCATCGGCAAGGCCTGCGCCATTGCGCTGGCTAAGGCAGGTTATGCCGTAGTCCTCGCCGGACGCCGCGCCGACGCATTGGAGGCGGTAGCCAAGGAAATCGGCAAGGATGTGCTCGCCGTTGCAACCGACGTGGGCGATCCCAAGTCGGTGGCAAATCTATTTGCCAGGACCAGGGAAGAATTCGGCAGGCTTGATGTCGTCTTCAACAACGCCGGAACCGGCGCGCCCGGCACCATCAACCTTGAAGATCTCACCTTCGAGCAATGGCAGAGCGTGGTGAACACCAATCTTACCGGGCCCTTCCTCTGCACCCAGGAAGCCTTCAGGATCATGAAGGCCCAGTCTCCCATGGGCGGCCGCATCATCAACAATGGCTCCATCTCCGCTCATGTGCCACGGCCAAACTCGGCGCCCTACACCTCGACCAAACATGCCATCACCGGCCTCACCCGCTCCACTTCGCTTGATGGCCGCAAATACAACATCGCCTGCGGCCAGATCGATATCGGCAACGCCGCCAGCGGCATGGCCGCGAACATGAACGCCGGCATGCCCCAGGCCAACGGCACCACAGCACCCGAGCCCACCATGGATGTTAAGGACGTTGCCCGCTCCGTCGTCTTCATGGCCTCCCTGCCATTGGATTCAAACGTCCAGTTCATGACCGTGATGGCAACCAGGATGCCGTTCATCGGCAGGGGATAATCAGTACTTCGGCGCGGGCCCAGTCGATCCCCGCACGATGAGATCAACATTCCACAATTCATGGGGTTGCGGCGCATCGGGAGTGTTGATCATCTCGATCAGCAGTTCAGCCACCCGGCCCCCCGCGGCACGAATGGAGGAACGCATGGTGGTGAGCGATGGCACCAGCCCTTCCGCATTCAGGAACGGCAAGCCATCATCATGGGCAATGAGCGAAACATCAGAACCAATTTGCAGGTTCAATTCATGGGCGGCGCGCATTGCCCCTGAAATGAACAGCATGCTGGAAAACAGCAAAGCCGATGGCCGGTTCTCCGAAGTCAGTAAATGCTTGGCCTGACGATAGCCGTTTTCTTCCGTCATGGCATCACTCGTCATGATGGCAGGATCGGGGGCGATGCCGCAGGCCGCAAGCGCCTCTTCATAACCCTGCCTGCGATGGGTTGCGAAGGTAAAGGTCTCATTGCCATTGATCAGGCCGACGCGGCGATGGCCAAGATCCGTTAACAATTTTGTGGCCTGCCGGAATGCACCGCGGTTGTCGATATCAAGCCAGGCATAGCCATCCTCTGTATCGCCTGCACGCCCATGCACGATGAAGGGCAACTCCAACTCCGTAAGCAGATTGATGCGCCAATCGTTCAGCCGTGGCCCCATGACAACCACGCCGTCAACCGCACCGCTCTGCGCATAGCGGCGATAGACCGTTTGCTCATCCTCGGAACCACCGACATGCAGCATCACGTCAAAACCATTGGCACTGTAAATATCACCTGCACCCGCAATGAAATCCGAAAAATGCGGATCGATCAGCAAGGCGCGGTCGGACGGCAGGACATGGCCAATAGCATGGGACCGCCCCGTTGCAAGGCGCATCGCATGGGGATTGGGGCGGTAGCCCACCTTGCGCGCAACTTCATCCACCCGGCGGCGCGTCTCCGCATTCACCTCGGGATAGCCGTTCAGCGCCCGGCTCACCGTCGTTTGCGAAAGATTGAGGTGCTTGGCCAACTGCTTCAGATTCATGCAAACAATCATGCCACATCCCCAAAGCGCTTTCAATAATTCTGATAATTCGAAACTGTTGATTGCTGCGCTGCACAAGTAAATCCAAAATAATACTTGACGATTTCAAAAGCCACAGTCATAGATAATTTATTCAAAGCGCTTTGGGAAAAATCAATAAAAAACTCAAAGCAGCAGTTTCGTGCCTGCAACTTTGTTTAAATGGGAGGACTAAACCGTGAAGAAGAACCTGCTTTTAGGTGCAGCGCTCGCTGCATTGTTCATCGCCTCACCCGCACTCGCCGAACTCAAATACAAGCCCGGCGAAGATGCCAAATTCAATTGGTCCAATTTTGAGGATTTAAAAAAAGTTGATCTCAAGGGCGAAACGCTCACCGTCTTCGGACCTTGGCGCGGCGACGATGAGACCCATGTTCAGGTCGTTCTGGAATATTTCCGTGAAGCCACAGGCGCTGACGTAAAATATTCTTCATCGGAAAATTATGAGCAGCAGGTGGTGATCGACACACAGGCGGGTAGCCCTGCCAACATCTCCATTTTGCCCCAGCCCGGCCTTATCGCCGATCTCGCAAGCAAGGGCCTCCTCTCGCCGCTCACCGATGCCGACAAGGCCTGGATGGTGGAGAATTACGGAGCTGGCCAGTCATGGGTTGATATCGGCACCACCAAGGACAAGGATGGCAAACCGCAATTTCTTGGCTTCTCCTACAAGACAGACGTGAAGAGCCTCGTCTGGTACAGCCCGGAAAACTTCGCGGACGCGGGCTATGAAGTTCCAAAAACCATGGAAGAGCTAATTGCCCTGTCCGACAAGATTGTGGCCGATGGCGGCAAGCCTTGGTGCATTGGCCTTGGTTCGGGCGGCGCCACGGGTTGGCCTGCAACCGACTGGATTGAAGACATAATGCTGCGCACGCAGCCTCCTGAGGTTTACGATAAGTGGGTCACCAACGAAGTGAAGTTCACCGATCCGGCCGTCACTGGCGCGCTCGACATCTTCGGCACGTTCGCCAAGAATGACGCCTACGTCGATGGTGGTGCGGCAGGCGTTGCCTCAACCGACTTCCGCGACAGCCCCAAGGGCCTCTTTACCACCCCGCCCAAGTGCTACATGCACCATCAGGCGTCCTTCATTCCTTCCTTCTTTCCGGAAGGCACCAAGATGGGCGAGGATGCGGACTTCTTTTATTTCCCGACCTATGCCGCCAAGCCTGAACTCGGCAAACCCGTTCTCGGTGCTGGCACACTCATAACCATCACCAAGGATTCAAAAGCGGCCCGCGCTTTCATCGAATTCCTGAAGCTGCCTCTGGCCCATGAACTGTGGATGGCAGACGGCGGTTTTCTCACCCCGCTTAAATCCGCCAATCCCGCGGCTTACGCCAATGATGCGGCCCGCAAGCAGGGTGAGATCATGGCAACCGCTTCAACCTTCCGCTTTGACGGTTCCGACCTAATGCCCGGCAAGATTGGCGCCGGCGCCTTCTGGACCGGCATGGTGGATTTCGTCGGCGGCAAGTCGTCGGCTGACACGGGTGCAGAAATCCAGAAAGCCTGGGACGGCATTAAGTAGGCAGGGCTCCTCCCAACCCTGACGACATGGCTCCGGGTCTTGCCCGGCCCGGAGCACTTTTTTCCGTGCCTTAAAATCCTCGCGGAGTAACTGCCATGACAGCCCAGATTCTCTATGCCTTCATAACCGTCATCCTCGGTGTCGGTGGATGCTTTGGCTATTTCTACGGCTCCAACTGGCTGCTCGACCGGATCTTTCCCGCCAGTGCCAGCAATGACGCCAGCGCTGTCCGCAATTTGAAGCTGCAGGCGATGATCAGGCCCTGGCTGTTTCTGGGTCCCGCCCTTCTGTTGCTCACCGTCTATCTCATCTTTCCGGTCATTCAAACCATCTGGCTGTCCTTCCACGACAAGGCAGGTGAAAATTTTGTGGGTACTGCAAACTATGTCTGGGCTTTCAGTGACGCCCAGTTCCGGCAATCCATTTTCAACAATCTCATATGGCTCCTGGTGGTGCCCGCGGCCTGCACCTTTTTTGGGTTGGTCATCGCGGTTCTCACCGACCGCATCTGGTGGGGAAACCTTGCCCGTTCACTGGTATTCTTGCCGCTGGCCATTTCGTTCGTCGGTGCAAGCGTCATATGGAAATTCGTTTATGACTATCGCGGTGAAGGCCAGGAACAGATAGGCATTCTCAATGCCATCATTGTCTATTTCGGCGGCGACCCGCAGGTGTGGATATCCCTGCCCTTCTGGAACAATTTCTTCCTCATGATTATCCTCATCTGGATTCAAACCGGTTTTGCCACGGTCATTCTGGGTGCAGCGCTACGCGGCATTCCGGAGGACACACTGGAAGCTGCCACCATTGATGGTGCCGGCCCCTTCAAGATTTTCTACCGCATCATGGTCCCGCAAATCATGGGAACCATTGTCGTGGTGTGGACCACCATTACCGTTCTGGTGCTCAAGGTGTTTGACATCGTCTTGACTATGACCAACGGCCAATGGAACACCCAGGTGCTGGCCAACCTCATGTTTGACTGGATGTTCCGCGGCGGCGGCGACTTCGGGCGTGGCGCTGCCATTGCCATTGTCATCATGGTTGCGGTTCTTCCCATCATGATATGGAACATTCGCCAGGCCAATGCCGAGCAGGGAGGCCACTGAGATGTTTAAGCGAATTTCCCTTGAGCCCTCGCGCTTTGCCCTCCATCTCGCGGTGCTGATTATTATCACCTTGTGGACATTGCCTACGGCGGGCCTGCTCATCTCATCGCTTCGTGACAAGAACCAGCTTGCGGCCTCGGGCTGGTGGACGGCTCTTTCCAGCGCTGACCGCAGCCAGGTGGGCCGCATGAAGGGTAAGGCGGACCAGATTGAAAAAGACGGCAAGTTCGTCATCGAAGGCAATCTTTTCGAAGGCGAGGATGCCGTTGCCGGGAAAGTGTCGGCATTCGGCACCAAAGTCCAAACACCGGGCGCCAATCCGGCGGATTCAACCGTTGCACTTGAAGGCGGCCAGACCCTGACGGTGAACGCCGATGGCACCTACGCGCTCACATCGCCCACGGCCTTTGAGAATGACCGTGGTGGCCGCATATTCTATGTTTCATCCCAGCCGCCGCGCTTCACCACGGAAAACTACGAAACTGTGCTGTTCTCGCAGGGCATTGGGCGTTCCTTTGTGAACTCCCTCACAGTCACCATTCCGGCGACCATCATTCCTATCCTGATTGCGGCCTTCGCAGCCTATGCGCTGGCTTGGATGAAACTGCCTTTCCGCGGGCTCATCATCGCGGTCATCGTCGGCCTCCTCGTCGTGCCGCTGCAAATGTCACTCATTCCGCTCCTAAAACTCTACAATGCGGCCGGGACCTTCATGGGGGTGCCGTCGAAGACCTATCTCGGCATCTGGCTTGCGCACACCGGCTTCGGCTTGCCATTCGCCATTTATTTGCTCCGCAGCTATATCGCGGGCCTGCCGAAGGACCTGATTGAATCAGCCCAGATTGACGGGGCCAATGACTTCAAGATTTTCCGCCGCATCATTCTGCCACTGACGTTTCCGGCGCTGGCTTCCTTTGCCATCTTCCAGTTCCTCTGGGTGTGGAATGACCTGCTCGTGGCGATCGTCTTTCTGGGCAGTGGCGAAGACCAGTTGGTGCTAACGGGAAAGCTTAACGCGCTGCTCGGCTCACGGGGCGGCAACTGGGAAATCCTCACCGCTTCCGCCTTCGTCACCATAATTGTTCCACTCACCGTGTTTTTCTCGCTTCAACGCTACTTCGTGCGCGGCCTGCTTGCAGGCTCAGTAAAGGGAGGCTGATCATGGCCGATATCAAGCTTACGAACCTCAACAAGTCCTATGGCGCTCTTCACATCATCAAGGACGTAAATCTTGACATCAAGTCAGGCGAGTTCATCGTCTTCGTTGGCCCCTCGGGCTGCGGCAAGTCAACCCTGCTGCGCGCCATATCGGGGTTGGACAGTGTCACCTCCGGCACCCTCGAAATTGACAACGCCGTTGTTAATGAAGTGCCGCCGTCAAAGCGCGGCATTGCCATGGTATTCCAATCCTATGCGCTTTATCCCCATATGAGCGTGTTCGAGAACATCGGTTTTGCCCTCGAGAACCAGGGGCTAGGCCGCGCCGAAATCAAGAGGAAGGTGGAGGCCGTGGGCGAAATGCTGCAGCTCACATCCTATCTCACGCGGCTGCCAAAGGCCCTGTCGGGTGGCCAGCGCCAGCGTGTGGCTATCGGCCGGGCCATCGTGCGGGGGGCCAAGGTATTCCTCTTCGATGAACCGCTCTCAAACCTTGACGCGGCGCTCCGCGTGCAAATGCGCATGGAGATTGCCAAGCTCAAACGCGACCTGCCCAACACCACCATGGTTTACGTGACCCATGACCAGGTGGAGGCCATGACCATGGCTGACCGCATTGTCGTGCTGAAGGCCGGCGAGGTTCAGCAGGTTGGCACACCCATGGAACTCTACGAAAAACCGAACAGCGTTTTCGTCGCCGGTTTCATTGGTTCGCCCAAGATGAATTTCATTACCGGGGTCCCGGCGGAAAAATTGAAGGCCAAGTCAATCGGCGTGCGCCCGGAACACTTCGAATTCTCGGACAGCAAAACCGATGTCTCGGGAACTCTCGACTACACGGAAGTTTTGGGCAGCGACAGTTTCCTCTATGTGACGACGCCTTCCGGCATGCTAACCGTGCGCCAGCCGGGCCGAACCGAATTCAAGACC
Organism: Aestuariivirga sp.; assembly: GCA_030680855.1. Taxonomy (GTDB): domain Bacteria; phylum Pseudomonadota; class Alphaproteobacteria; order Rhizobiales; family Aestuariivirgaceae; genus Aestuariivirga. Next base: position 82,245 of record JAUXUN010000082.1, read on the forward strand.
GGACAAAAATTGAACCTGAAACCTTTGGCCCAGCATGTTCATCGCTTCGGCGATGATGGCTTGCGCCTCAACTGATGAATCTGGGATTAGACAATGACGATCCGCGCCCTGATCTGGAACGAAAACGAGCATGAGAAAACCAGTGCTCTCGTGGCAAAACTCTATCCCCAAGGAATCCATGGCGCCATTTCCAAGGCCTTCGACGGCGCCAAGGACATTACGTTTGAGATTGCCACGCAGGACATGCCGGAGCATGGCCTGACCGAGGAACGCTTGAAAGATACCGATGTGCTGCTCTGGTGGGGCCATAAGATACACGGCCAGGTCAGTGATGCCATCGTCGAGCGGGTCCAGAAGCGCGTCTGGGAAGGCATGGGGCTCATCGTCCTGCACTCGGGCCATTTCTCCAAAATCTTCCGCAAGCTCATGGGCACCCCCTGCTCGCTCAAGTGGCGCGAGGCTGGCGAAGTCGAAAGACTCTGGGTGATCAACCGCAATCATCCGATTGCCGCGGGCCTTGGCGAATATATCGAGATTGAGCACGAGGAAATGTATGGCGAACCCTTCACCATCCCGGAACCCCTCGAAACGGTTTTCGTCTCCTGGTTTGAGGGCGGTGAAGTGTTCCGCTCGGGCGTTACCTTCCAGCGCGGGGCCGGAAAAATTTTCTATTTCCGGCCCGGCCACGAGGCTTACCCAACCTACCACAACAAGCAGGTTCTCCAGGTTCTCCTAAATGCCACGCGCTGGGCCTGTAATCCGGCAAAGCCATGGACCAGCGTCGATGATGCCCCGAACGTGCCCCACGACAAGGCGCCGGTCCCTCTGCAGGTCAAAGGTCCCCGGCTTCATGAGGATGGCGAGGCCGGATACCGCTAATGTCCAAACTTCGCATTCTGGTTCTTGGCACCGGCGGCATGGCAAGCCAGCACGTGCGCTTGCTGGGCAAGGATTCCCGCGCGGCCATTGTGGCTGCGGCCGACGTGGACCTGGGCCGCGCCAAAAGCTTTGCCGGCTCGCATAAAATCTCAAACAGCTTCGGAAGCCTTGAGGATGCCATTGCCTGGGGCCAATTCGACGCCGCGATGAATGTGACACCCGACAGCGTGCATTATCCAACCACAATGAAGTTGCTGGCAGCGAAAAAGCATGTTCTCTGCGAAAAACCGCTCGCCGAAAACTTCCGGCTCGCCGATGAAATGGCAACCACGGCTGACAAGGCGGGCCTCATCAACATGGTGAACTTGAGCTACCGCAATGTGGCGGAAATCCAGGAAGCCCGCGCCCGCATCGCGTCCGGTGAAGTTGGCGAGATCCGCCACGTCGAAGCCTCCTATCGCCAGAGCTGGCTGGTCAGCAATCAATGGGGCGATTGGCGCACCGATCCCAAATGGCTTTGGCGGCTTTCGGAAAAGCACGGCTCCAAAGGCGTGCTAGGCGATGTGGGCATTCACATCCTGGATTTCACCGCCCACGCCTTAGGCATGATGCCCATATCGGTTCAGGCCCGCCTCAAGACCTTTCACAAGGCCCCTGGCGAAAGGATCGGTGAATATGATCTCGACGCCAATGACAGCGCCACGATGAACGTGGAGTTTTCCAACGGGGCCTTGGGGGTGATTCACGCCAGCCGTTTCATGACTGGCTATGCCAATGATCTGAAGCTGGCCGTCTTCGGAACCCAGGGTGCGCTGGAGGTCCATCACAGCCTGCAGGGAACGACGCTACGCCTGTGTTCGGGCCCGGATGTGCATACCCAAACCTGGCACAGCATTGAGGCGCCGCCGGTAGAAACCAACCACCGCCGCTTCGTGACCGCCGTAATTGCCCAAAAATCATGCGAGCCATCTTTCCGCCGCGGAGCGGACTTGCAAAGGGTCCTCGACCTTTGCCAAACCCCAGAAGCAGGTGGCGCAGCCCGCGTGGGTTAGTCTATAGCACCCACGCAAATGATTAATCTCCACACGCCGCGCGCCGCCATCATGATGGTATTTGCAGGCTTTGGCGCGGCCGTCGGCTGCTGGGCCGGAGCCATTCCCCAGGTGATGGCTGCGGCGGGTATCGATAGTTTCACGCTCGGCCTGGGATTCACCCTGTCTTCCCTGGCAGGTGTTTCCGCCATGGCCCTCGGCGGCATAATCGGACGGCGGTTTTCCAATCGCAGCGTCATGCTGGGCGTGCTTTCCCTCCTTGCCCTGAACCTGATCCTGCTTCTCGTCGCCACGTCCTTCTGGCTTTTCCTTGCCAGCCTGATTGCCTTCGGCCTGATCATCAGCTTGCCCAGCGTAATTCACCGCACCAGCGCCGGGACCGCGCATTAATTGGCCTATTCCCATAGAGGACGGCGGGCCTTGAACTCCTGCATGTTGCATGCGGTAACTTCCAGCAAGGACTGGTTCCTCGCAAACACCGATCGCTGGCGGGCCGAACTGCTGCCTTTGGCGCAAATGCCATGCAGCACGTCCATGTGCGCAATGTACCCCAGCTTCATGGCATAGGGTTCGATCTTCTCGATCCAGCTCAGGATATCTCCGCGGATGGCCTGATTGTCGCCCTCGGCGTTCACCACCACGTCGGCATCCATCCCATGGCGTATCACCCGCCACTTGTTTTCCCGCATCAGCCAGTGCTGCGGCTGCGGCACCTGGCTCAACCAGTCACCATGATCCTTGAACCAATGGGCCAGGCCATGAATGAAGGCGACAATGGCAACCGTTTCCGCAAGGGTTGCAGGACTGTCGCAGACGCGGATTTCGAGCGTGCCAAATCCCGGGCTGGGGCGCACGTCCCACCACAGATCCTTGAGGCTGGCGATGGCCTTCGCCTTGCGCAATGTTTCACAGAGAGAGGTGAACTCGCTCCAGCTCTGCACGAAATAGGGTAGCCCGGCAGTTGGCAAGGCCTCGTACATGGTTGGCCTGCAAGTGGCCAGCCCCGTGTCCTCGCCTTGCCAGAATGGCGCGCTCGAGGAGAGCGCCAGGAGATGCGGCAGCAGCCGCATGAAGAAGTTATTGAAGCGGATGCATTCATCGCCGCTCTCCATGCCGATGTGCACGTGGAGGCCATAGACCTTCCAGCGCCGGGTAAGCCACTGGTTGCGGTCGATCAGGTCATTGTAGCGCTCGGCGGGATAAACGTCAGAACCCGCATACCGTGAAAACGGATGCGACCCCGTACTGGCGAAAGCAAGGCCGATTCTTTCTCCTTCCGCCACCAGGAGGTCCAGCGTCTTGCTGAAATCGCCCTCAATCTCATTTGCATCGCGGCAGATCCCCGTATTGAGCTCGATCATATCCAGATAGAGTTCGGGCTTGATCTTGGAATCCGGCTTGAAGGGCTTCAGCAGGACCTCCGCCCGAGGCGTGAGTGCGCAAGTCCCGGCATCGACAATTTGCAGTTCAAGCTCCGCCCCAAGCGTCAACACCCCATTGGCGCGGAAGTCGGTGTTCATTTTGTCCTTGGCCGGGCTCAACCCCAACTGCCCGAGAACGGTTTCGGCAATTTTCGGGAAGATGGATTTATCTGCGCTCTGATTCATATTCTCCCCTGTATGATGGGATTGCCTGAAAGCTTTAGCTGCGCTGCGTCAGTGATATGTGGTTGCTTTTCCGGCCCATCACAAGACGGTATGGTTTTAACACAGAAGATCAAATAGTTATCTGATATTCGTCAGACCAGGAAAATCCGGCTATCTTGCAACGGTCGGACCCATTGAATGCACGAGGAGCACGAGGAATGAAAGCAAAAATAAAATGGCTGGATGGCCGCGCCTTTGTGGGCGAATCAGGCTCCGGCCATGCGGTGGTGATGGATGGCGCGCCAGCAGCAGGTGGCCGCAATCTTGGCCCCCGCCCCATGGAAATGCTGCTGCTGGGCCTCGGCAGCTGCACTGCCTTTGACGTGGTGATGATCCTTGAGAAGGGCCGCGAGAAAGTCACGGGTTGCGAGGTGGAGCTGGAAGCCGAGCGCGCCGAGGAAGAGCCGAAAGTCTTTACTCATGTGAAAATGAACTTCCGCCTGAAGGGCAAGAACCTGAAATCCGCCGCCGTCGAGCGCGCCATCAAGCTCTCCGAGGAAAAATATTGTTCAGCCACCGCCATGTTCCGCCACACGGCGAAGATCGAAAGCGTCTGGACCGTGGAGGAGGGTTAGTACAGCTCGCCGGTTACCCAATACTCCACCCATAGGCGAGTTCGGCAATGGCGAAGATAACCAGCCATCGGCGGACTCTTTTTCTGCCTGCAGGCGGCATGGCTTTTCTCCTATCCCTGTTAACCCACATTCGGCCCTTCTGTGTTTACAGTTCAGGTGCTGTTGCCTACTATGCAAGAGGGGAACACTGAAAATGTCACTACACTCTAAGTTTGCTGCGAACCTTCGCCGCAAATGCGCTGATTTCGGAAGCATTGCCGAAGTCTGTAGGGGTGTGGGCATTAACAGGCAGCAATTCAACAAGTACCTGGCTGGAAACTCCATCCCCAACTCCCTGACGCTAAGAAAAATTTGTACTTTCCTCGAAATTCAAGAGCAATCGCTGTTTTTTGATGAGGAAGCCCATGTCACCAATACAAACGGCAGCAAAGAGCTGCCTGGTTTCCTGCACGGCGGGCTTCCCGGATTTCTCACGTCAGCCAGAAAACATTTTGACTTTCATGTCCAGGATTTGCCTGCGGGTTGTTACCACTGCTACTTTCCATTGCATAACGTGCCAGGCATGCTGGTGCGAAGTCTTGTCGTTATTCGGCAAGAAGGAAAACAGAAGGATTTTGTTCGCCTCTCCGTATTTCCATCATCAGGAAAAACGTCAAGGCCGCTGGCAAAGGGCAGACACAAGGGAATTATTTTTGCGAACGAAAAGGAAGTTTATTTTCTGGGAGTGAATAGGTATCCGCCTGGACAACTGAGCTTGATGACACTTGAAAGATCGGACGGCACCAGCAATGGGTTCTTTACCGGAATGATTCTGACGCGAGGTGGCAAGACCCTGATAAGTTCCAGATTCTGTCTTATTTATGCTGAGCAGCAGCGTAACGCCAGAAACCTGGTAAGGGAGTTAGGGATCATCCACGAATCAGATGCAAATCTGGAATCGGTCGTGATGGCTACCCTGTTTTCCAAATCAACAACCTAGACATCGCACCAAATATTGAAACGAAAGCAGTCAGGATACCTTTTTGATTGGCCGTTCCATCTCAATTTTAGCATTCGCGCCGTCGAGCAGCGCTACGTGAAGTTCATCGAACAATGTGGCAAGCATTGATAGCTTTGCGCCGTCTGCCACAGATCGCAAAAACAAAAGTTCGCGCGCCAAAAAAAACGCTACCTCATTTTTTTCCAGCTTCGTCGTCTCAAGTGCAGAAACAGGAATGAGACCAGATTGTGCTTTTAAAAGGATTTCAAATGTCTCGCTATCGCGGAAAGCTGCTCGATCTGCACGACAATCATCAAGATTCTGAATTGGCACCTCAAACACCCCCGTTATTTCCCAAATGTGTCGGCACAGAACCACCCAAGAGCATTCGCTGTAAATTCTCCACTGAACGAATGGCGTTTGGATACGCGGTGAAGTCAATTAGCGAAGGAGAAAAACGGAAAATTCAATCAGGGGTTGGTTGTCTTTGCAACTCTGGAATGTAATCTAAGGTGGCATTATACTATAATGCAACTTAAAATGGAGAAAATGCGATGAACCAGATACAAACGTCGACAGTTCTGAAGCCAGTGCCTGTTGCCTTGAAGACGAGCATTACCAAGGTTGATGCAAAATCCATCGGTGTGGCTGCGGAAGGCCTGTTCTACAACAAGGTCTAGTACGTGAAGGGGATTGGTGATCCGGATCGCCGGTCCCCCAATGTTTAAAACCATTTGAATTGATCGGACAGGTGAAATGCGCGTGAAGGTTCCCCAGACGATCGTGACTTTTCCCAGTGGAAGCGAGATTGTCGTCTACAACTACCTCACAAAAGATGCGATCACCTGTGCTCCGGCTGACACATATTGGCTTACAGTTGCGCCTGACTGGACTTCAATTGAGGACATTCTGGTTGCGCATCCTCACTTTGAACCGCAATCACTTCAGCACGAAATAAAAGCCCTGGTTGACTTGGGCATTTTACTTGAAGAGGGCTCAAGCAATGCGGTGAAAGAGGCGAATTATAATCACTCTTGGGAGCTTGGGCGGGCAGCCGGATTTTTTCATTTTGCGGTCATGGATAATGAATACGCTGATTTATCGGAATCAGTTAGCCGGCAAAAGCACCGCACCTTGGCAGATCCATCACCCGATTTGTTTTGGAGAAACTCGGACAAGGCAATTTCCCTTCCCAAGTGCAATCGTGCTGAGTCACAGCCTCTTTTTGACGTCATGTTGAAGAGGCGCACCAACCGTAACGCCCTGCCGGACTCCATTTCATTGCCGGAGCTCAGTGAATGCCTGTATGCTGGCCTCGGAGTGGTGGGCTTCGTCAAATCCGAAACCTGTTTACTTCCTCTCAAGTTGACTCCATCAGGAGGGGCCCGGAATCCATTCGAAGCTTTCGTATGGGCACGCAATGTAAGTGATGTTTCGCCTGGAATTTATCACTATTCAGGCTTGGACCATTCATTGGAAAAACTGGCAACTGACACCAGTCAATTACCGATGGATTTATTCAAGGGTCAGGACTGGACCGACAATATGCCCGCGATCATATTTCTGGTGGCTGAACTGCGGAGAACCAGTTGGAAATACAATGACCCCAACGCATACCGTGTTGTGTTGATTGAGGCCGGTCACATCGCTCAAAACATGATGCTGGCCTGCGCCAACAATAATCTGACGACTTGCCCAACGGCGGCCCTGAGCCATCGGCATGTTTCCGCTCTGCTTGGGCTCAGTGATATAACACAGACACCTATTTATGCTCTGTTGGTGGGAAAACCGGGTGCAAATAGTGACGTTATTCTCGAACCGGGTATACAAAATTGCCATCCGACAAGTCATTGGGCCGCTTAAACACAAAACCCGCTGCCATTTCTGGTCAGCGGGTTTTGCGTAGGATTTCATGATGAAGGGTTTGTCCCTCGGATCAAGTCCGAGGGCATGTTCTGTCTTTCGCAGGCCTGGCAGCGACCTACTCTTCCGCGTCTTAAGACGAAGTACCATTGGCGCTGGAGCGATTTACGGCCGAGTTCGAGATGGGATCGGGTATAGACACTCCGCCATAGCCACCAGGCCGGCGAAAAACAGAAGGCGCACAATATATCAAATTAAGTCAATCAAAGATCGCTGCCCCAGGGCATATGCCCGAAAAGTTGTAGACTTTTCGGATCAGCATATGACCCAATAAAAATGGGCATCGACAAATGAGAAGATCAAGCCTGTCGAACGATTAGTACCAATAAGCTTCACACATTACTGTGCTTCCACACTTGGCCTATCAACGAGGTCGTCTTCCTCGGTTCTCAAGGGAGAAATTGTTTTGAGGTGGGTTTCCCGCTTAGATGCATTCAGCGGTTATCCCGTCCACACATAGCTACCCTGCTGTACCGCTGGCGCGATAACAGGTCCACCGGAGGTGTGTTCATCCCGGTCCTCTCGTACTAAGGACAAATCCTCTCAATTCTCCTACAATCACGGCAGATAGGGACCAAACTGTCTCACGACGTTTTGAACCCAGCTCACGTACCACTTTACTCGGCGAACAGCCGAACCCTTGGGACCTTCTCCAGCCCCAGGATGTGATGAGCCGACATCGAGGTGCCAAACGATTCCGTCGATATGGACTCTTGGGAATCATCAGCCTGTTATCCCCGGCGTACCTTTTATCCGTTGAGCGATGGCCCTCCTCACGTGGGACCACCGGATCACTATGACCGTCTTTCGACTCTGCTCGACTTGTTTGTCTCGCAGTCAGGCAAGCTTATGCCATTGCACTCGATAGCTGATTTCCGACCAGCCTGAGCTTACCATCGCGCGCCTCCGTTACTCTTTGGGAGGCGACCGCCCCAGTCAAACTACCCACCATACACTGTCCCGGACCCCGATAAGGGGCCGCGGTTAGACATCCATGTCAACAAGGCTGGTATTTCACGTTTCGGCTCCACCTGGACTAGCGCCCAAGCTTCAAAGCCTACCAGCTATGCTACACATGCCAGCACGAATGCCAGTGTAAAGCTATAGTAAAGGTGCACGGGGTCTTTCCGTCTGACCGCAATAACCCCGCATCTTCACGGGGAGTTCAATTTCACTGAGTCTATGTTGGAGACAGTGGGGAAGTCGTTACGCCATTCGTGCAGGTCGGAACTTACCCGACAAGGAATTTCGCTACCTTAGGACCGTTATAGTTACGGCCGCCGTTTACCGGGGCTTC
>JAUXUN010000009.1 GCA_030680855.1 Aestuariivirga sp.
GAGGGTGGGATCGGCCATGCAGCCAATCCTTGAAATGCGAGACATCACCAAGACATTTCCGGGTGTGAAAGCCCTGATGGACGTCAACCTGTCTGTGATGCCGGCTGAAATCCACGCGGTGGTCGGCGAGAACGGTGCCGGCAAATCGACCCTCATGAAGGTTCTCTCCGGGGTTTATCCTGCCGGAACCTATGATGGCGCCATTCATTTCGAGGGCGAGGAACGTAAGTTTGGCACCATCGCCGACTCCGAAAATACCGGTATCATCATCATCCATCAGGAACTCGCCCTTGTGCCGCTTCTGTCAATTGCGGAGAATATCTTCCTTGGCCACGAGACTTCCACGAACGGCATCATCAACTGGTTCGAGGCCTTTGCCCGCACCAAGGAACTGCTGAAAAAAGTCGGTCTCAACGAACATCCCAACACGCTGATTACCAATATTGGAACAGGCAAGCAGCAGCTTGTGGAGATTGCCAAGGCGCTGAACAAGAAGGTCAAGCTGCTTATACTTGATGAACCCACTTCCAGCTTGAATGAAACAGATTCAAACGCATTGCTGGCGCTCCTCAAGGAATTCAAGGCGCAGGGCATTTCTTCAATCCTGATTACCCACAAGTTGAATGAGGTGTTGAAGGTGGCCGACCGGATAACTGTGCTGCGCGACGGCATGACGGTGGATACCCTCGATACACACACTGCCAAGGTAAGCGAGGACCGCATCATCAAGGCCATGGTCGGGCGCGAGCTTACCGACCGCTTCCCGTCGCGCGACGCCAAGATTGGCGAACCCATATTCGAGGTCAAGAACTGGAGCGTCTATCACCCGCTTCATGCGGACAAGCAGATGATCAAGGGGGTCGACCTCATGGTCCGCAAGGGAGAGGTTGTCGGCATAGCGGGCCTCATGGGATCAGGGCGGACGGAATTTGCCATGTCGGTCTTTGGCCGTGCCTATGGCCAGAAAATCACCGGCGAAGTTCTGATGCATGGCAAGACTGTTGATGTCAGCACCATTCCGCGCGCTATGGCCGCGGGCCTTGCCTATGTTACCGAGGACCGGAAGACCTACGGCCTGGTGCTGATTGACCACATCAAGCACAATGTGACGCTGGCAAATCTTAAAGGCGTATCGTCATACTCGGTGGTTGACGAGTCGGCCGAACTCAAAGTGGCTAACAAATACCGCAAAGACCTCGGGATTCGTTCTTCAGGCGTGTTCCAAACCACTTTGAACCTTTCGGGCGGCAATCAGCAAAAGGTGGTGTTGAGCAAATGGCTGTTCTCCGGGCCAGATGTGCTGATACTCGATGAGCCCACACGCGGCATTGATGTTGGCGCAAAGTATGAAATTTACGGCATTATCAACAAACTGGCGGAAGAGGGCAAGGCAGTGGTCGTCATTTCTTCGGAGATGCAGGAACTCCTCGGAATCTCTGACCGCATTTATGTAATGAACAAAGGGCACTTTGTGGCCGAAATGCCAGCCAAAGAAGCCACGCAGGAAAAGATCATGCGGGCGATCATGAAATCGTGGGACAACTAACATGACAGACATATCCAGCAAAGCCATGGACCGGGTGGACATTCTCCGGTTCGTCAAGGCCAACATCCGCGACTACGCCCTGCTGCTGTCACTGCTGGTCATCATGATATTCTTCCAGTTCACGACAGACGGCACGCTGTTCAAGCCGGTGAACATGACCAACCTTATCCTGCAGAACAGCTACATCGTCATCATGGCGCTGGGCATGCTGCTCGTCATCGTGGCGGGGCACATCGATCTTTCAGTGGGCTCCGTTTCAGGCTTTGTCGGCGCCGTTGCCGCCGTGATGATGGTGACGTGGAAGCTGGATCCATTTGTCGCCATGCTGGCCTGCCTCGCACTCGGCGCGGTCATCGGCGGCGCGCAAGGTTATTTTGTGGCTTACCACCGCATTCCCGCTTTCATCGTCACCCTGGCAGGCATGCTCATCTTCAAAGGCCTGGCGCTCACCGTGCTGGGCGGCGCGTCGGTTGGGCCTTTCCCCAGGCAGTTCCAGCTTCTCTCCTCCGGCTATGTGCCCGACTTGTTCAACATCACTTTTATGGGCGGTCCCTTCAACCTGCTGGCCTTGATCATCGGCGCTGTCGTTACCGCCATGATCATCTATTTCAATATCAAGGAACGCCGCGAGCAGCAGGCGCATGGCCTGGCGGAAGAGCCGAACATCATTTACCTCGGCCGCAACGTGCTCATTGCCGGGGCTTTCCTCACTTTCTCCTTCCTCATGGCGCGCTACAAGGGCCTGCCCAACGTGCTGATCGTCATGTTCGCGCTCATTGCGCTGTTCGTTTTCCTGACCACGCGCACCACGTTCGGCCGAAGGGTCTATGCCATGGGCGGCAATGAAAAGGCGGCGAAGCTGTCCGGCATCAATACCGAGCGCATGACCTTGATGATTTTCGTCATCATGGGGGCGCTGGCGGCGCTTGCGGGCCTGGTGTTTGCGGCGAGGCTGAATGTGGCGACGCCAAAGGCGGGCGCCGGGTTCGAGCTGGAAGTGATCGCGGCCTGCTTCATCGGCGGGGCGGCGGTGACGGGCGGTGTCGGCAAGATCATCGGGGCGGTGATTGGCGCCTTCATCATTGGCGTCATGAACAACGGCATGTCGATCATGGGCATCGGCATCGACTACCAATTCGTGATCAAGGGCGCCGTCCTCATGCTCGCGGTGTTTCTCGACGTTTATTACAAGAACAAGGCCGCCTAAAAAGGCGGAGCCGGCACAGGGTGGGACTGTACCGGCTCCTTAAAGCCCGGCGGTTGGGGGATTGGGGGGACGCCGACCGGGCCTAGCTCGTTGTATTGTTATTCCGTGTTACCTGCGGTTGCCTCCCGAGACAAAACCGCTGCTTGATGCCGGCTGCTTCACAAGGGCCACCCATTGCGCGGGATCGGTATGCGACTGGCGCTTGAGAAAGGTGTAATCCGTGTCAACCCAGCGCAGCACGTCATTGCGCCGGTTATCGAGAATGAAATCGCCGCCGTCGGTGGCGACGGTGAGCACCGCATGGCCCTCGTTTTTCTCGTCGAGAACCACGGTGATGAGCAGGGCTTCAGGCGGAAAGCCAAGCTCCTGAAGCGAGCGCTTTTTCAACAGCACATAATCCTCGCAGTCGCCGGCATCGGTGGGATAGGCCCAGCGTTCCGGTTCGCCGTAGAGATCCTGGTCGCTGATGGGCGCGATCTTGCCGTTCACGTAAGCGTTTACCTGGTAGATGAGGTTCCAGCGCTCCGGCGACATGGCGAGCTTGAAGGTCTTGCCGCCCTTGCCTTTGCAATCCTGCGGAAAGCTCGCGCAGAACTGCACAAAGCCGACCGGCGGCAGCGTCATGCCGAATTGACGGGCGAAAGTTTCCCTGGGTTGGCCAAAAGGAGCCTTTGAAGCGGTGTCGAAAGCGAAAGCCATGGACGAACTCCAGAAGATTCCCAGAAGTGCCGCCCCCACAGCGGTCTTGATGTTCATTTGATGCCCCATTCCGTTTATATTTATCGGGCCAACATACAGATGCCGTGTTTCCGCCACGTTCAGAACGGCGGTATAAGTCTATGAAAATGCACGTCAAAATGGTTCCGCTTTGTTAACCCTACGGAGCCCTTAAGGAGCGCCCATGCGGGGGTTGCTTTCGGGCAAACGCCCTGTTATTCCCCAGCGCATTCGCAAATGACGTGCGGTCGTGGCGGAATTGGTAGACGCACTACCTTGAGGTGGTAACGGGGAAACTCGTGGAGGTTCGAGTCCTCTCGACCGCACCACGCTTCGCCCAAGTGGGCTACGCGTGGCACGGCCACGGGGAGACCACTTGGGCGGAGCGTGTCCGGCGTAGCTCGAAGAGCGTAGACGGACTGGCGGATCGAGATGTGGTACGTTTACATCATTAGCGCATCGGACGAGCAAGTGGAATCACATGCGAGAGGAAAGATGCGCCAGATTCAAAGTGTTGGAGCAGCTTGTCGACGGTCAGTTGACCGTCGGCTGCTCTAGAAGCGTTGAATTTCCCGTTCAGGAATATACCGGAATGACGGCTGATCTTAAGCAGCGCATTGCCGACCATAACTCGGGGAAATCCAGGCACACGTCCAAGTTTAGTCCGTGGGAATTGCTATGTTATACTGCCTTCCCAAGCAAGTTCACGGCCCTGGAATTTGAAAAATATCTGAAATCTCATTCTGGACGGGCATTTGCCAAGAAGAGACTTACAAGATTAGACGATGATTAACTGTGAGTATCCCTAGTCCGCGTCAACTTTGGTTAACCAAACTTGCAGGAGAACAAAATGCTGGAACTTCGGCCGTAGTAATTTTTTTCCCTCTCCCCTTGAGGGAGAGGGTGGCAGCCGAAGGCTGACGGGTAAGGGGTATGGTTGACGCGAGTGTTACTGTGTCTGGCATACCCCTCATCCGGCGCTTACGCGCCACCTTCTCCCTCAAGGGGAGAAGGAACAAGACTCCCTCGAGGGGAGAAGGAATAAAATTTTAGCTCCGTGCCAGCCGCCGTCCGCGCCAGAGGTCGCGGACGCTTTCCAGCACGGCTGCCATGGTGATCAGGGCGATGCCCAGAATTTCGCGCAGGCCGAAGGGTTCGCCGGACCAGAGGGCGGAGCTTATGGCGGCGGCGCTGATTTCGGTCATGTAGAGGACGCTGACAATGGCAGGCGCAAGCAGCGGCACGGCCCACATGGAGAGATAGACGCCCGGCATGGCGATGAGGAAGATGAAGGGCAGGAGCCACCAGAGCTGGCTGAGCACCAGGGCTCCGGAAGGTGCGCCGCCCACGCCGGTGAAGGCCAGCAGTAGAAGCAGCAGCGCGCCGGTGCACATGAAATTCTGCAGGAAGAGGTCAAGAGGTTTCTGGTCCTGGTGATGGCGGAGCAGGACGATGGCCGAGGCCCAGGCCACGCCCGCCACAACCGCTGACCAGTCGCCGCCATTGCGCGGCCAGGGAAAGCCCTTGTCGATGCCGAGAATGATGAACATGCCGGAGAAGGCCACGGCGATGGACAGCCAGCGGATGGGGGTTATGGCCTCGCCCAGAAACACGCGGGCCATGATCGTGGCCCAGACGGGATTGAAATAGAACAGGATCATGGCGCGGACGATTTCCGTGTGGAGGAACGACAGGGAATAGAAAAACTGGGTGAGCGCCATGCTGAGGCCGATGGCGAAAAGCCAGGGGCCGCCGGCGCGCTGCTGGCGCCAGCGCGCCAGAAAGAGCGGCAGCAGGATGATGGCCGGCGTGGCGTTGAAGATGATGAAGGACCAGAAGGCATCAATGCCTGCGCCATTCAGGCCACGCAGGGGAATCCAGAACAGGCCCCAGGCAATGCCGGAGAGGGCGACGGCAAGCTTTGCCAGATTTTCGGTTCGCATTGGTTGCCTTGGCCCCGGGAATGGTGTTGAGAGGATGCAAGACTTAGAGCGCAACGCTCCGGGGCAGGCAAGATGACGGACGTGCAGGGCGATATGCGGGTAGGGGATGAGTGGGGCTCGATTGCGCCCGACTTCCTGGCGCGCGTTGAAAAGGCCCTGGAAGCCGGCGACCAGAAGGCGGTGCGCGCCGCCACCCGCGAACTGCATGCGGCGGACCTTGCCGACCTCATCCAGAACCTCGGGCAGGACCACCGCGTCAAACTCATTGCAGCACTTGGCCGGAGCTTTGATGTGGAAGCGCTGGCCGAGCTAGACGAGGACACGCGCGACGCGCTGATGGAGGCGCTGCCCAATGAGGTGATCGCCTCGGCCATCAAGAAGCTCGACACGGACGACGCGCTCTATCTCATCGAGGACATGGAAAAGGCGGAGCAGGAGGAAATCCTCTCCAGGGTTTCCAGGGAAGACCGCGCGGCGCTGAACCGGGCGCTGGATTATCCCGAATATTCAGCCGGGCGCCTGATGCAGACGGAGTTCGTGGCGGTGCCGGAATTCTGGTCGGTGGGGCAGACCATCGACCATATCCGGAGTGCTGCGGACATCCCTGACGATTTCGTCGAGATTTACGTCGTCGATCCCGGCTTTCACCTCAAAGGTGTCATGCCCCTGTCCCGTGTCCTGCGCTCCAAGCGCGTGGCCAAGGTTTCCGATGTGATGGACACCGAGCAGACGGTGTTCACGGTTCTGGAGAGCCAGGAAGACATCGCCTACAAGTTCGAGCAATACAATCTTGTTTCCGCCGCGGTGGTTGACGATGCGGGCAGGCTTGTCGGCACGCTGATGGTGGATGACATCGTGGATGTGATCCAGGAGGAGGCGGAGGAGGACATCCTGCATCTCGGCGGCGTGGGGGCGGAGGAAACCATCACCGACACGGTCTGGCAGACGACGCGCTCGCGCTTTTCCTGGCTGTTCGTCAACCTGCTCACGGCCATTCTCGCCTCATGGGTGATCTCGTGGTTTGACGCCACGATCCATCATATGGTGGCGCTGGCCATTCTCATGCCGATCGTGGCTTCGATGGGCGGCAACGCCGGCACCCAGACCATGACGGTGGCGGTGCGGGCGCTGGCCACGCGCAACCTGGGGCCGCTCAACGCCATGCGCGTGACGCTGCGCGAATGCTCCGTGGGGCTGATCAACGGCTTGCTCTTTGCCGCCATCATGGGGATGTTCGTCTGGTGGTGGTTTGGTTTGGACATCCTGGGCCTGGTCATCGCCGCGGCGATGGTGATCAACCTGCTGGCGGCGGCCTTGGCCGGAATCCTGGTGCCCCTGACGCTCGACCATTTCGACATCGACCCGGCCATTGCCTCGGGAACCTTCGTCACCACGGTGACCGACGTGGTGGGGTTTTTTGCGTTTTTAGGTTTGGCGGCGGTTTGGCTGCTGTGAGTCGGCGCCGCAATATTCTCGCCCTTCTCTCCATGGTCGGGCTTCGACCCGACCATCCATGAAACAGACGGTGGGCGACTATTGAGGAAAGGGCAAATCTGCTATCAATGCTGTTAAAGGAAACTGACATGAGCAAGACCATTGCCCCGGTTTCGCCCGGCGAAATGCTGCAGGAGGAATTTCTTGGGCCGCTGGGCATGACCAAATACCGGCTGGCCAAAAACATCGGCGTTCCCGCCCAGCGCATCGGCGACGTCATTTCCGGCAAGCGCGGCATTACGGCGGATACGGACCTGCGCCTGTGCCGTTTTTTTGGACTGTCCGATGGCTGGTGGCTGCGGCTGCAAGTGAGCCATGACACGACGATCGCGAAGCGGGAAATGGCGAAGGAACTGGCGAAGATTGTGCCGATGGAGAAGGTGGCTTGAAGAGGGAGGACTGGTCATCGCCGCGGCCATGGTGATCAACCTGCTGGCAGCGGCGCTGGCCGGAATCCTGGTGCCCCTGACGCTCGACCATTTCGACATCGACCCATCGCCCCGGACACGTTCGTCACTACGGTAACCGACGTGGTGGGGTTCTTCGCGTTTCTGGGATTGGCGGTGATCTGGCTTTTGTGAGGGAATCTCCCTCCGTCTCTCCTTGGTCGGGCGGCCAGCCTACTAAAACTCTAGATGGAATGTGGCTGCAAATCATCGAGAACTGCTGACACATGCTGTCACCGGCTGATGCTACTTGTTGTTCGAGTGCCAAGAGCAACTGTAAGGGAGAAGCTATGGCAGATCGCGGCTCACGCGCATTGAAACCCAAAAAAGGAGGGAGGATGCGGCTCGGCTTGAATGGCGCAAGCCCAACTGATTCTCTTGACCCAGGTCAACTCACAGACACGTTCGCCGCTGAAGTATCGTTTGGTCAAACGCGTAATTGTTTGGTTGAGCTGAATGAAAAACACGAAGCCGTCGGTGAGCTTGCCGAGAGTTGGGTGTCGTCTCCGGGCGCTGATACATGGCACTTCCAATTGCGCAAAGGAGTTGAATTTCACAATGGAAAGTCCCTGACATCAGAAGATGTTGTCTATACGCTTCAGCAGCATTTTGGAGCAGGATCCAAATCAATGGTCAGAATCCTTCTAAAACCCATTAAGAGCGTTAAAGCCGATGGCCCGACCGCAGTTGTGTTCGAGTTGGAGGCCGGAAACATCGACTTCCCCTACATTCTCAGTGATTACCATCTTTCAATCGTTCCTGCGGGAACTGCTGGTACGGACTATGAAAAAGGTATTGGCACGGGCGGCTACATCCTGAAAGATTGGAAACCAGGTGTTCGTGCGCTCACGATTCGAAATCCGAACTATTGGAAACAGGGGAGAGCCCATTTTGACGAAGTCGAAACTCTGGCCATGAACGACGTTAGCGCTCGAACGGAAGCGCTTATTGCCGGAAAGGTCGACATCATTGATCAAGTTGACTTGCAGACCTTGGAGGCATTGGAAAAAACCCCTGGAATAAAAATTGTGAGAACCAGCGAGATGCGTCATAACGCAATTTCGATGCGAACCGATCGGGCTCCGTTCAATAACAATCACGTACGGCTGGCCCTGAAGTTTGCACTCGACCGGGACGCTGTTCTGAAGGAGGTGCAGCATGGGCAAGGAAAATTGGGCAATGACACACCCATCGGCCCTGGCCACCGCTATTTCGCCAATGAGATACCGCAGAGGAAATACGACCCCGACAAGGCCAAATGGCACCTGAGGCAGGCTGGGTTGAATCAATTGAGATTGGAACTCACTACCGCAGATGTGGCATTCGCCGGTGCAGTGAAGTTGGCGCACCTCTACAAGGAGCACGCATTGAGAGCTGGCATAGAAATGAGTGTCACGAAGGTGCCAGATGAGATTTTTTGGCCCAAAGCATGGATGGAAAGTAGTTGGCGAACGTCATATTGGAGTGGTCATGTAATCGCGGATTGGATACTGTCTGCTGTGTATGCCCATGGTTCGCCTTGGAACGAGACATACTGGAGCAATGATCGTTTCAATAGACTGCTCGTTGCCGCGCGTTCCGAGCAAAATGAAGACTTACGTCGGCGAATGTACGTCAAGATGCAGCAGATTATTCACGACGACGGAGGTGCGGTCATTCCCGTCTTCGCGGATCACGTAGCGGCTGTGCGTGACAACGTGACCACGCCGGATGAATTGATTCCGGCTTGGGGCTTCGACGGCCATAAGGCTATGGAACGTTGGTGGTTTGCCTGAGCAAAATTGGTCTTTATGATCCCCCATGATAAAAAAGAAAACGGCAACGCTTTCCATCAGGTTCGCCACGGCGGCTTTGCCGCCGCCACCCCGGGCAGCAACTACCAACGCCTGGCAGCAGTCTTTGACTGTGGCTGCTAGCGCATTGATTTTAAACACTGTTTAATCCTTTAGGCATTGACTGGCGCTTATGTCTCCGGCCTTGATTCGGAGACGCTCATGACACTGGAGAGCCGACATGGGTACCAGAGATTTTGAAGGCCAGTTGCAGGGATTGCGGCTTACGACGGCGGAAATCACCTACCGCATGCCGGACTTCAGGGACATCATGCAGATCTATATCTGGCAGGACTACGACCTGGCGCCGCGGTTTCCGAAACTGATCAAGTTCCTGGATTTCTGGTCGCATAATCTGGATGGGCCCCTTGCCACCATCCGGGTGGCGCAGGCCGGGCTCGTGGCGCCGGCGCGGCTGAGCTATGTCGGAACCGAGTGGCGCCTGCACTGATCCCCGGATCAAGTCCGGGGACGACCATGGAAAGTAAGAAATTACCCTTAAGCCATGGAACCAAATGCCGGATTTTGAGTTTCTTTCCGCGCGCGGTATTGTGATTTGCGCATGATATGGAATGTCCATATCAAGCAGCCGGACACAAACGCCAAGCAGCCAGAGACAGGATTACCACGTGCAAGACATTCTTTCCCGCCGCAAGCTTCTCATCAGCGGCCTTGCCTTTGTGGCAAGTTCAGCCGTTGCCTTCGCCCGTGACGGGGAAGGCAACAGGTTGTTCTGGGAGCGAAAAAAGGCAAAAGGCCAGGGCAAGAAGAGATATCCCGATTTCTGGGAGTCCTGGGACGGGGATTATGACGACGACTGGAGTGATTCGGATGATCGCTATTACGGCGAGGACGAATATGATCCGGCGCTGCTGCCGCCGCCCGAGGCCGGCATCGACTATCCCATCGAGCCGGTCGACCCTTCGCGGATCGCGCCGCGCTACCGGCGGCAGGTGGTGGATTTCAGCGGCCCTGCAAAAACCGGCAGCATTGTCGTCGATCCGGCGGCGCATTTCCTCTACCACGTGCGCGAGCACCGGGAGGCGGTGCGCTACGGCGTCGGCGTGGGCCGCGCCGGCTTCGCCTGGTCCGGCGAGGCGGAAATCAGGATGAAGCGGCGCTGGCCGCGCTGGGTGCCGCCCAAGGAAATGGTGGCGCGCGATGAACGCGCCGCGAAGTGGGCCAACGGCCAGCCGGGGGGGCCCGGCAATCCACTGGGGGCACGGGCGCTTTACCTGTTCTCGGGCGGCAAGGACACGCTCTACCGGATTCACGGCACGACGGAGCCCGAATCCATCGGCAAGTCGGTCTCGTCGGGATGCGTGCGCATGCTGAACGAGGATGTGGCCGACCTGTTCGAGCAGGTTGCTATCGGAACCCAGGTCATCGTGCGCGGGGCGTAGCCTTCCCTGCGTCAGGCGGTTTTGCCTTGCCCCCTGATGCGGAAGGCGAAGGAGAGGAGGAATACGCCGAAGACAAGGGCGTAGGCGCCGATGATCCAGATCACTGCAAGTGCGCCTTCGCCGGGGCGGGCGATGATGATCATGCCGAAGAGAATTGAGACCAGCCCCGAGAGGCCGAGCCAGAATTCGCCCTCGATTTCCTCGCGCAGTTTTATGGCGGCGGCGATTTGCAGGACGCCCACCACCAGGCTGTAGGCGGCGATGGCGATGAGCAGGCCAAGCGCCGTGACGCCCGGCATGAGGAGAGTCAGAATGCCGGCGGCGAGGCCGATGAGGCCCTGCATGCCCACCAGCCAGTGGTCGCCCGGCTTGGTGCCGCCGGTGGCGGAGGCATAGAGGGCAACGAGGCCATCGACGAAGGCATAGGCGCCCCAAACGATCACCAGGGTTGCGATGGTGAGGCCCGGCATGGTGAAGGCGAGGATGCCGAAGATGATGCTGAAGATGCCGCGCGCAAGAAAAACCCACCAGTATTTTGCCAGATAGTTTTTCATGTGGGCCCCCTGTTGTGCGGTGGAGTTGTAAGGGGCGGGAAGGATTCCGGCAAATGCCAATTGGAAAATTTGTTGTTGACATAGATACCGACTAGTTGGTATGCAACAAGAAAGAGGGAAATCATGGTCGAAGCCACCGCATTACCCGATACGAGAACCAGACTGCTCGATGCGGCCCTGATGGTCATCCGCAGCAAGGGCTATGCGGGCACCAGTGTGGACGACCTTTGCCATGCAGCGGGGGTGACCAAGGGGGCCTTCTTCCACCATTTCAAAAGCAAGGAAGACATGGCGGTGGCGGCAGCGGCGCATTTCGGCGCCATGGCCGAGGGGCTGTTTTCGCAGGCCGGCTACCGCACGCTTTCCGATCCGTTGGAGCGGCTGCTGGCCTATGTGGATTTCCGCAAGAGCATTCTTTCTGGAACGCTGCCGGAGTTCACCTGCCTGCTCGGCACCCTGGTGCAGGAGGCTTACGAAACGCATCCCGCAATTGCGGCGGCGGCAAACCGCTACATCAGCGAACATGCGACAACGCTTGAGGCCGACATTTCGGCGGTGATGGCAACGCACGGCACACCTCCGACATGGACGGCGGCGAGCCTGGCGCTTTACACGCAAGCGGTGATCCAGGGGGCCTTCATCCTGGCGAAAGCCAAGGGCGGCCCGCAGGTGGCGGTGGATTGCCTCAATCATCTCAGTTGCCATCTCAAACTGCTTTTCAATCACGAACCGATGGAGAGAACCTGATGTCAACGACACCCCTGAGCAACCCCACCGCCGTTTCGCATCCCGTGGTCTCACGCGAAGAATGGCTGGAGGCGCGCCGCATCCTTCTCGCAAAGGAAAAAGCCTTGACCAAATCGCGTGACGTTTTGCGCGCCGAACGGAGCGCGTTGCCCTGGGTCAAGGTCGAGAAGGAATATGTCTTCGACGGCCCTTCGGGGAAAGTGACGCTGGCCGAGTTGTTCGTGGGCCGCAGCCAGCTGTTTATCAAACATTTCATGATGGGGCCAGGCCAGACCGAGCAATGCGTCGGGTGCTTGTTCGAGGCCGACCACGTCGAAGGCGCCCTAGTGCATCTCGAAAACCATGACGTTGCCTACGCCGCGGTGGCGCGGGCGCCGATCGCGGAAATAGAAGTTGTCCGCAAGCGCATGGGCTGGCGCTTCAACTGGGTCTCGTCCTATAGCAGCGACTTCAACTATGACTTCAATGCATCCTTCACACCCGAGCAGGTTGCGGCAGGATATGCTTTTTACAATTTTCGTCAAACCGATCCCGGCCTCGAAGACCTTTCCGGCAACAGCGTTTTCTTCAAGGACGAGGCGGGCCAAATATTCCACACTTATTCGGTTTATGGCCGGGGCGGCGAGGAGCTGCTCGGAACCTACATGTATCTTGACATGACGCCCAAGGGGCGCAACGAGAATGGACCCTATCATTCCTTGGGCGATTGGGTGCGGCCCCACAACATGTACGGGAAGGGCGGCATGGTTGAGAGCAATGGCCGGTACCATGCGCCGGCCTGCGAATGCACCCTTCACAAATAAAGCGCGCCTAAATAACCCGTTCGATTAAAAAACCCAAAGGGAGAAAGCCACATGGCCACACAGCCACGCAAGCTCTTTGTTAATTTGCCGGTGAAGAATCTGGACACATCCATGACCTTCTTCAAGGCGCTGGGCTTTGGCTTCAATGCTCAGTTCACGGATGAAACTTCGGCGAGCATGGTGATCAGCGACAGCATCTACGCCACGCTTGTGACACACGAGAAGTTCAAGGAATTCACCAACAAACTGATTGCTGATGCCGCCAACGCCACCGAAGTTGTCACATGTCTTTCAGCAGAGAGCCGGGAAGAGGTGAACAAAATGGCCGATGCGGCATTAAAGGCGGGAGGCCAGAAACTGTTGGAGCCGCAGGACTACGGATTCATGTATTTGCGCAGTTTCCAGGACCCGGATGGGCATATCTGGGAGATCATGTGGATGGATACCGCTGCCGTAAAATAATCTTACACATCAAAGGAGAGATGAGATGACTGACATGGAACGCGTGATGCAAGGCGTCATTCCCTATCTGATGCTTGACGGAGCCGACAGGGCGATCGCCTTTTATGAAAAGGCGTTTGGCGCGAAAGACCTGGGCACGATGCGCAGTGAAGACGGCAGTCACGTGATGCACTGCCAGCTTGAAATCAACGGCGGCGCCCTGATGCTCAGCGATGCTGCCGTCATGGGGGAAAAACAGGCGGTTTCCAAGAGCTACATGATGCAGCTTGTGACCCGCGAGGGCGACAGGTGGTGGAAGCGCGCCGTTGATGCAGGCTGCGTGGTGGACGCGCCATTCGAAATGCAATTCTGGGGCGACCGCTGGGGCAAGCTTCGTGACCCGTTCGGCATCAGCTGGGCGCTGCTTGAGCCGGGACCTCAACATACAAAGAAGGACGCGTGACATGGCAAAGGTTCAAAAGATTTCACCGTTCCTATGGTTTGACGGCAACGCCGAAGAGGCGGTGACGTTCTACACCTCGGTGTTTGGCAACTCGAAGATCGGCCAGGTGATGCGCAATGGCGAGGGCGGGCCGGGGCCGAATGGCAGTGTGCTGGTCATGGACTTCGAACTGGAGGGCCAGCAGCTTCATGCGCTGAATGGCGGGCCGATGTACAAGTTCACCCCAGCCATTTCATTCATGGTGCTGTGCGACGACCAGAAGGAAGTGGACCGGTTGTGGTCACTGCTGACAGGAGATGGCGGCAAGGAAGTGCAATGTGGCTGGCTGGAAGACAAATTCGGCCTCTCCTGGCAAATCGTGCCTGCGGTTTTCATGGAAATGATCGGCGACAAGGACCAGGCCAAGGTAGGCCGGGTGATGGCCGCGATGATGCAGATGGTGAAGTTCGACATCAAGAAACTGCAGGCCGCTTACGACGGGCACTAGCAGTCATGAAATTGAAATGTTAGCTCCAAAATTTGCCGGAGGAGTTCGGGGATGCCTGTTCAACATTACCAAGGCGGCTGCCAATGCGGCGCGGTTCGCTACGAGGTCGATACGGACCTCGAAAAGACGATGACCTGCAATTGTTCGCGCTGCCAAAGGCTTGGGTCAGTCTTGTCCTTCACACCAAGGGATAAATTCAAGCTTTTGTCAGGGGAAGAGAACCTGACCGAGTATCTCTTCAACAAGCATAAAATCCAGCATCTGTTTTGCAAGACATGCGGAATTCAAAGCTTCTCTTATGCCGCGGCACCCGATGGCACGCCCATGGCGGCCATCAACGCAAACTGCCTCGACGGTGTTGAACCGCGTCAACTGAACTCACATCCTTTCAATGGTCGGGATGCCTGACCGCATGACACAGCAAGCGACTGCTGAACCCAAGGCGACACGGCGCGAATGGATCGGGCTTGGCGTGATAGCGCTGCCCTGCATGCTCTATTCGATGGACCTGACGGTTCTCAACCTGGCAATTCCGGAGATGGCAACGGAGCTGAAGCCAACGGCAGCGCAGCTTTTGTGGATCATCGACATCTACGGCTTCATGGTGGCGGGATTCCTGATGACGATGGGAACGCTGGGTGACCGCATCGGGCGGCGCAAGCTGCTGCTCATCGGGGCTGCCGCCTTTGGCCTTGCCTCCATTCTCGCGGCGTTTTCGAACAGCGCTGAAATGCTGATCGTCACGCGGGCCATTCTCGGCGTTGCGGGCGCCACGCTGGCCCCTTCGACGCTGTCGCTGCTCACCAACATGTTCCGCGACCCGGCGGAGCGGACCTTTGCCATCAGCATGTGGATCTCGAGCTTTTCGGTGGGTGCCATCATCGGACCCTTGGTCGGCGGAGTGCTTATCCAGTACTTCTGGTGGGGTTCGGTTTTCCTGGCGGGCGTTCCGGTGATGATCCTGTTGCTGCTTTTGGGACCATCGCTGCTGCCGGAGTTCCGCGATCCCAATGCGGGACGGCTGGATATCATCAGCGCATTGTTATCGTTGGCGGCGGTGCTGCTATTCATCTACGGCATGAAAAACATGGCGGAAGCTGGCTTCGGCTGGGAGCCCCTGGGCTTCATGCTGGCTGGCATTGCTGTGGCCATTGCCTTCCTGCGACGCCAGGCAACGCTGGCGGACCCGCTGATCGACCTCAAGCTGTTCCGCTCGCTGAGCTTCAATGCGGCGCTTGGCATCAACATGCTAGGCATTTTCTTCATGTTCGGCGCGTTCATTTTCCTGGCGCAGTACTTCCAACTTGTGGTGGGCCTCACGCCACTTGAAGCGGGGCTGTGGTCGGTGCCATCGGCGCTGGTTTTCACGGCGGTGTCATTTATCACGCCGATGCTGGTGAGCCGGATGCGGCCGGCCTACCTGCTTGCCGCCGGCATGCTGACCTCGGCTTTTGGCTTTCTGCTGCTTTCGCAGATGACAACACTTCTCGGTGTTGTCGGGGCCTCGCTTATCTTCTCGGCGGGATTTACGCCGGTGATAGCACTCACCACGGGATTGATCGTGGGGGCGGTTCCGCCGGAGAAGACCGGTGCTGCTTCGGCCCTTTCGGAAACCGCCGCCGAACTGGGCGGAGCTTTGGGAATAGCGGTTCTGGGCAGCCTTGGCACCTTCATCTACCGCAGTGAAATGAGCGGGGCTATTCCTGGCGGCGTGCCGGTTGAGCTAGCGCGCACGGCCCGGAGCACGCTGGTGGGAGCCGTGGATGCGGCTACGTTGCTGCCCGGTGATACGGGCAGGGCGCTGCTGACCCTTGCCCGGGAGGCGTTTACCTCCGGATTTTTCTGGGTTGCGGTGCTTTCCGCCATTGGCATGCTGGCGGCGGCCATCGTTACTCTCACCATTCTACGCAATGTTCAACCAGCTGGAGAAGGAGCCCATCCATGACCGATCCCCGTATTTCACAGGCACTCCTGGTGCTGCGGTTTACGCTTGGACTTTTTCTGCTGCAGTGGGGCGTTGAAAAATTCGTGGTGCCGGGGAACACTCCCGCCATCTGGGGTTACTTCTATGGGATTAGCATTCCGGAGGCCTCGGCCTACCTCTTCGGGGTGATCGAGATCGGGCTAGCCCTGTGCTTTTTCCTCGGGCTGAATCCCTCCATTGCCTATGGGGCGGGGGTAATCCTGCACGGCGTGAGCGTGCTGGTTTCATGGAATCAGCTGCTTCATCCCTGGGCCGATCCGGTGAGCCACCTGTTTGTGGCCGGAATTCCGGTGCTTGGGGGTTTTGTGGCCCTGTTCCTGCTGCGGGGTTACGATCGGCCATTGTTTGCCAAGGCTTGAGCCAAAGCTTGCTTTTTGGGCGAAATACCCCTAGAAGCCGCCCAAATCCCGATTTACCCCCGTTTCAGGAGAACACGAGCTTATGGCGCGCGTCACGATTGAAGACTGCATTGACAAGCTGCCGAACCGGTTTGAGCTGGTTCTGCTTTCGGCCCACCGGGCCCGGATGATTTCGCAAGGGGCGCCCATCACCCTTGAGCGCGACAACGACAAGGATCCGGTCGTCAGCTTGCGCGAGATTGCCGACGAGACGATCAACAAGGACGACCTGCGCGAAGAGTTCATTCACGCCATGCAGAAGCATGTGGAAGTGGATGAGCCGGAGCCAACCGACATGCCGCTCCTCACTTCAAGCGTTGCCGGCAGTGTGGGCGAGGAGACCGCCGGTGGCGAAGACGTGGTAGAATTCGAGCAGATGACCGAAGAGGAACTGCTCCGCGGCCTTGAAGGCATGCCGCCAGCCGAAAGCCCCGGCAGCCAGCGCAACGGCTACTGAGCTTGCAAATTTTAAGAATATTCAGGCCGGGCCCTCGCGTCCGGCCTTTTTTGTGCGCATGTTCCAGCAAAGTTGCACGACTTTGCTGTTAAGAACATGCGCCACTTTAGTAAATGGCGCGAATTCCAATCGCGCGGGTGTTCCCACCCGCGCGGAAAGCGCGCTAAACTAGAGCCATGATACGCCAGTATGAATTGGTTGAACGGGTCGTGAAATATGACCCGGACGCGAATGAGGACCTGCTCAACCGCGCCTATGTCTATGCCATGAAGGCGCATGGCAGCCAACGCCGCGCCTCGGGCGAGGCCTATTTCAATCACCCGCTCGAAGTGGCGGCTATTCTCACGGAAATGAAGCTCGACGACGCCACCATTGCGGCGGCGCTGCTGCATGACACGGTGGAGGACACGGAAACCACGCACCAGGAAATCGAGGAGAAGTTCGGCAAGGAGATCGCTTCGCTGGTGGACGGCCTCACCAAGATCAAGAAGATCGACCTTGTCACCACGGAAGCCACCCAGGCGGAAAACCTGCGCAAGCTCCTGCTGGCCATGTCGAAGGATGTGCGGGTGCTGATGGTGAAGCTGGCGGACCGGCTGCACAACATGCGCACCATTGAGCATGTGAAGCCCGAGAAGCGCCTGCGGGTGGCCCAGGAAACCATGGATATCTATGCGCCTCTGGCCGGCCGCATGGGCATGCAAACGGTGCGCGACGAGCTGGAGGACATTTCCTTCCGGGTGCTCAACCCGGATGCCAACAAGATTATCCAGGACCGGCTTTCGCAGCTCCATGAGGAGAGCGGTGACGTTCTGCGCGAGATTGAAAAGGCGCTGGCCACCAAGCTGGCGGAGAACGGCATCAAGGCGGAAGTATATGGCCGGGAAAAGCGGCCTTATTCGATCTGGCGCAAGATGGAGCGCAAGCACCTGTCGCTGGGCCAGCTTTCCGACATTTTCGGCTTCCGCGTGCTGGTGGGCACAGTGGACCAGTGCTACCGGGCGATTGGCATTGTGCACCGGACCTGGCGGGCGATTCCGGGTCGGTTCAAGGATTACATATCAACGCCCAAGCAGAATGACTACCGCTCGTTGCATACGATTGTGATTGGCCCTCATCACATGCGGGTTGAAATGCAGATCCGCACCCGGCTGATGCATGAAATTGCCGAACGCGGCGTGGCGGCGCACGCCCTTTACAAGGATGCGCCCGATGCGAAAGAGGCGCTCGACGGATTTCGCCCGCCCGGGGCTGAATCCAACGCCTACCGCTGGCTGCGGCATTTGGTTGAGATGCTGCAGGAGGGGGAAAGCCCGAAGGAATTTCTCGAGCATACCAAGCTGGAACTGTTCCATGACCAGGTGTTCTGCTTCACGCCGAAGGGGCAGCTCATAGCGCTTCCGCGCGGCGCCACACCTATCGACTTTGCCTATGCGGTGCATACTTCCATCGGCGACAGTTGCGTGGGCTGCAAGGTGAACGGGCGGCATGCGCCGCTGGTGGCCGAACTGGAAAACGGCGATGAGGTGGACATTATCCGTTCGGATGCGCAGGTGCCGCCGCCGGCTTGGGAAAATATCGCGGTGACCGGCAAGGCCCGGGCGGCGATCCGGCGGGCGACACGGGCTGCCATGCGCAAGCAATTTGCCGGGCTTGGCCGCGAAATTGTTGAGAAGCTTCTGGCCAAGCAGAACAAGCCGATGGTGGCCAAGGAAATTAGCGCTGCGGTGCCACGGCTTGGCCACAAGAATGTGGACGACACGATGGCGGCCATCGGGCGGGGCGACCTTTCAGGTTACGACATGCTGAAGGCCATGGGGCTTACGGTGGAAGCGAGCCAGATGCGCGAATCGCGGCGCAAGGGAACTACTGCCAAGAAATCCAACCCGGCGCACGCGGCATCGGTTCCGGTGCGGGGCCTGAGCGGCAATATGGCCTTCACGATTTCCAAGGAAACCGGTGCGGTTCCAGGCGAGCGCATTGTTGGCATTACGATGCCGGGCGAAGGGGTGACGATCTATCCGATTTTCGCCAGGGCGCTGGAGCAATTCGACAGCCAGCCGGAACGCTGGATCGATCTTGCCTGGGACAGTGCTGCCGCGGACCAGAAATTTCCGGCGCGGATCAATATCGTGCTTCTTAACGAGATAGGCGCCCTGGCCCAGGTCACCCAGGTCATTGGCGACCAGGGCGGCAACATTGATGAGTTGCAGATGATGGCGCGGCAGGGGGTGCGCGATTTTTTTGATCTGGACATTCTGCTGGAAGTGCATGATGCACGGCATTTGAATGACATTATCGCGGGCCTCAGGACCAAGAATGCGGTGAGTTCAGTGATACGGGCAACGGGATAGCAGATGTTAAGCCACGACGAGGTATTGGACGAATTCCGCGCGGCGGGTGCGCTGCTTGAAGGGCATTTCATCCTGTCTTCAGGCTTGCACAGTTCGCGCTACCTGCAATGTGCGCGGGTTCTCATGGATCCCAAGCGGGCGGACCGGCTTTGCCACTCCCTGAAACAGCGAATCACCGACAAAATCCGGGCGCAGATCGATATCGTGGCCTCGCCCGCCATGGGCGGCGTTGTGGTGGGCTATGAAATGGGGCGGCAACTTGGGGTTCCCGCCATTTTCTTCGAGCGGGTGGACGGCAAGCTGGTGCTGCGGCGCGGTTTCACCATTGCGAAGGGGGCTAGGGTTTTGATGGTGGAAGATATTGTTACCACCGGGCTTTCCTCGCGGGAATGCATTGCGGGGATTGCCGAGGAGGGGGGCGTTACTCTTGCTGCCGCCTGCCTGATTGACCGTTCGGGCGGAAGTGCGGATTTGGGCGTGCCGCTATTTGCGCTGACCAGCCTTGAGATTCCGGCCTATCCGGCCGATGCCCTGCCGCCGGAGCTGGCGGCCCTTCCAGCAATCAAGCCGGGGAGCCGGGGCCTTTCCAAATGATCATCGGCCTTGGCAATGACATGGTGGATATAAGGCGCATCGAGCAGACGCTGGAACGCTATGGCAACCGGTTTGTGGCGCGGATTTTCACCGATATCGAGCAAAAGAAATCGGACCGACGGGCGCAGCGGGCTGCTTCCTACGCCAAGCGCTTTGCCGCCAAGGAGGCCTGTTCCAAGGCCCTTGGCACAGGGTTTCGCCGGGGAGTTTTCTGGAAGGACATGGGGGTAGTGAACGAGCCCTCGGGACGGCCCACCCTGCAGCTCTCGGGCGGGGCCAGGGAGCAATTGGAGCGAATCACCCCGGCAGGGCACACAGCACGCATTCAACTCACGATTACCGACGATTTTCCCTACGCCCAGGCCGTCGTCATCATTGAGGCAGTTGCGGTTTCCTGACTGTGATTAATTCGTCACAGTACCGGAGCTTGCATGGTGCTACATTGCACCTCATATGGTGGAGGCGCTATAGCCCAAAGTATATACAGAGCGCGGAAAGCTCGATTTCGATGCACAAGAAAGACTATCATATGGCACCGGCCCAGGATATGCGCCAGAAATCCGAAGAAGGGGTATGGGAGACCGTCAAGGTCATCATCCAGGCGCTGCTGATCGCCTTTTTCGTGCGGACGTTCTTCTACCAGCCGTTCAACATCCCATCGGAGTCGATGTACCCCACGTTAAAGGTCGGCGACTATCTGTTCGTTTCCAAGCTTTCCTACGGCTACAGCAAGTATTCCTTCAATTTCTCGTTTGGCGGTTTTGGCACCACCTGGATCAAATGCTGCCCCATCGATTTTCCGGGCCGGGTGGTCTTGGCCGATACGCCCAAGCGCGGTGATGTGGCGGTGTTCAAGCTGCCGACCGATACGAACATTGACTACATCAAGCGGGTGATCGGCCTGCCGGGCGACCGAATCCAAATGCGCGACGGTGTCCTCTTCATCAACGGCGAAGCGGTGAAGAAAGAGCGCATTGAAGATTATGTGGACCCTGAAAGCGGCGGCGAAGGCAACGGGCACCCCGTCCAGCAGTATGAAGAGACCCTGCCCAATGGCGTAAAATACCGGGTGCTGGACCAGCTGCCCAATGGCTCGGCCGACAACACAATCGAATATGTAGTGCCGCCCGCCCATTATTTCATGATGGGCGACAACCGGGACAATTCCGAGGACTCGCGGTTCCTCGACGCGGTGGGCTATGTGCCCATCGAGAACTATGTGGGACGGGCGGACATCATCTTCTTTTCAATTTCGCGCGGCACAACCCTTTGGGAAGTTTGGAAGTGGCCTTTCGAAATTCGCTGGGGCCGTTTCCTGAACCTCATTTAGGCGCCCGGGGTTTTGGTCCGCTTTTCACAAGCCCTTTATGACGAAATCACGCTGCGCCTTGGCTATGCGTTCAATGACAAGGTGCTGCTGCGCCACGCGCTGACCCACAGCAGCACCAACCACAGCCGCGATGACTACCAGCGCCTGGAATTCCTCGGCGACCGGGTTCTGGCCCTGGTGATTGCCGAGGAGCTGTTCCGGCTGAACCCGGCGCACCGGGAAGGCCACATGGCAAACCTGCACAGCAACCTGGTGCGCGGCGAAATCTGCGGCGAGGTGGGCAAGGAGCTTGGGCTTGGCGAATTCATCATCGTGGGGCCGAGCGAGCGCAAGAAGGGGGTGAACCTCATTACCTCGGTGGTGGGGGATGTGGTGGAAGCGCTGATCGGCGGGATTTACCTGGACGGCGGGCTCGCCGACGCCAAGGACTTCATCCTGCGCAACTGGCAGCGCCACATCGCAGAGAACCGCTCGGTGAGCAAGGATCCCAAGACCTACCTGCAGGAATGGTCGCTGGCGCGGGGGCTTCCCATCCCGGATTATAAAATACTCAAGCGCGAAGGATTGGAGCATAGTCCGCTCTTCACGGTGGAACTGAATGTCAAAGGCTGGGAGGCGGTGCAGGGATCGGGTCCGTCCAAGCGCCTCGCCGAAATGGCGGCGGCAGACAGTTTCCTGAAGCGCGAGGATATCCGGCAATGAACGAAACGCGGTGCGGTTTTTGCGCCATCATCGGGGCTCCCAATGCAGGCAAGTCGACGCTGGTCAACCAGCTGGCGGGCTCCAAGGTTTCCATCGTTTCGCACAAGGTGCAGACGACGCGGGCGCGGCTGCGGGCGATTTTCATGGAAGGTTCCTCGCAGGTCATCGTTGTCGATACGCCGGGGATTTTTGACCCCAAGCGCCGGCTTGATGAAGCGATGGTGGAAAATGCCTGGAGCGGATCGGCGGAGGCCGACGTGACGGTTCTTCTGGCGGACGCGCGGCTGGGGCGGAATGATGATGTGATGCGCATCATCGACGGGTTGAAGAAGAACGGAACCAAGGCACTGCTGGCGCTGAACAAGGTGGATCTGCTGCGGCGCGAGGTGTTGCTGGAAATTTCCAAGCGCTTCAACGAGGCCTATGAATTCTCCGACACCTTCATGATCAGCGCCCTGAAGGGATCAGGGGTTGACGACCTGCGCAAGAAGATTGCGGGCCTGATGCCCGTGGGGCCATGGCTTTATCCGGAGGACCAGGCGGCGGATGTGCAGTTGCGTTTCCTGGCTTCGGAAGTGACGCGGGAAAAGATTTATCTCCGGCTGCATGAGGAGCTTCCCTATTCCTCGACGGTTGAGACGGAAACCTGGGAAGAGCAGAAGGACGGTTCGGTGAAGATCGGGCAGGTGATCTATGTGGAGCGCGACAGCCAGAAGGCCATTGTGCTGGGCAAGGGCGGGCAGATGATCAAACTTTTGGGGCAACTGGCGCGGGAAGAACTGGAAAAATCCTTCGAGCGGCGGGTGCATCTCTTCCTCTTCGTGAAGGTGCGCGAGAACTGGACGGAGGACCCGGAGCGCCTGCGCATGATGGGCCTGGGGAATTGAGGCCCGGGCCATGGAGTGGCGCGATCACGGCGTAATTCTTTCGGTTCGCCGCCATGGCGAGACAAGCGCCATTGCCGAGCTGCTGACCCCTGAACATGGGCGCTGCCTGGGCCTGGTGCAGGGCGGGCGCTCACGCATCCAGCGGCCGGTCCTGCAGCCCGGAAATCTCGTGACGGCAACATGGCGGGCCCGGCTTGAAGACCATCTCGGCACCTTCGTATTCGAGCCGCTGAAACTGTCGGCGGGCACGATCATGGAAAGTTCATTCCGGCTGGCGGGACTTACGACGCTCACCAGCCTGTCGCAGACCTTGCCCGAGCGCGAGCCGCACCAGCGCCTGTACGATGCATTTCAAATCGTGCTCGATGCCATCGACAACGACGCGCATTGGCCGGCGCTGCTGGTGCGCTGGGAGCTGGGGCTTCTGGAGGAACTGGGCTTTGGCCTGGACCTGAGCAAGTGTGCGGTTACCGGAACGGTTGAAAATCTTTTCTATGTGTCACCGAAGACCGGCCGCGCCGCGAGCTTGCAAGCGGGTGAACTTTACCACGACAAATTGCTCAAGCTTCCAGGATTCCTTCTGGGGCAACAGGTGACATCAACCGAAGACATTCTCGATGGCTTTAAGCTCACGGGACATTTCCTCGAGCGCCACATCTTTGAACCGCGCGGGCTCGAAATGCCGGAGCAGCGTCAAAGGATGCTTGCTGATCTGGCCCAAAGGACGCATTGACGGGGATGTGTTGCGGCTTAAAGGATAGTGCATGCTTGGACGATTGAATCATGTGGCGATTGCGGTGCCTGACCTTGAGGCGGGCGCCAAAATCTATGCCTCGGTTTTGGGGGCAAAGGTATCGGCACCGCAGACGGAAGCGGTGCATGGGGTGCGGGTGGTGTTTGTGGAATTGCCCAATACTAAAATTGAATTGCTGGAACCCTTCGGCGAGAATTCACCGATCAAGGCTTTTCTCGAAAAAAATCCGTCGGGCGGCATGCATCATGTTTGCTATGAAGTGGCCGATATCGTGGCGGCCCGTGACCGGCTAGTGGCCGAGGGCGCGCGGGTTTTGGGCGACGGCAACCCGAAGGTTGGGGCGCATGGAAAGCCCGTGCTGTTTCTGCACCCCAAGGATTTCTGCGGCACCCTGATTGAACTGGAGCAGGCATGAACCTTGCCAGCGCCCTTGCCATTTATTTCATCATCTGGTGGCTGGTGCTTTTCCTGGTGCTGCCCTTCGGTATTCGCAATGCCCATGAATCGGGTGAGACGGTGGAGGAGGGCAATGAACCGGGAGCGCCGGTGAACCCGCGGCTGGTGCGCAAGGTGATTATCACGACGATCCTGGCAACGGTGGTGTTTGCGATCTTCTATCTGGCGCAGACGCGGGGGCTTTTGAGCCTTGACAGCCTGCCATTCTACAATTCGTTGCCCTCATCAATTTGAGCAATAAAAAAAGGCGAAGCTTTCACTTCGCCCTTTCTAAGTCAGTTGGCCTTCCATTTTCCTGCTGATCCCTAGAGATCAACGGGGCCGCTGTCTTACGGTTTCCCGTATGCGCGCCCGGAAGTATCCTCCCCAGACCTGGGTCCACTTAAGAGTAAACACCGACGGTCTTTTTCTTGATTGGCGGCGAAGCTAGCACAAAGATTCGCCGTGTCACGAGAAATATTACGGAAATGTGTCTTGACTTTGAAAGAGCCCGGCTTGTGTTCCCGTTTGTTTCCCTTAAAAGGGCGCATCACAGGTGACACGAGGATTCCCATGCGGCTTTCGCGGTATTTCATGCCCATTCTGAGAGATGACCCGAAGGAGGCGGAAATCGTCTCCCACAAGCTTATGCTGCGGGCGGGCATGGTCAGGCAGGAGGCGGCGGGCAACTACTCCTGGTTGCCGATGGGCTTCCGGGTTCTCAAGAAGATTGAGCAAATCGTGCGGGAGGAACAGGACCGGGCCGGGGCCCTGGAGGTGCTTATGCCCACCATTCAACCCGCTGAATTATGGAAGAAATCCGGGCGTTATGACGCCTATGGCAAGGAGATGCTGCGGATCAAGGACCGGCACGACCGGGAGATGCTCTATGGCCCGACCAACGAGGAAATGATCACCGACATCTTCCGCCAGGGGGTGCAAAGCTACAAGGACCTGCCGCGCAACCTGTACCACATCCAATGGAAGTTCCGCGACGAGGTGCGGCCGCGCTTTGGCGTGATGCGGGGGCGCGAGTTCCTGATGAAGGATGCCTATACCTTCGATGTGAGCCGCGAGGCGGGGCAGCATGCCTACAACAAGATGTTCGTGAGCTATCTTCGGACCTTCGCCCGCATGGGGCTCAAGGCGGTTCCGATGCGGGCGGAAACGGGACCCATTGGCGGCTCGGACAGCCATGAGTTTCTGGTTCTGGCGGACACCGGCGAGAGCGGGGTTTTCTTTGACGGCGATTTCCATGCGATGGACTGGAACAAGGTTGAGGTTGATTACGACGACGTGAATGCCGTTGCCAAGCTGGTGGAGAGCTTCACGTCGAAATATGCGGCGACCGACGAGAAGCATGACGCGGCAGAATTCGAGCGCCGGGTGCCGGCGCCCAAGCGCATGACCGGGCGCGGCATTGAAGTCGGCCATATCTTTTTCTTCGGCACGAAATATTCGGAACCCCTGGGCTGCGAGGTGCAAGGCGCTGACGGCAAGAAGGTGGCAGTGCAATCCGGCTCCTACGGCATTGGCGTGTCGCGCCTCGTTGGCGGCATCATTGAAGCAAGCCATGACGATGCGGGGATCATCTGGCCGGAGGCGGTGGCGCCATTCCAGGTGGGGCTGATCAATCTCAAGGTTGGCGATGCGGCGAGCGACGAGGCCTGCCTTAAAATTTACAAGGCGCTGCAGGCCAAGGGCGTTGATGTTCTGTTTGATGACAAGGAAGGCGGAGCGGGCGGCAAGTTTGCGGCGATGGACCTGATCGGTTTGCCCTGGCAGGTGATCATCGGGCCGCGTGGCTTGAAGGACGGGATTGCCGAGGTGAAGAACCGCAAGACGGGCGCGCGCGAGAACGTGGCGCTGGACCAGGTTGTGGGACGCTTTACCGCCTGATGGAAAATGACCTTCCCGATACGAAGCCCTTCGCCAATTTCGAATGGATGCTGGCGCTCCGATACCTGCGGGCGCGGCGGAAGGAAAGTTTCATTTCGGTCATTTCGCTGTTTTCATTTCTCGGCATCATGCTGGGGGTTGCCACGCTGATTGTGGTGATGTCGGTTCTCAACGGATTCCGCGCCGAATTGCTGGACAAGATTCTTGGATTCTCCGGGCACGCCACCTTCTATCATCAGGACCTGAGCCCGATTCCGGATTTCAAGGAAATCCAGGCGCGGCTTGAAAAGGTGGGCGGGGTCAAGCGGGTGATTTCGTTGGTCGAAGGGCAGGCGATGGCCTCATCGCTCAAGAGCAGTACTGGTGTGCTGGTGCGCGGCATTGCGGAAGCCGATATCGAGAAGCTTTCCAGCATCAACAACAAGGATTTGCAGACATCGATTTCCGAACCAGGCATTTCCGACCTGACGCCTTCCTTTGCGGGGTTCGACAAATCGGAAGGCATTGCGGTTGGCGAGCGGCTGGCGTGGCGGCACCAGCTCAAATTAGGCAGCATGCTGACGATCATTTCACCCGACGGCCCGGACACGGTGATGGGCACTGCGCCGCGCATCCGCGATTTTCCGGTGGTCGCCATCTTCAAGATCGGCATGTCGGAATATGACGAGGGCATCGCCTATCTGCCGCTTGCCGATGCGCAGGAATTTTTTGTTTCCGAGGAGGGCGCCACCGGGCTTGAAGTGATGGTGGAGTCGCCTGATGACATTGCGGCCGTTGTTCCGGCGCTGCGCGACGCGGCGGGCCCCGACCTTTGGATGCAGACGTGGAAAGACCGGAACCAGGCCTTTTTCAACGCACTGGCGGTTGAGCGCAATGTGATGTTCCTGGTGCTGACGATGATCATCCTAGTGGCGGCCCTCAACATAATTTCCGGGCTCATCATGCTGGTGAAGGACAAGGGCCATGACATTGCCATCCTGCGCACCATGGGGGCGACGCGGGGCGCGGTGCAGCGGGTGTTCCTGATCACGGGAGCGGCCATCGGCGTGGTGGGCACTTTCGCCGGGTTCATTCTGGGGATTCTTATTTGCCTCAATGTGGAAAGCATCCGGCAATTCGTGCAGTGGCTTTCGGGCGTTGATCCCTTCAATGCAGAGATCTATTACCTGGCGCAATTGCCGGCGGTGATCGACTACACGCAGACGTTCTGGATCGTGGTGATGTCGCTGGTCCTTTCGTTCCTTGCAACGCTTTATCCCTCATGGCGGGCGGCCAAGCTCGATCCGGTTGAAGCCCTGAGGTACGAATAATGACGCCTGCCCTTGAGCTTCGCCATGTGGCCCGCTCCTATGCGGAAGGGGCAGGGCGTCTCGATATTTTCAAGGACCTGGCGCTGGAGGTTTACGCCGGCGAGATCGTCGCGCTGGTGGGCCAGTCGGGGGCGGGCAAATCCTCGCTGCTGCATATTGCCGGGCTGCTGGAAGCGCCGACCTCAGGCGAGGTTTTCATTTCCGGGCAGAACTGTACCGCACTTGACGATGCGGCGCGCACCCGCATCCGGCGGATCGGCATTGGCTTTGTCTATCAGTTCCATCACCTGTTGCCGGAATTCTCGGCGCTGGAAAATGTCGTCATGCCGCAACTGATTGCGGGGGCAGCAAAGCCTGCGGCGGTGGAGCGGGCGAAAGACTTGCTGGACCGGCTGGGGCTGGCGGAGCGCTTTGAGCACCGGCCTTCGGAAATGTCAGGCGGCGAACAGCAGCGGGTGGCCATTGCACGGGCTATTGCCAACCGGCCTTTGTTGCTGCTGGCCGACGAACCCACGGGCAATCTTGATCCGGATACGGCGGCGCGGGTGCATGTGGAATTCCTGCGGCTTATCAAGGAGGAAGGGCTGGGCGCCCTCATTGCCACCCATAATATTCCACTGGCGAGCCGCATGAGCCGGATCGTGAGCCTGCAGTCCGGCATTCTTGTGGATGGGCTGGCCTAGGACCTGACGGCAAGGGCGAATCTGGTCTAGACTTGGCGGATGGCCGCTGATTCAAAACTTCTGACCTTCATTCATTTGCGGGCGCATTCCGCCTATTCGCTGGCGGAAGGGGCGCTGCACATCAAGCAGATGGCGGTGCTGGCCAAGGAAGCGGGCATGCCGGCGCTGGCCATTACCGATTCGGGCAATCTTTTCGGGGCGCTGGAATTTTCGGAAGCGCTGGCCGACAAGGGCATTCAGCCGATTATCGGTTGTTCGCTGCGGGTGGAAACCCATGCGGCTGCCGCTGAGGCGACGGCGAAGGCCCAGCCCCATCCTAAGAAGCTGCCGCCGCTGGTGCTGCTGGCGAAGGATGAAACGGGTTACCGCAACCTGATGAAGCTTTCGAGCCGGGCCTATTTGCAGACGCCGGAAAGCGAGTTGCCGCATGTGACCTGGGAGATGCTCGAGGGGCTGAGCGCGGGGCTCATTTGTTTATCCGGCGGTCCTGATGGGCCGATCGATGAAGCGCTCGTTCAGGGGCAGAGTTCGCTGGCGCGGCATTTGGTGGAACGCCTCAAGAGGCTGTTTGGCGACCGTTTCTATATTGAATTGCAGCGCCATGGCACGGACGCGGAGCGCGCGGCCGAGGCTGGCCTGGTTGAGCTGGCCTATGAGCTTGAGGTGCCGCTGGTGGCTACCAACCAGGTTTATTTCGCAAGGCCTGACGACTACGCGGCGCATGACGCGCTGATCTGCATTGCCGAGGGGCAGGTCGTTTCAGCCGATGACCGCAGGCGGGTGACGCCGGAACATTATTTCAAATCACAGCAGGAAATGGCAGCGCTGTTTGCCGATATTCCCGAGGCCATCGAAAACACCGTCGAGATTGCCCAGCGCTGCGCTTACATCGTGAAGGGCCATGCACCGATTCTGCCGCGTTTCAGCGCCGGCGACGAGGCGGAGGAATTACGGCGTCAGGCAAAGGAGGGGCTGGCGCACCGGCTTGCCACAGTTGGCATGGCCGAGGGCTATTCGCTCGAGATCTATCAGGAGCGGCTGGAATTCGAGCTCGGGGTGATCATCAAGATGCGCTATCCCGGCTATTTCCTGATCGTGGCCGATTTCATCAAATGGGCCAAGGCGCAGGGCATTCCGGTAGGGCCAGGGCGCGGCTCGGGGGCGGGTTCTCTGGTGGCCTATTCGCTCACCATCACCG
Organism: Aestuariivirga sp.; assembly: GCA_030680855.1. Classification (GTDB taxonomy): domain Bacteria; phylum Pseudomonadota; class Alphaproteobacteria; order Rhizobiales; family Aestuariivirgaceae; genus Aestuariivirga. The sequence goes on from JAUXUN010000009.1 coordinate 29,069, forward strand.
ATCTTGATCCCTTGCGGTTCCAACTTCTATTTGAACGCTTCCTTAATCCGGACCGCGTGTCGATGCCCGACTTCGACATCGACTTCTGCCAGGATCGGCGCGACGAGGTGATTGACTATGTGCAGGAGCGCTATGGCAAAGACCATGTGGCGCAGATCATCACCTTCGGAAAGCTGCAGGCGCGGGCCGTGTGCCGCGACGTGGGCCGGGTGCTGCAGATGCCCTATATGCAAGTGGACCGGATTTCAAAACTGATCCCGATGAACCCGGCAAACCCGATTGGCTTGAAGCAGGCCATCGACGGGGAACCGCGCATTCAGGAAGAGCGCGACCGCGATCCCACGGTGCGGCGCATGCTGGACATCGGCCTGAAGCTGGAAGGGCTTTACCGCCATGCCTCGACCCATGCGGCGGGGCTGGTAATCGGTGACCGGCCTTTGGAAGAGCTGGTGCCGCTTTACCGCGATCCGCGCTCGACGCTGCCGGCCACGCAATTCAATATGAAATATGTGGAAAAAGCCGGGCTGGTGAAGTTCGACTTTCTTGGATTGAAGACGCTGACGGTGATTGACAAGGCGCTGAAGCTTATCCATGCGCGGAAGTCTGATTTCGATATCGCGAAAATTCCGCTGGATGATGGGCCGACCTACCACATGCTGGCGCAGGGCGACACGGTGGGCGTGTTCCAGCTGGAAAGCTCCGGCATGAAGGATGCGGTGCGCCAGATGCGGGCCGACCGGTTTGAGGATTTGATCGCGCTTGTCGCCTTGTACCGCCCAGGCCCCATGGCGAATATCCCCACCTATTGCGCGCGCAAGCTGGGCAAGGAACCGATCGAGTATCTGCATCCGAAGCTTGAGCCCATCCTCAAGGAAACCTTCGGCGTCATCACCTATCAGGAACAGGTGCAGCAGATTGCCAAGGACCTGGCGGGCTATACGCTGGCGGAAGCCGATCTCCTGCGCCGCGCCATGGGCAAGAAAATCAAGTCCGAAATGGATGACCAGCGCGAGCGCTTTCTGACGGGCGCCACCGATCAGGGCGTTGACCGCAACATCGCCATCCAGATATTCGAGGCCTGCGCCAAGTTTGCCGAATATGGCTTCAACAAATCGCATTCGGCGCCTTACGCCTACATCAGCTACCAGACGGCCTATCTCAAAGCCAATTTCCCGGTGGAATTCCTTGCGGCCTCGATGACGCTGGACATGGGCAACACGGACAAGCTGCAAGTGTTCCGTGATGAGGCCCTGCGCATGGGGATCAAGGTGGCACCGCCTTCGGTCAATGCCAGCGCCATTGATTTCGGGGTGCGCGACGGGGTTATTTTCTATTCGCTTGCGGCTTTGAAAAATGTGGGCGTCGGCGCCATCCAGCATTTGATTGCGACGCGCGAGGCGGGCGGGCGCTTCACTTCGCTGGGGGATTTCGCACGGCGGGTGCAAGGCTCGGTGCTGAACAAGCGGGCTTTGGAAAGCCTGGCGAAGGCGGGAGCTTTTGACGAGATCAATGGCAACCGGGCGCAGGTTCTGGCGGGGGTTGAAACGATAATTGCCACATCGAGCCGCACCAGTGCGGAGGCCGATGCGGGGCAGAATGATTTGTTCGGGGCTGCAACGGGTACGAAGGAAGAGTTGGTTTTGCCGCTCCGCGATGTGTGGCTGCCGATGGAAAGGCTATCCCAGGAGTTCGAGGCGGTGGGGTTTTATCTCTCGGGGCATCCACTGGATGATTACATGAAGCCATTGGCAAAACTTGGGGTCGATACCTGGGCATCTTTCCAGAACAAGGCGCTGGCCAAGGGGGCGAGCGCAGGAAAGCTTGCAGGGACTATCACGCATCGGCAGGAACGGCGCTCGAAGGCTGGCAACAAGTTTGCCTTTATCGGTTTCTCCGATCCCACCGGTCAATTCGAAGCCATTTGCTTTTCGGATACGCTGGCGGCGGCGCGGGATTTGCTCGAGCCGGGCAAGGCGGTGATCGCGCGGGTTGAGTGCGATGTGGACGGCGAAGAAATCAAGCTGCGGCTGCAGGGGGTTGAAGTTCTTGACAAGGCGGCTTCGGCGATTGTCACAGGGCTTACGATTTTTGTGCGCGATACGAAGCCGCTGGATTCCATTGCGCTGCGCCTGAGTTCCGGCGGCAAGGCGCCAGTGCGGATGATATTGCAGCTGGAGTCGGGCCGCGAAGTTGAACTGGCGCTCGGCAACAAGTTCGCCATCACGCCGCAGATCAAGGGGGCCATCAAGGCCATACAAGGCGTTGTTGATGTGCATGATTTTTGATTTCCCCTCATGCTGAGGAATCAGCTAAGGCTCTTCAATCCCGCAATTCTTGGCTAGGGTGATGATCACCGCTTCGGCGTCCCCCAGTTTGAAATGCGCTTCGTCGGAAAGCCACAGCCAGCTCCAACCCCAGCTCCATGCGAGCTTCAGGGTTTTGGCGGTGCGGAGTTCGGCGATGTCGGGGAGGTTTTCGCGGGTGAGGAGGCGCTTGTTTTTGGCGACGATCCAGAATTCCTCGCGCGGCAATTTTTTGTCGATGGTGGCGATGAGTTCAATCTGGCCGCGGCTTGAGAGGGCATCCTCAAGCCGCAACTGTTGAGTCCATTTCAGGGGCTCCCCGGTCTGGCAGGTGATCGAGTAGAGGGCGGCGTAGTCAGAGGAGGCGGAAGCGATCAGGGTTGATGAGGCCAGGGTGGCCACATGGATGACTGCGCCATTTTCCGCCTTCGATTGCCCAAGGGTCCACGCACCCAGCTCCTGGGCTTGCGCTGGGGCTGCGGAACACAGGGTTAACAGCGCCATTAAAGGTAATTTAGGCTTTAGTTTCATTATGTTGGCGGGCCGTGGTTTGAATAGCTGGTATGCCGCCCCATATTAGCTCCTGATTTGCTATATTCCCAGCGAAACGCCTAAAATGGCGTGATTCATGTTAGAGAAACCGCCGGCCCAAAAGGCCCGTGTTGGAGACCCGGACGCCATGAAACCTTTTGCCATCGCCGGCATTCAGATGCACCTGAACCACGGCTCAAATATTCTGGCCATGCGGCAGCGGCTGGACCTTACCATGCATCTCTACCCTTGGGTGCAGATGGCCATGTTTTCGGAACTTGCAGCCTTCGGTCCGCTTTTGCAGCATGCCCAACCGCTTCCCGGAACGGTGGAGGCGGATTTCCAGGATATGGCGCGGCATCACCGCATCTGGCTGGTGAACGGCTCCATGTATGAACGGCGCGAGGGCGGCATTTTCAACACCACCTCGGTGATCAATCCGGAGGGCGAGATTGTCGGGCGCTACCGCAAGATGTTTCCGTTCCGGCCCTTGGAGCAGGGGGTGCAGGCGGGACGCGAATTCCTGGCTTTTGATATTGAAGGCGTCGGCAAGTTCGGGGTGCTGAACTGCTATGATATCTGGTTTCCGGAAACCTCGCGGCAGCTTACGGCCATGGGGGTTGAAGTCATCCTCCATCCAGTGATGACGCATACAATTGACCGCGATGTGGACATCGCCATCAGCCATGCCACGTCGTCGATGATGCAGTGCTATGTTTTTGACGTGAATGGCTTGGGAGCAGGCGGCAACGGCCAGTCCTGCGTGTTTGATCCCTCCGGCCGGGCGCTTTACCGCGGCGATGCGACGGAACAGATTATCCCCATCGAAATCGATATGGAGCAGGTCTCGCGTTCGCGCGAGCGCGGCATCCGCGGGCTTGGCCAGATGAGCAAGGCCTTCCGCGACCGGCCTGCCAATTTCCCGGTTTATGAAAAAGGATTCGATACCACGTATCTGGACAGCCTCGGCCCGCTTGCCACGCCGCGCCGCGTTGACGAGGCCCCGCCCGCCAATGTTAAGACATTGCCGGTTCGGCGGAGTTTTGTGAAGTAGGCGTTCTGCAACCACACACTCTCTCATCATGGCCGTGCTTGACACGGCCATCTTGTTGTGAGGGCTGAAGAAGATGCCCGCATCAAGTGGGGGCATGATGAAAAGGTGGAGTAGTTCGTTCAAAACATCTTGTTCGCCGCGTGCATCGGTGGCGGTGCGGGGGCGGAGGAGCCGGTGACGGCTATGGATTCAAACTCCCCGTTGATGGCTTTGACCCAGGCTTTGGCCCGGTCAGTCAATTGCCGGTCGTCGGTCTGGAAACGGCCGCGCGAAACCAGAATGCCGAGATCGGCGCCGTGGTAACGGTAGTCACCCGCTGTATAGACGCGGAGATAAAACGCCTCGTCCTCGTCGGAGACCACGAACCAGTCGATGGATTTCCGAACCAGCTTAATGACACCGTTTTCGTCCATGCGGTAAATGCCCGACGAGGGCGCCTTGGTTATCATCTCGACCCGGTCGACCGGGTATTTCAGGATGAGCTGACTCCAGTTGTCGAATTCGGACCAGCGGTCCTGCACCTTGGCGAGATCAAGCTCCCACTCGACGTCCATGAATTCCAGCAGGTGGAACATGTAAATTGGGCAGCCGCCATAGGTGGAGGTGATGAGATTGGTGAGCGGCGAGGCGCCAGAGATGCGCGGATTGATTTCACCGAGATAGACTTCGCGGGTATCCGTATCGATCAGGAAGTCCATGCAGAATGCGCCCTTATAGCCGGCCTTGTAAAGCTGGTTGCCGAGCTTCTGGGCCATTTCGGTGACGGCCTTGCGCTCCTTTTCCATGCCGCCGGTGAACACATCATTGCCGCACCAGCCGCCCTGGTAAGGGGTGACTTCGGGAAAGCCGGTGATATCGGTTTGCATGGGGCCAACCAGGGTGCCGTGGCGGGTGGCCACCGCTTCGACGGTGCCGGGCAGGTGGTTGATGCGGCGCATGACCTTGAGATCTTCCTTCACAAGGTCTTCTTCGTGGGTATACCAATCTGCCTCCGACTTGATGAAAAACGTGGTGCGCCCTGAGTCGCCGTAAGGCGTTTGGACGACGAGGTCGCGGCCGAGGCTCGCCGTGTCGGCGAGGGCGCAGAGCTCTTCGTAGGTTTTGGCCCTGCCCAGGGTGTTGGGAGCACTCTGGATACCGGCCTCGTTGCCGAGTTGAGTGGTGATGATCTTGGAATCGATATGCTTGCGAAGCTTGGCGGGAGGAAGGGCGATCTTCAGGCCAAGCTCGCCGGCGAGAAATTCGGTTTCCTCGTCAAACATTACAAGCATAAGGAGGCCAGGCCCGCGTTCCTTGAGGCGGGCGCGCACTTCCTTGTGGCGCAAGAGGTAGTTGTTCACATCCTCGATGGACTTGAATTCGTGGGGGCCGTGCTCGCGTGGCACGACAATCTTGGGATGGCTGCCATCGAAGCTGTCGAAAAAATTTATGTATTCGAACTTGTTGATCCAGCGGCCGAGACCGAGAATGTTGTAAGGGGTGGGCGACAGGAAGGTGATGGGCGTCTGGTTTTGCCGGAAGTAGGCATAGATTTCCGACAGGCTTGTGAGTTTTGTCTTTTTTGCCGCTTTAGCCAAAATTGCTCCCCCCAACACTTAAGTGGAGGCAAGTTAAGCCTAAATCACGGGATTAGAAAAGCCGTCGGGGGCGCCAGCGTCCTATATATTTACCTTGCCGCGCGGGCCTGGGCCTGTTCGGGCGGCTTTACGAATTCGATGGCCACGCCGTTTTCCAGGTAGCGCACAACGCGGCCGCGCATTTTTCCCAGCATCACATAGGTGCCGAGGCTTGGCATCACATCAACGGTGATCCCGGCACCCGAGACCGAAATGTCAATGACTTCGCAATTGTAGACGCGGCCGTCGGGAAGGGTGATTTGCGACTGGCTGTCGCGCGGTTCGAAACGCGCGTGGCGGCGTTCTTCCTCGCCGCTTGCCGGGCGCTCGCCGAGCCACTTGATGCGCGCCTCGAGTTTTTCAAGGCGGCTGCCCTTGAGGGAAAATGAAATGCGAAAGCCGCCGGGGACGGCCTTGTCGGAGATCGCTTCAATCCGACCCAGTTCCTCGAGATAGGCCACGATCGGCAGGCCAATGTCGGGAATTGTAGTGGTCACGAAAGTGGCGCCGGTGGTGGTCAGATTGGTGACCTGGCAGGGGTGCTCGGAGAGATCGGGAAGCATGTAGCGGCCATACAGTGTCCGTGCCTGCTCGGGGCTGGCGGCCTGATCCTGTTTCTCGGCGGTTGCACTCACTTTAGGACCTCAAAGCTGCATCCTGCCACGACGTTAGCCGTGTGGATTCCGGTAACAATTATAAAAGTTCTGGTAACCTTAATGGCTGCCTGTAAAGGCGGAGTTAAGGAAAAGCACAAAGTGCTAGGGCCTGCCGCCCCTGATCAGGCGGAGGCCAGGGGGCCGAGCATCGGGGTTGTTCAGGCCGGCAACCAGCTTGTCGCCGGGGAGGGGCTCGGTCCAAATGGAGCGGGCGGCGGCGAGTTCCAGGAAGGTTATGGCGCCGTAGTCGAGGTTGGAGATGTCGCGGAGCGGGAAAATTCCGCCAAATATATGAAATCGTGAGCCATTTCTGGCATGGATGGGAAGGCCCAGGAGTTCGGCGCCAATCACCTGATCGGTGTCGGTTGTGAGGTGGAAGCGAACCAGGCAGGGCTGCAGGCCGGTTACCACCGTGGTGAAGAGCCGTTTCAGGGTGTCGCGCTCAAAGCCGCGCCATCCGGCGAGGGCGTCGGTGGAGGTGAGATTCTGGCGGTAAAGCTGGCTGATTTCGCTGCCGGCGAGGCGCCATTTGAACGTCTGAAAGAGGTGATCGCGTTCGATTATGACCAGATTTGGCACTATGGCGGCGATTTGCCTCAAATCGAGATCATCGCGGTTGGGGGCAGCCTTTTCGCCGCGGATTTTTTCCCAGTAGCTGAACAGCGCGCGGGTGCCCGGATGCTTAATGTGAGCATAGGCTTGGCTTGCTTCTCTCGAGTCGTTAACTAACATTGCGTAACCCCAAGGGCTGAGGCCACCGCTGCCTGTGCCAATCATGAACTATCAGGCCCAGCGTTGCAGGGGCCGTGCCATTCGGCAGGAGATTTTGAATCCATGAACGAGCCAGACGCGGTTGAGGCAGAGCCTGTGGTAAGAGAGCCATTCTTCCGGTCTCCGAAGGTTGTTCTCATCCTGATTGCCGTGCTTGTGGGTGTGCATGTTGCAATTTCGCTGGCCGGCGACGACTGGCGGGTGTGGAGCCTCTACGCATTTTCGTTCATTCCGGCGCGGATTTCCGGCGGCGTACCGTTTCCCGCCATTTGGGGATCGCAGGTTTGGTCCTTCGTAACCTACGGACTGTTCCACGCGGACATGATGCATTTGTTCTTCAACAGCCTTTGGCTTCTGGTTTTTGGTTCCGTGGTGGCGCGCAGGCTTGGGGCTTTGAAATTTCTGGTGCTGGCTTGCGTCTCCACAATAATGGGTGCGGTGGCTACGCTTCTGACGCATTGGGGAGAGATGGCCATTGTGATAGGCGCGTCTGGCGCCGTCTCCGGTTTGATGGCGGCGGCCATTCCGCTGATGTATGGCGTGGGGCTTCGGCTTGGCGATACCTACCGTATGGATATCGCCACGGTCAGGCCCTTGCGGCCGCTGGAGATCCTGACGAACCGGCGGGCCTTTATTTTCACCTTGATTTGGATTGCAGTTACCTTGTTTTCCGGCGCCAGCGGATGGACGGGCGCTTCGTTTATGGAGGAAGGGCGCATTGCCTGGGAAGCCCATCTTGGCGGATTTGTGGCGGGGCTTTTCGCCTTTTATTGGCTTGACCGGCGGAATTGATTTACCTTCGGCGCAGGCGTGGTAGACTGCGCCCTGCGAGCGTTCAAGTAACGGGAGGTGTGCATGTCCGTATCCCATATTCTTGGTGTCAAAGGCCGTAACGTCATAACCGGCACGGCAAAGGAAACAGTTCAAGGCATCGCGCAAAAACTGGCGCAGCACCGCATCGGCGCGGTGGTCATTGTTGACGATAAGGAAATGATTGCCGGCATAGTTTCGGAGCGTGATATTGTGCGGGCCCTTGCCGAGCACGGGGCGAAATCAATGACGATGCCTGTATCCGGAGTCATGAGCAAAGCCGTCAAGACCTGCAAGGCCGGTGACAGTGAAATTGAATTGATGGCCTTGATGACGACCCACCGGATCCGCCATCTCCCCGTGGTCGACGGAGGCAAGCTCGCGGGCATGATCTCAATCGGTGACATCGTGAAGTTCCGCATTGAAGCGGTTGAGCGCGAGGCGGAAGAGATGAAGACCTACATCGCTTCGGCGGGCTAGGGCCTATTTCCGGTAAACGAAATCCGGATCAAACAGCTTCTCATTATCGACGAACTCAAGTTCGCCGTTGATGATCTTGCGGTAGAAGCAGGACTTGCGGCCGGTGTGGCAGGCAGCGCCATGGCCTTCGGCGGTGACCTTGATTTGCAGAACATCCTGATCGCAATCGGTGAGAATGCTGATGGCGGCGAAGGTCTCGCCGGACGTCTCGCCCTTTTTCCAGAGGACCTTGCGCGCGCGGCTGTAAAAATGGATCTGGCCGGTGACCAGGGTGACATCAAGAGCTTCGCGGTTCATGTAAGCGAACATCAGCACGGTGCCGTCGCGCGCATCGGTGACAATGGCCGGGATCAGGCCATGCTCATCGAACTTCAGGTGAAGCGCCGTCGTTTCATCGAGGGCGGCGGCTGCCATCAGAGGGAGAACCCGCCGGACGGCGAACGCACCAGTTCCATGAACCGGGCCTGCATGGCCGGGTTGGACTTGAACTCGCCGGTGAACTGGGTGGTGATGGTTGCCACATTGCGCTTGCCGATGCCGCGCATGGACATGCAGGTGTGAACCGCTTCGATCATGACGGCGGCACCGCGTGGCTTTAGGCTTGCACAAATGGAATTGGCGATCTGGGCCGTCATGGTTTCCTGGGTTTGCAGGCGGCGGGCAAAAATCTCAACGACGCGCGCCAGCTTGGAAATGCCCACCACCTGTTCGGTGGGGAGGTAAGCCACATGGGCGCGGCCAACGAAGGGGGCGATGTGGTGTTCGCAGTGCGAGGTGAACTCGATATCGCGCAGCATGACGATATCGTCATAGCCGCCAACATCGGTGAAGGTGCGCGAAAGGGTTTCCGCGGGATCTTCGTCATAGCCGCTGAAATACTCGTTGAACGCCTTGGTCACGCGGCGGGGGGTGTCCAGCAGGCCTTCGCGGGCAGGGTCATCCCCGGCCCAGGCCAGCAGGACGCGCACGGCGGCCTCGGCCTCTTCCTGGGACGGACGCTTAACCCTGGATTCAGGGGTTTCGCGCTGGAATTTCTTGATGATAGCGTCCATGTTTTCTCTTTGATTTTGACGTCTAAATTGACTTTACTAAAGTTTCTGGTCTTCCCATATCATGGGGGGTAAATTGAGGCAAACCAGCAAAGACCCTTGGCTGAGCAATACCGACGCGGATATGTGAATGATTAACGAGATTTACAACAGGAAAATCCTTGAGTTCGCGGCAGACATTCCGGGTTTGCAACGCTTGGCTGCGCCGGACGCCACGGCGGTGGCCCATTCCCGGCTTTGCGGCTCACGGGTGACCGTTGACCTCAAAATGAAGGACGACGTGGTGACCGGCTTTGGCCAAGAGGTGAAAGCCTGTGCCTTGGGGCAGGCCTCGTCATCAGTCATGGCGCGGCATGTCGTAGGCTCTACGTCAGGGGAACTCCGCAAGCTGAAAGAGCAGATGTATGCCATGCTGAAGGATGGCGGCCCAGCACCCACGGGCAAGTGGGCGGATTATGAAGCCTTCATTCCGGTGCGCGACTTCAAGGCGCGACACGCTTCGACGCTGTTGACCTTTGATGCGGTGACCGATGCCATCTCCCAGATCGAAGCGAAAGCGGAGGCCCTATGAGCAAACCCGCCAAGCTGGATCCAAAGTCAGTTACGCCCAGAACTGCGACAGTTTACCCGCCGGAGTTTGCCGGCGCAGTCAAGGGCCGGGAAAAGAGGGCCCTTGGAGACTTCTTTGGCCTCACGCAGTATGGCGTGAACCTGACGACCCTGGCTCCTGGCGCCTGGTCTTCCCACCGGCACTGGCATGAGAATGAAGATGAGTTCATATTCGTTGTAGAGGGCGAGATCACCCTGATCGATGAAGCGGGCGAACACCTGCTGAAGCCAGGAATGTGCGCCGGCTTCAAAGCGGGCGTGGCCAATGGACATCATCTTGCCAACAACACCAAGTCGCCCGTGAGCTATCTGGAAATTGGAACGCGGGCCGCGGTGGAACGTGCCTATTACCCGGATGTCGACATGTTTTTTGAAAAGGACGGGGCGAAAACCATAGTCACCAGGCGCAACGGCTCACCGTTCTAGCGTTTCTTGTTTTCGATATCAGGGGCCTTGGGAAAGCGCGCCTTGAGGTCGCGGTCAGTGACGCTCATGTGGTTTCTGGTGTATTGCTCGGAGGCATCGCGGAGCGGCTGGAAGTCCCAGTGGAACTGGCCACCGCTCTTGAGCGCCTCAAACATCATCAGGCGGGCGCGCTGGCTTTCGAGTACGGCTTCATTGATTCTCGGGATATCAAATTTCGCCACGACTTCCGCATGGAATTTCCTGGCGATGGGATGGCTTTCAGCCAGGTTGTTCAGTTCGTTGGGATCGTCGACGAGATTGAACAGCTGGTCTGGATCAGTTGGGCAATAGACGTATTTCCATGGTCCGCGCCGCAGCATGTACATGGGGGCCACGGTGCCTTCGGCCAGATATTCGCCCCAGGCGGTGGCATTTGGATCCTCGGCAGCGCCGCTAAGGAGGGGGTAGAGCGAGCGGCCATCGGTGGCGCGGGCGAGTTCGCCTTTTCCATTGGTCGCCACGTCCACCAGGGTTGGCAGAATATCGGGAAGCGAAACCGGTTCCTTGACGCGGCGCGGCTTGAATTTTGTTGGCGCACAGACGATCAGTGGAACTCGGGCGGAGGGTTCGAAATAGGACATCTTGTACCAGAGGCCGCGCTCACCCAGAAAATCGCCATGGTCTGAAGTGAATACAATCACCGTGTTGTCAATCTGGCCGGTGGCTTCCAGCGCGTCGAGCAAATTTCCGATCAGGTCATCGACATAGGAAATATTGGCATAATAGCCATGGCGCGCGGCACGGATATCGGCTTCCGTTACGGTGTAATCCTGCATGGCTGAAACGTCATAAAGGCGCTGGCTATGGGCATCGAGGGAATTGCGCGAAATGGCGGGAACGCGCGGCGGATCGATATCCTCGTCACGGTAGAGATTCCAGTATTTGGCGCGCGCCGCGTAAGGGTCGTGGGGATGGGAGAAGGATGCCATGAGGCAAAAGGGCTTACCGGGTTCAAAGCGGGCGTAATCATAGATCTTCCGCACGGCGAGAAACGCCACTTCATCATCGTACTCCAACTGGTTGGAAATTTCGGCAATACCGGGCTGCAGAACGCTGGTCATGTTGTGGTACCACCAGTCGATGCGCTCCTGTTTCAAGCGCCAATCGGGGGTCCAGCCGAAATCGGCGGGATAGATATCGGTGGTCAGGCGCTCCTCCAGCCCGTGCAACTGGTCCGGGCCGACAAAGTGCATTTTTCCGGAAAGGCAGGTCTTGTAGCCTTGCAAGCGCAGATAATGGGCCCAGGTGGGAATGGAGGAGGGAAACTCAGCGGCGTTGTCGTAGACGCCGGTGCGCGAGGGCAGCAGGCCATTCATGATGGTGGCGCGGGCGGGCGCGCAGAGGGGGCTGGAGGAATAGGCGTTTTCAAAAACCACCCCGGATTTTGCCAGGCGATCGAGGTTTGGGGTTTTGGTGACGCCATGGCCGTAAGCGGCCAGGAATTGCGCTGCCATCTGATCTGCAATAATGAACAGGATATTGGGTTTCGTTGAGGCCATGATGAAGTATCTACTTCTGTTTTTGATCCGAACCTATCAGCTCACATTGTCGGCACTTATGGGCCGGCGCTGCCGCTATTTGCCGACCTGTTCGGACTATGCCCGACATGCGATTGAAAAGCACGGGGCGTGGCGGGGGTTTTTGCTCGGCTTGGCGCGCGTGTCGCGCTGCCACCCCTGGGGCGGGGACGGGTTTGACCCGGTGCCGGAAACCTATGAGGGGCCGGAGTGGCGGCAAAAGAAAAGGGGCCCCTAAGGGCCCCTGAATCTGATTTAAGTGCGCTTACCAGCCGAAATTATAGGTCAGTCCGGCGCGGACCATGTGGATGTCGCTGAACGACTGCGTAGCGTCAAACGTGTCCAAACCATCGGTCAAGCTGTAGTCGGCATCAGGCAGGCTGACGTAGATGTACTCGATCCGGCCGCTGAAGTTCTGCGTAAAGGCATGCTCAAGACCGCCGCCAGCGGTCCAGCCGTAGACCCATCTGCGATCGCTGTCTGGGGTTGCTACCACCACCGCGCCAAATTCCGTGTCGGCTGCGGCCAAGCCGCCGGTAAAGTAGAGCAAGGTGTTGTCGAGGGCAAACCCGGCGCGGGCACGCAGAGTTGCAATGTTGTTGAAGCTGAGATCGGTGAGAACCAGAGGATCGTCGTTGCTTGCAACCTCGCCGCCGAAGGCCCAATCGCCTTCAATGCCCATGACAAAGCTGTCAATCTGGTAGTTCCAGCCGCCCAAGATGCCGCCGGCGTAACCGATGCCGCTATGTTCAAGGTCCGTGTAAGCTCCACCGCAGCTACAAACACCGTCAAAAGTACCATCGACAGCAACGGCAGTGCCGAAAACTCCGACATATGGACCTGACCAATCGAAGGTGGCCGGACGCAAGCCATCCATCGGCGGCGGAACGTCGAGATCTGCTGCAAGTGCCGAAGGCATTGGAAGCAGGACTGCTAAAGCAAATGCTAGACGAAAAATGAACTTATTCATTATTATACCCAACCCAAATGTTACGCTGTCGTTCGGGCTGAACATGAAGTGTTAAGGTTAATACGCTGTTATGGAAAAACTAAGAGCGGGTTAATAATTCAGGGTTTTCGGGGCAGACTTGACCGAAGGCCGGATTTAAGGCCATAAGCTCGGCACCCAAAACCACGAAGCGCTTACCTGCATGTGTTGGCAGGAGTGAGCAGGAGGAAAGCATGATTACGTTGACGTTCCCTGATGGCGCCAAGCGCGAAATCGAACAGGGGCTGAGTGCGGCACAGGTTGCCGCAGGCATTTCAAAATCACTGGAGAAAAAAGCCGTGGCCGCGGTGGTCAATGGCGTTCTGGTTGATCTCAATGATCCCATCACGGCTGACGCTACGCTGCAAATTGTCACGCGCGATGACGAGTGGGCGCTTGAGCTGATCCGCCATGACTGCGCCCATGTGCTGGCGGAAGCGGTACAGGAACTCTATCCGGGAACGCAGGTCACCATTGGCCCGGTGATCGAGAACGGCTTCTTCTATGATTTTTTCCGCAATGAGCCTTTTACGCCGGAAGACTTCGCGCCCATTGAAAAGAAAATGCGCGAGATCATCCAGCGCGACAAGCCATTCACCAAGTCGGTGAAGACGCGCGATGAGGCGAAGGAATTTTTCCGGAGCAAAGGCGAGAATTTCAAGGTCGAACTGGTTGACGCCATTCCGGGCAACGAGGACATCAAATTCTATGACCAGGGCGGCTGGATAGACCTGTGCCGCGGCCCGCACATGACGTCGACGGGAAAGATCGGCAATGCCTTCAAGCTGATGAAGGTGGCCGGGGCCTATTGGCGGGGCGATTCCAAGAACCCGATGCTGACGCGGATTTACGGCACGGCCTGGGCCAGCGACCATGATTTGCAGGCCTATGTCACTGCCCTGGAAGAGGCCGAGAAGCGCGACCACCGCAAACTTGGCCGCGAGATGGACCTGTTCCATTTCCAGGAAGAGGGCCCGGGCGTGGTGTTCTGGCATGCCAAGGGCTGGACGATTTTCCAGCAGCTCATCGCCTATATGCGCCGGCGGCTTGCCAAGCTCGACTATCAGGAAGTGAATGCGCCGCAGCTTCTGGACAAAAGCTTGTGGGAAACATCGGGCCATTGGGGCTGGTACCGCGAGGCGATGTTTGCGGCGCGCTCGGCCGGCGATGAAACGGACGATGACCAGATTTTCGCGCTGAAGCCGATGAACTGCCCGGGCCATGTGCAGATTTTCAAGCATGGCTTGCGGAGCTACCGCGAGCTGCCGATGCGGCTGGCGGAATTCGGCAATGTGCACCGCTATGAACCATCGGGCGCGCTTCACGGCCTGATGCGGGTGCGCGGCTTCACCCAGGACGACGCGCATATTTTCTGCACGGAAGAGCAGATGGCCGACGAGTGCCTCAAGATCAATGACCTCATCCTCTCCACCTACAAGGATTTCGGCTTCGAACAGATCGTGGTGAAGCTTGCGACCCGGCCAGAAAAGCGGGTGGGCACCGATGCTATGTGGGATCATGCCGAAGACGTGTTGCGCCGCATCCTGAAGCAAATTGAAGCGCAATCGGGCGGGCGGGTGAAGACCGGCATCAATGAGGGCGAGGGCACCTTCTATGGCCCCAAGTTTGAATATGTGCTGCGTGACGCCATCGGCCGCGACTGGCAATGCGGCACGACGCAGGTGGACTTCAACCTGCCGGAGCGCTTCGGGGCATTTTATATCGGCGCCGACGGCGAGAAGCATGTGCCGGTGATGATCCACCGGGCGATCTGCGGCTCGATGGAGCGGTTCCTTGGCATCCTGATCGAACACCACGCGGGGCATTTTCCGTTGTGGCTGGCGCCGGCGCAGGTGATTGTGACGACGATCACATCGGATGGCGACGAATATGCCGTGAAGGTGCGTGATGACCTGCGCAAGGCGGGACTGCGGGCGGATGCGGATTTGCGGAACGAGAAAATCAACTACAAGGTGCGTGAGCACTCACTGGCGAAAGTTCCCGTCATCCTCGTGGTCGGCAAGCGCGAGATGGACGAGCAGGCGGTGAACATGCGCCGGCTGGGGAGCCAGGATCAGAAGTCGATGAGTCTGGTTGATGCAATTGCAGCTTTGGTGGCGGAGGCGACTGCACCGGATTTGAAGTAGTCAAACGGAAATCAAAATCACCAATCGTCCTTTAACGAATCGTTGTATCGTCTCACTTGAGCATTGACCATTGCTTTATGTTGCTGCGTTTCAAAGTATCCTTTGCAGACTCCACAATGCCAAGAACCTTCTTCAGCCTGAATGAGACGAATCAATTTATCTTCGTTGTCGTGACATACTTGGCAAAAGGGGCCATCTCTCTTACCTCCTTCTAAAGTTGCATAGTAGTTTGGAGCAATGAACTCCAGATTAGCTTGTCGATCAACAATCAGTTGAAGAGAGCTCATTTGTTCCTTGAGGTTCAGATTTTCTTCTTTTAGTGCAAGTATTGCTTCCCGCAGTTGAACGATCGTTTCTTGTAGATCAATCGTCGCTCCTTTCTTGACCAAGTCAGTTACTCGACCGACCAATGATAGCGCTTCGTTAGCGTTTGACATTGTGGGAATTGCTATCATTTTGCGTCTCCATTTTCCGAACATAAAGTGAACATACTGGCTGTTGGAGTTTTTTACAAGATACAAGCGACTGACTGATTGGTTACAGCGGTGACACTTGAAGCTCAATTGAGCGAGCTACATATCTGTCCCATGGAAATTGGTATGTACACCTTCGCCGATCTGGGGCCTGCGATTTCGGCGGGGGAGCGGCTTAACAATCTGGTTGAAGAGATCGAGCTGGCCAACAAGGTGGGGCTTGATGTTTATGGGGTGGGCGAGCACCACCGGCCGGATTATGCGGCATCCGCGCCGGTCATTGTGCTGGCGGCGGCTGCGGCGCGGACCACGAACATCCGGCTCACTTCGGCGGTGACGGTTCTTTCTTCTGATGATCCGGTGCGGGTGTACCAGAATTTTGCCACGCTCGATCTGCTGTCCCATGGCCGGGCCGAAATCATGGTGGGGCGGGGCTCGTTTATCGAGTCCTTTCCGCTGTTTGGCTATGACCTTAATGACTATGACGTGTTGTTTGCAGAGAAGCTTGACCTGCTCTTGAAGCTGCGGGCGCAGGAGCATGTGACGTGGTCCGGCTCGATCCGCGCACCGCTCAACAACGCCGGGATTTATCCCCGGGCGCAGCAGAATCCGCTGCCGGTGTGGGTGGGGGTTGGCGGCACGCCGCAATCGGTGGTGCGGGCGGGAACGCTGGGCCTGCCCATGGCTCTGGCCATCATTGGCGGCGAGCCTGTGCGCTTCAAGCCGCATGCAGATTTGTTCCGCGAGTCGGCGAAGCGGGCGGGGCACAGCAATGCGGCCCTTAGCCTCAACATGCATGGTTTTGTGGCCGATGATGCGAAGGCGGCGCGTGACAATTTCTTTCCGGGTTATGCGGAAGTGATGACGCGCATTGGCCGCGAGCGCGGCTGGCCGCCGACGACACGGGCGCAGTTTGAGGCCTCCTGCGGGCCCAATGGTCATCTGATCATCGGCAATCCGAAAGACGTGGCCGACAAGATAATCGGGCTGCACAGGATTTTCGGGAATGAGCGCATCCTGGTGCAGATGGGCCTTGGCTCCTTGCCGCACAGGGATATGCTGCGGGCGATTGAACTCATGGGCAAGGAAGTGGCGCCCCTGGTGCGGGCTGCCGTTGGAGGAAAGACATGACGTTACCCCACATTCCCGATCCGACGCCCGGCGATGCCCTTGCGGCGGATGCCTTGCCGATTGTCATAATCCCACGGGTGCGCGACATCGGCGGTTTCGAAGTGCGGCGCGCGCTGCCTTCGGCCCAGCGGCAAATGGTGGGCCCGTTCATTTTCTTTGACCAGTTCGGCCCCATCACCATGCAGGCGGGGCAGGGCCAGGACGTACGGCCCCATCCGCATATCGGGCTCTCGACGGTGACCTGGCTGTTTGACGGGGTGATGTATCACCGCGACAGCCTGGGCTCGCAACAGCAGATCGCGCCCGGCGAACTGAATTGGATGACGGCGGGGAAGGGCATTGTTCATTCCGAGCGCACACCCGCCGATGAGCGGGCGCGGCCGCACCAGATATTCGGCATTCAAAGCTGGGTGGCTCTGCCCAAGCAACATGAGGAAACGGCACCGGGTTTTGAGCATGTGGCGATGGCGGACTTGCCGCTGCTTTCGGACCATGGCCGCGAGGTGCGGGTTGTTGCGGGTTCCATCTATGGTGCGCGTTCCCCGGTCAAAACCCATTCGGAGCTTTTCTATGCGGATGTGAAGCTGAAGTCGGGAGCGCGGCTGCCCCTGCCGGTGGAGCATGAGGAGCGCGGCATTTATATCGTGGAAGGGTCGCTGGAAATTGGCGGCCAGGTTCACGGCGCCAATCAGCTTCTGGTGTTCCGCGCCGGTGACGCCCTCACGCTCTCGGCGCAGGGCGATGCACGCTTCATGATGCTGGGCGGCGAACCCATGGATGGCCCGCGCCATATCTGGTGGAATTTTGTGTCGTCATCCAAGGAGCGGATCGAAGCCGCAAAAGAAGACTGGAAAAGGGCGCGCTTTGACATTGTGCCCGGCGACGAAAAAGAATTCATCCCGCTGCCTCCGGCTTAACCTTTTTCTCTCCATGGTCGCACTTGATGCGACCACCCAGACTTTGATCAACGAAGAACTGGGTGGTCGGGTCGTTGCCCGACCATGGAGAGATAGCAGCAGGTTACACCGTGATCTGGCTGCCCACTTCCACCACGCGGTCGGTGGGCAGTCGGAAGTAGCTGCTGGCATCATTGGCGTTGCGGGCCAGGCTGATGAACAGCTTGTCCTGCCAGACGGGCATGCCTTCGTGCTTCGAAGCACGCACACTGCGCCTGGATAGGAAGAACGAGGTTGTCATGCTGTTGAATTTCCAGCCGAGCTTACGGGCGAGGCCGAGGGCTTGTGGCACATCAGGGGTTTCCATATAGCCATAGGTGATGATGAGGCGGCTGAAGAGATCGTTCAGCTTTTCCATCTTCACCCGATCTTCGGGAGCAACACTTGGGCTGTCGCTGGTGCGGATGGTGAGCACCACATTGTTTTCGTGCAGCACCTTGTAGTGCTTCAGGCTGTGGAGCAGGGCGGTAGGTGTGCTGTCGGGGTCGGAGGTGAAGAACACCGCGGTTCCCGGCACCTGATGCGGCGGCCGCTTTGACAGGCTTTTCACAAGATCACGCAGGGGCACTTCCGACTTTCGGGTTTTCTCAAAGAGAATCCGCGAGCCCCGGCGCCAGGTCCACATGATGAGCATGAGAAGCGCACCCAGGGCCAAGGGAACATAACCGCCTTCGAAGACCTTCAACGAGTTTGCGCCGAGGAAGATTACGTCAATGGCGAGAAGCGGGAGCATCATGGCAAGGACGGCCCAGAGCGGCCATTTCCAGTATTTCCAGATCACGACTATGGCCATCATGGAGGTCACCACCATGGTGCCTGTGACCGCGATGCCGTAGGCGGAGGCGAGGGCAGACGATGACTTGAACATGATGACAAGGGTCAGCACGCCCAGCATGATCAGCCAGTTGACCTGTGGCATATATATCTGCCCGGCATGAGCGTCCGAGGTGAAGCGGATTTCCATGCGTGGCAGGAGGCCGAGCTGGATTGCCTGGCGCGTCAATGAATAGGCACCGGTGATGACAGCCTGGCTGGCGATGATGGTGGCGGCCGTTGCCAGCACGACGATGGGAATGAGGGCCCATTCCGGCATCATGAGGAAGAACGGATTTTCGATGGTTTCGGGCCTTTGCAGAACCAACGCGCCTTGTCCCAGGTAATTGATCACGAGGGCAGGGAACACGACGATGATCCAGGCCAGTTGAATGGGGCGTTTGCCGAAATGGCCGAGATCGGCGTAGAGGGCCTCGGCGCCGGTGACGGCGAGGAAGACGGCGCCGAGCGTGACAAGGCCGATGATGCCGTGCGAGCCAAGGAAGCTCACGGCATAAACCGGGTTGAATGAAAGCAGAATGGCAGGATTGCCGCCAATGTTGGCGAGGCCGGACACGGCCAAGGCAATGAACCAGACAAGCGTGATCGGGCCGAACAGAGAGGCCACGCTTGCGGTGCCGCGCGCCTGGACTGAAAACAGGGCGACGATGATGGCCATGGTGACCGGCAGCACATAGGGCTCAAGCGCCGGAGTTATGACCTTGAGGCCCTCGATGGCGGAGAGAACCGAAATTGCCGGAGTGATCATCGCGTCGCCATAGAAGAGCGCCGCGCCGATCATGGCGAGAATGGGAATGAATGTCAGGTTGCTGCCCATCACGCGCTGGGCCAGCGCCATGAGGGACAGGGTTCCGCCTTCGCCCTTGTTGTCGGCGTTGAGCAGTATGAAAACATATTTCACCGTGACGACGAGAATGAGAGCCCAGATGATGAGCGAAAGGACGCCGAAGACGATGGGCTCGGTAATAGCGCCGGATTCGCCGGTTGCGGCGAGGACCGCTTCGCGTATCGCATAGAGCGGGCTGGTTCCGATGTCGCCATAGACGACGCCGATGGAACCGAGGGCGAGAATCCAGAAGCTTGGCGGCACATGGCCGCCGTTCTGAATTGCGGGATCGTCGCTTTCGCCCTCGCCGTTTTTATCTGCTTTTGCTGTTGCCATTTTTGTTCTCCATTGGTTTTGCTGCACTGCAGCAAAGGGGAGGTGGTTTACTCCCTTGCGGGTGAGCCGTTCATGCAAAGTCGGCATGGCTGGGGTGTAATGTGGGAAATGGTAATAACGCTGACTATCTCTCTCAACGCATTGTAATCATTTGTTATTTTCATTCAAAGTGAAGGGCGATGGATTAAAAATCAGGCAATCGACAGAACCACTCTTCCGGTAATCTCGCCCTTTTTCATGCGGGCGAAGATGGCGTTGATGTTTTCCAGGGGCTGGGTTTCGATGTCAGCTTTCACGAGGCCCGAGGCGGCAAAGGCGATGGCTTCATTCAGGTCCTGCCTCGTTCCAACATTTGATCCGCGCACGGATATTTCGGTGTTGACGATGCCAGAGATCGACATTCTGATCTGGTCAGCGTCGCCACCGGGAAGGCCGATGAACGATACGGTGCCTGCGGGCCTTAGCATGGTGACGGATTGTTCAAAGGCGCGGGCCGAAACGGCGGTGACGATGGCGCCGTGGGCGCCGCCACCGGTTTTCTCTTTGAGCGCCGCTCCGGGATCACCCTCACGGGCATCGATCAATAGCTCGGCGCCGAGGCGTTTGGCGTGGTTCAATTTTTCAGGCGAGACATCAATGGCCGCCACACGCAGGCCCATGGCTTTTGCATACTGCACGGCGATGTGGCCGAGGCCGCCAATGCCGATCACCGCCAGCCATTGGCCTGGCCGTGTTCCGGTGCGCCTGATGCCGCGATAGGTGGTGACGCCGGCGCAGAGAATGGGGGCCATGGCGTTCATATCGACATGTTCGGCCAGGCGGCCGCAGAATGCGGCGGGTGCCACCATGTATTCGGCATAGCCGCCGGGTTTGCTGTAACCAGTGGCTTCAGTGCGCGGGCAAATGGTCTCCATGCCCTGGAGGCAGAATTCGCAGGTGCCGCAGGACCAGAACATCCACGGCACGCCGATGCGATCCCCATTCTTGAACTCTGCAACACCTTCGCCCAGGGCCTCCACATGGCCCGTGACTTCATGGCCGGGAATGAGCGGCAGCGTGGGATGTGGTGTCCAGTCGCCTTCGACGGCGTGCAGGTCGCTATGGCAAACGCCGCAGGCCTTGACTTTGATCAGCACTTCGCCGGGGCCGGGTTCGGGGCGCGTTACGGTTTCAATGGCCAGGCCCGCGCCGATCTTGCGCAGCACGGCGGCCTTCATTGTCCTGTTCAAGATGGATCCTCTTGGTTTTTGCGGCAAAGCTCTGCGGAGTGGCCATCTCCCAAGCCTGATGCATGGCAGACGGGGCGCTGCCATTGAGCAATTCTCCGGGCTTCATGCAATGATAAAGTTCCTCGAAACTCACTGAACGATCGGGTGCGGCGCGCTGCATGAAGTGGGTGGGACGCAGATCGTGGGGGTGCGTGAGGCCGGCGGCGGCGATCAGATCGGAAAGCGCCTTGATGGTCTCGCGGTGGAAGCTTGCCACGCGCTCGGCCTTGTCGGGCACCACGATGGCGCGCTGGCGGGCCGGATCCTGGGTTGAAACACCGGTGGGGCACTTGTCCGTATGGCAGTGCTGGGCCTGGATGCAGCCCACGGCAAACATGAAGCCGCGCGCCGCGTTGCACCAGTCAGCGCCGATGGCCATGACGCGGGCCATGTCAAAAGCCGAAGTGATTTTTCCGGACACGCCAATCTTGACCTGATCGCGGAGGTTGGCGCCGACGAGGGTGGAATGGACGAAGTTCAGGCCGTCGCGCAGCGGCGTTCCGATATGGTCCATGAATTCGAGAGGGGCCGCCCCGGTGCCGCCTTCCTTGCCGTCAATCACGATAAAATCTGGGACGATGCCGGTTTCGATGATGGCCTTGATGATGGCCATGAATTCCCAGTGGTGGCCGATGCAGAGCTTGAAGCCCACGGGCTTGCCGCCGGAGAGCTTGCGCAATTTTGCGATGAAGGCCACGAGTCCAAGCGGCGTTGTGAAGGCGGAGTGCGATGGCGGCGAGATGCAATCCCTGCCCATTTCGACACCGCGAATGGCTGCAATTTCCGGCGTGACCTTTACCCCGGGCAAGACGCCGCCGTGGCCGGGCTTGGCGCCCTGCGACAGCTTGATCTCAATCATCTTGACTTGATCAAGCTTTGCGGTTTCAGCGAAACTCTCGCCGGAGAAAGTTCCGTCGGGGTTGCGGCAGCCGAAATAGCCGGAGCCGATTTCCCAAATAATGTCTCCGCCGAATTCGCGGTGATAGGGGCTCACGCCGCCTTCGCCGGTGTCATGGGCGAAGCCGCCGATTTTTGCGCCGCGGTTCAGGGAGCGGATGGCATTGGCGGACAGCGAGCCATAACTCATGGCCGAGATATTGAGGACGGAGGCCGAATAGGGTTGGCTACAATCGGGAGCGCCGATGGTTATGCGGAATGGCTCCTTGCTCGGCGACTTGGGGACCATGGAATGGTGCAGCCATTCAAAACGGTTTTCGTAGACGTCGAATTGCGTGCCGAAGGGGCGCTTGTCGAGGGCCCGCTTGGCCCGCTGATAAACGATGGCGCGCTTGTCGCGCGGGAAGGGCATGCCATCCTTGTCGGTTTCAAGGAAATACTGGCGGATTTCCGGGCGGACGTTTTCAAGCAGGAAGCGGATGTGGCCGGAGATGGGATAATTGCGCAAGATGGCGTGGCGCGTTTGAGTCATGTCCCTGATGCCGAGAATCGTCAGGCCGCCAAAGATCAGGAAGGGCAGCCCGGCAACGGGGCCACTCACATGCAGAAACAAAACTGCGAGCAGGGTGACGGCGAAGCCCACAATGGCAAGGGTGAGCAATACTAAACGCGGACTGAAAATATCTTTGAACGTTGGCATGACTGCATGTCCTCCCCGGGGATCATGATTCCCGGTCAGTGTGACAGTTTTGTAAAACTATGGAAGTGCCTAATTTCCGAGCAGGATGTCGCGCTTACATTCCTATCTCATCATGCCTGCGCTTGACGCGGGCATCTTCCTTGTGGCGATGGCCGTGTCGCGCACGGCCATGATAAGAATAGAGAGTTAGTTTCCGAGCAGGATATCGCGTTCCTGGCCGGCGGCGATGTCAAAGCTGGCGGTCAGGAGCTCGGTGCCGATCTGGGCTTTGGCAATGTAAGCACCTGGGGTCAGCACAACACTTGCCGATAATCCGTCAATGGCGGGAAGCTGCTCGCCATGGCCGTCGGTTACCAACCATGACACATGGGCATCGGGGGCGCCCACATAGGACAGCCGCGCCAGCCCAGCGGCATGGTCAATCTCGACGGCGCTCATCAGGCCGGAATTCACATGAACGTCAACTACGACGACGGCGTTGCCCGTGGCAAAACGGCTTTCAATGCGGTAGTCGCCGGATTTGACGCGGAGGATTTCGCCCGGCACCTTGGAAATGGTGATGAGCTTGCCCTTGTCAGCACCAGAAAGCGCATAGACAAGGGATTGGGTTTGCGCTGAGGTCAGCCCGAGGCCCTGGACGCGGGGCAGAACCCGGATGCCGCCAACTTCCAAAACAAAGCTGACCATTAGACGGTTGGCTTCCAGCAAGGTCAGGCTCTGTGAAAAACTGGCGGAGCCGTAGCGGGCTTCGACGGAATAATCCCCCGGCGGGAGAGCGACATGGGCAAGTTCGGTAGTCCTGTCATAAACGATGCCGCCCTGGGCATCGCGCAGCGTCCAGGAAATATCGCGCTCAATCAGGCCGCCCGATTCGGAAAGTCTTGCGCTCAGTTCCAGGCCTTCGTTGCCGGGCTTGACGATCTCGATGGCGATGTCATGGGCGACCTTGGTTTGGAATTTTGGCGCCATAACCGCAACGGCGCTTTCTTCGGTTGTTTTGGGAGCGCCCAGCGCATCAGCGAAGGCAATGGGGCTCAGAAACAGAACCGCCGCCAGAAGTGCTGCGGATGTCGCGCTTTTCTGACGGCGGATTTGCAGTGCACGGGTGCTGAGGTCGTGCATGCTGTCGTCCCCTGTTTCGTTTCCCCCAGCCTTCCGGCCGGTAACTGAATCAAAGCACAGCCCACTTGCCTCCGGCAACGGGATACTTAATTTTTAGTTAACGAACTTCGGCCAATTGAAATCATTGCGTTTTTGGACTTGAGCCGCCACATTGCGGGAATCATGATAAACCTGAACGATCTCACCTCGCCTTTGGCTTTCCTCAAAACCAGAAAATCCGGATCGGTCAAGGCCTTAGGGCTGCCAGGACCCAATCCTGGGCAAATTTCCGAGATTCTGGACATTGCCGTGCGGGTGCCCGATCACGGCAAGCTCACGCCCTGGCGTTTTGTGCTTTTCGAAGGGGTGGCGCGGTCGGAAATAGGCAAAGTCTTTGCGGAGCGGTGGAAGGTGCTGTATCCGGACCATGGCGAGGACAGCATCGCCTTTCAGCGCGGCTTGTTCCTGCGGGCGCCTGTAGTGATTGTGGTGGTTTCGACGGCGGGGCCGCACGTCAAGATACCGGAGTGGGAGCAACTGCTGTCTTCGGCGGCGGTGTGTTACAATACGGTGCTGGCGGCAACGGCGATGGGTTTTGACGCGCAATGGCAGACCGATTGGGTGGCTTATGATCCCGAGGCAATGGCGGCGATGGGACTGAAGGGAAGCGAGCGGGTGGCAGGCATCATCTGCATTGGAACGGCAACCGTGCCCCTTGAAGACCGACCGCGGCCTGACCCGCAGACACTTCTCACGCGATGGGTGAAAGCATGACGATCCGCGGCGTTCTCTTTGACAAGGATGGCACGCTGATTGACGTGAACGGCACATGGGTCCCGATCTACCGCCAGATGCTGTGCGACCAGTTTGACATCAAGCCCGCTGACGCCGACCTGATGATGGAGAGGGTGGGATATAATCCGAAGACAGATGGATTTGATGCAAATTCCGTTCTGGCGGCCGGCACGACGCGCCAGCTTATCGATTACTGGTGGCCGGGCCTTGACGAGGCGGGGGCGCTGGAAATGGTGCGGATGATCGATGTCGACTATGCGCCGCTGTCGAAATCCCTGCTCAAGCCCCTGATGCCGCTGGCGCCGCTTCTTCAGGAACTGAAGGAGATGGCGCTGCATGTGGGCCTTGCCACCAATGACAGCCACTATTCCGCCCGCAACCATCTCAACCATCTCGGCATACTGGAGCTTTTCGACGAAGTGATTGCCGCCGATTCGGTAGCCACCCCCAAGCCATCGGGCGAAATGATCCGCCGGTTTGCCGGCACGGTTGGTTTGAAGTCTTCGGAAATTGCCATGGTGGGGGACAATGCCCATGACATGGAGGAAGCCCGCAATGGCGGGGCGGGCCTGGCCATTGCGGTGCTCACCGGCAATGCCGGGCATGACGACATTGCGCACCTTGCCGATCACACGCTGCGGAGCATTGCCGAATTGCCGGCTTTATTGAGGTCGATCTGAGATGTTCTATGACGCCGTCCGCAATGACCACGGCTTTGAAGTTGATCCCTTCAAGGCGCTGGTGGCGAGGCCCATCGGCTGGCTTTCAACGATTTCGGCGGACGGCAATGCCAACCTCGCGCCCTACAGTTTTTTCAATATCGTTTCCGAACGGCCGCATTACGTTATCTTCGGTTCGACCGGCTACAAGGACAGCCTGCGGAACATTGAAGCGACGGGCGAATTCGCGGTGAATGTTACCACCTACGCAATCCGCGAAGCGATGAACATGTCGTCATCGGTCGTGCCGTCCCACGTTGATGAATTTGCCCTTGCCGGTTTGACCAAGGCCCCATGCCAGCTCATCAAGCCGCCGCGGGTGGCCGAAAGCCCGGCCAATCTGGAATGCCGCCTCTACAAGAAAATCGAACTGCCCGATGACGAGGGGCGGGTTGGTAACTGGCTGGTGGTGGGGCGCGTCATTGGGGTTCACATCGACGACCGGTTCATTGAAAACGGCCGGGTGAACAGCGGCGCCATGCAGATGATATCGCGCCTTGGCTACGCCGAATATGCCACAATCGACGATGTCTGGCGGATGCGCCGGCCGGGATAATTATCCAACGGGCCGTTTGCGCAGGGAACGGACTATGTCCAGCGGAAGTTCTGCAACCCTGCCTTGCCTCATTTTGCTGCTGAGTCGCGTCACGAGTCCTGAACAGGGGTGGAACGCCGTATTGTCGCCACAGTTGTAAGACCTGTTGACAACAGTGATTTGTGTTTGTCCGTCAGTGGCTTAGAGGTTGTGGAAAAGCTGTGGAAAAGGTGTTTAACGTCTCATTAACCAGAGGGGGTTCAGGAGTCGGACGGCGGCAAATTTTAGAGACGGGACATCCGTTAAAACGCCCGGGAAGACTCGCAATGGTCAGGTGCCTTTTGATCGACAGGGACGCAACGGAACGCAAGCGCGTTTCGCAACTGCTGGGCGATCTCGGCCTTAACTTCGCGGAAAGCTCCGCCGCCGATGAAGGCCTCAAGTATTGCAACGACAATTCGCCCGACGTGGTGGTGATGGCCGCAAGCCCGGAAGGCATGGCGCCCAGCGATTTCATCAGGCGGATGCGCAAGACGGCGCGAGGCAAGAAAACCGTGGTCATTCTCTACGCCGACAAGCCGGATGCCGAAGAGATCGGCCAATCCATTCTGGAGGGGGCGGCGGAATTCATGATGCAGCCCTTTGATTTAGAGCTCTTGCAATTCAAGCTGCACCAGGCCGGGGTCCTCTGACCCGCCTTAAGCGTTCGTCAAGAGACATGGTGAACCAAATATTAAGGCTTGCCACGTAGCCTGAGGCCATCAGATGATGACTAGATTGGCTCCCGTAAATGCGTAGTGAACCCAAGCCCGGCCTCGACACCAGCATATTCATGGACGTTATTGAAAACGGCGATGCGATGGCGCGCACCAAGCTTGCCGTGCAGCTTGCGGCCCTCTTGTGCGCTGAAGACACTTCGAAGGCGGACAGCGCGCAAGTCGTGCCGGTGGTTCTCAAGCTCTCAGTTGACCCGGTCAAGGAGGTGCGCCGCACGCTGGTCAACGGGCTGGTTGGCCTGCTGACCCTCCATGCGGATATCCTGTTTTCGATTATTGCCGATGACGATGATGTGGCCTTGCCGTTTCTGGCGGCGACGCCGGCGCTCAATCATTGGCACATGCTTGCGGTCTTGCGGGTGGGCGACATGGCGCGGCAGGAGACGGTGGTTCTCCGCTCCGATCTTTCCAAGGAATCGCTCACCTATGCGGTGAAGTCCGCGCCGCTTGAGGTTTGCCTGCGGTTGTTTGAGAATCTTGCGCTGCATCTTGATGACCGGGACTATCACACGCTTTATACGCGCTTTGGCCAGGTGCCGGAGATGGTGGAGCTTTTGCTTGGCCGGCCGAACCTGCCGCTGGATATCCGCATCCTGCAGGCCAAGCGCGCCTCAAACCGGATGCAGCAACTGATGGCGGAACGCGGCTGGATGGCTGACAATGACGCCAGCGAGCTGGTGGCGGACGCGGAAGAAACGGCCATTTTGCGGATCCTGGTTGAAGCCAGCAACGACGAACTGGCGAGGGCCATTCCCTTTCTGGTGTCAAAAAAGATGCTGACGCCGTCGATCATTCTGCGCGCCGCGGCAATCGGCGAGATGAAAATGGTGCAGTGGTCGCTGGCGCATCTTTCAGGAGTGGGGCTGGCACGGGCCCATGAATTGATGATGGGCCGCGGCTTGATGGGATTGAAATCGCTGCACAGCAAGTCGGGCCTTCCGCAATCCTGCTACGGGCTGCTGATGGCGGCCTGTGACGTGATGAAGGATGCGAAGGAAGAGGGGCTTCCGCTTGATCCTGAAAGCTTTGGCCGGCGGCTGATAGAAGCGCTGATGACGCGCTATGAAAACATGCAGAGCGCCGAGCGCAGCAAGAACCTGGAATTTATCGGGCGCTTTGCCGAAGACCGGGTGCGCAAGATCGCCAAGCGCCTGCGCGCTGATATGGTGCGGGCGGCTTAAAATTTAAACTGTTCGTTGAGCACCCGCTCGGCCAGGCTGTGGCCGGGGTCGAAGAGCAGTTTCACCGAGCGCTTCCTATCCTCGGAAATTTCGACAACTTTCACATGACGCACTTCCACATGATCGGCAACGGAGGCAACCGGGCGCTTGTCGGGCTCCAGCACGGTGATGGTGACCTTGGCATCATGGGGCAAAACGGCGCCGCGCCAGCGCCGGGGGCGGAAAGCGCTGATCGGCGTCAGGACCAGCAGCGGAGCGTTCACCGGCAGAATTGGTCCGTGAGCTGATAGATTATAGGCGGTGCTGCCGGCGGGCGTTGACAGCAGGAGGCCATCGCAAATGAGTTCTTCGAGGCGAACCTTGTGGTCAATGGAGATTTGCAGTTTCGCGGCCTGGGAGCGTTGGCGCAGAAGTGACACTTCATTAAAGGCGATGCCCTTGTGAGTCTTGCCGCTTTCATCGGTGGCCACCATGCGCAGAGGGCGGATGGCGGTGAGCTCGGCGGCATGCAAGCGTTCAAACAGATCGCCTTCGGCGTAATCATTCATCAGGAAGCCCACCGAGCCGCGGTTCATCCCGTAGATGGGGGTTCCCGTCGAAACAAAGCGGTGCAGGGTTTGCAGCATGTGGCCATCGCCGCCAAGCGCCACAACCACATCGGCTGATTCGGGCGTGGCATTGCCATAACGCTTGGCCAACCGGGACAGGGCCTTGCGGGCTTCAGGCGTGTCGGAAGCAGAAAAGGCGATGTGGGTGAATTTCATGTCGCTTTCGTTTGCGTTGACAGATCAAGGCTTTGCCACCATTGAAGGCTCGCGACCATAGCAATCCCAGAAGGACCGAAGCAAGCCCATGCGTTCGCTCGTATTTTGCACGACTTGCCGCTATTCTCAGAGCGAAGCCACGGGCGCCGACGGGCGCACGGGAGGGCAGACGCTTATTGACCACATGAAGGATGTGGTATCCGAGAAGGGGCGCCATGACATTAGAATTGAAACCCAGGCTTGCCTATGGAACTGCAAGCGCCATTGCAGCGTGGTGCTGCGCGACGATCAGCGCTTCACTTATTTCACCGGCGACCACGTGCCGGATCGTGCCCAGGCGGAAGCCATTCTCGCCTGGTTTGACCTGCATGGTGCGACAATGACCGGCGAGGTTCCGTTCCGCGAATGGCCGGGCGCCATGCGCGGCCATTTCATTGCGCGCATTCCAAGGAGCAGGCCATGAGTACGCTTCTGGTTTTGGGCGGAGCCCGGTCAGGCAAGAGCCGCTATGCGGAAAGCCTGGGCAAGGGGCAGAAATTTTACGTGGCGACGGCCGAGTCCTCGGATGAGGAAATGGTGCAGCGGATCGCGAACCACCGGCTGCAACGGGGACCGGGCTGGGAAACATTCGAAGTGCCACTTGATCTGGTGACAGCGCTGCAGACGATTGACGGCAAGGGCCGCTTCATCCTGATTGATTGCCTGACGATCTGGCTGAGCAACCTTATGATCGTGAAGTTTGATGTCGTGCGTGAGACCGAAATGCTCTGTGAGGCCTTGAAGAAGGTGCGGGCACAGGTGGTGCTGGTGTCGAACGAAGTGGGCCTCGGGATTGTTCCGGCCAATGCGGTGGCCAGAACTTTCCGCGACGCGCAGGGGTTTCTCAATCAGCGGGTGGCCGAAGCCGCTGACGAGGTGGTTTTCATGGCCGCGGGCCTGCCGCTCACGCTTAAAAAAACAGAGCGCAAGCCGCCGCCAGGCAAAGCAAAAAGGTCATCGCGGTCCCGTAAAGCCTGAGCCCCTTGCGAATGTCATCGCGGTTCAAGGTCTCGCGGCCTTCACCCATCCATGGTAAAATAACCCGGCTTCCATCGTAGCTGCGCGGGCCGCCGAATTTGATCCCGAGGCTTGCGGCAAGGGCGGATTCAGGCCAGCCCGCATTGGGGGATTGATGTTTGGGCGCATCGCGCCACATGGCCTGCACGGCGATCTTGCCGCGCTCCCTGTCGTTCCATGCGGCAGCTGCGGCAAACAAAAATCCGGTCAAGCGTGAGGCGGGCAGGTTGATGAGATCATCGAGGCGTGCGGCGGCCCAACCGAAATTGATGTAGCGCTCGGATTTGTGGCCGATCATCGAGTCGGCAGTGTTGATGGCCTTGTAGGCCACCATGCCGGGCAGGCCGAGAAGGGCATACCACAAGACGGGCGCCACGATGCCGTCGCTGGCACTTTCGGCGAGGCTTTCGAGAGCCCCTTTCACCACGCCTGATTCATCGAGGGCGGCGGGATCACGGCCGACAATTTTTGCCACGGCCTTGCGCCCTTCATTCAAGGATGTGTCGAGACCTTTGCCGACGGCGCTTACGTGTTCATACAAGGAGTGTTGGGCGATGAGCGCGGTGGCGAGCAGGGCTTCGATGATCCAGCCAAACTGGAAAGTGGATAGAACGCTTGCGATGAGGACTGCCGGTATTGCAACGATAAGCAGCAAAGCGAGCAATGCGGCAATGCCCCTAAGGCATGACTGCATTGGTTCGGCTTCAGAATCGTAAAGCAGGGCCTCGAGTTTTTTGAGAATGGCTCCGATCCATTCAACGGGGTGGCCGATCTTGTCATGGAGCGGTTTGGGATAACCAAACAGGCGCTCGATGAGAAGAGCCAGGGCCGCGGCGGTGAAATGCAGGGTCATATCTCGCCCGCCAGTTCCAGCATCAAATCGAGATCGAGATGCTGTTCGAGATGGGCGGCCAGTTCATCAAGGGTTTTTTCCATGAGGGCTTCGAAGGCGAGTTCGCTTGATTCTGCACCAAGGGATTTCAAATAGGCGCTACGGAAGCCGTCACTGGCGAAGCAGCCATGAATATAGGTGCCGCTGACAAGTCCATCGGCCGACGTGGCGCCATCATCGGCGCTGCCGATTCTGGCAAAGGGCCTGACGCAATCGGGACCGTGAGTGGAGCCGAGATGAATTTCGTAGCCTTCGATTTTTTGACCGCTGGCCACATGGGTGGCACTTATGCGGGTGAGGGTCTTCTCGGGCAGGAGCGTGGTTTCGACGTCGAGCAGGCCCAAGCCTTTCATGCTGGCCGCAGCACCCTCAAGACCTTCAGGATCGTGTATTGTGTGGCCCAGCATCTGATAGCCGCCGCAAAGGCCCAGGACGCGGCCGCCCCGCCGGACATGGGCCTTGAGGTCAATATCCCAACCGGTGGCCCGGACCGCCGCCAGATCAGCCATGGTGGATTTGGAACCGGGGATGATGACCAGGTCCGTATCGCGGGGGATGGGCTGACCCAGGTCCAGAAACCTGACGGAAACGCCGGGTTCGAGGCGCAAGGGATCAAGATCATCAAAATTGGCGATCCGGGGCAGTTTCAGAACGCATATTTTGTAGCTTTTAGAATTGGTTACGAGCATGTCTTCTAAAGCCACTGCATCCTCGGCGGGAAGGTTTCTGGCGCCGGGAAAATGGGGAATGATGCCCAGGCAGGGGAGTTTTGTGGTTTCCTTGAGATAGGTTTTGCCATTTTCGAAGAGTTTCACATCGCCGTGGAACTTGTTAATGATGAAACCCTTGAGACGGGCCCGGTCTTCGGGCTTCAACACCGCGAGGGTGCCGACGATGGAGGCGATCACCCCGCCGCGGTGGATATCGCCCACGAGGAAGGCTGGAATATCGACGGCTTTGGCAAAACCCATGTTGGCAAGGTCGCCATCGCGCAGATTCACTTCGGCGGGGCTTCCGGCACCCTCCACGATAATGAGGTCGGCCTGTTGTGTGAGTTTCCGGAAGCTTTCGACGATGGCTGGCATGAACTGCTGGCGGTTCTTGAAAAAGTCGCGGGCCGTCATGGTGGCGGCGCGCTTGCCCTGGACGATGACCTGGGCGCCTGTAGTGGTTTCAGGTTTCAGGAGCACCGGGTTCATGTGAACGGTTGCGGGTTGCCGCGCGGCACGAGCCTGCAAGGCCTGGGCCCGGCCGATCTCTCCGCCATCGCTGGTGACGGCGGCATTGTTGGACATGTTCTGCGGCTTGAAGGGCATTACCTTCAATCCGCGCTTGGAAAAGGCCCGACAGAGGCCGGCGGCCGCCAGGGATTTTCCCACGTCGGAGCCGGTACCCATGAGCATGAAGGCGCGAGGCTTCATGGCGCCTCACAAATTATATGGGCGTAGGAGCCCATGACGTTGCCGCGTTTAAGACCGATGGGCCCCAGATCTTCACCGGTGGCATCGCTGGCTTTGAAGAGCCTGTCGGCTTTGCCTTCGTTTGCGATTGATGAATAGTGAAACTCGTGGCCGCGCAGCGGTTTGCCCCATGGCCCGCCAAGGGATTTGAGCTGGCGATAGCCCAGGTGAAGTTTGCGGGTGGCAAAGCTTGTGGTTAACGGCAGAAGGCCCGCCATGGCGTGTGACTGGCCCGTGGCGTCGATCAGGGCCTCGCCCAGAACCATGAAGCCGCCGCACTCGCCGTAGATCAGGACTTTTGAGTTTTTCAGTCCATTCAGAAACGTCTGGTTCTGGGACAGCAGGCCAGCGTGAAGCTCGGGATATCCGCCGGGCAGGAAAATTGCATCGGAACCCATCTTCGGCGCTTCGTTTTTCAGGGGTGAGAAGAGGGAGATTTCCGCGCCTGCCTTTTTCCAGGCCTGCAGGATGTGGGGGTAGGCAAAGCTGAAGGCCACATCGTTGGCTACCGCTACATTCTGGCCCAGAGGGGGCAGGACCGGGCCGGGAAGTGATTCGGGGCGGATTTCCGCACCAAGCGTTAACAGCTTGTCAAGTTTTGTTTCACGTGCAACGGCTAAGCTTGTGGTTTCAATAAACAATTCAAGCTCTTGATTCTCCTGCGCTTGCACCAGTCCGAGGTGCCGTGAGGGCCAGTTTAGTGAGTCACTGCGCCGCACCAGGCCGAGGATGGGAACGCCGAGGGGGGCGAGGGCCGCAGTCAATATGGCGGCGTGCTTGTCGCTGGCCACGCGGTTCAAAATTAATCCTGCAAAGGTGAGGCCTTTGCGATGGTTAAGGAAACCTTCGGCAAGGGCGGTGATGGATTGGCCCTGGTGGCCGGAATCCAGCACCAGAACAATGGGAAGCCCCATATCCTGCGCCAGATCGGCGGTGGAGCCTCTTGCACCCTGAGGGCCATCGAACAGCCCCATGACGCCTTCGACGATGACGAGGTCCGCATCATGGTTAAGATCGGTTAAGAGGCTGGCGATGACCTCGCGCTTCATGGCCCAGGGATCGAGATTGAGGCAGGGCCTGCCGCTGGCGGCCTCATGGAAGCGGGGGTCGATATGATCGGGGCCGACCTTGGCGGAGGCCACGCGCAGACCCTGGTTCCTGAAGGCGCGGAGCAGGCCAAGGGTGAGCATGGTCTTGCCGCTGCCGGAGGATGGGGCCGCAACGACGAAGGCCTTAGCCAATGGCATTCTCCCGGAGCGCCGGGGTGTACCAATCGAGCATTTCACGCCAGTCGGAGGCGTGGCCGACGACGACGATGGCGGGGGTTGGTGGATTGTTCAGTGCTACATGCGCCCCGGCTTGATCGAGGGTGGTGGCCTGCACCTGCTGGTGCGGGAGCGAGGCATTGGAAATGATGGTCACGGGGTCCTTGGGGGCCCGCCCGCCTTCCAGCAAGGCCTGAGCAATCTCGCCCAAGTGCTTGACGGCCATATACATTACGATCACGGGGGAGGCGGTGGCGACTGCCTGCCAGTTTACATTGGCGGGCATCTTCCCGGTCGCGTCATGGCCGGTCAAAAAGATCACGGAATGGTTGGTATCGCGGTGGGTGGAGGGGATTCCGGCATAGGCCAAGCCGCCAACTCCGGCGGTTATGCCCGGGACAATGCGGAAGGGGATTTTGGCCTTGGCTAGGGCCTGGCTTTCCTCGCCGCCACGGCCAAACATGAAGGGATCGCCGCCCTTCAGCCGCAACACGCGTTTGCCGGCACGGGCCAGTTCGATGAGGCGGAGCGAAATATCCTGCTGGACTGGCGAGGGCTTGCCGCCGCGCTTGCCGGCGTATTCGAGAATGACACCCTGCCTGACCCAGCGGAGGATATCCGGGTTCACCAGGGCATCGTAAACCACGACATCGCAGTTCTGCATGGCGTGGTAGCAGAGGAGCGACATGAGCCCGGGCGCCCCGGGCCCGGCGCCCACAAGCCAGACCCAGCCTGCTTCAAATGCGGGAAAGGCTTCGCCATCGAGGCGGGCAAATCCAGCCGTTGCAGACTTAACCACAGGCGGCTGTTGCGCTGATTTTGTTGGTTCGCGGCTCATAGTTCCTTATACAGTGATCGCATGCGAATAGAGAAGCCCGAAGGGGAGTTAAGGCGCGGCTGGACCACGGGTGCATGTGCGGCGGCGGCGACCAAGGCAGCATTTGCGGCATTGCGCACGGGCACGTTTCCTGATCCGGTCAGCATCAGGCTTCCGAAGGGCGAGACACCGAGTTTCGCCCTTGCCCTTGAGGGCAAGGGCGAGGGCTGGGCGCAAGCGGGGATCGTGAAGGATGCGGGCGATGATCCGGATGTGACGCACGGCTGCACGGTGATTGCCACGGTGCGGAGGCGGGGCAAGGGCGTGACGTTCAAGGCCGGCGATGGGGTTGGCACGGTGACGAAAGCGGGGCTGCCCATTGCGGTGGGCGAGCCTGCTATCAATCCCATCCCACGCGAGATGATGCGCAAGGTGATTGAAGAGCAGGGCGGGGGCGATGTGGAGATTGAAATCTCCATTCCGGATGGCGAGGCGCTGGCGCAGAAAACCTGGAACCCAAGGCTTGGCATTTTGGGCGGGCTTTCCATTCTCGGCACGACGGGGATCGTTCATCCCTTTTCCTGCGCGGCGTGGATTGCTTCCATCCATCGTGGCGTTGACGTGGCGCGCGCCATGGGCCTCGCACATATCGCGGGCTGCACGGGCTCGACCTCGGAAGATGCGGTGCGGGCGCATTTCAAGCTGCCGCTGGAAGCGATGATGGACATGGGCGATTTCGCTGGCGGGCTTTTGAAATATGTGCGCAAGCATCCCGTTGCCCGCGTCACCATCGGCGGCGGTTTTGGAAAAATAACCAAGCTGGCGCAGGGGGCGATGGATCTGCATTCGGGGCGCAGCCAAGTTGACTTTGAATGGCTGGCGAAATTCGCTCCCGTAAATCTTCACGAAGACGTGAAGTCTGCCAACACGGCGCAACAGGTTCTGGAGATGCTGGGTGCGGGGCTTGCAAGCCAGGTGGTGGGGGTAGCAAAACTGGAGGTTGAAAAGATTTTGCGCGGCGCGCCAGTTGCGGCGGACGTGATTATTGTGGACCGCGCTGGAAAGATAATCGCCCATGCCGGTTAAGCGGATTCTGGTTCTTGGCGGCACGTCCGATGCGAATGTCCTGGTTGAGGAACTTTTGAAGGCGGGCTTCGATGTCGTGACCTCATTCGCCGGGGTGACCGAAAATCCGGTTTTTCCGGAAGGCAAAATCCGCGTTGGTGGGTTTGGCGGTGAAGAAGGCCTTTATGATTATCTCAAGGCGGAAGGGTTCGCGGCCCTGGCGGATGCCACGCATCCCTTCGCGGCACAGATTTCGCGGCACGGGTTCAATGCGGCGGAGCGCACCGGCATTCCCTATTTGCGGCTGGAACGGGCAGCGTGGACTGCGTTGCCGGCGGACAACTGGATCAGCGTTCAGAATACGGAGGCCGCCATTGCAGCGTTGCCAAATGCTGCCCGCATCATGCTCACTATCGGGCGCAAGGAAATTGCAGCATTTCTGGCGCGGGAGGATTTAAGCGGAGTGGCCCGCATGATTGAAAAGCCGCTATTCGAATTGCCACCGAACTGGGAGCTGGTGCTGGCGCGGCCACCTTTCAGCGTTGAGGCCGAGAGAGAATTGCTGTCCTTTCACAAGACAACCCACCTCGTGACGAAAAATGCCGGGGGTAAACTTACGGTGGCAAAGCTCATCGCGGCCCGTGGCCTCCGCATTCCCGTTGTGATGATTGAACGCCCGCAAAAACCGCCCGCCCCGGCGTATGGTTCGGCGCCCGCTTTGGTCGCTGCATTGGCGTGAGGCAACCCGCAACTTGAGGCGTTACCGATGTGGGCCCTGCAATTCGGCTTGACCCCCCGGTCATTTCCGGCTTGTCTAGGGGCAGTGAGGTGATAAAAATCAAAGACACCTCTAAAGGGAGACGACGACGACAGTAACTGCGGATGATCGCCGGGGATTTCCATCGCGAAAACCTTCAGGCGTGGTCCGCTCATTTCAAAAGGAAGGTATGTTATGAAACGTAAACTTATGGGTTGGGCGTTTGCCGCCACAACAAGCTTGATCGCAGCAACCGCTGCCACGGCCGGCACGCTTGATGACGTCAAGGCCAAGGGCTTCGTGCAATGCGGCGTCAGCCAGGGCCTTATCGGGTTTTCGAACCCGGACGAGCAGAACAACTGGACCGGCTTGGACGTTGACTTCTGCCGCGCGGTTGCCGCTGCCGTATTCAATGATCCGCAGAAGGTGAAGTTTACACCACTGACAGCGAAGGACCGTTTCACCGCCCTGCAGTCAGGCGAAGTTGATATCCTGTCGCGCAACACAACCTGGACTATGGGTCGTGACACGTCGCTTGGCCTCAAATTTGCTGGCGTCACTTATTATGACGGCCAGGGATTCATGGTGAAGTCTTCGCTTGGCGTAGACAGCGCGCTCAAGCTGAGCGGCGCTGCGGTCTGCACACAGACCGGCACGACGACCGAATTGAATCTGGCTGATTATTTCAAATCCAACAACATGGACTACAAAGTTGTTGCTTTCGAAAAGAACGAGGAAGTTCTGGCAGCTTACCAGGATGGCCGTTGTGACGTGTTCACCACGGACCAGTCCGGCCTTTATGCTGACAAGCTGAAGTTCGCGACTCCGGATGAACATGTGGTTCTGCCTGAAATCATTTCCAAGGAACCATTGGGCCCAGTGGTCCGCCAGGGAGACGATGCATGGTTCAATGTAGTGAAGTGGACGTATTTTGCGCTGCTCAACTCCGAGGAACTTGGCGTGACGACTGCCAACGTTGGCGAGATGATGACTTCCGCAAATCCTGAAATCCAGCGTTTGCTGGGCGCCAAGAACGCTGACGGCACCGCCGCAGGCTTCGGCACCGGCATTGGCTTGAGCGAAGAATGGGTTGTCCAGATCATCAAGGCTGTTGGCAATTACGGTGAAATTTTCGAGCGCAACGTGGGACTGAACACGCCGCTCAAGATTGCCCGTGGCAAGAACGCCCTGTGGACTGCCGGTGGCCTGCAATACGCTCCGCCAATCCGCTGATACGTTCTTGAGGAGTCCGGCATTGCCGGGCTCCTCTTTACCAAGCAAGACCGGGCATACCGGCTGATTTGGTTGGGCAGGGGATTGAGCTTGCGATGAGCGCATTCGACGACACGCGAACGCCACGGGTTCCGTTTTGGAATGATCCAAGAACGCGCTCGATTGCTGTGCAACTCATCATGGTCGTTGCGCTGGTGGCAGTGGGCTATGAACTTTATGTCAATGCCAGCGCCAATCTTGCCAAGCTTGGAAAGACTTTTGGCTTTGATTTCTGGGACAAGTCCGCAGGTTTCGACATCAGCCAATCTCTCATCCCTTATACGAGCAGTTCGAGTTACGGCACTGCCATTATCGTCGGGTTCTGGAATACGCTGCTGATTGCTTGTTTTGGAATTTTGTTTGCGACCCTGATCGGCTTCACGGTGGGCATCATGCGCCTTTCGAAGAACTGGCTGATTTCGAGGATTGCCACGGTCTACGTTGAAACCATTCGCAACATTCCCCTGCTTCTGCAAATTTTCATCTGGTATGGGGCAGTCTTGAAACCCCTGCCTGGGCCCAAACAGGCCCTTAACGTTGGCGGTTTCTATCTTTCCAATCGCGGACTCAACATGCCTGCGCCTATATTTGAAGGTGCGGCATGGATGGGGCTGGCCGGACTCGTTGGCGGAATTGTTGGTGCCATCCTGTTGCGGCGGTGGGCGCGGGCGCGGCAATTGGCAACGGGGGAAGCATTTCCTTATATCTCCGTTGGGTTCGCACTTATTGTTTTCATGCCGTTTCTCGGCCTTCTCTTGGCCGGCTGGCCTGTTACCTGGGACGTTCCGGTATTGGGCGCCTTCCAACTTTCGGGCGGAGTCACGGTCAATCCTGAATTCATAGCGCTGCTGATCGCGCTCAGTGTTTACACGGCTTCCTTCATTGCTGAAATCGTGCGTGCTGGCATCCAGGCGGTAAGTCATGGCCAAACGGAAGCTGCAGGCGCGCTGGGCTTGCGGCAGAGCTCGATAACCAGGCTCGTGACCATTCCGCAGGCCATGCGCATCATCATCCCACCCCTGGCCAGTCAATATCTTAACCTCACAAAGAACTCCTCCCTCGCCGTCGCCATCGCTTATCCCGACCTGGTTGCCATGGGTGGAACGGTATTGAATCAGACTGGCAAAGCCATTGAGATCGTGCTGATCTGGATGATCGTTTATCTCTCTTTGAGCTTGCTCACGTCGAGTTTCATGAACTGGTACAATTCGCGCATGAAGCTGGTGGAGCGGTAGAATGGATCATTCCCTCGCCTATGTGCGCACCGAAGATGCGCCAATCCTCAAACCACCGGCAAACCTGGTGGGGGTGCGTGGCTGGATCATGGCCAACCTGTTTCCCAACTGGTCCAATTCTATTCTCACAATTTTAGCCGCACTGTTTGCCTACTGGGTGCTTTCGAATGTTCTGGGCTGGGCGCTGTTTCGCGCCACATGGACAGGTGAAAGCCGCGACGCTTGCGTGGTTGAGGGGGCAGGGGCCTGCTGGCCTTTTGTGCAAGCCAAGTTTGCTCAATGGATTTACGGGTTCTACCCCATCGACCAAAGGTGGCGTGTCAACGTCTGCTTCTTCGTTGGAGCCGCAGCTCTTATTCCGCTGTTAATGCCTTCGTTGCCCTACAAGAAGTGGAACGCCCTGTTCCTGCTTTTTGCATTTCCGCTGCTTGCCTTAATCCTGCTTACAGGCGGGCATTTTTCTTTCGGCTTCGGAGCGTTCATCAGTTTTGTCGTGCAGTTCCTTGCAATCGTGGCGGCATTTCTGCCGCTTTCGGTTTTTGGCATCGAAAATGGAATCAAGTCCGCCAAACCGGGTCTCATACTGGTTGCGGTCGGGCTGGTTTTGCGGGTGCTTTCCTACGCCCTCGGTTTTGAATTGCCGGCAATATTCGACGGCGTTTCAACAACCTATCTAATGGCTTTATTGCTCATGCTTGCAGGCGGCGCATGGGGCATACTGCAAATTTTTGGCGCGGGGAATCAGGCATCGCGGCCAGTGCTCCGCGCCTGGCTTTTCGGCGGGGCCGGATTGTGCCTCGTTGCGGTATTGCTCAAGTGGGACTTTGGGCTGGAGTATGTGGAAACCTCGCAATGGGGCGGATTGCTGGTGACGCTTGTCGTGGCTGTCACGGGCATAGTTTTCTCGCTGCCGGTCGGCATACTTCTGGCGCTGGGCCGCCGGTCCGACATGCCGATCGTCAAATACTTCTCCATCGGGTTCATTGAAATCTGGCGCGGCGTTCCGCTGATCACCGTTCTTTTCATGGCGAGTTACATGCTGCCCCTGTTCCTGCCGCCGGGAACCAATTTTGACAAGCTGACGCGCGTGCTGATCGGCATCGCTCTGTTTTCATCGGCGTACATGGCCGAAGTGGTGCGTGGCGGCCTGCAGGCGATACCGAAGGGGCAGATAGAAGCCGCGCAAGCCCTGGGCCTGCCCTACTGGAACACCATGAATCTCATCGTGCTTCCGCAGGCCCTCAGAATCGTCATTCCCGGAATCGTCAACAGCTTCATCAGCCTGTTCAAGGATACGACACTGGTGACGGTAGTCGGCCTGTACGACCTTATGGGCATCGTAATTGCCGGCTTTGCGGACGCCAAGTGGGCTTCGGCACAGACGGCTCCGACCGGCTATTTTACCGCGGCGCTGCTGTTCTGGGTTTTCTGCTTCGGCATGTCACGCTATTCACAGTATGTCGAACGCCGGCTCAATACGGGCCACAAGAGGTAAGCATGGCGACAACTCCAAAGATCAAGGCAACAGATTCCGAATCGCCGGAAGTTGCCATTTCAATTTCCGGCATGAACAAATGGTACGGCGAGTTCCATGTACTCAGGGATATCAACCTGTCGGTGGACAAGGGCGAACGCATTGTCATTTGCGGTCCTTCGGGATCGGGCAAGTCAACGCTGATCCGCTGCATCAACCGCCTTGAAGAACATCAAAAGGGCCAGATTGTTGTTGATGGCATTGAACTCACCAATGACTTGAAGAAGATCGATGAAATCCGCAAGGAAGTCGGCATGGTGTTCCAACACTTCAACCTGTTTCCGCATCTCACGGTTCTGGAGAACCTGACTTTGGCGCCGATCTGGGTGCGCAAGATGCCGAAAAAGGACGCCGAAGAGGCGGCGATGAAATATCTTGAGCGCGTCAAAATTCCCGAACAGGCCATGAAATATCCGGGCCAGCTTTCCGGCGGCCAGCAGCAGCGCGTGGCCATTGCACGCTCACTGTGCATGAGCCCCAAGATCATGCTGTTTGACGAGCCCACCTCGGCGCTTGATCCGGAAATGATCAAGGAAGTGCTCGAGGTCATGGTCGACCTCGCGCAGAGCGGCATGACCATGCTGTGCGTCACCCATGAAATGGGCTTTGCGCGCCAGGTGGCTAACCGGGTGATCTTCATGGACCAGGGCCAGATCATCGAGCAGAATTCGCCAAAGGAATTCTTCGAAAACCCCAAGAGCGAGCGGACCAAGCTGTTCCTGAGCCAGATTCTGCATTGAGGCGCTGTGAAGCTTAAAAGTTTAACGACTTCGTTGAATTGAATTTAGCGTTCCCAACCTATGGTTGCCCGACACACATGCGTTGGGAAATCTTGGGATGTGCCTTTATCATTTCGCGTGCCGGGTAGCGTTGGCTGTCGGCCTGTTTGCGGGGGGATCGGCTTTTGCCGCCGATGACGACATACAAAAATGCAAATCGCTGGATCGATATCATGATGCCATGGCAGCGTTTTACGCCTGCGACAAGGCCCTGAATCACGAAAACCTGACTGAAACCGAGCGCGCCGAACTCCTGCTCGCGCGGGGTGAGGCCGCCTATTTTGCCGGCCGCGTTGACATGTCGTTGATTGATCTGGATCTGGCACTCACACTCAATCCAGAGCTCAAG
The DNA here is from genome assembly GCA_030680855.1 of Aestuariivirga sp. GTDB lineage: Bacteria > Pseudomonadota > Alphaproteobacteria > Rhizobiales > Aestuariivirgaceae > Aestuariivirga. Next base: position 69,838 of record JAUXUN010000009.1, read on the forward strand.
GCAGCATATTATCGCCGCGCCTGGGCACGGATGCGAACAAATCACTATCCGGAGGCATTGCAGGATCTTACGTTCTTGCTTTCGGAAGAGCCGGATAACGCCGACGCTCTCTATGCCATCGGATATTTCTATAAGGACACTGCCGAGTGGAAAAGCAAGGCGATACCGGCTCTAAAGCGCGCTTTGGAGCTCGACCCAAACCACCACTTGGCCCGGCTCAATCTGGCGTCTCTCTATACGCATAAACAGCGCGAATTTGATGCTGGCCTCATGGAATTTGACAAAATACTCAGTGCGAGCGATGAGGCGTTGCGCAAGGTCAGAATCTTCCGCGATCCGGTTCGCCCATATTTTGATTTTCGAGACAGGGTCCGCAATGATCGTATTGCAGCGCTAGTTGGAAAAGCGGACTATGACGCTGCTCTCGCGGAGGCAGACAGCCTTATTGCCCGCTATCCGGGCATTGGCGATTCCTATCTTATGCGGGCCTACATTTATCAGCGACTTCGAAAATTCACTGAGGCACTGGCCGATGCCCGGATGGCCAGCAAGTTCGAGCCCAATGGTGACGATCAAAAAGCAGTGGAGATCGAGGCGCTCTACCAGCTGCAGCGCTATAACGATGCCCTGACAAGAGCAAATGAGATGCTGAATCAGCCAATTACCGTGGCCACCGTGCCCAAAATCCTGTTTTGGCGGGCCTTTACGAAAAAGCAGCTGCACCTTCATGAAGAAGCCTTGCAAGATTTCGAGCAGTCCTTCTCATTTAAATCATGGCATTTGAGCGCCGTTCTGACCCAGCTCCGCCAAAGCGGATACTATGATGGGGACGTCATGGATCCCTACAGCGAAAAGGCCCGCAACGGGCTTCAAGCCTGCATTCTTGACCCGGAGTGCGCCAAACGATGACTATCCTGAGCGCCTCAAAAATCTGCACAATCGCTGCCGTGGTGTCAGTCTTCTGGTCTGTGCCTGCACGATCGGAGCACGACTGGCTGGCATTCCTGGCTGAACACCCCTGCAGTTCCCGAATGTCGTGCATTCCATCACGGACAGGCATGTCAATGGTTGAGGCGGGTGTCCCCAGGATGTCGCTGATCGTGGCAAGTAACGATTCCAGTCCTGCGGAGTGCGTTTCAGCATTCCGCAAGAGGAAAATTAAAGCGGCAATTGGTCAATGCGAAACTTACCTCGCCGGTGGCAAGGGCACAGCGCGCGACAGGGCCACCGCCATGTTCATTCTCGGACGTGCCCAAATCCATTCCGTGGGTGGAGGCGAAAGCAAGGCGCTGGAATTGTGGCGCGGGGCAGCCGAGTTTGACCCCAGCTATATTGAACCTCACATTTTGATTGGGAACCTGTTCGGTGATAGCGGCAAGGTTGCGCAGGCCCAGGCGGCCTATGACCGGGCGGCTGAGATCAATGCGAAGGACTGGCGCATCTACGCCGGTCGCGCAAGAATTTACATCAAGCCGCGGACCGCGGCTACTGACGCCGATGCCTTGCGCGCGGCAGAGCAGGCGGTGGCCCTGAAGCCAGATGCAGCCTATGCCAGGATGGTTTATGGGCGGATTCTTCAAATGGCCGGAAAATACGAAGAGTCTGCCAGGCAATTTGAAGCGGCGATTGGCGGCGATGACCCATCTGGGGACGCTTCATTCGTACTCATTGGCGAGCCGCACCCTTTGGAGGCGCTGGCTTATGTTTACAACCAAATGGGAAAACCCGCGGTGGCGGCCGAGACCTTGGGCAAATACATGGACACCATTCCAGTCGCGGAACGCTATTACGCGGATTATCAACAGCGCGCGGAGTATTATGAACTGGCGGGAATGTACGCAATGGCGGCTGCAGATTTTGGTGAAGCTGCTTCACGTGCCCCGGCGGAATACGCGGAAGAGCTCCTGGCAAAAGATGGAAGGAACGCGGGCGACGAGCTTCGCAGCGTGCTGGCGCGCGGCAGCCTGAAGCCAACGCTCAAAGTGCAGGTTTTCCTGCGGAACCAAGGCTATGACGAGGTTACCATCAATGGGAGATATGACGACGCCACCAAGCGCGCCCTGGACGCCTGTCTGTTGGACAAGGCATGTGCGCCGGGAATTGGACAGGCGATCTGAAATTCCGGAATTGCGGCAATGAGATGCCCGCACTTGGCATGCGCCCCTCTGCAGGTTAGGCTAGGTTCTTTGCAGTCGGTTGGATTTGTATTCATGAAAAAATTGCTTTTGTCGCTGCTTGCCACCGTTCTGTTTGCGGCGGCAGCCCATGCAACGACCCTTGAGGATGTTAAGGCGCGGGGCAAATTGCTGTGCGGAGTCAATCCCGGCCTGCTTGGCTTTGCCGCCAAGGGCGACGATGGCGCCTGGGCAGGATTTGACGTGGATTTCTGCCGCGCCATTGCTGCGGCGGTAATTGGCGATGCGGCGAGGGTGGACTATGTGGCCCTTACGGCACAGGATCGTTTCGAGAAATTGAACTCGGGCGCCGTCGATGTGCTGGCGCGCAACACGACGTGGACGATGGAGCGCGAGACGAAATTTCCCCTGCGCTTTGTGGGCGTGAACTACATGGACGGGCAGGGCTTTCTGGTGAGCAAGGCGCTTGGGGTGACTTCGGTGTTCACCATGAGCCAGGCGGCCATCTGCTTTCTCGAAGGAACCACGACGGAAGCCAATGTGGCGGATTTCTTCCGCGAACGGCAAATGGTTTTCACGCCGGTCAAATTTGCCACCGTCGACAAGGTTGTAGCCGCCTACGAGGCGGGCCAGTGCGACAGCTACACCGCCGACCAGTCGCAGCTTTATGCAATACGCCTCAAGCTCAAGGCGCCTGAAGATCACATCATTCTTCCCGATGTCATTTCGAAGGAGCCGCTTGGCCCCATGGTGCGCCAGGGCGATGAGCAGTGGCTAAATATTGTGCGCTGGACCCTGTTTGCGCTGGTCAATGCGGAGGAGCTGGATGCGAAGGCGGCCAGTGTTGACGATCTCAAAGCTAACAGCAAGATACCAACTGTGCGGCGCCTGCTCGGCCTGGAGGGTACCTTTGGAGAGGACATCGGGCTTGACGCAGATTGGGCGGCGCGGGCCATCAAGGCCACGGGCAATTATGCGGAAATATTTGAGCGCAATCTCGGCAAGGGCTCACAACTCGGAATCGAGCGCGGGATCAACGCGCTGTGGAACGCCGGCGGGCTGCTCTATGTGCCGCCGGTTAGGTAAGTATTAGCCCTTGACTTTGTAGCTATTTTTGTATAATTATACATCAGGATATACAAAAATGAACAAACCACTCATTATACGCAAGGTCGGAAATTCGCTGAGTTTGACCATCTCGGACATTGCCAAGGACTTGGGCCTTGGCGAGGGTGACAAGGTATTTGCCGTGCGCACACCGCGAGGCTTTGAGCTCACGCCCTATGATCCGAATTTTGACAAGGCTTTGGAAACGGCACGTGGTTTCATGGGCAAGTATCCCAACGCGATGAAGAAGCTGGCGGAATAGGCAAGTTCCATGATCTGGCTGACAAGGAACATGGTGGAAGCCTTCCACCGCGAGTCACTGGTGCGTTTTGGTGGTGCAGATGGATTGCGCGACGGAGGTCTCCTGTTGAGCGCACTGGCGCGTCCTGAAAACATACTGGCCTACGAACCTGATGCTGATGTGTTTCGACTGGCGGCGGCTTACTGTGCCGGCATCGTCAAGAACCATCCGTTCATTGACGGCAACAAGCGCACAGGTATTTTAAGTGCTGTCGTTTTTCTTGGCCTCAATGGCGTTGAAGCCAATTTCAACGAGGCAATGATTGTAACGATGGTATATGGATTGGCGGCCAGTGAAGTAAAGGAAGACGCTTTTGCTTCGTGGCTGCGTTCATCAGCCGCTTAATCCCTTGCGATCATCACCCTTGGCTCTTGTGCGTAGGGTGTGAAACCCATTTTCTGGTAGAGGGGAAGCGCCCGCGGGCCATCCAGGCTGTTGGTTTCCACGATAAGTTTGCTGGGCTGCCTCGCCCAGGCGGCGCGGGTGGCTTCGGCGAGCAGCCATTTGCCGAGGCCGCGTCCGTGAAAAACCGGGATCAGGCCGAAGTATTCGAGTTCCATGACGTTGTCTTCGCGCGGCACCAGCTCGAAATAGCCGGCGGGCTGGCCGCCGACATAGAGCACCCAGACCTCCACGCCTTCGGCATGGATGGCGGCGGTGAGTTCGTCATCGGTGAAATAGCGGCGGTCATACCAGTTGAAGTTGCGGCCCACGGCGTCATAGAGAAAGCGATAAAAATCCAGGGTGATATTTTCTGCCCGCAGCAGCATGAGCTTAAGGTTTGAAGGGGCGGCCACATGGTGGATGGATTCAGTCTTCATTTCCAGGAACGTCACGACGGTTTCAAGTTCGCGCATGTTCAGGCGCCGGTGACGACGGGTGTATCGATAGCCGAGCCCCAGTCAGCCCATGAGCCGTCATAAAGGGCGTGGTCCCTCGCATTCAGCGTGGTGAGGGCAAGCGAGAGGATTGCGGCATTCACGCCGGAACCGCAACTGGTGACGACTGGTTTGGCGATATCAATGCCGGCGTTTTCAAATACTTTTGCCAGTTCCGCTTCCGCCTTCAAGGTGCCGTCCGGATTCAATAAAGTTGCGTAGTGAACATTCCTGGCGCCGGGCATGTGTCCGGGGCGGACCCCAGGGCGCGGTTCCACTTCCTCGCCGCGGAACCTTCCGGGTGAACGCGCATCTGCCACTTGGAGCGCTTTTCGCATTTCGGATTTGTCGCGCACCATCATGGACTGGAAGCGGGCGGTGAAATGGCGTTCCTGCGGCTTGATCGGTGGGCCATCCTCGAGAGGGCGATTCTCCGCTTTCCATTTGGGCAAGCCGCCGTCCAGCACGGCCACATCGTCATGGCCAAAGACCTTGAACATCCACCAGACGCGGGCCGCCGAAAACAGGCCAAGGCTGTCGTAACAAATCACCTTCTTGCCATCGCCAATGCCCATCTTGCGCACGTGGCTGGCAAATTTTTCCGGCTTGGGCAGCATGTGGGGCAGGGGGCTTTCCGCATCGGAAATCAAATCAATGTCAAAAAACTGAGCGCCGGGGATGCGCTGTTCCAAAAACTCCGCCTTCGCATTGCGCTTGGAGGTTGGCAAGTGCCACGAACAATCGAGAATGGAAACATCGGGCGATTGCCTGTGTTCGGCGAGCCACTGGGTTGAAACGAGTTCGTTCGACATGGGAGTTCCTGCTTATGCGAAGGCCAGGCGGATGCGCCGGTTAATCTTGCCCTTGTTTTCAATTTTGGCGACGCGGATGGGGCCAATCTCGGCGGTGGATTTCACATGGGTGCCGCCGCAGGGCTGCAAATCAACTTTGCCTCCCTCGCCGATCATGACAAGCCGCACCTTGCCGGTCCCCATGGGCGGCTTCACCGACATGGTGCGCACCAGATGCAGATTGGCTTCCATCTCCGCATCGCTGATCCAACGGAAGGTGACCTTGTGATCTTCGATGATGAGCTGGTTGATGCGAGTGGCCAGTTCCTCCTTGTCGGGAATCTGGCCTTCGGGAATATCGAAATCGATGCGCCCGCCATCGTCGGAAATGGAACCACCGGTTACCGGGAAGGGCACACAGGCGCAGAGAAGATGCATCATGGTATGAGCCCGCATGTTGCGGTAGCGCGTATGCCAATCGAGAGCGAGGGTCACCGGGCTGCCAAGTGCCGGAAGATCATTGGCACTTGCCGGGATATGGACGATGTTTTTCATCTCGTCGTAAATGGTCGTGGCGATCTCGATGGATTTCCCGTTGATTGTAATCGTGCCCTTGTCGCCAGGCTGGCCGCCGGCTGCAGCGTAGAAATTGGTTTTGTCCAGGACGATGCCACCCCGCTCATTGATGCTTTGAACAATGGCATCGACTGATTTCAAATAGGCATCTTCGCGGAAGATCAGTTCGGTCATTTTCAAACCGCTTCAAACACAGTCGGAACCTCGGGCGTTTCGGTCAGCCATTTGGGAACGGGCAGGCCTTTTTCGCGGAGGAATTCCGGATTGAAAAGTTTCGAAGCATAGCGGGTGCCGTAGTCGCAGAGCACCGTGACAATGATGTGGCCCGGACCCATCTGTTTGGCAAGACGAATGGCGCCCGCCACATTCACGCCGGTGGAGCCGCCCATGCAAAGGCCCTCGTATTCTAGCAAATCGAAGGCTGTGGGAATGGCTTCGATGTCGGGGATCTGGAATGCGTCGTCGATCACGGCTCCTTCCAGATTTGCAGTGATGCGGCCCTGGCCGATGCCTTCGGTGATGGAGGAGCCTTCGGATTTCAGTTCACCGGTTTTGTAGTAGCTGTAGAGGGCCGCACCCATGGGATCGGCCAGCACGAGCTTGATATTTTTGTTCTTTGATTTCAAACCCATGCTGACGCCTGCTAAGGTTCCACCTGAACCCACGGCGGAGACGAAGGCGTCCACCTTGCCATCGGTCTGGGCCCAGATTTCGGGTGCGGTGGTTTCGATGTGGGCCTGGCGGTTGGCCACATTGTCAAACTGGTTGGCCCAGACGGCACCCATGGCCTTGGCGAGGCGGCCCGAGTATTTCACATAGTTGTTGGGGTTCTTGTAGGCGACGGCTGGCACTTCCACGAGCTCCGCGCCCAATTGGCGGATGGCATCCTTCTTCTCCTGGCTTTGGGTCACGGGGATGACAATCACGGTGCGAAAGCCCATGGCCCGGGCCACGACAGCCAGCCCAATGCCGGTATTTCCGGCGGTTCCCTCGACAATGGTGCCGCCGGGTTTCAGGTGGCCCTTGGCAATGGCATCGCGGATGATAAACAGGGCGGCGCGGTCTTTCACCGACTGGCCGGGATTCATGAATTCCGCCTTTCCCAGAATGGTGCAGCCCGTGAGTTCCGAGGCCTTTTTCAAGCGGATGAGGGGGGTATTGCCGATGGCGGCAACAATGTCGTTCTTGATATCCATGGAAAACTCCGAGCTTTGCCCTAGCAATGCCCGACATGGGCCGGGAGGTCAAATTGTCAGGCCTGATGGCAGGTATGCTTTAGCTTTTTAAGCGATGGAGCAGGGCTTCCGCTGCGGCAGGGGCCCGTTCCTTTGCACCATTGATGAAGTAAATGAAGACATCACGGGATTTCAACGGCTTGCCCCTCGGAGCGGCAAGCGGGAATTGGTTTGGCTCTTTGCCGAGTTCCCAAGCCCGCGCTAATATAGCCCAAGTCTTGATCGCCTTGGCGCTGTAGCCGGTTTCCATGTCAGCCTTTGCATCTTGCAGCCGCGCGTAGACAAAGTCGGCGCTGAGGTCGGCAATCAGCGGGTATTTTTGTGAATTGGCAAATACTACGGCTACTCCGGCCTTGCGAACCTGGGAGATGAAATCGGCGGAGCGAAAGGTTTCGTTCCTCACCTCAAGCGCATGGCGAAGTTTGAGGCCGTCAATTTTTTCAGGAAGCAACTCCAGGAATGTGGCGATGTCTTCGGGATCATATTTCTTGGTGGGCGCTAATTGCCACAGGATGGGTCCGAGTTTTGATTTCAATTCACTAACGCCGCTGGCAATAAATTTTTCAATCGAGGGGCCAGCCCCGGCCAGAATGCGGCGGTTAACGGCAAAGCGGGGCGCCTTCAGCGAGAAAATGAAATCATCGGGCGTCTCCTCGGCCCAGCGCCGAAATGTGGAGGGCGTGAAGGTGCTATAGAAAGTGCCGTTGACCTCAATTGAAGTGACCCGGCGGCTGGCGTGCGACAGCTCTTTGGTTTTCGGCAGCTTCTCGGGATAGAACAGGCCGCGCCATGGCTCGTAAGTCCATCCGCCGATACCAACCCGGATCATTTTTTCGTCCCGTTACTGTTTGACCGCAAGGCGAGATTGCCGCCTATCCCAGTGCAGGGCAAGCCGGCGCCCCAAATGAAAAAAGCCGATCCCTTTCGGGACCGGCTTTTAAACTGGCTCCCCGACCTGGACTCGAACCAGGGACAATTCGATTAACAGTCGAATGCTCTACCAACTGAGCTATCGGGGAATGTTGGTGCGGCGTATAGCAGAGGGTCTTACGGACTAAAAGACATTTTGTCGTTACCTTGCGGTACCACCTGTGCATGGCGCAATGTCGCACTATATAAGGGCCTGCCGAGACAAGGGAATCATGATGCCAAAGGTCAATTTTGCGGGTTACAAGGTTAATGTGCCGGGCCATCCGCTGCTGCGCATGGCCTTCGGCGTGCTCCTGATCATCGGCGGACTCCTGGGATTCCTCCCGGTTCTTGGCTTCTGGATGGTTCCCCTGGGCCTGTTGGTACTCTCGGTTGATTTCCCTCCAGTGCGGAGGTTTCGCCGGAATGCGACGGTCAAACTTGGCTACTGGCTGCACAAGCGCTGGCCCGGCCTTGCCAGGACCATTGGTTACGGCGCGCCGCGGGACGAAAAAAAGTAGGGAATTTGGAGGCCTCGCCCAGAATCGAACTGGGGTGCAAGGATTTGCAGTCCTCTGCGTAACCACTCCGCCACGAGGCCTTCGGGCGGCTGTATAGGGGAGGAAAATTGCGGAAACAACCCAAACCTAAAACATAATAAATCGCCGGTAACAGTTTGCTTGGCAAGGGCGCGGTTCGCGGCTAGTTTGGCCCGCATCTCAATCAGCAAGCGATATGGACCCCTAAATGACGAATTTCGCAGCGGCGCGGCACAATATGGTCGAATCACAGGTGCGCCCCAACGGCATCACTGATCACCGCATTATCGATGCCATGGCGCAAGTGAAACGCGAGGATTTCGTGCCGGCAGAACGCAAGGCCATTGCTTATCTCGATGAGGACGTGCAGTTGAAGGAAGGGCGCTTTCTAATCGAGCCCATGGCATTTGCCCGGATGATTCATCTGGCCCTGTTCAAGCCCACGGACAAGGTTCTGGTGGTGGGGGCCGGCACGGGCTACGGCGCCAGGGTCATTGCGAAGCTGGCGAAATCGGTGGTGGCCCTTGAATCCGATCCGGAACTGCTCGCCCTGGCAAGGGGCTTCCTCGCTGGAGCCACAAACATTAACGTGGTTGAAGGCAGCCTTGCCGCGGGCCATGGGGCGGAAGCGCCCTATGATGTCATCATCGTTGAGGGCCGGATTGCCGCCGTGCCGGAGAGCCTTTTTGCGCAGCTGGCCAATGAGGGGCGGATTGTGGCGGCGGTCGGTAACACGGATGTTTCCAAGATGCAGATTACGACGCTTACGGACGGGCACCGCTCGGCGCGCTTTGTCTTCGATGTTTCAATTGCACCGCTTCCGGGATTTGCGCTCGAAAAAGCAGCATTTGTTTTTTGATCGAAAAGGTTGCAAAAATACACTACGATTCGGTGGGCGAGTCATCTACTATTGAAGTTCGGGCAAGTAACCACAAATACTGTGGTCTGGGGTGACTGAAACTCAACAAGCGTGGTATTGAATGCACGGTGGTTTGAAGCATTGGACGAGAATATTGCTGGCCTCCGCCGCTCTGGTGGCAGGGGCCGGGCAGGTCTCGGGGGAAACCCTGGTCCAGGCGATGGTCTCGGCCTATTCCAGCAATCCGACATTGCAGGCCGAACGGGCCCGGCAGCGGGGAACCGATGAACTGGTGCCGCAGGCCCTGTCGGGCTGGCGTCCCACGGTCAACACGGAAGGATCGATCGCCAACGTCTGGTCGGATTCAAGCGGGGCATCGTCAACGGAAAATGATCCGAAGTCCGTCGCCATTGGCCTGTCGCAGCCGATTTTCCGCGGTTTTAAAACGATCAATGGAACCAAGGCGGCGGAAGCCAATGTCGAGGCGGGCAAACAGGGCCTTCTGGCCATCGAGCAGGATATTCTTTTCCAGGCCATCCAGGCTTACATGAATGTCATCCGTGACCGGCAGATTGTGGGCTTGCGCCAGCAAAACGTTGGCGTTTTGCAAAAGCAGCTCACGGCTGCCGATGAGCGTTTCAAGGTCGGTGAAATCACCCGCACCGACGTGGCGCAATCAAAGGCCCGGGTCAGCGGGGCGCAATCGAGCGTGGCTTCGGCCAACGCCACGCTGGCGGCAAGTGTCGCCAATTACATCAATATCGTGGGGCATAAGCCCGGCAGCCTGAAATATCCCCGGCTTGCCAAGCTGCCAAGAAACCTTGAGGCAGCGCAGGCTGCCGCTTCGGAAATCAATCCCAATATACTTGCCGCCGCTTATGTGGAAGAAGCTTCAAATCACAACATCGAAGTGGTGAAAGGCGATCTCCTGCCGGCAGCGAATTTGCAGGCATCGGCAACTTTCAACGATAATCCGTCAGTCGGCACCAGCAGATCGGAAAGCGCCCGGATCGAGGGCGTGCTGACCATTCCGCTCTATGAGGCGGGCCGGGTCTATTCATCGGTGCGCGAAGCCAAGCACGTGGCCAGCCAGCGCCGCCTGGAAGTCATCCAGGCGGGCCGTTCGGTGCGCGAGAGCGTATCAATATCGTGGAACAACCTGGCGGCGGCGCGCGAAATCATCCGTTCGGCCAAGGAGCAGGTCTCGGCGGCGCAGCTTGCGCTTGACGGGGTGCGCCAGGAATATTTCGTCGGCTCGCGGACAACCCTTGATGTTCTTGATGCGGAAACCGAAGTTGTGAACGCGCGCATCACGCTGGTGTCGGCCGAGCGTGACCAGATTGTCGCCGCCTACCAGATCCTGGGTTCCATCGGCCGCCTGACGGCGCGCGACCTTTCGCTTCCGGTCGAGTATTATGACGCCGATGAAAATTATCTGAAGGTGCGTGGCAAGTGGTTCGGCACGGGGGCCGATGTCATCGAGTAAACCTCGGACGAGTGGTTGGTTTGTGCGTGTTGCGAAGAGGGAAAATGAGCGGTGACTTCTGAACCAGACATGGAAAGTTTACTGGCTTCCATTCGCAAAGCCATTGACTCCGATATCGGCAAGAACACCAAATCCCCATCGCCAGCGGCGCCCGACACCTCGTTCAGCGGCGCCATGCGCGAATCCCGGGTGCGGTATGATGATGAACCGCCCATGCGCCGGGATGCGTCGGAAGAAATTTCTGACCTGCGCAACAAGATCCAGAAAAATCGGAAGAGCGCGGGCTTTGCCGAACCCCTGCCGCGCTTGCCGGGCCTGCCAAGCGGCATGCCGCCAGCTCCGGCGCCAAGGCCCGCTTCGTCGAAGTCGGGGTTTGCCGGAATTCTGGGCGGAGATGGCCAGCAGGTGACCCCTTGGGCGCCGCGGGTGAAGCATGAAGCGGAAGCGCCGGACCTGCGCCCCGCCATTCAGGACGATCTGCCACCTTCTCCGCAGGACTATCATCATGGCGGCTACGCAGAGTCGGAAGTCTATCCGGAAGAGGTGGGCTGGGCGGAGGACGAACCGGCCTTTGCGCCTGCCCCGCCACTGCCGCCACTGATGTCACCAGAAACGATCAATGCCGCCAATTCCTCCTTTAACCAGTTGGCCGACACCCTGATGGCACGGGCCCTGGGCGAACGCTCCATCGAGGACATGACCCAGGACCTGCTCAAGGGCATGCTGCGGAGCTGGCTTGATGCACATTTGCCAGGTCTGGTTGAAAAGCTGGTCCGTGAGGAAATCGAGCGGGTTGCGCGGCGCGGCCGTTAACCACTGGCTGGAACCAACGGGGCCGTCAAACGTTAGCTGATCATGGCTATTCGTTACATTCTTTTGTATTTGGAGGCTTGATATGGCCGAAGAAGACAAACGCATTGCCCCGCGCCAAAGGGTTTTGAAGGCGGCTAAGATCATCACGATGGACAATACATCCGTCATTGACTGCACGGTGCGGAACATGTCGGAGACCGGAGCGCAGCTGGTCATCGAGAAAAGTGTCAAGATGCCAGACGAATTCCAGTTCTTCCTGGCCAACGGCGATACGGTTCGCGATGCGGAGCTGGCCTGGCACCGCGGTGACCGGGTTGGGGTGAAATTCAAGGGCGAAAGCCGGCCGGCCCCTCCCGCCGTGAGAATGTACAAGAGATAGCTGAATCCCCAAGATTCCACGGCAGTTGCATGGCGGGGCGGGGTGGTGTTTATAGCGCCCAAACAGCAACCAAAGATTCCCAAAAATGCTTGAGAAGACCTTTACCCCATCGGAAATGGAAACCCGCCTCTACGAGGAATGGGAGGCCCGCGGCTTTTTCAAGCCGGGGCGGAAGCCCAAGGCCAAGCCCTTCACCATTGTCATTCCGCCGCCCAATGTGACGGGCTCGCTCCACATGGGGCATGCGCTCAACAACACCATTCAGGACATCCTCTGCCGTTTTGAACGGATGCGGGGCCGCGACGTGCTGTGGCAGCCGGGCACCGACCATGCGGGCATCGCCACGCAGATGGTGGTGGAACGCCTGCTGATGAAGGAGAACAAGACGGACCGGCGCAAAATGGGGCGCGAGGCTTTCCTCAAGCGCGTGTGGCAGTGGAAGGAAGAATCGGGCGGGATCATTTCCAAACAGCTCCGGCGGCTTGGCGCTTCGTGCGACTGGTCGCGCGAACGCTTCACCATGGACGAGGGCCTGTCCAACGCGGTGCGCAAAGTTTTCGTCCAGCTCTACCGGGAAAAGCTGATCTACAAGGACAAGCGCCTGGTGAACTGGGACCCGGTTTTCGAGACGGCGATTTCCGATCTCGAAGTGGAAACGCGCGAAACCAAGGGCGCCATGTGGTCGTTTGCCTATCCGCTGGTTGATGGGCCGATTGACGGAATTTCCGAAATTGTCATTTCCACAACGCGGCCCGAGACCATGCTTGGCGATGGCGCCGTGGCGGTGCATCCCTCGGACGCGCGCTACAAGAACCTGATCGGCAAGCTGGTGCGCCTGCCCATTGCCGAACGCCATATCCCGATCATCGCCGATGAATATCCCGATCCGGAATTCGGCACAGGGGCCGTCAAAATCACGGGCGCCCATGACTTCAACGATTTCGAGGTGGCGCGGCGCAACAACATTCCGCTGATCGTGCTGATGGACAAGAAGGCGCGGATGCTTTCCACGCCTGAAAACAATGTGCCCGAGCGCTATCAGGGCAAGGACCGTTTCAAGGCGCGCGAAATGGTGCTGGCGGAAATCGAGGAGCTTGGATTCTATCGCGGGCGGGAAGACAAGATCATTCCGCAGCCCTTCGGCGACCGCTCCAATGTGGTCATCGAGCCGATGCTCACCGAGCAGTGGTATGTGAATGCGGAGGAGATGGCCAAGCCCGCAATCGCCGCCGTAGAGAAGGGCGATACGGTTTTCGTGCCGAAGAACTGGGACAAAACCTATTTCGAATGGATGCGCAATATCCAGCCCTGGTGCATCTCGCGCCAGCTCTGGTGGGGGCACCAGATTCCCGCATGGTATGGGCCGGATGGTTATGTGTTTGTGGAAGAAACCGAAGAGGCCGCTGTTGCCGCTGCACATAAGCACTATTTTTCTACGGCCGGAAAAGGAGGCCTTTTCCAATCACAAGATGACTTCAGTGATTTCTTGAAACAGCCGGTCTCTTCATCACTTTTAACGCGCGATGAGGACGTTCTCGATACCTGGTTCTCGTCGGCGCTCTGGCCCTTCTCCACGCTGGGCTGGCCGGAAGAAAACTCGATCCTGAAGCGCCACTACAAAACCGATGTGCTGGTCACCGGCTTTGATATCATCTTCTTCTGGGTGGCCCGGATGATGATGATGGGGCTGCATTTCCGCCAGGAGGTGCCTTTCCACACGGTCTATATCCACGCGCTGGTGCGCGACGAGAAGGGCCAGAAAATGTCGAAGTCCAAGGGCAATGTGATTGATCCCCTGGACCTGATCGATGAATTCGGCGCCGATGCGCTGCGCTTCACGCTTACAGCCATGGCGGTGCAAGGCCGCGACATCAAGCTCGCCAAGTCGCGGGTTGAGGGCTACCGCAATTTCGGCACCAAGCTGTGGAACGCGGCGCGCTTTGCCGAAATGAACGGGGTGAAGCGCGATTTCAATTATGATCCGGTGGCGGCGCGCGTCACGGTGAACCGCTGGATTGCCGGTGAAGCCTTGCGCACGCGCAATGCGGTGACCAAGGCCATTGAAGAGCATCGCTACAATGAAGCGGCCGGCGCGCTATACCAGTTTGTGTGGAACGTATACTGTGACTGGTATGTGGAACTGATCAAGCCGATTTTGGGCGGAAAAGACGAAGCCGCCAAGAAGGAAACGCAGGCTTCGGCCGCCTGGGTTCTCGACCAGATCCTGGTGCTGCTCCATCCCTTCATGCCGTTTGTCACGGAAGAGCTCTGGCAGCAGACGGCGTCGCGCGAGCACTGGCTGATGGAAGCGAACTGGCCGAGCTACAAGGGCCTGGGCGATGCCAAGGCGGACAAGGAGATCGAATGGGTGATCAAGATCATCTCGGAAATCCGCTCGGTGCGGGCCGAGATGAATATATCCGGCGGCCTGAAAATCCCCTGCGTACTGGTGGGGGCCAACAAGGATTCGCGCCGCATTGCGTCCGCCTGGGAGAATGAAATCATCCGGCTGGCGCGGCTTTCCTCCATCTCCTTCGAAGACCGGGTGCCGAAGGCCTCGGCGCAGATCGTGCTGGGCGAGGCGACAGTGGCCCTGCCGCTGGAAGGCGTCATCGACTTCGCCACGGAAACGGCGCGGCTGAAGAAGGAGCTTGAGAGAATCGAGAAAGAGTCGACCGGAATTGCCGGACGATTGGGAAACCCCGGCTTCGTCGCCAAGGCGCCGGAAGACGTGCTGGCCGAAACCCGCGAGCGCAAGACGGAGCTTGATGTGCAAAGGACAAAGACGGTGGAGGCGTTGAAGCGGCTGGGGTAATCTCCCGATTACTGTCATCCCGTCGAAAGACGGGACCCAGAGACGCTTTGCAGTGCTAGGAAGCTTCGCATTCTTCAGGAAATAGATCGTGCCAGTCAGGGTTGGATTTTTCGATCAATTCAAGTTTCCAGCTGCGCTTCCATTCTTTCAATTGCTTTTCGCGCTTGATCGCTTCCTCCATGCTATTGTAGTTTTGAAACCAAACAAGAATTTTTAGATTATACTTCTTGCTGAAACCGGGAATTCTTCCATCCTTGTGTTCCGCTATACGATTGCAGAGATCGCTGGTTACCCCAATGTAGAGCGTTCCATTTCTGCGACTGGCCAGAATGTACACCGCGGGATTCTTTTCTTCGCGCAATCTCTTCCCCTGTTGTCTTCCCGGCGGAAGCCGGGACCTAGGGAAGGTTGCACTGTTGCCTATTGTTGTAAACAGCGGGGTGGTATTTCTGGGTCCCGACTTTCGTCGGGATGACAAATTAACAAGACAAGGGGACTACGCATTGGCTTTCAGTCCAACGGGCGTATTACGCCGTTTTCGATCTTGAAGATGCCGGAGTTGCGCAGGAAATTCTCAAGGGTGCGGTGGCCCTTCTTGTAGTTCGGCATTTTTAGGGTGAGTTCTGTTCCGTAGACGCGCGGAGTGACCGCCTTGCAGTTGGCGCTGAGCTTCCGGTAGATGTCCATCAGCATCGCCGTGTCGACCGCCGGAGCAGCGGCGGGTTTCCTTGCAGGAGGGGCCGATGGCTTGGGAACAGCGGCCTTCTTCTGCGCGGAGGCGGGAATGGTTGTAAACTTGTTGAAGGCCGACTTGAGAAATGCCTTTGCCTTGCCCTCCCCAATGCCATCAACATCTTTGCCATTTTCGCGGATGTGAATTGCCAATTGGGTAAAATCAACATCGCTTGAAACAACAACAGCGTGATCGAACAGGCCCCGGTGCAGCAGGGATACGGCATCAATGGTGAGCGCGAAGTCGCTGGCGTTTTTCTTTTCTCCGCCCGACGGTGTCTGCATCGGCATGAGGTGATGTTCGGCCATGGCCTTGTCCCATTTCTTGAGGCCTGCTGGGCCGCCGTAGCAGCGGGCGATCGTGAGTTTTCCCAGTTCGCCGCATCTTTTGAGATAGTCAGGGACATATTTGGCGGATGCATTCTCGGCGTCGATGAACAGTGCTACTCTGGTTTTGGTCATCATTGATGCAATCCTGTTTCAGGGCCAGTGTGGATCTCGACTATGAAGCAAAGCAACGCGATTTCAATCCTCTCGGACCATATCGAAACACCACTGGGCACCATGCTGCTGCTGGCGCGGGATGGGGCGATGATCGGGCTTGAGTTCGACGACCAGCCGGAGCGCGTGGCGCGAGATTTGCGGCTGCGCTATGGCAGTTCGGAGCGCTTCCCGGCGGATAATCCCAATGGCTTTTCAGACCGCATCCGTGCCTATTTCGCCGGGGTTTTTAAGGCCATCGAGGGCATTCCCACCGATGGCGGCGGCACGGAATTCCAGCGCAAGGTGTGGGACGAACTCAAGCGCATTCCCTGTGGCGTCACCATATCTTACGGCACGCTGGCCAAGCGCCTGGGCGATGCCAATCTCATGCGGGCGGTGGGCCTTGCCAATGGGCGCAATCCCATTTCCATCGTGGTGCCTTGCCACCGGGTGATCGGGGCGGACGGCTCGCTCACGGGCTATGGCGGCGGCTTGCCACGCAAGGAATGGCTGTTGAAGCATGAGGGCGCGCTGCTGATTTAGGCGCGATACGTTTTCGGGTGGCTCGCGCATCAGGCCGCTGGCATATTTTGGGCATGATCAGATATCTCGCAATGCCCACACTTGAAGCCCGCAAATTCCAGGCAGGCGCACCTGATGCCTATGGCCTGCCGCCGGAGCGCCGCATTTCCGAAGGGGACGGGGTTCCCTGCCGTCATTGCCTCAACGATGTGGCAGCAGGCGAGGACTATCTTATTTTGGCGTACAGGCCGTTTCCGGCTGTTCAGCCCTATGCGGAGACCGGGCCGATCTTCCTCCATGCCAGGGCCTGCGCGCGGGCCGACGACGCGCATGAAACGCCGGCGATGCTGGCCAGGCGCGAGGCGCATTTGATCAAGGGTTATTCCAGGGATGACCGGATTGTTTATGGCACGGGCAAGATCGTGCCTTCAGCCGCGCTTGATGCGGAAGCGGCGAACATTCTGAAGCGCGATGACGTGGCCTACGTGCATGTGCGGTCCTCGGTGAACAATTGTTACACCTGCCGGATTGAACGGGCCTAGGCCCGATGAATATTCCTTGGCATGCTCAGAATTTATTCCTTGACATGTATATTCCTACATACTAGGAATTATCCGTCCATCCCGGAAGGGGTCTCGGTCGCGACGGTGATCATAGATGGGGTGGATGTGGCGCCTGCGGGTTTGGTGAAACGTTCATCAGGCACCCGGGAGCCGGAGGGAACACCCGTGGGCACTATGGTCCACGCGCCTTAAATGGC
>JAUXUN010000010.1 GCA_030680855.1 Aestuariivirga sp.
TTGATCAGTCCAATCACACAGTTCCAATTCATGCTCCGGCGAGCGGGCATAGCGCCGGGCAAAATCCCAGCAGGATGCGAGAAGCGCGTCAGCCTGCATCTTGCGGCGCGGCAGTTTTGAATAGAGAAGGCCTTCGCGCACACCATAGACCGATGACACGACATCCTTGGCTTTTCCCTTGGAGAGAAGGCGGTCAAGGACCAGGGCGCCATAGGGCAGCGTGTCGGAACGGCTTTTTGAAACCTCGCGGACATTTCGCAGTGAAGAAGTCGAGAGTCCGGAGACAAGATCGGCCACGGCGGAAGCCTGCTGGCGCGTCATCGCGTAGTGGTGCAGCACATGGAGCGGATATTTGTTCTGCGCCATGTGAAGCCGTGCCAGGTTTCGCCAGGTGCCGCCCACGGCATAAAACGAGCGGCCTTTCAGGTTTCCAAGAAGCATTGCCTTCTCAAGGTATTCATCGACGATTTCCTTGGCCCGCTTGATGGAGCCGCCAGACATGTCGATCAAGCGCAAAGGACCGATGGGAAGGGTAATGCCGTCGCGCAGCTTGCCATCCTGCACGTCGATCAGTTCGAGGGAACCGCCACCGAGGTCGCCTACCACCCCGTCAGCCTCAGGGATACCGGCGATCACACCCAGGGCTGCGTAACGCGCCTCCTCCTTGCCGGAGAGCACGTTGATGCCAACACCGATGGCCTCTTCGGCACTTTCAATAAAGCTTTGGCCATTTGAGGCTTCGCGCGCGGCGGCAGTTGCCACGGCAAAAACCTGTTTCACGCCGATTTGTCTGGCGAGGGTGCGAAAGCGGCGCAAGGCCGCAAGGGCACGGGCAATGCCGCTGTCGGCCAGTTTTCCGGTGATGGCAACGCCTTTGCCAAGGCCGCAGAGGATTTTTTCATTGAAAACCGGGGTGGGCGAGCGGCGGAGGCCATCATAGACGACAAGGCGAACCGAATTTGAGCCGATGTCCACCACGGCCACCGGGCGATAGGTCGGCGGTTCTGTCCTGAAGCCCTTGTGCCAACTCACTTCCGAATCCTGGACTTTCTCTTGGAGGCAAAACTATCGCCCGCCACACTAGCTTTAAGCGAGCGGCCGCGTCCAGAGAGAGAGGGATTGTTCATGAAATAGTCGTGGGCATTGAACGGCGCTTCATTTGGCCCCGGCACCACACGCTGGGCCGAGCCATCAGCCAGCAGGTTCCAGCTTTGCTGGTTGTCCTTGAAATTCACCACCATGATCTGGTCCAAGATTTGCTCGTGCACGGTGGGGTTTTCGATGGGGATCAGGGTTTCCACGCGGCGGTGCAGGTTGCGCGGCATCAGGTCGGCGGAGCCGATGTAAACCAGAGCCTTGACGTGGGGCAGACCGTGCCCTGCGCCGAAGCAAATGATGCGGGAGTGTTCGAGGAATCGCCCAACAATGCTTTTCACGCGGATATTTTCGGACAGGCCCGGTACGCCGGGGCGCAGGCAGCAAATGCCGCGCACCACAAAATCAACCTGCACCCCGGCCTGGCTTGCCTTGTAGAGAGCGTCGATTATGCCGGGGTCAACCAGCGAATTGAACTTGCCCCAGATGTGGGCGGGCCGGCCCGCCTTGGCGTGGGTGATTTCATCGTCAATATGCTTCAAGAGACGCGGTTTCAAATTGATCGGCGAGAGTGAAAGCTTTTCCAGGTCTTCCGGCTGGGCATAACCGGAGATGAAATTGAACAGCCGCGCCGCATCACGGCACAGGGCCGGATCGCTGGTGAAGAAGGAGAGGTCCGTGTAGATTTTGGCGGTTATCGGATGATAGTTGCCGGTGCCATAGTGAACGTAACTGCGCATATTTGTGCCTTCGCGGCGCACCACCATGGATACCTTGGCATGGGTTTTAAGCTCAATGAAGCCAAACACCACCTGCACACCGGCGCGCTCCAGATCGCGGGCCCACTGGATGTTGGCTTCCTCATCAAAGCGGGCCTTGAGCTCCACCAGGGCCATCACGGACTTGCCCGCTTCGGCCGCCTTGGCGAGGGCTGCTACGATGGGGGAATTGTTCGAGGTGCGGTAGAGCGTCTGCTTGATGGCCACGACATTGGGATCGCTTGCGGCTTGCAGCACAAACTGCACGACAACGTCAAATGACTCGTAGGGGTGGTGGACGACAAAGTCCTTCTGGCGGATGGCGGCAAAGCAATCGCCGCCATGGTCACGGACGCGTTCAGGAAAGCGCGCCAGATAAGGGGTGAATTTCAGGTCGGGCCGCTCATCAAGGATAAGCTGCTTGGTGTCGGCATAGCCAACAAGGCCTTCGCAGGTGACCGTCACATCCTCGGTCACATCCAATTGGTCGGCGATGAAGCCGCGAATGCCCGGCGGGCAATCGACGTCGACTTCCATGCGGATCACCGAACCGCGGCGGCGGCGCTTCAGGGCGCTCTCGAACACACGCACGAGGTCTTCGGCCTCTTCCTCAATTTCAATATCACTGTCCCTGATGATGCGGAACAGGCCCTGGCCCAAAACATCATAGCCGGGGAAAAGTTTCGGCAGGAAAACCCGCAGCATGTGTTCCAGCGAGATGAAGCGCGGGCTGGTTCCCGGCAGGCGGATGAAACGCTCCAGCTGCGGCGGGATGGGAAGCAGGGCGTTCATGATGCCGCCATCGCGCCTGCGCTTCAGTTCCAGCGCGATGATAAAGCCACGGTTGAGAATGAAGGGAAAGGGGTGGGCGGGATCGATGGCAATGGGGGTGACGATAGGAAGGATATGCTCGAGGAAGCGGTTGTCGAGCCACTTGTGTTCGTCGGCGGTGAGATGTTCCTCGCTGGCGATGGTGATGCCGTTTTCGGTCAATTCGCTTTTCAACTGGAGCCAGCGCCGGTCCTGTTCGGCCATCAGCTCCTGGGCGAATTTGCGGATTTTCTCAAGCTGCTCTTCCGGGTTCAGGCCATCGGGGCTGATCTCCACCATCTGCTCGCGCACCTGGCCCACTAGCCCTGCGACTCTTACCATGAAGAATTCATCGAGGTTGTTTCCGGAAATGGAGAGAAAGCGCAGGCGTTCGAGCAAAGGATGGTTGCGGTTGCGGGCCTCTTCGAGAACCCGCATGTTGAAGCCCAGCCAGGACAGCTCGCGATTGAAAAACCGCTGGGGACTATCCAGCCCAATCGTCCCGGCGGGTTCAAGCGGCAGCATCTCGTTCATCGGCAATCCTCAAAAATTCAACGGATAATAGGCCCATATGACAGTTTGGTGAAAGCGGGGAATGCGCAGGGGGTAAACGAAGCGCTAGTCCTCATCGCCAAAAAGCCCGGGATCGGAAAAATCTTCCATCACCTTGGCCACGAAGGGGCGGGTGACCTCGGCCCGCTCTTCCAGGGCCCGGCGGTCAACTTCCGCCACCAGCAGGCGCGCCGCGCCAAGGGAACGCGGCATGCGGGCCAGCATGAAGCTGATGGTTGCTTCCGCCGCCGCGATCTGGCGGTCGAAAAACAGCTTTACCAACACGCCACGCAGCAGGGCATCGTCGGGCGGCAGGATTTCCAGAACCGGGATGGCCTTCAGCCGTGACAGCAAATCGGGCAAGGCAATTTTCCAGTGCTCCGGCCGGGTCTCGGCAGTCAGCAAAACACTGCTGTCCTGCTGCCTTGCCAAATTCAGGAGGTGGAAAAGGCCGCGCTCATTGAGCGGCGGGGCCGCATCTTCAATGGCAGCAGCACCGGACAGCAGCAGCTCAGGAGTGGTTTCAACTCTCACGTCGGCCGCCTGAACCCGGGCTGCCTTTGAGCGCTGGCGCCAGACTTCCACAAGGTGGGACTTGCCGCTTCCCGGCGGACCCACAATCATGGCCGCGTGGGCGGGCCAATCGGGCCAATGGTCAATCAGCGCAACGGCTGCGGTATTAGATGCAGTCACAAGGAAATCATCACGGCCCAGGGCTTGCCGGTGAGGCAGTTCCAAAACAAGCTGTCGGCCGGTGCCCGTCATTTCGCGCGGTTACGCACCGGGGGTTTTGCGGGCGTTGGCATTTCGCGGGGAACGCCGCGATAGAGCTTGCTTGCGAGATACTGGTTGAGGGCAAACCGTACGAGTACGCCTGCCGCGGCTGCCAAGGGAACGGCCAGCAAGAGCCCGACAAAGCCAAAGACGTAGCCGAAGGCAAACAGCGCAAACATCAGCCAGACGGGATGCAGGCCAATGCTGCTGCCCACCAGCTTGGGCGAGAGGAAATTTCCCTCGATGAACTGGCCCGCTGCGAAGATGGCGATGATGATCGCGATGTTGGCAAAATCCGGCCAGAACTGGACCAGTGCCACGCCAATTGCCACCACACCGCCGACCAATGCACCCACATAGGGGATGAAACTCAAGAGGCCCGCGCCAAGACCGATAACCAGGCCGAATTTCAATCCGGCAAGGCTCAGCGCCAACGCGTAGAACAGGCCGAGCAGAAGGCATACGGTTCCCTGGCCACGGATGAATCCGGCCATCGCCGCGTCAATATCCGTGAAAATGTTTCTGATCTCGCCCGCATGGTCGCGGGGCAGCCAGCTATCGACCTTGGCAACAAGGCGATCCCAATCCGCCAGAAGATAGAAGGCCACGATCGGCGTGACGACCATGAGCGAGAGGATATTGACCAGGGCCATGCCGCCGGACCAGACAGAAGCCAGAAGTGTTGCGGTCCAGCCCGCAGCCCTGCCTGCGATATCAGAGATGGAGCCCTGAATATCGGTTCCGGACTTTGCTATGGCATCCTTCACCCATTGTGGGGCCACTTCATTGAAGCGGGCCAGCAGGGATTGCATCAGGGATGGCAGGTCGCCGGCAAACTTCACGATCTGATCGCCAAGGATGGGAACGATGAGCAGCACGATCAAAACCAGCAAAAAGATGCTGAGCAGAAGGATCACGGCAGTTGCCGCCACGCGCGGAAGGCCCAACCGCTCAAGCGCGTCGGCCACGGGATCGAGAAAATAGGCCAACACGAGGCCTGCTATAAAGGGCAGCAAAATCGGGCTGAGCAGCCATAGCACCAGAATGAGCGCCAGGAATGCAACGGCCCAGAAGGTGATTTGCTTTTGCAGTGTCATGGAGAAGCCTTACTCCTGCTTGCCATTGGCCATGTGCAACAGCCAGTCGCGCATGTATAATGCGCCCGAGCCGAAGGTCAAAATCGCCACAAAGGCATAGCCGGTAAACAGCAACTCCTCCATGCTGACCTCCAACCCCAGGAGCCCCAGGACCACGCCAGCCAGAATGATCTGCCCCACGGTGTTCACTTTGCTGGCCATGGACGGGGCCACCACCATGGGCTTGCCCACCACCCACGCCAAAATAACCGCGCCCACGATCAGGACATCGCGCGTCACCACGAGAATGACCAGCCAAGCCGGCAGGAATTTCAGAAAACCCAGGGACACGTAAATGGACACGAGCAAGGCCTTGTCGGCAATGGGATCGAGATATGCGCCCAGCTCCGAGCGCTGGTTAAACCTCCTGGCAATGTAGCCATCGACGCCATCGCTGATGCCCGCCGCCACAAAGGCCGCGAAGGCCCAGGAAAATTCCCCGGAGATGATTAGCCATACGGTGATGGGGACCAGCAGGATGCGGCCGATGGTAATGAAATTTGGCAGGTTGATGGGCATTACAATTGGGACTGAATGACCCAATTCCCCCCGATTTGCGACATCTGTAATCCGGTTCCCTGCATTGACGTCTGCACCACCTGCAGCTCGCCAACATACATCAATCTGATCACCGCGCCATCGGCAGCAAGGGTTGACACGTCAACGCCGATGATGCCGGGCGAGGAGAGGATGCGCGAGCGAACGGCATTCCATTCGGAAGGGCTGGTAAATGGCACGGTCACGGGGATTGAATGAGAGGCGCTGGCATCGGCGCTCACTTGCTGGGCCCTGGTCTTGTCCGACCTGTACTTGTCGATCATCACAGCATGGAAACGGGCGGCAGCAAGTGCAGCGGAGGCCTCTAGGGTTGGCGGATCGGCGGTATAGATCTTATCGAAGGTGATTTTGCCGAGCTCGGATTCGGCATTCATCATGGCGCGCACACCGTTGCCTTCGGCCGGTTCGGCAATGGCCACCAGTATGGTACGGGTGCCATAGCGGCGGCGGAGCGCCTCAAGCTTTATCGGATCGAGATTGAGCACGTCCTGGGCCGTGATGGCGGCGGTATCCTCAAGATCGCCGATGGGTATGATGAGGGGAACAAGCGACTGTTCGGCGCGGAGATTGAGCCAGGCAGTGCGCCACAGGTTGTCCTCCCAAAGTTCGGTGCCTTCCGCCGCCTTCCAGATGGGAAGCACCAGCATTGGGGTAGCCTGTTCGGAGACAACAGTTACGCCATAGCTTTCAAAAAGCCTCTGGACCTTTGCCGGGATGAACCTGACGGTGAATTTGCCGATGTAGTGGCCGGGTCCGGTGCCCTCTTCTTCGATGGAAAGCGACTTGAGCAGGGGCAGCACGTCCTTGGGTTCCAGCTTGGCGATTTCGGCTGCAAAGGTTTCGTTGCCCAGGCGTTTGGCCAGCATGACAATGGCCTTCATCTGGACTTCGAACAGGGCCTTGTTCTTGGCGGTGGCGACGTCCTTGTCGGTGACATCGACGGCCACGCCCTGGACGGCAAAGACATTGGTTTCCACGGGCCCTGCCGCATGGGCGGAGAATGCGCCAAGCATGATCATCGTGGCCATGAATACCAGCCACAGTCGTTGATAGATCATGCCGTCAACCGCTCCATTTCCGCTGGTGATTAGCCACCATCACGCTTTATTCGCACGCCACTTCAGGCTAAGAGGCCCTTTAGCATGAATATTAGGGCAAACTAGCGGCATGAGCGACGGCAAACAAGCACAACAAAACGGCGTCACCTATGCTGACGCGGGCGTGGATATAAATGCCGGAAACGCGCTGGTTGAAGTGATCAAGCCTTTGGCCAAGGCAACGCGGCGCAACGGCGCTGATTCGGCGCTGGGCGGCTTTGGCGGGCTTTTTGATCTCAAGGCCTGCGGCTACAAGGACCCG
This sequence comes from Aestuariivirga sp., assembly GCA_030680855.1. Classification (GTDB taxonomy): domain Bacteria; phylum Pseudomonadota; class Alphaproteobacteria; order Rhizobiales; family Aestuariivirgaceae; genus Aestuariivirga. Next base: position 7,043 of record JAUXUN010000010.1, read on the forward strand.
GTTCTGGTGGCCGCCAATGACGGGGTCGGCACCAAATTGCGGGTGGCCATTGAAACAGGCCTGAACCACGGGGTTGGCATTGATCTTGTGGCCATGTCGGTGAACGACCTCATCGTGCAAGGGGCCGAGCCGCTGTTCTTTCTCGATTACTTTGCCACGGGTAAGCTTGATGTGGCGCAGGCCAGGGAGGTGATCGCCGGGATTGCCGAGGGCTGCAAGCAGGCGGGATGCGCTCTTGTCGGCGGGGAAACCGCCGAGATGCCCGGCATGTATCACGGCAAGGATTATGACCTCGCGGGATTCGCCGTAGGCGCCGTTGAGCGCAAGAGAATTCTGCCGGCGAAGGATGTGGGGCCAGGCGATGTCATTCTTGGATTGGCTTCATCGGGCACTCATTCCAATGGCTATTCACTGATCCGCAAGATCGTTGAATTGAGCGGGCTTGGCTATGAAGCCCCTGCCCCCTTTGCCACGGGCAAGACCCTGGGCGAGGCGCTGCTGGTGCCGACGCGGATTTATGTGAAGCCGCTGCTGAAGGTGTTCCGGAAAAGCAAATCCATCAAGGCGCTGGCCCATATCACGGGGGGCGGCTTTCTCGAAAACATTCCCCGCGTATTACCCAAGGGCTGTGTGGCCGAAGTCAATCTTGACGTGGTGCCGTTCCTGCCGGTGTTCAAATGGCTGCAGGAAATTGGCGGTACGCCTGAACGCGAAATGCTGCGGACCTTCAACTGCGGCATCGGCATGATCGTGGTGGTGAAGGCGAAGGATGCAAAAGCGATTGCAACGGCGCTCAAAAAATCCGGTGAGACGGTCGTCACCCTCGGCCATTTGCGCAAACGCCGGGGTAAAGAGGCACAGGTGGCGACGTCGGGAAGCCTGAAAGTCAAATGAAGCGAAAGCGCGTTGGCATTCTCATCTCGGGCCGCGGTTCCAACATGGCGGCCCTTGTAGAGGCGGCGCGGGATCCGACGTACTCCGCTGAGATCGTGTGCGTGGTTTCCAACAGGCAGGATGCTGCCGGGCTGAAATTCGCGCAGAGCCAAAACATTTCAACGCATGTCATTGACCATAAAGATTACGCAACACGCGAAAAATTTGACGCCGCGCTTAACGACTATCTGCAATCGCAGAAACTTGACATGATCGCCTGCGCCGGTTTCATGCGCATCATGACCTCGGTGCTGCTGGAACCCTGGGCCGGGAAAATGATCAATATTCATCCCTCCCTGCTGCCACTCTACAAGGGAACCCATACGCATGAGCGGGCGCTGGCTGATGGCGTGAAGGTTCATGGCTGCTCGGTTCACTATGTGACTGAAGAACTGGATGGCGGCCCCGTCATTGCGCGGGCGGAAGTTCCGGTGCTGCCGGGCGATACGCCGGAGACCTTATCGGCGCGGGTTCTGGTGGAAGAGCACAAGCTCTATCCCAAGGCGCTGGCGATGGCGGCAAGCCGGATTACATAAACACATCCAACTGCGGCTGGCCGGTTTCCCGGCGCACGTCTTCCTGCCATTTCTTCAGCAATACCTTGCGCCGCTCCGGGTATTTGTCCTTCAGCACTTCCATGGCCATCATGCGGTCGGTGCGGAAGGAGCGGAAGGCGGTGCGCAGTTCGCACCAGCCGATGATCAGGCGCTGGGCATCGAAATAGGAAATGGCAATGGGCCAAATGGTGCGGATGGTTTCATTGCCCTCTTCGCTGCGATAGGCAATCGTGGCCTTGCGACCATCGCGGATGGCGGCGCGGAACTGGGCCACGTCAATGCGGTCGGGCGCGTGGTGCATGCGCGGCGGCACGAGAAGCCCCGCATCAAACAGGAAGGGCCTGAGTTTTTCCGGCAGCACGGTGCCGATCTTGGCCACCGTATCCAAGGCGGCACGGGCCAGATCCTTGTCGCCGCGCCTGGCCACCCAGCGGAGGCCGAGCATGACCGCTTCCAGCTCATCGGTGGTGAACATCAGGGGCGGCAGGTCGTAGCCCTCGCCCAGCACATAGCCCACGCCCGCCTCGCCGCGGATGGGGACACCCTCAATGGTCAAGGTGGCAATGTCGCGGTAAACGGTGCGGAGAGAGACTTCCAACTCACGCGCCATGACATCGCCGGTCACCGGCCGGCGGTGGCGGCGCAGGATCTGGATCAACTGCAAAAGGCGGTCGGCTCTACGCATGGCTTTATCTACTGTAACACTGCTGACAACATGCTGTCAGCAGTGTGGCAGTAGAGGGGCCAATGGGGAAGAAATATCAGGGGAGCGCGTGTTCATGGCAAGGCTTGATTTCGGCATCTATCCCAAGCCTGTAAGGGAAAAACTGCTTGCCCTGCGCCAGATGATATTCGACGTGGCAAAGGCAACGCCGGGAGTTGGCAGGCTTGAGGAAGCCCTGCGCTGGGGGCAGCCCAGCTATATCACGCCGGAAACCGGCAGCGGCAGCACCATCCGGATCGACCAGATCAGACATGAACCCACGAAATACGCCATGTATTTCATTTGCACCTCGGGCCTGATCGACGATTTCAAGGAGCTTTACCGGGGCAAGATGAAATTCGAGGGCAACAGGAGCATTGTCTTTGATGTGGCCGATAGGCTACCAGAAGAGGCCCTGCGCCATTGCATTTCCCTGGCGCTCACCTATCACCTGCGCAAGAAACAAAGAGCTTCCCAAGAATGACCAAGCCCCTGCCCATCATCATCGATACGGACCCCGGCCAGGACGATGCGGTTGCCATACTGCTGGCGCTCGCCTCGCCGGAATTCGAGGTTCTGGGCATTACGGCAGTGGCGGGGAACGTGCCGCTGGCGCTCACCGAAATCAACGCGCGCAAGATTTGCGAATTGGCGGGCCGGCCGGAGATCAAGGTATTTGCCGGCGCGGTGCGGCCCCTTTTGCGTCCGCTAGTAACGGCTGAATATGTGCACGGGCAGACGGGGCTTGATGGCCCAGTCTGGTCCGACCCCAAGATGCCACTGCAGAAACAGCATGCGGTGGATTTCATCGTTGAAACCCTGATGACGCACGAAGCAGGAACCATCACCCTGTGCGTTCTCGGCCCCATGACAAACATCGCGCTGGCGCTTATCCGAGAACCCAGGATCGCCTCGCGCATCAAGCGCATCGTGGCCATGGGCGGCGGATTTTTTGAGGGCGGGAATACGACACCGGCAGCGGAGTTCAATATCTATGTGGACCCGCATGCGGCGCGCGCCGTGTTTGACGCCGACACTCCGATGACGCTTGTCCCGCTGGACTGCACGCACCAGGCCCTGTCCACGGCGGCGCGCATTGAAAGATTCCGCAGCATCAAGAACAAGCCCGGGCCTGCAATCGCGGCAATGCTGTCGTTCTCCGAGCGTTTTGATGAACAAAAATACGGCACTGACGGCGGGCCGCTGCATGACCCTTGCGTTATGGCCTGGCTATTGAAGCCTGAGCTTTTTCAAAGCCGCGAGGTGAATGTGGAGATCGAATGCGAGTCGGAACTCACCATGGGCATGACGGTGGTGGATTGGTGGCGCGTTACGGCCAGGAAGCCCAATGCCACGGTGTGCCGCTCGATCAATGCGCAGGGATTTTTTGACTTGCTCATCGAACGCATTTCGCGCCTGCCTTGAGGCTTTTAGCCGACCAGAACAACGACCGGGGCAAGGGTTGCAAGGATCAGAAATGCGGCCATCAGTAGAAGCCAAGAGGGCGGATTGGGGTAGCGGATTTCTATCATGGAATGCACCGTGGAACGATTCTGGGCTGCAAGAAAATGATTCTTTTCAAGCACTTGGACGGACTCGAAAGGGTTAATCATTGGTTAATTCCAATGACTTTGGCTCTCAGGCGCAAAAGCTTGATGGAAACCTGTTGATTGGCGGTTGCGGCATGGGTTTGCGTGGCGTTTTTCTTGTCATCGCCGGCAACGGATGGGGCCGAAGCCACAGCCAGCAGAAGTCCGGCAAGCGAGATTGCAATCAGGGTTTTCATGTCGGTTCCGTCGTGAAAGGCATTAAACTAGACCTCACACTAGGGCTTTCCGCCTGAGTGAGAGCTGAACCTGCCGTTCATCTCCGATTCACCCCGCGGGCTTCAGCCAGACGCGATTATCATGATAAAGGCCGCCCGCCGCGGGAGCCGCCTGGTCGCAGCCCGTCAGGGTATTGATGCCCTGCCCGTCTTCAAAGGCCTCATTGGGCCAGATGGACTCGGCAATCAGGACGCCACGGCGCTGCCCGTCATGAGCCTTGGCATGGAGGGTGACCACGCCACGCGCGCTGCCCACCTTCACCTTGCCGCCATCGGCGATGCCTGCCGCTTCCAGGTCCTGGGGATGCACAAAGAGCGTGGGCCTGCCCTCACGCCTGAGCGAGGACGGCGTTTCATTGAAGGTGGAATTGAGAAAGGTGCGGGCCGGGCTGGTGGCAAGGCGGAAGGGATAGTCCTCGGTTGCCTCTTCAATGGCGCCCCAGTGATCGGGAAATACGGGCATGTCTTTCAAGGGGCCAAGCGGGCCGGTGGGCGAGAGGAACGCGGCCTTCACCCAGTCGGGCTTGAAATGGAATTTTCCATCGGCATGGCCAAAGCGTTTCAAATTATGGGCCGTCTCAAAATCGGGCTGGACGTCAAACCAGTTGTCTTCATCGAGTTTCTGCAAATCGGGCCGGCTGGAATGCTGCAGGGTCCAGTCAATCAATTCACGGGGAGTCTTTTCGAAGCCTTCGTGCTTTGCGCCCACGCGCTTGGCGAGATCGCAAAGAACGTCATGGTTACTGCGGCATTCGCCGGGAGCTTCCACCAGCTTGCGGCCAAACATGATGTGCTGGTGGCCCCCGCCCTGATAGACATCATCATGCTCGAGAAACATGGTGGCGGGCAAAACGATGTCGGCGAACTTCGCCGTCTCGGTCATGAATTGCTCGTGCACGCATACGAAGAGATCCTCGCGGGCCAAGCCCTGCTTCACCTTCGTCTGGTCAGGCGCAACCGAGGCCGGATTGGTGTTTTGAATAAGCATGGCCTTGACCGGCGGGCCGCCGGCGAGATCGAAGGGATCGCCCAGAAGGGCGGGGCCGATGCGGCTTTGATCGATGACGCGAAGGCCGCTCTTTTTGGCATCGGTGCCTTCGATCATCTTCTTGTTCCACTTGTAGATACCGCTGTTGGAATGAAGCGCACCGCCGCCTTCATGTTTCCAGGCGCCGGTGACCACAGGAATGCAGGAGGCGGCATGCATGTTCACGGCGCCATTGCGCCCACGGGCAAAGCCATAACCCAAGCGGAAAAACGTGCGCTTGGTTTCACCGATCAGTTTGGCAAAGGCTTCGATTTCGGCAACCGGGATATCGCAAATCCTGGAAGCCCATTCCGGCGTTCTGGTTTTGAGGTGGGCTTCAAATTCACGCGGGCAATCGGTGAGCGCCTCAAGATAAGGCCAGTCGGCGTAGCCATCGCGGAACAGCACGTGCATTATGGCGCATGCCAGAGCGCCGTCGGTGCCGGGGCGGATCAGCAGTTTCACATCGGCCTGCTTCATGGTGCCGGTGTCATAGATATCGACGCAGGCAATATTGGCGCCGCGATCCTTGCGGGCCTTCATGGCGTGGGTCATGACATTCACTTGCGTGTTCACCGGGTTGCCGCCCCAGATCACGATGAGGTCCGATTTTTGCATCTCGCGAGGATCGACGCCTGATATGCTGCCGGCCCCGGCAAAATATCCGCTCCATGAAAGCGAAACACAGAAGGTGCCATACATGCCGGAATAATTCTTGCTGTGGCGCAGACGCTCGATGCCATCGCGCATGACGAGGCCCATGGTGCCCGCATAGTAATAGGGCCAGACGGATTCGGAACCATAGTCGGCCTCGGCTTTGAGGAAGGCGCGGGCCGTTTCTTCCATCGCCTCATCCCAGCTGATGCGCTTGAATTCGCCGGCGCCCTTGGGGCCACTGCGCTTCAGCGGGTAAAGCAGGCGGTCGGGATGGTGAATGCGTTCGGCATAGCGGCCGACTTTTTCGCAGATCACGCCGAGGGTGTAGGAATTGTCCTTGGCGCCGCGCACCCGGCCAATGGTGCGTTCATCGAGCAGTTCGACCTCCAGCGCGCAGGCCGAGGGGCAATCATGGGGGCAAACGGAAATTCCAGTTTTGATGTTGGGGCGAATGTTCATGGACGGGAGATATAGCCGAAACTATACTTGCCGTCATGGCTGCAGTTTTGTCCCCGCAAAATCCCACGATCAAGCTTATCCGCTCACTTTCCGAGAAGAAATTCAGGCAGGAAACCGGGCTGTTCGTGGCGGAAGGCTGGGAGATGCTGGAGCGGGCGCGCAAGGCGGGTTGGGTGCCGCAGCATCTGGTATCGACGGAGCCTATTTCGCCCTGGGGCGAAACGCGGCCCATTCTGGTGACCGAAAAAGTCATGGAAGGTCTCAGCGGGCAGAACAACCCGCACAGCGTTATTGCTACGTTCGGGCAGCGCTATGTGGGCGAGGTCACGCCAAGCGGCGTGTGGGTTGCCCTGGAGGACATGCGCGATCCGGGCAATCTGGGGACGATCATCCGCACCGCCGATGCGGTTGCCGCGTCCGGCGTCATTCTGGTCGGCCAATCCTGCGACCCCTATTCGGGGGACTGCGTGCGGGCCACCACGGGTTCCATTTTTGGTGTTCCGCTGGTGCGGATGGAAACGGCGGCCTTCATCGGCCTGTGCAAATTATGGAGTGGCGATGTGGTTGGCACCCATCTCAAGGGAACCGAAGATTTCAGACGGAACTACAAATCCCCCACCCTGCTCGTCATGGGCAGCGAGCGCCGCGGGCTTTCGGAGGAGCTTGCGGCGGCGTGCAAGACGTTGGTGCGCATTCCCATGCCCGGTGGGGCGGAGTCGCTCAATGTGGCGACGGCTACCGCCCTGATGCTCTATGAGGCTGTTAAGCCCTGAGTAACGGAGCGGACGATAATCTCGTCCAATGACCGGCTTTGCCTACATAAGCTTTGTTCTTGCAGCCTCGGTTGTGGGCGCGCTGCTGGGTGGGCTTGGCCATTTCTGGCGGGCCCATGCGACGATGTTTGCGGAAGACCTGGGGCTTGGCGAACCGCTCAATACGCTGACCCGCGACAATTACCAGTTTGAAAAACATGTGGTGGGGGCGGAGTGGGACGATGCGGGCTTCTGGGCGCCGGACAGCGTGCGCAACTTCATCTATTATGTGGCGAGCGGATTTGCCGGGCCGCTGCTCCTCGGCATTGGCTTCTGGGGCCAGCGCAGCGAAATCGTCGAGGCAATCTGCGGCGGCCTGCCTTCCCTGGTTTGCCCCTGATTACGGGCAGTCACTGTCCCGGACATAGCGGGCCTTTACCCAGCCTTGGGTCACCACTTCAGCATTGTAATGGCTGACCCGGCACCAGCGCTGGGGCCACGGTCTGCTGAGGGGCGTGCATGGTGCATCCAGATGGATGATGCCGTGCTGGCCCGGCACCAGTTGATCGACAATGCGCGACGAGGCCGAGGGCCGGCTGCGCATGTTCAGCGCATCATCATCGGCCACATTGGTGACGATCAGGCAGCCGGGGCCTGAGGTGGCGTGGGCGGCAGGGGTGAGGGAAACAGCGAAAAACAAAACGGCTAAAAGGTTGCGCATGACGAATCCTCCTGAGTTTTCCAGTCTCGCACCACCCACCTGAACCTTTCATGAACTGGGGGATGGTGAATTCCCCTCACCTCCGGCACAAGAAACTCGCTTGCGTGGCGCTTGAGAACATGAGCACTCACGGTTTACACTGTTTTTTTCCTGGAGGAATCGAATGAAGTCCCATGCGCGAGTGGTTGTGGTCGGTGGCGGCGTGATGGGCGTAGGCCTGCTGTATCATCTGGCACTGGAAGGCTGGAGCGATATCGCACTTATCGAAAAGGGCGAACTGACGTCCGGGTCCACCTGGCATGCGGCGGGCCAATGCCCGCAGTTCAACGGCTCGCTCAACATGTCCAAGGTGCATCTCTACGGCACTCAGCTTTACCCGCAGTTGGAAAAGCTCACAGGGCAAGCCGTGTCCTGGCATGACTGCGGCGGGCTAAGGCTCGCCACCACGGACGAAGAGGTGAACTGGTTCAAGTATGTCTACGGCGTGTCGCGGCTTGCGGGCTATGAGTGCGAAATCATCGGCCCCAATGAGATCAAGCAATACCATCCCTTTCTTGAAACCTTTGGGGTGAAGGCAGCCTTCCGCACCGTCACCGACGGCCACGTGGCGCCAGCCGATATTACCAATGCTATGGCGGCTGGCGCGCGGAAGCTCGGTGCAGAAATCTATCGCCGCACCCGGGTGATGGATATCAAGCAGTTGCCATCGGGCGAGTGGAACGTGATCACCGACAAGGGCAGTATCATCTGCCAGCATGTGGTGAATTCCGCCGGCTCCTATTGCGATGTGGTGGGCTCCTGGACAGGGCATAATGTACCGATCGCCAACATGCTGCACCACTACATGATCACCGAGCCGTTGAAAGAACTGATCGATCTCGCGCCGGAACTGCCGGTAGTGCGCGACCCCTACTCCCACGCGTACCTGCGCGAAGAAACCAATGGCGTTTTGGTGGGGCCCTATGAAACCGAAACGGCGCATCTCTGCTGGGATGGCCGGCCGCCGGCCTGGGATTTTGAAAGCGAACTGGTAGCTCCAGAGCTGGACCGTCTTACGCCGTGGCTGGAACGTGCCACGGAACGCATGCCGATTTTCGGCAATGCGGGCCTCAAATCCATCATTTCCGGGGCCATCACCCATACGCCGGATGGCACCTATCTTTCCGGCCCAGCGCCTGGCCCCAGGAACTACTGGATGCATTGCGGGGCTTCCATCGGCATCTGCCAGGGCGGCGGGGCCGGCAAATACCTGGCGCAGTGGATGGTGCATGGCCAGGCCGAGATCAACATGCGGGAATTTGATCCGCGGCGCTTTGGCAATTGGGCGAGCAAGGACTACACTGCGGAAGTCTCGGTCGCCGATTACCACCACATGTATTATTGCTACAAGCCGGGCGAGCAGCATGAGGTTGGCCGGGGCCTGCGCAAATCATCGCTTTATGACAAGCTGAAAGCGGAAGGGGCGCAATTCGCGCAGATCTTCGGCTGGGAGCGGCCGCGCTGGTACGATACGTCGGGCAAGGGCGAGGCCTATTCCTACAAGCGCTCGAACTGGTTCGAGGCGGTACGCGATGAAGCGCTGGCGGTGCGTGAGAAAGTTGGGCTCATGGACCTCTCGACCTTCTCCAAGTTCGAAGTGAAGGGGCGGGATGCCTATGCGTTCCTCGAACGGATTTGCGCCAACAAGATTCCAACAAAGGACGGCGGCATCATCCTGGGCCATCTCCTGAATGAGAGCGGCTTCATTGAATCGGAAATCACCGTCACGCGGCTGGGGCCCGAGCATTTCTATGTGCTTTCAGCCGCCGTTGCCCAGTTGCACGACAGGGACCAGTTGGAGTGGCGCAAGTTAGCCACAGAGAAGGTGACGATCACCGACGTCACCGATGACTTTGGCGTGCTGGTTCTGGCGGGCCCGCTATCACGCGAAGTGCTGAGCCAATGCACCTCCACTGATCTTTCCAACGCAAGCTTCCGCTGGCTCACGGGCAAGGAGGCAGAGGTCGCAGGCATCAAGAAGATACGGCTGCTGCGGGTCAACTATGTAGGCGAACTGGGCTGGGAACTGCATGTTCCGATGGCCGAGATGCCTGAGGTTTTCGATGCCCTGTCAAAGGCTGGCAAAGCCCACGGACTCAAACTTTTCGGCACCTACGCCATGAATTCGCTGCGCATGGAAAAATCCTACCGTGGCTGGGGTTCGGAGCTCACGACGGAAATCGACATGTTCGAAGCCTCGATGGAGCGTTTCATCCGCCTGGACAAGCCGGACTTCATCGGCAAGGCCGCCACCCTTTCCAAGCATCAGCGCGGAGCCCGGATGAAACTTGTGTCGCTTGAGGTTGCCAATACGGATTCGGATTGCGTGGGGAATGAACCGGTCTACAGCGGCGAGAAGATCGTGGGACTCACCACGTCGGGCGGCTATGGCCATGCCGTCAAGAAATCTTTGGCCTTCGCCTATGTGGACCCCGCCATGACAGCCATGGGCACAGGCTTCTACGTTCTCATGTTCGGTGAGAAGCGAAAGGCAAGCATCGTCAGCGAATCACCCTGGGACCCCACAAACGCCCGGCTGAAAGCCTAAAGCGAGGTCAGGTTCTTGCTCGGGGGCAAGTCTTCCCACGAGCTTCCCGCAGCGATGATGCAGGATTTTCCTTGCGGCGTTGTCACCAAAATGGTCCAGGTGCCCGCCTTCGAGGCAAAAATTTCGACGAGATTGACCTGGCCCGCGATGCCGAGCGCCTTGCCGGTTTCCTGATATTTATCCGAAAGGGCCTTGATGAAGTCGGCGCGGCTGCCGCACATGCCAAGGGCCTGCGCCGGGCTTGCTGCGCCCAAAGCAAGGAATGATACGCATGCACATACAAAACTGAACTTAATCATGGTTCCTCCAGTCTCGCCGTCCGAGGCGCCGCCGGAGGTAATTCAGCCCCCTGAGGTTAGGCGGGTCTCGGAGCGGCTATGCCGATTTGATCGTTCATAAACAGCTCCAACTACACGTACCGAATCATCATGCGCCCAAGTCGTAAACAAATTGCGAATGGCCCGGCAATGCGATAGCTAGCGGCCATGCCTGCCTCCCCTACCGCCCACCCCAATACGCTGTTCGGCATTGCCCTGATGATCGCAGCAATGATTGTGCTGCCATTTCTTGATGTTGTGGCCAAATTCCTGGGCCAGCAGAATGTGCCCATCAATGAAATCGTCTGGGCCAGGCTTTTCTTCGGCATGGTGATGACGGCGCCGCTGGTGTGGAAAATGGACGGGGCGCGCAACCTTATCCCGCAGCGCCCGGTCGTTCACACAATCCGCGCCATATTCCTCGTTGCGGCAACGGGGCTATTCTTCTGGGCCCTGAAATTCCAGGGGATCGCCGAAACGCTGGCGATATTCTTTGTCCAGCCGCTGGTCATCACGATGCTGTCGCCACTGGTGCTCGGCGAGAAGGTTGGGGTGCGCCGCTGGTTGGCGGTTGCAGTCGGGTTCATGGGCACACTGATCATCATTCGCCCCGGCTTTCAGAGTTTGAATCCCGGAGCTTTCATGGCGCTGGGAGCCGGCACCTCACTTGCCCTTTACATGCTGCTCACCCGGCGCATTGCGGGAAGTGCCAGCGCCATGACCACGACATTTCTCACCAGCCTTGCAGGTGCGGTGCTCACTTCGATAGCCGTGGTCTTTGTGTGGCAGGTGCCGACGCCGCAACAGTGGGGGCTGTTCATTCTGCTCGCCTTCATCGCCACGGCGGGGCACTACCTGATTGTCCGGGCCTATGATTATGCGGAAGCCTCGCTTCTGGCGCCCCTTGGCTACACGGAAATGATCATGGCGGTGATTGTGGGCTGGTATTTCTTTGGCGACTTTCCCGACACCTGGACCTTTGTGGGCGTCGGCATCCTTATCGCCTGCGCAATCTATATTTCCTACCGCGAAAGGAAGCTCAATGTCGCACCGCTGGAAACGCCGCCCACAATGATAAGCTAGGGCTCCTGCTTCCGCAAATCAGTGCACCGCCGCTGGTGTCCTGTCCATCCGGAGCTTCAGGAGATACCAGACGATGGCCACGCCGAGTGCCTTGCTCAACACTTCAGTCGTAAAGGCCGCCGGGGTCAAGTAGCCCGCAAGGTATTGGAATGCCAGCGTATCCAGCGGCACAGCCACAAGACTGGAAATCAGGATGCGCGATTGCAGGGGCCGCCTGGTGAAAGAAAAGATTGCCCAGTCTGCCATTTCAGACAACACGAAGGCCGTTACGCTGGCGATCGCAATGGCGGGGTTCACCATGAAATAGGTGACGATGCCTGCAAACAATGTTGCCAATAGAACCTTGTGACCGATTTCGCGCTGGGCGTAGTCGCGCAGGACAAATACGAAGCCTACGACGACATTTGCAAAGTATAGATCGCCGAATACCGTGTTCCAAGGCGCCACGGCGGTGAACAGCCAGTTCACCAGAACAATTGCAACGACGTAGAGTGCGACCCACATGGTTTTAGCCTACGATTTCAGCGGCTTTGAAGCAAAGCTTGATTTCCTTCTTGGCGTTTTCGGCGCTGTCGGAGCCATGCACTGAATTGGCTTCAATGGATTCGGCGAAATCCTTGCGGATGGTGCCCGCATCGGCGTTGGCGGGGTTGGTGGCGCCCATGATTTCGCGATACTTGGCAATCGCATTGTTGCCTTCCAGCACCTGCATGACAATGGGGCCCGAGGTCATGAACTTCACCAGGTCCTTGTAGAACGGGCGCTTGGCATGAACAGCGTAGAATTTCCTGGCATCGGCCTGCTTCCACTTGGTGCGGCGCTGGGCAATGATGCGGAGCCCCGCCGCCTCGATCTTGGCGTTGATGGCGCCGGTCAGATTGCGCCGTGTCGCGTCGGGCTTGATGATCGAGAAGGTACGTTCAATGGCCATAATTTTCCCTGGGTTTTGAAGTGAATTGGGCCGCCTTTTAAGGGCGGCCCAAGTAACTTGCAAGGGAAAGACGTTATTCCTCGAGTTCACCAAATACGGAGGTGGCACGGCTCACGGAAACCCGGCGATTTTCCTGTTCCGCCTCAGCGGTGGGGATCTTCAGGTAGCGTTCGCCATAGCCCACGGTTTCCAGGTTTTCAGGAGAAATGACGTAGTAGGTCGTCAGTGCTTTCTTGATCGCCGCGGCGCGCTGGCGCGACAGGATCAGATTGCTGGCGTCGGAACCCACCGCGTCGGTATGGCCTTCGATCAGGAACCTCTCGCGCGGATGCTTGCTCAGGACGCGTTCCATGATTTCGCCGATACGGTCAAGGTTGCCCACCTCTTCCGGACGCACGAAGGCCTCGTTGAAGCCAAAGCGCACGGTGTCGATTTCGATGCGTGGCAGGGCCTCGCGCAGTTCAGGAGAGGCTTCAACTTCCTCTACCGTATAACGGCGGTCGATTTCCCGGCGTGGTGCTGCGATGAGCACGCCTTCAAGTTCCTCGTCGTCAACTTCAGCGGCATAGACATCGTCACGCTGATCCGGATCATAGCCTACGCCCAGTTCGATATCATATTGGTCGTCCTCATAGCGGGAGGCAAGTTCGACCTGGCGCTGGCGGCGCTCGCGCAGCAGGCGCTGCTGGAGGAGCGCTTCGTCACGCTGCCTGATTTCCCGCCAGTAGGCGCGCTGATCCGCGCTGTAACGGTCGTCCCGGTCATATTGACGGTACACTTCCAGACGGCGGCGGAGTTCGTAATCCTGCAACTCATCCGAAGGCCTGCGGTCATTCAACACAATCTCGAGATTGAAAGTATAGTCCTTCCTGTCGAATTTTGACGGCTTGGGAGCCGGCTGATTTCCAGCATCCGGCTTGGCTGGCTTCGGCGGCGCGGCCAATGCCACGCGGTTACGCAATACTTCGCGCTCAACCCGCAGCTTCTTGCGCAGCGCCTGTTCAGATTTGCGTGACAGCTCATTGCCCGCCATCAGTTCGCGAATGCCATCAAGACGCTTGCGCAAATCCTCATCGGAAAGTTTGTCGGCAGGCGTTGGATCTTCAAGATAGGCCTTGGCCTTGGCTTCCGCTTCGGGAACCGCGGCATTGCCATCCAACTGCTGGGATTGCTTTGCATCAGCGGGCGCAGCGGCGGCGGGCGGCTGGGCCTCGGCTATGGGCGGCTGCCCGGCAGCAGGTGGCTGCTCCACGACAGCGGGTGGCTGTTCGGCGGTTTCCGGCGGCACGAGTGGCTCCGGCACCGTCTGGGCCGCCGACTCACGGGCCATCAATTCCTCGCGGGCCGCTTTGGCGATCCCGGCCAATTGCGCCTTGGTTTCATCTGGCAATTTATTTGCCCTGGAGAACTGGCGCGCCGTCTTGAAACGGTGGTCAAGTTCCTTGGCGCTGAATTCGCTCAGCGGACGCTGGTCATTCAGAAGCTTGGCCACATCGGGCGGAAGTTCCATGGCCGCCGGGCCTGCGTCCTCGGCGGGCAGCTCTGCCGGGGCCTCCACTGCGGGTTGCTGGGCAACAGATGGCTGTTCGGCTGCCGGCGCTTCCGGCTGGGCTGCCGGCGCTTCCGGCTGGGCTGCCTGCTGCTCGCGGGCGGCTATTTCACCACGGGCCGCCTGGGCCATGGCCTGGAGCTGGTCGCGCGTATCGGCTGGGAGGCCTTTCATTCTCGAAAAATTGCGGGCCTGCTTGGCGCGGGCGCCGAGTTCATCGACTGAAAGCTCGGTGAGAGGCCGACTGTCATTGAGCAGGATCAGAACTTCTTCCGGAACCTGAGGCGCAGCTTCTTCGACAGCAGGTTGCTCTTGGGCTGGTGCCTCTTCCTGGGCAAACGCCGGGGCCGAAAACAGGGCCAAAGCCATAAGGCTGGCGGTCAAGGGTAGGAACTTCATATATGTCGCCTCCGAGGATGTGATGTGCGGGATGCACGCCAAACTGTTGATTCCGCCCCGGATTTAGGGGAGGTATGCGGCAGAACTATGGGATAATTACGCAGTTTTGCCACAAATCTGAACGCCAAACTGCGGTGTTTGTTCCCTGCAAAACCGGAATTAAAGCCGGCCGGCCTCGATGATGCGCTTCAGAAAGGCCCGGGTGCGCTCCTCCTTGGGGTCGGCAAAAAATGCCTCAGGTGGGCCTTCCTCATGCACGACGCCCTCAAAAAGAAAGCACACCTTGGAGGCGACTTCGCGGGCAAAGCCCATTTCATGGGTGGCGAGCAGCATGGTCATGCCCTGGGTGGCGAGATCACGCACGATGTTTAATACTTCCGACACCAGCTCGGGATCAAGGGCTGAGGTAATCTCATCCAGCAGCATGAGCTTGGGCTCCATGGCCAGGGCCCTGACAATGGCCACGCGCTGTTGCTGGCCGCCGGAGAGGCGATCCGGATATTCATTGGCCTTGGCTTCGAGGCCGATGCGCTTAAGGAGCACCATGGCGCGGTCATCGGCGGCGGCCTGCTCCATCTTCAAGACTTTGGTAGGCGCGAGCGTCACGTTCTCCAGCACGCTCATGTGCGGAAACAGGTTGAAGCTTTGAAACACAATGCCAACCTGCTGGCGCAGCTTGTTCACGTCCACGCCCGGACCGGAAACCCGGTCATCCTCGAGCCGTATCTCGCCGCCCTGGATTTTTTCAAGGCCATTGATGCAGCGCAGGAGCGTGGACTTTCCGCAGCCCGAGGGGCCGATGAGGCAGACAACCTGATGCTCGTTCACTTCCAGATTGATGCCGCGCAGCACGCGCACGGAGCCGAATTCCTTCTCAACGTTTTTCATTTCGAGGAAGGCCATGTCAGCCCCCTGCCCTGGTGCGGGCATTGTCGCGCTCGATGAGCTTGTCGACGAAGCGGGCCTGCGGAATGGTAATCAGCACGAAGAGGATTGCCACGATGGTAACAGCGGACAGGTTGAAGGCATTGGAAGCAATGATGCGCGACTGGTTGAAGGCGTCGATGACGCCCACCACCTGCACGAGGGCCGTGTCCTTCTGCAATCCGATGAAGTCATTGAGCAGCGGCGCCATGATGCGGCGCACGGCTTGCGGCACGACGACATAGCGCATGGTCTGCATGTAGGAGAGGCCCAGCGAGCGCGCTGCCGAAACCTGGCTCCAGTGAATGCTTTCAATGCCGGCGCGATAGACTTCGGCCACATAGGCGCCATAGGTCAGCGTGAGCGCCAGGATGCACCACCAGATCACCGGGATGCGGGTCGCGGTTTTGACTTCCATGGGCGTCATTGCCGAGAGATCAACAAACAGCCCCACGATGCTCGGAACGACGAGTTCGGGAAGGCCCGAAATGGGAATGCCGAAACCAATGAGATACAGGGTAACAACGGCGGGCAGGCCGCGGAAGACATCGCAATAGATGATGGCCAGGGCCCGAATGGGCTTGCCTGCCGGGCCTGGCAGCATGCGCGCCAGTGCCACCACCAGGCCCCACACCAGCACCAGAATTTCGGCAATCACAAAGATGAACAGGTTGTTGAGGAGAAATGACTTGGTCACCAGCCACCACTTCTCGCGCATCAGGGGCAGCAGGAAAAAGGTTTTCCCCACCGCCGCATCATTGGTGAGAACGAAACAGATGAAGGCGAGCGCCACGAGGCCGAAGCTGCCCCAGCCAAAGGTGAGCCAGGCGGAATCACGGGCCTCCGATGTGGCAATGCGCATTTCGGCGAGATCGTTTCTGGATTGGGCAGTGCGGGCCGCGGCTGCCTTCCTAACGGCTCTGAGGGCTGGAATGAACGTCAGGCATGACAGCAGCACGACGCTGCCAAATATCAACTCCCAAGCAAGCCCGTAAAAATCGAGCCCGCGCAATGCAATCCGCACGAGGGCGGTGGCGCCAAAAGTTGCTATCACGCAGAGACCGGCAAACCACACGGCCGTCAGGCTGATCCGTGTCGCATCATTGGGATTTTTTTCGGGCGTTTCCGGTGCGTTCAATGTTTGGCCTGGGTGCAAAAAGAAACCCCCGCGCGCAGCGCGGGGGCTCCAGCTTAAAGGTTATTCGAAGTAGGGAATCGTCGCGGGGTCCTTGCCCCAAGCCGCTGCCAGGTACTTTTCACCAAGCTTCTTCATCGTGCCGTCATCGATCATTGCCTGGATGATCTTGTCGATGGTGGCCCCGTTTGCATAGCCTTTTTCATAGATCGCGCCGTAGGACTCCCCGGTCTTGTATTGGCCAACCACCACGGATTTTCCTTCCGTGGTCATTTGTTCCACAAGCGCTATTGAAGAGTCCGTCATGGCCGCGTCAATCTGGCCAGCGCGAAGGGCAGTGAACATGTCGCCCTGGTCAGGATACATCTGCACATTGGTCAGGCCAAGCGTGTCGGTGGCGAAAGAGGCGCCAGTGGTTGCCTGCTGCAAACCGACCTTCGCGGCCTTGATGCTTGCTGCATCAACCGGTGCATCGGCGCGGGTGAGCACACCTATATCGGAGCTGAAATAGGGAATTGAGAAATCAACCACTTTCTTGCGGTCATCGGTGATGGAAACCTGCGCCAATGTCAGGTCATAGTCGGAAGTCTGGCCTGCAACCAACGGGTCCCAGCCGACATTGACCACTTCCATTTTGTCAAAGCCCGCGCGCCAGGCAATTTCGGCGGCCATGCAGTATTCCATGCCATCCTTGATGGCTTCCGGTGTATCACCATTCCACCAGATTGGGGATGGCAGGGACGTCTGCACCGTGAACTGGCCCGCCTTGGCAGGGGTAGCAATGGGGATGGAGCCCTTGGCCCCGGACAATTCGCAATTGCCGATCATGTCCATGGACATGGCCGAGGTTGAGAAGGCCAGCAAAGCGGCAAATGCTAAGAAACTGCGTTTGGTGTGCGTCATCGTTTTCTCCCGGTTTTTAGTCTTGATACGGAGCATACACCGAAAAGGGGGAGAGGCCACAAGGGGTAATTAGCCGGTCCAGCCTAGGCCTCCGGCGACGCAGTTCATGGTCATCAGCAACGGCATGTTCAGCCGGTCATCGCCCTTTTTCTCGCGCGCTTCGCGGAGCAGCTGCACCTGCCAGAAATTGGCCCGGTCAACGATGGGACGCACCCTCTCAAATCGCCGCCAGAGACCCTGAAAGCGCTCGCAAAGAACTTTCTCTCCGGTAAGTTCAAGAATGGAGCGGCTGGTGCGGCGGTGCTCGTGGCTGATGATGGCGAAGATGCGTTCGGCATCGACACGATCGGGCACAAGTTCGGCATATTTCTCGGCGACGCGCATGTCGGCGAGGAACAGGGACTTTTCCACTTCGTCCACCGCCAACCGGAAACCGCGCGACTTGTTGAACATGTCGCGGAGAAGCACGAGGCCCTGGGGGCCACGGGCCGAGAGGAAGTCGTCAAGCGCATAACCCAGCCCATACCAACCGGTGAGCAGATGGCGGTTCTGGCTCCAGGCGAAGACCCAGGGAATGGCGCGCAAATCGTCAATGCCCTTGGCGCCGAAACGGCGGGCGGGGCGCGAGCCAATTTTCAAGAGCGCCAATTCCTCGACCGGGCTTGCGGCGTGAAAATAACCGAGCAAGGCCTTGTCCTCCGCCAGCTTGCGGTAGGCCTTGAACGACAGGCTGGCGATTTCCTCAACCGCTTTCTGATGTTCCGGGTTGAGGCGCAGTTCCGGCTCTTCGCCGGATTTCAAGGTGTGAACCAGGACGCTTGACGTCAGCACTTCCAAATTGTTCTGCGCTGTCCCACGGTTGGCAAATTTTGAGGAAACGACTTCGCCCTGCTCGGTTACGCGCATATGACCATTGATGGTGCCTGCTGGCTGGGCGGCAATGGCCCGGCCCGTTGGCGCGCCACCACGGCTCACGGACCCGCCACGGCCATGGAAGAAGCTGATAGCGACACCTGCTTCCTTGCCGACACGCAGCAGCCGGCGCTGGGCTTCAAACAATTCAAAGCTGGCGCAGAAGAAGCCGCCATCCTTGTTGCTGTCGGAGTAGCCCAGCATGATTTCCTGCCGGTCGCCGTTGTCGTTCACGGATTTCTTTACGACGCCGGTAGCCAGAAGTTCCTTCATGATGGCGGGGCCGGCGCGCAGGTCGTCGATGGTTTCAAAGAGCGGCACAATGCGCAGCCGGCAGCTTTCGCTGCTGGTGTCATCACGGAACAGGCCGCAGTATTTGGCGAGCAAATAAAGACCAAGCACATCGGCGGCGGAGCGCGTCATGGAAAGAATGAAGGTGCCAATGGATTGCGGATCGGGCCCATCCAGCGTTTCGCGGATAAGATAGAGGAGATCAAGAAGTTCGCGCGCCTCTTCGGAAACGCCGAAGAAATTGGGCAGGAAGCCCAACGGCTTGTTGAGCTCATCGACGATCCATGCGGTCCATTCGGGACTTCCTTCCTTGGGAACCGTTACCTTCGCAACCGGATTCATCTTGTGCCAGATTTCCTGCAACACCCTATTCGTCACCGTGGTGTTCTGGCGGATATCGAGGCTCACGGTGCGGAAGCCAAATATCTCCGCTTCCCAGCGCACGGGCCGCACGAGGGTTGCGGCAATGCTCACCGCTTTTACTTCGACGAGCGAGCCCTCCGCCTCGGCAAGTTCGGCGATGAACTCGGCCACATCGCGGAAGGGCTTTGCCCCCGGCAACTCCTTCATGCGATTACTCAGGGCACTGAAGAGCTGGCGGAAGGGCTCCTGTGGATTGCGCTGCCTGATGCTTTCGCCCTGCCCTGAGGCCTCCAATTGCTGAGCGAGGCGCGCGGTAAATTCACTGGAAAAATTCACTTCATTTTCGCTGAGCGAAATGAGCTGAATCAAATCCGTCAGGCGCTTGTCGAGCCGCTCAACCGCCGCCTTGCGGTTTTCCAGCAAGGCATTGCGCGTGGTGGCAACGGTGACAAAGGGATTGCCGTCCCGGTCGCCGCCGATCCAGGAGGAAAATTTCAAGGGCGGGCGCACCCGGCTTGGCAGTTCCGGATAATGGCGCTGCAATGCAGATTCCATGAGATCACAAAGGGAGGCGGTGCGGTCAAACAGGGCTTCGCGGAAGAAATGCAGGCCCCATGCAATTTCCGATTCAACGGTTGGCTTTTCGATGCGGATTTCGCCGGTCATCCAGAGCAGATCGATTTCATTGCGCAGGAGGTTAACCAGCGCCTTGCGCTCACGCGGCGTCCAGCGCGGGCTTTCCAGTTCATAGAGCTTCAGATAGATGCGGCGGTGAATTTCCAGAACGGTGACGCGCTTGGCCTCTGTGGGATGGGCCGTGATGGTGGGCTGAACGTCAATCGTGTCCAGGGCCTTCTGAACATTTTCGGGGGTGACGCCGAAGGCCGCAATCTGCGAGAAGGCATGGGATAGCGACCCCATCACCATATCCGGCCCGCCCTTCTTTTCATACTCACGGCGATTGCGGATGGCGGCATTTTCCTCGGCAATGTTGAGGAGCTGCAGCCAGATGCCGATGGCCTGCAAGGCATGTTCAATGAGGTGGGGCGGAATTCCGGCGGCCTCCTCCGGTTCGTCAATAACGCTCAAAACCGAGGGTTCGCGCAGGCGGATGACCTGGCGCAGGAGATCGCGGAGCATGACGGTAATCTCGTCAATATAGGCAGCCTCTTCGGCAGCTATTTGAACCATCTCGTTCATCCCCGTCCTGTTCCTTTTGAGTGGCGCACCTCACTCCGTGCGGCAATTTGTGCAGCGCAACATTGATCCTGTCAATGTGATAATGTGGGTTCCCCAGCCAGCTTTCTCCCGCTAGAACGCCGCTCCATGTTACAAATCAACAATCTCACCTTTCGAATCGGCGGAAGGCTCCTGCTTGAAGGGGCCTCGGCCTCCCTGCCGGATGGCCACAAGGTGGGCCTGGTGGGGCGCAACGGCACCGGTAAATCAACGCTTTTAAAGCTTATTCTGGGTGATCTGATTTCCGAGGCGGGCTCGGCCAGCGTGCCGAAAAATGCCCGCATCGGTACGGTGGCGCAGGAAGCCCCGGGCGGGCCTGAAAGCCTGCTCGATACAGTCATGGCCGGCGACAAGGAACGGGAAGCCCTGCTCGCCGAGGCGGAAACGGCAACCGATCCGCACCGCATTGCGGAAATCCAGATCCGGCTGGCGGATATTGAGGCCCATTCAGCCCCGGCCCGGGCCGCCATCATTCTGGCGGGTCTTGGCTTCAGCGAAGAGGCGCAGAATGGCCCCTGCTCGGCCCTGTCGGGCGGCTGGCGCATGCGCGTTGCCCTGGCGGCGGCCCTGTTTGGCGCTCCCGATGTTCTGCTGCTCGACGAGCCCACCAACTATCTCGATCTTGAAGGCACGATCTGGCTCAAGAGCTACATCAGGGACTATCCGCACACCATTCTGCTGGTGAGCCATGACCGCGACCTTCTCAATGAAGCGGTTGATTCCATTCTGCATTTGGACCAGGGCAAACTCACCATCTATGTGGGCAACTACGACAATTTCGAGCGTCAGCGCCGCGAGAAGCAGGCGCTGACCCTGAAAATGAAAAGGAAGCAGGAAGAACAACGCGGCCACATGCAGGCCTTCGTCGACCGCTTCCGCTACAAGGCTTCCAAGGCGCGGCAGGCGCAGAGCCGCCTGAAGGCGCTCGCAAAACTTGAACCTATTGCCGACATGGTAGAAAACCGCGTGGCCCCCTTCCTGTTTCCAAATCCGGAGAAGGCTCTGGCGCCGCCGCTTGTGCGCTGGGAGAAGGCTTCCGTCGGTTATGGCGACGGCCCCCCGGTTCTGAAGAACATCACCTTGCGGCTTGATCCGGATGACCGGATTGCACTGCTGGGTTCTAACGGCAACGGCAAATCGACCTTTGCCAAGCTGCTCTGCGGCAAGCTGCAGGTATCGGCTGGAGAAATGCGCCATCCGCCGCGCATCACCATGGGTTATTTCGCCCAGCATCAATTAGATGAATTGTCGGAAGACCTTTCGCCCTACGAATATATTTCGGCGTTGATGCCCGATGCCACGGTTTCACAGCGGCGCGCCAAGATCGGTGCGGCAGGTTTCGGCGCAGCCCTCGCCGATTCAAAATGTTCAACCCTTTCGGGCGGCGAGAAGGCGCGCCTGCTGTTCATGCTGGCCACCTTCCATGGCCCGCATGTTCTCATCCTCGACGAGCCCACCAACCACCTTGACGTTGACAGCCGCGAAGCCCTGATCATGGCGATCAATGATTACGAGGGAGCCGTCATTCTCATCAGCCATGACCGCCACATCATTGAGACCTGCGCCGACCAGTTGTGGCTTGTCAGGGACGGTACGGTGAAGCCCTTCGATGGCGACATGGATGAATACACGGATATCGTGCTGGGCCGTGCGGCTGCCGTGAAGAAAGTGGAAAAGGCTGCGGCCCCTGCCGCAAAGCCGCCCAAGAAACTGATGACCCCAGTGATCAAGAAAAAGATCCAGGAGCTTGATCTCAAGATGCTGAAGATCAAGGACAAGATCATACTGCTTGAACAAGCGCTGGCGGATCACACCATTTATTCACAGGAACCCAAGAAGGCCGCCGATTTTGCGCGACTCAAAAGCAAATTCGAGTCAGAACTGGAGCGCGAAGAAACCTACTGGCTTGAACTGCATGAAAGCACCTTGAATGCTTGATCTCACGGCAACCTGGTTTGGCTGACCATTTTATGGTTGGGGCCGCGAAAACCAGTGTTCTGAGACCGCTTCAGTCTCCAGATCTGGACCTGTTCTGCCAACGATGGTTTTCATCCTGCTGCCAATAGGAAATTTCGTGGCCATCGGCGTTCAGGCGCTTCCAATCGGTGCGCGCCGTAGCCACCGCGGCTTCATCGCGGCCATCAAACAGGATGGCGGCACGGGTGAGCCCCGCCACATCGCCAACGGCCGCACCTTCAATGAAAAACCTTACGATGGCGGAATTGGGATTATCGGTTTCCGCGGTGAGCCAGACCGGCTGCCGGTCGGCCTTGCCATCAGCCTTGCAGCCATGCGTGAGAAACACGTCCGCCTCGTTTTTCCAGAGGATTTCCGAAACCTCTTCGACGCGCTCTTCACGTCCAACCTGAACCACGCAGCGCCAGCCGCGCTCCAGGGCAGTTGCAAGTTGCCTGGGCAACACCTGCTCCCAGGGCTTGTGCTCGAGGTGGTAGAACATGATTTCGGCCATGGCCCGTTTCAGCCCAGCCAGCCCCTGATATCAAGCGCGAAAGTTTGCCTGGCCGGCTTTTCGCGCTAGTGTTCCCTGGCGATTCTGTGGGGGATGAGCAATGCGGAGATTTTTGGGGTTGGCCGGGTTGGGCCTCTTGCTGACATCGGCGCCGGTGAACGCCGCGAGCCTTTGCAATTGCTGCGCAAAGGGAACTGCGCAGGGTTGCAGCGCAGTGTGTTCGCCGGTCAAACCCGCAACTGGCCAATGTATTGCCAAAGTGGACTACACCGGAGAGGCCGTGATCGCGGATGGGGAGAACCCGCTCTACGGCTTTTCGCTTCTCAGCCTTGACCTCTCGGATGCTGCGCTGCCGGAGCTTGAAGGGGTACGGCGGCTGCTTGAAAATTCACGGCGCGGGGTTGAAAAAGACCGCAAGACTTCGGCGCGGGATTTCCGGACGGGGCGGATTGATGCCTCCACGCTTGCGGTGAATACCAAGCGCTACGAGAATGCGATCGTAAATTACTATCTCGGACTGCGAGCCTACCGGGACCGCCTTGCAGCGGTCCCGAAAAAGTAAAGCTTTAGACCATTCACGCCAGTGTCGGATAGTCAGTGAAGCCCGCTGCGCCACCGCCAAAGAAGGTAGCTGGGTTGGGCTGGTTCAGCGGAACCTTTTTCCGCAGGCGGGTGACGAGGTCCGGATTGGCCAGCGCCATTTTCCCCACCGGCACCACATCCGCCAGGCCGGTTTTCACGTCCTGATCAAGATTTTCCGGGGTTGCATTCGGACGGTTGACCAGAAACGAATGCGCCCAGGCCTTGCTCAGATCCTGCACCAGCTTTTCATCGCCCGTATGCAGGATGTGCAGGTAAGCGAGATTGAGCTTGTTCAGTTCGGGTACGAGGTAGCGATAAAGATCGGCAGCTTCCGGGCCTTCGTTCAGTCCGCCAGAATTGCCGAGCGGCGAAAGGCGGATGCCGGTGCGCTCAGCGCCAATTTCCGCTGCTACCGCCTTGGCCACTTCAAGGGCGAAGCGGGCGCGGTTTTCGATCGAGCCGCCGTATTCATCGGTGCGCAGATTGGCGTTTGGTGCGAAGAACTGCTGGATCAAATAGCCGTTCGCACCATGGATCTCGACGCCGTCGGCACCGGCTTCTATGGCACGCTTTGCGGCATGGCGGAAATCCTGCACGGTTTCCTTGATTTCTTCGGCCGTCAGGGCGCGCGGCGTTGGCGCATCCTGCATGCCGGTTGGGGTGAACATCTGCTGGCCGGGCGCCACGGCTGACGGGGCAACTGGCTGCCGGTGGTGAGGGGTGTTGTCAGGGTGCGCCACCCGGCCCGCGTGCATCAATTGAATGAAAATCTTGCCACCGGCCTTGTGGACCGCCGAAGTCACCTTTTTCCAGCCCGCGACATGGGCATCGGTGTAGATTCCGGGGGTTGTCGTATAGCCCTGGCCATCATCGGACGGCTGTGTGCCCTCGGTTATAATCAGGCCAAGCGAGGCCCTCTGGGCATAATATTCCGCGGCCAGATCGCCTGGGGTGCCATCCGGTTTGGCACGGCTTCTGGTCATCGGAGCCATGGCAAAACGATGCGGCAGGGTGATATTTCCAAGTTTAACGGGGTCCCAAAGACTGTTCATGATGGTTTCCTTGTGTGCAGGTTGAAATTCCAAAGTCCAGTTGCTATTTGTTCTCTGGTAACGTAATGTTACCAACACTAAATACGAAACTCTAATTTGTAACACAAGGAGGCACATTTATGGAACCGGGTATCAATACTGATAGCGGCAACTGCCGGGCGGTGGCGGATGTGCTGGCCCGCATCGGGGACAAGTGGACGGTCTATATCGTCGGGCTTTTGTCCAACGGACCCATGCGCTTCAACGAAATCCGCCGGGCGGTGAGCGCCATCTCCCAGCGCATGCTGTCTTTGACGCTCCGCGGGCTGGAGCGCGATGGGCTGGTTACGCGCACCGTGTTTCCAACCATTCCGCCACGCGTGGACTATGAATTGACCGAGGTTGGCCGCACGCTGATTGCGCCACTCAAGCAAGTGGGCTCCTGGGCGATTGCAAACCGGGATTACGTGGAAAGTGCGCGGGCGAGATTTGACACGGTCAATGCCGGCAGCAAAACGGCGGAGGCCCTGGGCCGCAGGCGCACGAATGCGCTTCCCAAAAACCCCGCGTTCACCTCAAACAGTTCGCCGCCATTGGCGGAATAATATTTTTGGACGTATGTTCCCATTTCTCATCATGACCGCGTCAAGCGCGGTCATGATGAGAAATGGGAAAGTAATTACCTACTTCTCGTAATGCTCCGCCACGAGCCGGTTGAGCAGACGTACGCCCCAGCCTGAGGCCCAGCTCTGGTTGATAGGGGTCTTGATCGAATCCATGGCGGTTCCCGCCACATCGAGATGGGCCCAGGGAACCTTGTTCACGAAGCGCTGGAGGAATTGCGCTGCGGTAATCGAGCCCGCATGGCGGCCGCCGATGTTTTTCATGTCGGCCACGTCATGGTCGATCAGCTTGTCATATTCAGGCGTCAGAGGCATGCGCCAGACCTTTTCGCCCGTGGAGTTGCCGGCCTCCGACAGGCGCGTGGACAAGTCATCATTGTTGGAAAAAAGCCCGGCATGTTCCTTGCCGAGGGCCACAAGAATGGCGCCGGTCAATGTGGCCAAGTTCACCATGAATTTCGGCTTGAAGCGGTCCTGGATGTACCAGAGCACATCGGCGAGAACGAGCCTGCCTTCCGCGTCGGTATTGAGCACGGCAATTGTCTGGCCAGACATGGATTTCACCACGTCACCCGGGCGCTGGGCCTTGCCGTCAATGGCATTTTCAACGATGCCGATGGCGCCGACGGCATTGACCTTGGCCTTGCGCTTGGCGAGCGCCAGCATCAGGCCGGTGACACAGGCCGCACCTCCCATGTCGCCTTTCATGTCTTCCATGCCGGCCGCAGGCTTGATGGACACACCGCCGGTATCGAAGGTGACGCCCTTGCCGATAAAGGCCACGGGCTTTACGCCCTTCTTGCCGCCATTCCATTTCATCACCACGAGGCGGGCCTCGTGAGGCGAACCCTGAGCCACGCCGAGCAATGCAGCCATGCCGAGTTTTTTCATTTGGGCGGCATTGAGGATTTCGACTTGCACACCACTTTTGCTCAGCGCCTTGGCGCGGGTGGCGAATTCAATGGGGAAGAGAATGTTGGCGGGCTCGTTGACGAGATCGCGGGCCAGATGAACGCCCTCACGAATGGCGCTTAAGGGTTCAAAGGCTTTCTTCGCCTTTGCGGCCACGGAAGACAGAATCGTAAGGCTGTCAATCGCACCATTCTTTTCCGGTTTCTTGGTCTTGTAGGACTCAAAACTGTAAACGCGAAGGCTGGCGCCTGAGGCGACAAGGGCGGCAGCGTCCTCCAGTTTCACTTTTGTTTTGGCGGGAAGTTCCACGGCGATGCTGGCCACCTTCGCCTTGGCGGTTTGCAAGGCTCCGGCAATGACGCCGCCAAGCAATTCAATTTCCTTTTCTCCCAGCGACTCACCGGCCCCGGTGCCTATAATCAAAATGCGGTCAAAGCCGCCGCCAGGCGCCAGGCAATCCAGGACAGAATCACGCTTTCCCTCGAACTTTGAAGCCTTGATGGCTTTCGTCAGCTGACCGTTGCAGCGTTTATCGGCAAGGGCCCCCAGGGGGAGCAGCTTTCCACCTTCATCGGCAAGGGCGACAAGGATTCCAGACTTCGGCAGGGCGGCACTCGCAAAATTGATTTTCATGATTTATTCCATTGATTTGCTTATGCAATTGCTTAGCTGCTTCGGGCGCAGTGTTCAACTGCAAGACTTTCCCGCCTGCCATAATCACGCCTTTTCAGGGACACGTTGTCCCCACAGATTATTGGAATTCTTTGCTTCCCGGCGCCCGTGAAACCAGTTAAGAAAGTGTAACGTGTTGTGAGTGATTTGGCTGGGGACGTGGTGAACGCGGCAATTCCAAGAAAAGCGGTATTGGGCGTGGGGACTTCGGTTTCCCGCAGCGCGTTGCTGATCTGCGCCAGCATTGCCGCAATGCTCCTGGCGGCCCCCCTCTCCCAAGCCATCGTCAAAAAAGAATTCGTCAACCCGGTGCTGAAAACACCGGTTGCCGGGACGCGTGTCGATGTCGTGGCGGACCGCATTACGTTTGAAGGCAAGAGCAAGGTTGCCACCGCCACGGGTACGGTGAGAATCACCTATGGGCCCTATATCCTGATTGCCACCAAGGTTGTCTATGACCAGGATGACGGCAGCTTCAAGGCCAATGGCTCAGTGGAGTTGCGCGAGCCCAACGGCAATATCCTGCAAGCCGAAACCGCCGACCTGCACAACAAGTTCAAGGAAGGCTTTGCCCGGCACCTGCGTGCCCTTCTCACCAATGATGTGACGATCACGGCGGAATACGCCAGGCGGCAGGAAGGCGGCATCACGATTTACGAGCACGCAAGCTACACGGCGTGCAAGGACTGCTCCACCGATGGAGGGGCACCGCTTTGGGAAATTACAACGACGAAAACGGTTCACGATGAAAAGGCAAAAAATCTTTACCACACCAACCCAACGCTGAGGATTGGCGGCGTTCCGGTAGGCTGGCTGCCCTATGCGTCGATGCCTGACCCAACGGTCAAGCGGCGTTCTGGTTTCCTGCTGCCGAGCTTTGGTTCAGGCGGCGCTTACGGCTTCGGGGTTACGACACCCTACTTCCAGGAACTCGGCCCCAGCGCTGACCTGACCTTCCGTCCCATGTGGACGACAAAGCAGGGCCCGGTGGCCGATGTGGAATTTCGCCAGCGCCTGAATTCTGGAAGCTATAACGTTCGTGGTTACGGGGTTTATCAGTTATCTGGAACTGACTATCCCAGCGACAGCAGATGGCGCGGCGCCGTGACGACGGAAGGCGGTTTCAGGCTGAACGATACCTGGGACTGGGGTTGGGACGGGACGCTTGTTAGCGACAAGACCTTCCTCGACAAGTATGATTTCGATGACCGGGACCTGGCCACCAGCAAGGTCTATCTGACTGGAATGGATGACCGCAGTTATTTCTCGGCCCAGGCCCTTCATTTCAGGACCCTGTCGCTGGAACAAGACCAGGGCACAATGCCTATGGCCCTGCCCTACATCAATTCGGAATATACCTTAGACCAGGCGGTGCTTGGCGGTGAGCTGAGCTTTGACGTCAGCGCCTATTCCCTTTCGCGTGACGATCCCTACTTCTTCTCAACGATCAATCACGGCACTGACCAGACCCGCGCCGTCACCAATGTCAATTGGCAAAGGCAAATGACGACAGGCGCCGGGCAAGTCATTACGCCCTTTGCCAAGCTGCGCAGCGACCTCTACATCACCAACAATGTGCCGAACGGCGTTGGCGGGTTTCAGGATGAAGAAGTTATCGGTCGCGTGCTGCCCTCTGCCGGAATTGACGTGCGCTGGCCATTTATCGCGTCCTCTGATTACGGCCAGAGCATACTGACACCGGTGTTCCAGGCGATTGCCGCAACCAATGAAACGGATGAAGACCAAATTGGCAATGAAGATGCCATCAGTTTGAATTTCGACAACAGCAGCCTGTTCCTGCATGACCGCTTTACGGGTCAGGACCGTTATGAGGGCGGCAGCCGCGCCAATATCGGCCTGCTTTACTCCTTCCTGGCTGACAATGGCGGCTTTGTCCGGATGAGCCTTGGTGAATCCTTCCATATCGCCGGCGAGAACAGTTTTGACCTGGGTTCCGGACTGGGCGGCAGCAAGTCTGACCTGGTGGGCGCCATCGTCTTCCAGCCATGGGACAATCTGGGCCTTTCGTACCAGGCGCGGGTGGAGGAGGACCTCTCGAGCATCAATGTCCAGGAGGCATTTGCCAATTTCACCCTGGACAGGTTTTCAGGCTCGCTGGGATATGTCTATCTCAATAGCGAACCAAGCGCTGGCAGGGACGAGACCATCGAGCAGATTGAGAGCGATGCCAGCTTCAGATTCACCGAGGCGTGGAGCCTGTTTGGCGGCTTCAAGTATAATTTGGCCGACGAGACGTTTTTGAGCAAATCCATCGGCATTGCCTTTGACTGCGACTGCATGAGCGCAAAATTGACATATTCGGAAACCAACACAGACTATGTGGACGATGAAAAAGATCGGGCCCTGAAGCTTTCTGTTGAGTTGCGGACCATTGGCCGGACTGGCTTTTCCGCAGGCCTCTGAGTGGAACATTAATGATCAAGACCATCTATTGTTTGGCGGCCCTGTTATGTGCGTTGTATTTGCTGGACGGCAACCAGAATTCCGCCCGCGCCGCCGGTCAGGGCATTGTCGCCACGGTCAACGATATTCCAATTACCAGCTTTGATATTGACCAGCGTCTGCGGCTGCTGGAAATCCTGGGCCGCAAGCAGGAAGGCAATGATGCCCGCAAGACTGCCCTGCGCCTGATGATTGACGAGGTCATCCAGATTGCCGAGGGCAAAAAATACAAGGTCAATGCCACCGACAAGGAAATAGATGCCCAGATGGGACGTGTGGCCAAGGGTTTGAATACGGATGCGGCGGGGCTCCGCGCCAAACTGCAATCACAGGGAATCGCCTTGTCTTCGCTGAAACAGTATGTGGCCGCGCAAATTTCATTTGCGAGAATCCTGGGCGGGAAATACCAGGTCAAGGTCAAGGTGGATCCTGCCGAAGTTGACAAGAAATTCGCCGAAGTAAAGCAGGACCTGGAGAAAAAAGTCAGCACCATCATGAATGATCCGCGCATGAAGGCGGTGCAGGTCTACACCATTCTTGAAATTGATTTGCCGGTTGAGGGCGATGATTCCATGCTTCTGCAGGCGCGGGCGGTTGAAGCCGTCCAGCTCATCAGGAATTTCAAGGGATGCGGCACGGCGCGCGCGGCAGCTTCGGGAATTTTCAACGTCAAAATCGGAAAGCAGATCGATGCGGTCGCGGCAAAAATCCCCAAGCCGATGAAACAGGCCCTTGACAAGGCTGGTCCCGGCAAAGCCATGGGACCGGTACGCGGGCCCAAGGGCATTCAGGTCATCGGCTTCTGCGGCAAGCGCACCATACAACCACCGAAGCCCAAATATGAATTGCCGACACGCCAGCAAATTGAAGCCGCGGTTTCAAATGAAAAATATGGCGCCGCCGAAGAAAAATACATGAAAATCATGCGCAAGACGGCGTTGATTGAGTACAAAGACCCGGCTTACGCGCAGCCTTGAATATGGGGCCTCCCACGCCAGACCTTAATTCCATTGCCCTTACATGCGGCGAGCCTGCAGGCATAGCCTCCGAGATCACTGCCAAGGCCTGGCTGGCATTGTGCGGTAAAAATGCCGCCGCATTTTTCCTGATCGGGGATGACGACTATTTCAGCAGCCGCGCCGCCGTGGCGGGCATTTCAATTGCCACAACAAAAATTGCCGCGCCCCATGAAGCGCGTGCAGTTTTCCCTGCGGCCCTGCCCATTCTGCACCGGCCCCTTGCGGCTCATCCCAAACCAGGGGTTATTGATCCAGCTACGGCAAAGGGCGTAATCGCCGCCATCGACGAGGGCGTTGGGCTCGTTATGGCTGGAAAAGCCGCGGCCCTCGTCACCAATCCCATTCAGAAGGAAGCGCTTTACGCCGCCGGCTTCAGGCACCAGGGCCATACGGACTATCTGGCATCGCTGGCCAGCAAGACGGGCCACAGAACCCACGAAGTCATGATGCTCGTGGCGCGGGATCTTCGCGCGGTTCCATTGACGGTTCACATTCCTTTCAAGGACGTACTGGCGGCACTCAACGCGGAAATGATCGCCACCCAGGCCCGTGTCGTTGCCAATGACCTGCAAAAGTATTTTGGCATCATGAGGCCGCGCCTGGCGTTCACCGGGCTCAATCCCCATGCGGGTGAAAACGGCACCATGGGCCGGGAAGAACAGACGATCATCATTCCGGCCATAAACCAGTTGCGCGCCGAAGGGTTGACGGTTGCGGGACCGCTTCCGGCTGACACGGCGTTTCACGAGGAAGCCCGGGCAAACTATGATGCCATTCTCTGCATGCATCATGACCAGGCGCTGATCCCGGTGAAGACGCTGGATTTTCATGGCGGGGTCAATGTCACCCTGGGCCTGCCTTTCATCCGCACCTCGCCGGATCATGGCACGGCCCTTGGCATTGCAGGAACGGGAAAGGCCAATCCGCAAAGCCTCATTGCGGCGCTCAAGCTGGCAGGTGAAATGGCGGCCCATGTCCCTCGCTGAAGATGGGCTGCCGCCACTTCGCGAGGTGATCGCGCGTTATGATCTGGGCGCAAAGAAAAGCCTGGGGCAGAACTTCCTTTTTGACTTGAACCTCACCCGCAGGATTGCGCGGAGTGCGGCACCGCTGGAAGGTTTCACCATTGTCGAGGTTGGCCCTGGCCCCGGCGGGCTGACGCGCGCTCTTCTGAAGGAAGGAGCAACACGGATTATCGCCATTGAACGGGATGCGCGGACCCTGCCCGCCCTTGCCGAAATTTCCGCGGCCTATCCCGGCAGGCTCGTGGTCATTGCCAATGATGCGCTTGCCATGGATTGGCCCGCGGTAGTTTCAGGCCCGGCAAAGATTGTCGCCAACCTGCCCTATAATGTTGCCACCGCCCTGCTCACCGGCTGGTTGACGCAAATTGCCTGGCCGCCGTGGTTCTCCTCTCTCACGCTGATGTTTCAGAAGGAAGTGGCCGAGCGCATCGTGGCCAAACCGGGCGGCAAGGATTACGGCAGGCTATCTGTTCTGTGCCAATGGCGCTGCGAAGCGAGGAAGCTGTTTGACGTCAACCGGAGCGCGTTCACCCCTGCGCCCAAAGTCACCTCCAGCATTGTTCAGCTTGTTCCCCGGCAGTCCTTTGAAGTTTCCTGTGAGGTGAAGGATCTTGAGAAAGTGACGGCGGCGGCATTCGGGCAGAGACGGAAAATGCTGCGTTCAAGCCTGCGCGGTGCATTTGAAACCCCGGAAACCATCCTCGGTGAACTGGGCATCAATCCGGAGCTGCGGGCCGAACAACTCGCGGTGAATGATTTTGCGCGATTGGCCAAGGTGCTTGGAGAGCACTGACTTACAGCCCCTTGGTCAGTCCGCGCACGAACTCTGTCAACCCAATGCGGCGCCTGCGGCGCAACCTCTCGGCGGTCAGGATGGCCGTCACCTGGGCATGCGAATCCTCAAGCTCGTCGTTCACAATCACATAGTCATATTCCGCCCAGTGGCTGATTTCGTTTGAAGCTTCCGCCATGCGCTTGGCAACAACGGTGGAAGAATCCTGTGCGCGGTTGATAAGGCGGTTTTGCAGTTCATCCGATGACGGCGGCAGAATAAATATCCGCACCAGGTCTTCCCTCATCACCTGGGCGATCTGCTGGGTGCCCTGCCAGTCAATATCGAAAAGCACGTCGCGGCCTTTGGCCAGCGCCTCGTCTACGGGCTTGCGCGGTGTACCATAAAAATTCCCGAAAACCTCGGCCCATTCCAGCAGCTCTTTCCGGTCGCGCATCTGGGCGAAGCGTTCCTTGCTGATGAAGTGATAGTCCTTGCCGTCAGTTTCCCCGGGACGGGCGGGGCGGGTTGTGACCGAAACGGACATGGTGACGTTCTTGTCCGCAGCCAGGAGCTTGCGCGACAGGGTCGTCTTGCCGGCGCCGGAGGGCGAGGACATGACAAGCAGCAGGCCCCTGCGGGCAATCTCAGTTCTTTGCGCCATCTTACTCAATATTTTGCACCTGTTCGCGCATCTGATCGATGACTGTTTTCAGCTCAAGGCCAATGGCGGTCAAGGTTTTGTCCAGGGCCTTGGAACACAGCGTGTTGGCTTCCCGGTTGAATTCCTGGGCGAGAAAATCAAATTTCCGGCCTGCCGGTTCGGGCGAGGCAATTAGGGCGCGGGCTGCTTCCAGGTGGGCAAACAGGCGGTCGAGCTCCTCCTGAATGTCGGCGCGGGTGGCAATAAGTATGGCCTCCTGATGCAGCCGGTCCTTGTCAAATCCTGCGCCGGTATCCAGCAGTTTTGCGATTTGCTCCTGCAAGCGCAGCTTTATGGCTTCCACCGATCTTGCCGGGCAATCACGGGCGGCAACAACGAGGCCTTCAATCTTTGCAAGCTGGGCTGAAATTACGGTGGAAAGCCGGGCCCCTTCGGCGCGCCTCGCGGCATCGAGGGCAGCGGCGGCAATTTCCAACGAGCTTGAAACATCGGCCAGGCGGGCGGCAATCTCGGCCTCGGTTTGGGTAGGCTGCACCACATCCAACACACCGCGCAGGCCCATAAGGTCCACGGCACTGAGGGGCACGCCGCCAATGCGATCACGCAATTTTTCGGCTATGGCAAGGACTTGCTCCAGAACGGCTTCATTCACCACAATGGCTTCCCGGGAAACGCTGCCGCTCGTGGTCAGCGTGACCTGCAGGTTTCCGCGTTTGATATGTTGCGCCAGGGTGCTGCGGGCGGTCGCCTCAAGTGCCTCAAAGCCTGAAGGCAGGCGGCAGCGCAGATCGAGCGCCTTGCCGTTCACGCTCTTGATTTCCCATTGCCAGTGCAGGCCATCCTTTTCGCCCGAGCTTTGTGCAAACCCCGTCATGCTCGAAAGCGCCATATGGTCCCCGTTGCCAGAATCAATCGTTGGAAAGCTTAACAGGTGGCTGGCTCCTACTCCACTTTAGTCCTCGCCAGCGCACCATTTGGCCCTGTATTATGCGTCATTCAATCATTCAGCAAAGGATAATCCATGGGCAAGCGCATTGTTTTTACCGGCGGTTCAGGCAAGGCGGGGCGGCATGTGGTGCCATGGCTCAAGGCCAAGGGTTATGATATCCTCAACCTTGACCTCAAGCCCTTGGACTGCCCGGGGGTGAACACCCTGATTACAGACGTCACCGACAGCGGGCAAGTTTTCAACGCGCTTTCCATGCACTTTGACTTTGGGGGATATGAGACCGGCAAGGGGCCAGCCAAGATCGATGCGGTGGTCCATTTCGCGGCGATCCCGCGGGTCCTGATCCAGCCAGACAATGTCACCTATTCGGCCAATGTGATCAGCACTTATAATGTCATCGAGGCCGCCATGAAGCTTGGCATCCGCAAGGTCATCGTCGCCTCGAGCGAGACGACCTATGGCGTGTGCTTTGCCGAGGGCGACAAGGACTATCACCATTTTCCCCTGGAGGAGGATTACGACAGCGACCCCATGGACAGCTATGGATTGTCCAAGGTGATAAATGAAAAAACCGCACGGGCCTTCGCCATGCGTTCGGGCGCCGATATCTATGCGCTTCGCATCGGCAATGTCATCGAGCCCCACGAGTATGATCTTTTTCAAGGCTTCATGGCCCAACCCTTGACGCGCAAGCGCAATGCCTGGAGCTATATCGATGCGCGCGACCTTGGCCAGATCGTCCATCTCTGCCTGGAAAAGGACGGAATGGGCTACCAGGTTTTCAATGCGGTGAACGATACGATCACGGCGCGGGAAGACACGGAAGGATTTCTCAAGCGCTGGTGCCCCAAGACGCCACACCGCCGCCCCCTCAAGGGCCAGGAAGCGCCGTTGTCAAACCGCAAAATCCGGGAAGTGCTGGGCTTCAAGGAAGACCACAACTGGCGCAAGTATGTGAAGTAGGATTTGAGCTGACGAAGAAGCCCTCATCCGGCCTTCGGCCACCTCCCATTCGCTGCGCTCACGGGCGAAGGCGACAATCTCAAACAGTATCGCCTTCTCCCGTCCGAAGGATGGGAGAAGGTGCCCGACAGGGCGGATGAGGGCCCTTCGGCGCACAATTTAATAGGTGACGAGGTTTTAGAGTCCCTTACTGCCGGGGCTTTTGCTTGGGAATGGGCACTAGCTGGTTGGCAACCATCAGCCATGTTCCGGGCTCCAGCGACGAGGTGGCCAATTTAACTGGCTTCGGAGCCGGCGTTATGACGGCGGAGGTTGAACTGGTTTCCGCCACCGCAGGAGGTTCTGCAGGGGCCGCAACAGCCACTTCCACTGGCGGTGCAGGGTCCGCTGGTTTTGCCACTGCCACGGGAACGGGCGGCGTTGGCGGAACCGGCAAGCCGCCTTCCACTGGAGCGGTCGAGGCAACCGTTGTCGGGAGCGTGGGCAAGCTGCTTTCTATGGCGCGCCACTTGGCCACGTTGGCATTGTGCTCTTCCAAAGTCTTGGCGAAGGCATGGCCGCCGGAGCCATCGGCGACGAAGTAGAGGTATCCCGTATCGGGCGGATCGAGCACCGCTTCGAGCGAGGCCCGGCCCGGATTTGCAATGGGTCCAGGCGGCAGACCATCAATCTTGTAAGTGTTGTAGGCCGTGTCCGAGGCCACATCATCCTTGGTCAGGCCCCGGTCCAGCTTGCCCTTGCCGCCGACCAGGCCATAAATAATCGTGGGGTCCGATTGCAGGCGCATGCCCTGCTTCAGGCGATTGTGAAACACCGAGGCGATCAATGGGCGCTCTTCGGGGATTGCCGTTTCCTTTTCCACAATCGAGGCAAGGGTTACGGCCTGTTCTTTTGTCTTTACCGTGTCGCTTACGGAACGCCTGCTCCAAAGTTCATCAAGCATTTTGGCCTGGGCGGCCTGCATGTCATCGAGCATTTTCTGGCGCGTCAGGCCGCGGCGGAAAACATAGGTCTCCGGCATGATTGCGCCTTCAACCGGCATGGCCGAAACGCCGCCAGTCAGTGCCTCGTGTTCGGTAACGCGGGCTACGGCCATTTGCGTCGTCCAACCCTCGGGTATCGTCACCTTATAAGTCTTGACGCGTCCGCTGATGATCATGGACAATACCTGTTCAATGCTGGCTTCGGGCGGAAACTCATATTCGCCAGCCTTAAGGCGGTTGCCGAGAGCGCCCTTCATGTGGGCTGCCGCAGTAAATATGCCGGCGCTGCTGATGATGCCCGCATCCTGCAATTGCACACCGATCTCGGCCTGCTTCAAGCCCTGGTTCACCTGGTAGACCTTATTGGCCACCAAGGGCCCCTTTGCGGTGAATTGCATGTAGGCAAAAGCAATTGCGCCGCAGGCGAACACAACCGTCACCAGAGCAATGGCAAACAGCGAGCGCACCACGCGCTTGAATGCCGACCTCCGGGACCGGCTCAGGACCGGATCCGGGACCCGCAGTGGCTGCTCGCGATGAGGCAAATCCTACTCTCCCCAGGGTCAGCCCGCAAAGCGGCGCATGACGATTGATGCATTCGTACCACCAAAACCAAAAGAATTGGACAGAACTATGTTGACCTCCTTCTTTCGCGGGCGATTGGGAACGAGATCGATGTTCGTTACAACCGAAGGATTGTCCAAATTCAGGGTCGGCGGGCAGACATTGTCACGAATCGCGAGAATTGAAAATATGGCTTCCACCGCCCCTGCGGCACCCAGTAAATGACCGGTCGAGGATTTGGTTGAGGACATGGACAGGCGCTCAACCTTGCCGTCCATGATGCGTTCGACGGCGCGCAATTCAATCTCGTCACCTACCGGCGTGGAGGTGCCATGGGCGTTGATGTAATCAATCTCGGTCGGCGCAATGCCGGCCCGCTTCAAGGCCGCCTTCATGCAGCGGAAGGCGCCATCGCCATCTTCCGGAGGCGAGGTGATGTGGTAGGCATCGCCTGACAGGCCATAGCCCACGATCTCGGCATAGATTTTTGCACCACGGGCCTTGGCATGTTCAAGCTCTTCAAGGATGAGAATGCCGGCGCCCTCGCCCATCACAAAGCCGTCACGGTCCTTGTCGTAGGGGCGCGAGGCCTTGGCTGGCGTATCATTGAAGTTGGTGGACAGGGCCTTGCAAGCCGCGAAGCCCGCGATGCCCAAGCGGTTGATGCAGGACTCCGTGCCGCCGGCAAACATCACATCGGCATCATCAAGGGCAATCAGCCGCGCCGCGTCGCCGATGGCGTGGGTGCCCGATGAGCAGGCGGTGACAACGGCGTGGTTCGGACCCTTCAGGCCATGGGCAATGGAAATCTGGCCCGATGCCAGGTTGATCAGAGCGCCGGGAATGAAAAACGGGCTGATGCGGCGTGGGCCTTTTTCATGCAGGAGGATGGAGGTTTCCTCGATGCTGGGAAGGCCGCCGATGCCGGAGCCCACCAGTACGCCGGTGCGGTATTGCTGGTCCGGAGTCTTGATTTCGTAGCCTGAATCGGTGAGCGCCTGCTGGGCGGCGATCATCGCATATTGAATGAAATCATCGTTGCGGCGCTGCTCCTTGCCGTCCAGCCACTGGTCCAGGTTCAGGGTGCCGTTGCTGCCATCGCCGCGCTTCACTTCGAAAGCGACGCGGCAAGGCAGGTCGCTGGCATCAAACTTGGTGATGGGCCCGGCGCCCGAGGCGCCAGCCAGCATGCGGGACCAGGTTTCATCTATTCCATTGGCAAGAGGGCTTACGATCCCCAATCCAGTGACTACGACACGACGCATGCGTTCTCCCTTAAATGAAAACGCGGAAGCCA
Organism: Aestuariivirga sp.; assembly: GCA_030680855.1. Taxonomy (GTDB): domain Bacteria; phylum Pseudomonadota; class Alphaproteobacteria; order Rhizobiales; family Aestuariivirgaceae; genus Aestuariivirga. The sequence goes on from JAUXUN010000010.1 coordinate 44,299, forward strand.
GGGCATTTTACATCCCTGCTCCCGCGCGGCGATTGAATACTGCCCCATCCCTGGGGCAAAACCTTAAGCAGCAGCCTTCTCAATAAATTTCACTGCATCGCCAACGGTCTGGATTGTTTCGGCAGCGTCGTCGGGAATTTCAATGGCGAATTCTTCTTCGAATGCCATGACGAGCTCAACCGTGTCGAGGCTGTCGGCACCGAGGTCGTCAATAAAACTTGCCTCGGTTTTCACTTTGTCGCCGTCAACACCGAGGTGCTCGACAACGATCTTTTTTACCCGCTCAGCAACGTCACTCATGTTTAATCGTCCTTGTTTGATCAAATTATACTTAGGTTGGACACCCGGTTTTGTGGTGGTTCCCCCTTGTGCCTACCCGCTAACTACCACAGAATCCAATTCCGGCAAAAGAGGATTATTTTTGGCCTTGCGGGTGCCCCGGGCGATGCTTACATCCATCTCCCTGCACCCCAAAATTCAGGAGACCACAAGCCATGCAGCAGCGTAAACTGGCTACATTAAGCGTTTCAGCAGTGGGTTTGGGCTGCATGGGCATGTCGGAGTTCTATGCGGGCCGCGATGATGCAGAATCCATCGCCACCATCCACCGGGCCCTTGAGCTTGGCGTCAATTTTCTCGATACCGCCGACATGTACGGGGTGGGAGCCAATGAGGAACTCATCGGCAAGGCCATCAAGGGCAAGCGCGACAAGGTTGTTATTGCTACCAAATTCGGCAATATGCGGAGACCCAACGGCGAGTTTCTGGGGGTCAACGGAAAGCCGGACTATGTGCGCAAGTGTTGCGACGACAGCCTGAAGCGGCTGGGTGTTGAAGTCATCGACCTCTATTACCAGCATCGCGTCGATCCCAACACGCCCATCGAAGAAACAGTTGGAGCCATGGCTGAACTCGTGAGCCAGGGCAAGGTCCGCCATCTCGGCCTTTCGGAAGCGGCGGCAAAGACCATCATACAGGCCCACAAGGTGCATCCCATTACGGCCTTGCAGACCGAGTATTCCCTGTGGAGCCGCGATGTGGAAGAGGAAATCCTGCCTGCCATCCGCAAGCTCGGCATTGGGCTGGTTCCCTACAGCCCGTTGGGCCGCGGCTTTCTGACCGGCCGTTTCAAAACAACGGATGATCTCGACGAAAATGACTACCGCCGCAAAACGCCGCGCTTCCAGACGGAAAATCTTGAAATCAATCTTGGTTTGCTCAGCGCCGTTGAAACGCTTGCGGCTGAAAAGGGTGTGAGGCCCGGGCAGGTGGCGCTGGCCTGGGTTCTGGCTCAGGGCAAGGACATTGTTCCGATCCCCGGCACGAAACGCCGGACCTATCTGGAAGAAAATGTCGCCGCCGTCGAGGTGACGTTGAGCAATGCGGAGATTGAAAAACTGTCCAATGCTATTCCACGGGGCGCCGCCTCGGGCGACCGCTACGTGGCGACGTCAATGAAGATGCTGAACGGGTAATTCTCTCTCCATGGTCGCATCAAGCCCGACCATGGAGAGATTTGGATCAAATCATCGCCATGCCGCCATTCACGTGCAGGGTTTGGCCGGTCACATAGGCGGCTTCTTCCGAAGCTAAGTAAAGTGTGGCAGCGGCGATGTCATCGGGTGAGCCCAATCTTCCGGCCGGGACCTTGGCCAGGATGGCTTCCTTCTGCTTGTCGTTCAAGACATCGGTCATGGGGGTTGCGATGAAGCCGGGGGCCACGCAATTCACCGTCACATTGCGCGACGCCAGTTCCTGCGCCAGGGATTTTGAAAGGCCGATGATGCCGGCCTTGGATGCCACATAGTTGGCCTGCCCTGCATTGCCGGTCACGCCCACGACGGAGGTGATGTTCACGATGCGGCCCCAGCGCTTTTTCATCATGGGGCGCATGGCGGCGCGGCATAGCCTGAAACTGGCGGTCAGGTTCACGTCAAGCACCGCGGCCCAGTCGTCATCCTTCATGCGCATGGCAAGGCCATCCCTGGTGATGCCCGCATTGTTCACGAGAATATCAATGCCGCCCATGGCTGCCTCGGCGGCTGGAACAAGTTTTTCAACGTCGGCGGCGTCGGACAGATTGCAGGCGACGACATGAACCCGCCCGCCCAATGCCGCCTTCAGTTCCTCCAGGACGGCGGCGCGAGTTCCGGAAATCGCAATGGTGGCCCCCGCCCCATGCAGCGCCCTGGCAATGCCGGCGCCGATGCCGCCGGTGGCTCCGGTGACTAATGCGGTTTTTCCCGTGAGATCAAACATCGGCTTATCCTTGCTTCAAAATTACTGCGGCAGCGGCGGCAACATCATCGGGGGTGCCAAGGGCCAGGCCTTGCGCTTCGGGCGCATTCTTTTTCAGGAGTCCGGTCAATACCTTACCGGTTCCCACTTCACAAAACAGATTAACGCCCTGCCCCGCCATGAAGCCCACGCATTCGCGCCAGCGCACGGTGCCGGTGACCTGTTCCACCAGGCGTTTGCGGATTTCCGCCGGATCGGAAATTGCCCCGGCGACGACATTGGCAACCAGCGGAACGGACGGCGCATTCATGGTCACGTTCAGCAAGGCCTCGGCCATCGCATCGGCGGCGGGCTGCATAAGGGCGCAATGGAAAGGAGCGCTCACGGGAAGCAGGATGGCGCGCTTTGCCCCCCTGGCCTTGGCAAGTTCACAGGCGCGGTCCACCGCCGCCTTGTGGCCGGAGATCACCACCTGCCCGCTGCTGTTGTCGTTGGCTGCCTGGCAGACATCGCCTTGGGCCGCATCTTTGGCCACGGCGGCAACGTCGGCAAAATCCAATCCAAGAATCGCTGCCATAGCACCCACACCAACCGGCGTTGCCGCCTGCATGGCCTTGCCGCGGATACGCAGGAGCCGCGCGGCATCGCCCAGCGAAAAAGTCTTTGCGGCGGCCAGGGCCGAATATTCACCCAGCGAATGCCCGCCGACAAACTTCGCTGTATTGGCAACGGTTACTCCGTGTTCGGCCTTCAAGACGGCAAGCACCGCCATGCTCACGGCCATGAGGGCGGGCTGGGCATTGGCGGTGAGCGTCAGGTCGGCCTCGGGACCTTCCCACATGAGGGCGGACAGGTTTTGCGAAAGTGCTGCATCCACCTCGGCAAATACCGCACGGGCCGAGGGAAACGCGTCCGCCAATGCCTTGCCCATGCCAACCGCCTGGCTTCCCTGGCCCGGGAACGTAAATGCAATGCTCAAATGCCACTCCTCAAATCACTTCTGGCGTCACGAAACATGGGGCGGCGGCGGAGTCAAGCCGGGGTAACTCAGAACCCTCGCCACCTTGCAGTGTGGGATTTGATGCGCATGCGCCTGAAACCCCTTGCGCTTCCTGCACATAAATTCATCACGGCTTGGTCCAAAAATTTGCGCTCAAGAAGCCCTTTGCACATTGCGCCGGGTATCTTGTATGTTGTAACCTCAACATTGATGGCTGCACCCGGCACAATCCGGAAGCGGCCCGCGTTTTTCGTATTGCCAAAATCCTAAACCAGTTTTTTGCATTAGAGTAGGAACCGTGCTGTGACCCGTTTCTCCAGATATTTGATTGCCGCCCTTGCACTGCCATTGCTGCTGGCGCCTGGCGCATTTGCCGCGGAGCAAATCGGAAAGGCCCTGGCGATCACGGTGACCGTTGCGGGCGACAACGGCATATTGAGGGCTTCCTCGCCCATCCACCGCGACGAGCGCATCCGCGCCTCCAATTCCGGGACGGGACAGTTTGAATTTCGCGACGGGACAAAACTCGCGGTTGGGCCAAACTCATCCCTTGTCCTTGACCGCTCCATTTTTGCGGGCGACAGTTCGTTCCAGAGCCTGACCCTCAAGGCAACGCGCGGCACGTTCCGCTGGGTCAGCGGCACGTCAAAATCATCGGCCTACAAGATCAATACGCCGTTCGGCACGCTGGGCGTGCGGGGCACCGTCGTTGATGTCTATGTCGGTTCCAGTGCGGCGGCCGCCGTTATCCTTGAAGGACAGGCGACCTTTTGCGGGAATGACGGCAAGTGCAAGCGGCTCGAACGCGGCTGCGACATTGTCCGCGCCAATCGCAAGGGCCTGATGGATGTGGAAACCGAACCAACGGCCGCGGTCAAAGGCGTAAGGAATGAAGTGTCATTTCCTTTCCTGATGGGAACCCAGAAATTGAGCCGGCCCTTCCACGTGGGCGGCGGCAAGTGCGGCCTTTCCGCATCGGTGCGTAACTTTGACAAGAAAAATGAGGGCGGTGGCGGGCTTGAAAAACCCGAACGTCGCGACCCAGAACCGAGGGGCGGGACTCCCAATGATAGTGGTCCACCGGTATAATAGGAATGGGATGGGTGATACTGTACCAGCATATTGGGAGAAAGTTAGTAGTCGCGCTTGGCTTTGCATGCGCCGCCTACAGTTCCCAAGCAATTGCTTCGACAATCGTGGCGCCAGTTACAGCGGTCGCATCATCAGAGTTCATCGCGTCCGGCTTCGATTTTTCTATTGAAAACACGATCGATAAATCAGGCTTGTCATTCGGATACGTTAGCGGTGTTACTGATTTTGACGCCTATTTGGCAAGTGGGCCGACGCACACCAGCAACGCCAACGGAAACGAATGGTTTAGCGAGAATTTTGGAGGGAGTAGCGTTGCTGGCCTGACTGTGACTTATGGCTTCAGTGCATTAACCTCAATTAATGGCTTTGCCTTGTGGAACGAGGACTTTGCCGGGCTTGGCAGTACACTATTGCAGTATTCAGTGAACGGGTCGACATACACGGACTTGATGACAATAACGCCGGTACCTTCCGAATTTGCTGAAGCCGGGGAGGTCGTTCCCTATCTGGCGCAAGTGTTTTCGTTCAGTCTTACCGACATGCTGTTTTTTCGGCTCGTTATTGCCGACTGCCCCGGTCCGCCCCCAAGTGAATCCAGCTTTCGCGGTTGCGGAATTGGTGAAGTCGCGTTTTCGGCCATACTTCCTCCCCCTCCCGGTCCAGTGGACAACAATCCTGTGGTTCCTCTGCCTGCAGCCCTGCCGTTATTTGGCTCAGCACTTGGCCTTTTTGTCTGGATGGGCCGGCGGCGGAAGAGTTGCAGCTAAACGCCAGCCCACTGAAACCAAAAATCATTTCGGCCGTGCCTCGTGCAGATCGGCGTCTGGCTGTATGAGCTTGCCTGCCCGCAGGAGCTTCACTGCATTGACCAGCGCCTGGGCGGCGGTTTTCACATCCGCCTGAACGCCGGCATCCCTGTCAAGATCGGCATGGCTTTCGGCGTAGGTTCCGAGATAGCCGATATAAGCGCCGATGTGGGACTTATGGCCCGATGAAATCATGCCGATGTCCTCGAGCCAGTCGGTGAGGATGCGCCTGAGGTTTTCAACCCCTGCCGCGTCGCCGTGAACCGCGACGGAGAATGCCCTTCCCGCCAGATGGCGCGGATAGTCCCAGCCCTTCAACTCGATTTCCTTCGCCTTCGCCGGGTCCTTGCCGCCTGTCGTGGTGGGATCGGGATTGCCGCCATCGGCGCAGACCAGGCGGTCGATCATCGCCTTCAGGCCCGCCGGCGCCTGGTACCAGTTCACCGGGGTCAGGATCATCACGCCATGGGCCGCCGCCCACATGGGATAAATCTCGTTCATCCAGTCGCTCGTCTGCCCCATGGCGAAATTGGGGTAACACGAGCACGGCCAATGGCAGAGCGGCTGGGCGGTGGACACACAAGCCTTGCAGGGGTGAATGACGCGGCCATATTGCGAGGTGAGCAGCGAGAGGTCGAGAATTTCTGTTTCAAATCCGGCTGCGGCATGGACAACTTCCTCGGCGAGTTTCAGCAGCCGCCAGGTCTTTGACATTTCACCCGGGCAGCTTTGGTCGGAGCGCATGGAGCCGTTGACGAGAAGAATGCGGCTCGGCGATTTAGGATCTTTCTGGCGCGCCTCGGCGGCATCGATGGCCTCCCTGGTTTCCAGCCATTCCACCGGAAGTTCCGCCTTGGGCTTGGCATAGCCCTCGCCCGCCACGCGCTTGATGGGGTTCTTGCGGTAAACATTATAGCCATCCCAGGCAGTGTCGATGATGGCCTTGATTGCCGCTTCGTTTTTGGCAAAGGCAGGATCGAAGAAGCGGTCGCGAAAGCGGCGTTCGAATTCCCCGCGTGTGAGTTGGACATCCGGCATGCCTTTGCGGACTTCGATGCGGCTCATGATGATCCTCCCAGTTACTGTGGAAGACTTTGCGCCGGGTTGCGATGGATTGGCAAATCACAGGGCCACACGAGGGGGTGAGGACGGAGTGAAAGCTGCTACCCCTCATGCCGAGGTGCGAACGGGCAAAGACCACGAGCCTCGAAGCATCTGCATCAACTGCAACCAGCCCTTCGAGGCCGTGCTTGGCGTGGCACCTCTGGGTAAGGGGCGATTTGTTCTATATAAGAATAAATACCCCTTGACAAGTATATTCCTATGATATAGCTATGTTCCTGTTCATCCCGGAAGGGGTCTCGGTCGCGACGGTGATCATAGATGGGGTGGATGTGGCGCCTGCGGGTTTGGTGAAACGTTCATCAGGCACCCGGGAGCCGGAGGGAACACCCGTGGGCACTATGGTCCACGCGCCTTAAATGGC
>JAUXUN010000013.1 GCA_030680855.1 Aestuariivirga sp.
TTCGAGATGGGGCGGAAGCTTGCCGAGCGGCTGGGCTATGCGCCCTCCGACCTCGACCGGATTCCGGCCGAGTCCATCGAGTCATTTGCCGGTGTCGGATACTACTTCCATCTTGCCGATTTGAAGGACGGCGAGACCGTCGTCGATCTCGGAAGCGGCTCGGGGATGGACACCTTCGTCGCGGCGTTGAAGGTGGGCGCGCGCGGCAAGGTGATTGGCATCGACATGACCGACGAACAGCGCGTGAAGGCCGAGCGGTTGCGTGATCGCGACGGCTTCCGGAATATCGCATACCTCAAGGGATACATTGAGGCGGTCCAGCTTCCTGATGCCTCAGTCGATGTCGTGATCAGCAATGGCGTCATCAACCTTGCGACCGACAAGCGCAAAGTTTTCGACGAAGCCGCGCGCCTGCTGAAGCCGGGCGGGCGCCTGGTGCTCTCCGACATCGTGACAGAAGTTCCATTGCCGGAGAAATTCGTGTGCGATTCAACGCTCTGGGCCGCCTGCATCGGGGGCGCCACGCAGCAGGACGATTATCGTGGCCAGATCGAGGCGTCAGGCCTCAAGGTGGTCAAAGCGGAAGACAATATCGCCTACCAGTTTATTTCGGACAATGCCCGTGGCGCCAGCAGGAAATTCGGCGTGAAGAGCATCTCGCTTCTGGCCATCAAGTCTTAAGCACCTGGTCCGCAAAAACCAAATTCAACATTGATCAAACTGGAGGACACCAATGACTTCCTAACTTAGTAACGCCAATGGCTCGGCCGGCGTAACTTTTTCCGGACCAAGTGCTTTCCCCTAAACCCATCACACATCGCAAAGCCTTCCTGAGAGGGGTGTGGTCCTCGCGATCAAATTCAATAAGGAACTAATCTTGAAGAAACTTTCAATTTCCCTCATCGCCCTCGTTGTCATCTCGACTGCCGCACATTCTTCCCAGCGCGGCTATGACCTGCGTGACTCGGATTCGTACTTTGGCAAGTATTCAACGCAGTTGAAGAATGCCAGCACGAAGACCAATGCCCTTACAGTCATCAAGCGCGCAAAACCTTTGACCAACTTCGAGCGCATGATGAAGAACTCTGGAGATAGCAAAGGCGGCCAGGGCCGCAGGAGCGCTTCGAAGCCGGAAGTTTAACAGTCGTGGTTCCACCACCCGTCTGAGCCTTCGTGGCCGGGCTTCAAGCCCGGCCACTGAACACAGAAATCAAACCATGCTATACTAAACCACGTCAACTTTCCGGAATGCCAGGGCCTAACTGGCACTCAGGATGGGCAGGATCGCAATTCTACAGGTGATTGCCCCGCTAATATTTTTGATATCGTCTTAACATATAAACACAGGAGAACGACCATGAATCCGAACAAGGCACTTTGGGAAAAAGGTGACTTTACGCGCATTGCGCAAAGCATGAGAAAGAGCGGCGAAGCGCTCGTCAAGGGGCTTGGGCCTGTCAAAGGACTCAAGGTTCTCGATTTGGGCTGCGGCGATGGCACGACTGCTCTGCCGGAAGCAAAGCTTGGGGCGGATGTGCTCGGCGTTGATATTGCCAGCAATCTGGTTGCAGCCGGGAACAAGCGCGCAAAGGAAGAAGGTCTGGCGAATTGCCGGTTTCAGGAAGGCGATGCATCCAACCTTAACGAACTCAACGATAAGTCCTTTGACCTGGTCGTGAGCATCTTCGGCGCCATGTTTGCTCCAAGGCCGTTCGATGTGGCCAAGGAGATGGTGCGCGTGACACGGCCGGGTGGCCGCATCGTCATGGGAAACTGGATTCCAGGTGACCCGACATTGGTGGCTCAAATCCTGAAAATAAGCTCCGCCTACTCGCCCCCGCCGCCGGAAGGCTTCATCAGCCCCATGACGTGGGGCGTTGAAAGCAATGTCATCGAAAGGTTTGCAGGCGCAGGTGTGCCAAAGGAGAATGTTTCCTTCGCAAGGGACACCTTCGCATTTGAAATTCCTGGCAAACCGTCAAAACTTCTTGCAACATTCAGGGAGTTCTATGGGCCAACCATGAATGCTTTTGAAGCCGCTGAAAAGAACGGCAAGGCCGACGAACTGCAAAGAGAGCTCGAAGCCTTGTTCAACAGCCAGAACAAAAGCCCGGACAAGGATGCAACGTCAATTCCAGCGACTTATCTGCGCGTCACTGTTGCGGTCAGTTAGCTTCTAATTCGCCTTGGCAGATGCGGCGGTCTTGTCAGCCTCGACCGCCGCAATCTTCCAGGTGTCGGACGACGAAATCACTGAATCACAATCCTTCCCTCAACCTTCGCATCCACCGTGCCCAGCTTCTTCAGCAGCACCATCACGTCGTTGGCGATCAGCTTGCCGCCGCGCTGGTCCACCGTCACCTTGCCGCCCTTCAGCGCCGTGTAGCCGTCACCGCCGTCCAGCATGTAGTCATTGGTGGCGACCTTGTAAGTGGCCGTAAGGTCAAGCGGCTCGCTGCCCACCAACACCGAGACAATGCGCGAGCCCTTCGCCTGTTTCACATCGGCCACAACCTTGAGCCCCGAGACCTGCGGGAAGCGCCCTGCCCCGTCCTCATAGAGGCTGAAGCCGTTTTCCAGCGCCTCCCAGATCTGCTTTCCGGAAACCTCGGTCAGAACCGTCACATTGCCGAAGGGCAATTCGCTCAGGATGTCGCGCCTGGTGATGTCGCTGCCCGCCGCATATTCCTTGTCGGCGCGAATGCCGCCGCCATTGGTGATGGCGATGTCGGCACCAACCGCGTCCTTCATCGCGTCGGCGATCAGGTTGCCGATGGCCGCCTCCTGGCTGCGCACGATGTTGCGCCGGCTGTCCAGCGGCCCCGTCGTCTTGCCGATCACCACGTTAAGCTCCTTGTCGAGCTCGGCCGCAAAAGCGTCAACCATCTTTTGCGTTTCCGGATCGGGGGCAACACTCGCTGTGTCGATAAAGCGGAAATTCGGCTCCCACTTCACCGTGCGCTTGCCGTCTTTCTCCTCGATGTTCACGGTGAGGTCGATGGGCACCAGGTGATTGGCCTCGGTCGAGGTGTCCACATAGGCCGTGATGCCGTTGTATTGCACCACCAGGTCGTGATCGTCGCCCGAAAGGATCACGTCGAAGGCTTTCGAGGCAAACATCTTCTGGTCGTCGGAATGCGGCGCTTGCACCACGCCCACCACAAGCTCGGCCCCGTCCTTCCGCGCCTGCTTGGCCGCATCGATTGCCGTCTGCGCCGTGGGCCCGAATTTCAGTTCGCCGGTGGAAGCCACTTGCGGCGAGGTGTCCTGTGCTACCGGGATGAGTGCGATCTTCACGCCCGCCACCTCTTTCGTCATCACCCCGCCGAGGCCTTTGACGGCGGAGCCGTCGGCATGCGTGATGTTGATCGCCGCCCAGGGATATTTCGACGCTTTCATTTTCTCGTCGAAATTCTCCACCCCGAAATCATATTCATGGTTGCCGGGAACCGCCAGGTCGAAGGGCACCACATTGGTGAGCTCGATCATGTTCATGCCGCGGTCGAGGCCCGAGAGCAGCGAGGGCGAAAGCAGGTCGCCGTCAAACAGGTAAAGGAAATTCGGGTTGGCTGCGCGCTCGGCCCGCGCCACCGCATTGAGCCGCGCCATGCCGCCGCGCGCCTTGCCGCCGTTGAAATTGTAAACATCGCCCACGCCCAGAAGCGTGATCTTCACCACCTCCGCCTGTGCCGGTGCGAAGGCGATCGCGCTCAGAAGCCCGGCCACGAGAAGTCTGGAAACAAATTTCATGATGCTCTCCCATTATGCGTCGGGAGAAAAACTATGGCGGGAATATCGCGAAATCGTGACGTACGCGCCGTTTGCGCCGTCTGTGAAACAGTTAACGCCTTCTCCACATTGTCGCCATATGCTAAGCGTTTACCAAGGGTCCTTTCGGCGGAGTAACCCATGAACGATCGTGCCTGCGCAGCTATTCTATTGATTTCATTGGGCTTGGGCGCCTGCGCCAATCAGGACAGGGCCTATGCGCCCATCGACCAGCAGCCCCTGGGCCTGAGCCAGGCCGACATCAGCAACATCCTGTCCGGCAAGAGCTGGCGCTGGTCCGGCCCCAATAACAGCGGCGTCACCCTCTATGCATCCGATGGCACATCGCTTGTGGAAGTCACTGGAAAGGGAACAACTACAGGTACTTGGAGCGCCAAGGATGGCCAGCTCTGCGAAGCCTTCGCCCCCGCCCCCTTCCTGCCAAAAGGTGTGGCCCTGAATTGCCAGCCCATCTCCGGCTCCGGCAATGTGTATCAGGTCGGACAGGCAACCTTCACGCTGGCGTGAACCCCAGCCACATAATCGCCACAGCTTTATCACCCTCCCGCCGCGTGGAACTTTCATAAGACTTCTCCGTTTGAGATCATCCATTTATGCTGAAAGGAGGAAGCCATGTCAGTTGCCGTTTCGCGCCGCAAACTTTTGCTCGGCTCCCTTTCGCTGTTAACCCTTGCAAACCCGGCATTTGCGCAATCAAATCTGCTTTACGGCGGCGAAAGCGATGGCTTTACTCGTGATCCCAGCCTGCTGCCGCCACCCGAATCACCGGTGGATTTCCAGATCGTCCCGGCCAACCTGAAGAAGATCCCTGACACCTTCCGCAAGCAGCTCGTCGATTATCCCGGCGCCGAATGGCCCGGCACCCTTATCGTCGATCCCGAGCACCGCCACCTCTACCACGTCCTCGAAAACAACCAGGCCATCCGCTACGGCGTCGGCGTCGGCCGCGAAGGTTTTTCCTGGAGTGGAGAGGCAAAAATCGGCATGAAGCGCCGCTGGCCGCGCTGGCTGCCGCCGGAAGAAATGGTTGCAAGAGACGAAAATGCGGCGAAATGGGCCAACGGCATGCCCGGCGGCCCGGAAAATCCCCTGGGCGCCCGCGCCCTTTATCTCTATGCGAATGGCGAAGATACACTGTACCGCATTCATGGCACCAATGATCCCTCCTCCATTGGCAAGGCGCTCTCTTCCGGCTGCGTCCGCATGCTCAATCAGGACATAGCCGATCTCTATTTGCGCGTCCCCGTGGGTTCCAAGGTTGTCGTGCTGCCTTCACAAGGGGTATAGTGCTTGATGCAGCAGCAAAGCTGTGGCACATGGCGTGAAGTTGGGGACGTAACCGATCGTGAAATCAAGTGGCAGACTATTGAGTATCATGTGCGTGGCTTCGCTTGGCCTCGCCGGCTGTGCCACTGGCCCCAAGGGCGTCCGCTTTATTGACGGCGCAGGCGGCGCAGGCACAAAGCCGGTGGCCCAGCCCATCCGCCAATTCAGCGCCGCCGAAATTCAAACGGCAATCGTCGGCAAGACATTTCAATATACGCGCAGCGACGGCAATGGCTTTGTCACTTACAACGCCGATGGCACTTTCAATTACCAGGATGATACCAAAGGAGAAGGCACCGGCAAATGGGAAACCAGCAACAGCCTGTTCTGCGAAATTTTTGGCGCCAGGGCCATTCAGGAATGCGGCGAGTTCAAGAACACCGGTGACGCCTATTTCGCAGCCAAATCCCGCCTCGTGGAAATGAAGTCTTAGAGACCCTGAATAAACGGATTGGTCTTGCGCTCGATGCCGATCTGGCTGGCGCGGCCATGCCCCGGCAGGAATGCCACATCGTCGCCAAGCGGCAGCACCTTTTCCTTGATGGATGCCATCAGTGTGTCGTGGCTGCCATAGGGAAAGTCCGTGCGCCCCACCGAGCCCTGAAACAACACATCGCCCATCAGGGCAAAGCGATTCTCATCATTGAAGTAGACAACTGACCCCGGCGAGTGTCCTGGCGCATGCAGGAGCGAGAACTTCATGCCCGCAACGTCAACTTCATCTCCATCATTCAGCCAGCGGTCCGGCACAACGCTGCGGGAATCGGTCATGCCAAATTTGGCCCCGCTCATTGGCAAGTCTTTCAACAGGAACAGGTCCTCCTTGTGTGGGCCTTCGAGCTTCACGCCCAGCGCGTCGCGGAGTTCCGCAGCCCCTCCCGCATGATCGATGTGGCCATGCGTGAGCAAAATTTTCTCAACCCTGACATCGGATTGTTCGATGGCCTTGAGAATAGTCGGCACATCGCCGCCCGGATCCACGATTGCGCCCCGCTTGTTTTCTTCATTGAAAACCAGAGAGCAATTCTGCTGGAAGGGCGTGACAGGAATGATAAGAACTTTGAGCTTAGCCATGATGGCGCTGCATAGCGATCCTGCGGAAGGCCCGCAAGTGCCTGCTTCCCTTGCCTAAAATTGGGGCAAAGGCTAGAGCCAGTGAAAATAGTTCACCCGAGGCAATGCCCCATGTCCGCAACCGCTGCCACACCCTGGCGCTATGGCAATCTTGTTGCAGCAATTGCAACAATAGCCAGTTGCGATATTGCGCTTGGCTTCACCTTCCAGTTGCTGCCCCTGCTCATGGAAATGCAGCACATCCCCGCCTGGATCATCGGCCTCAACGCCGCCATGGGGCCAATTGGCATTCTGCTTGCGGGTCCATTTCTCCCCCGGGTTATCAGCCGCGTCGGCGCCAAGCGTGTCGCCTACGTCGCGGTGCTGTTCACCATGGCTGCACTGTTTGCATTCAAGGCAATGCCCAGTCTCTACATCTGGTTTCCCCTTCGCTTTGCCCTTGGCATTGCAACAGGCGCGCTGTTCACCATTAGCGAAGCCTGGATACTTACCTTTGCCGGCGCAGGCAGCCGCGGCCGCATCATGGGCATTTACACTGGCGTCATGGCAATCTCGTTTTCGCTTGGTCCGTTTATGGTGCCGTTTACGGGGACTGAAGGTTGGCTGCCCTGGCTTATCGGAATTTCCTGTCTCGGTCTCAGTATCCTTCCCCTCACGCTGGTGAATGTAAGCAATGACATTTTCCACGACGAGAAAGGCGGAAACTTCCTGCGCGTCATCAAGCGCGCGCCACTGCTCCTGTTTGCGGTTTGCACCGCCACGCTATTCGATACCGTGTTCATTTCCTTCTTCGCAATTTTTGGCTTGCGGTCGGGCCTTACCCTGCAAACCGCCAGCTGGGTGCTTGGCGCCGGCATTCTCGGCAGTCTCGGCTTTCAGTTCCTGATTGGCGCGCTGTCCGACAGGTGGTCCCGCGTCGGTGTGGTTGTGTGGTCGGCCGCCATCACTGTTATAACCTGCGTCACATTGATATTTGTCGTTCATTCCTGGCTCATCTGGCCAACCGTCATCATCATGGCGACAGCGGCCTTTGCCGTTTACGTCGTAGCCCTGGCGATCATGGGAGACACGTTCAAGGGTGCCGATCTCGTTGCCGGCTCCGCTGCCTTTTCCGCCATGTGGGGCGTTGGCGGCCTTGTGGGTCCTCCCATGGCAGGCGCTGCCATTGACGCATTTGGCGTGAACTCCATGCCGCTTCTGCTGGCAGCATTCTACGTCATGCTGCTTGTTGGCCTTGCGTTGAGCCGCGGGCAGTTCATACGGGCGCCATCCGATGGATAGGCAGCGCATCATCAATCTCTTCGCCGCCATCTCCGCGATTACGGTTTTCAGCTTCTCCCTGGGCCTGATGTTTCCGTTGCTCGCCCTCATCATGGAGCGCGAAGGCATCGCCTCCGACTTGATCGGCTACAACACGGCCATGCCAACCCTGGGCATTATCGCCGCCGTGTTCACCATTCCGGCCATGGTCCGCAAATTCGGCGCCAAAGCTGCCACCATCGGCTCAGCCCTGATTACCGGTGCCATCATTCTTGCCTATCCCTTCCTGCCCATCTTTTGGTGGTGGTTTCCGCTCCGCTTCCTTCAAGGCGTTTTCGTTTCAACTCTTTTCGCCGTCAGCGAGGCCTGGGTGGTGAAATTTGCCGAGGGCGCATGGCGCTCCCGCATTCTGGCGCTTTACACCAGCATCCTGGCAGCAAGTTTCGGCGGCGGGCCTATCCTCATCAGCGTTACAGGAATTGAAACCACCCTTCCCTTCATCATCGGTGCTGCCGTTCTCTTTCTCGCAACAGTTCCGTTGTTTTTCGTGAAAGATGAAAAAATAGACGAAAGGGACGAGGCTCCCCTCTCCGTCATCGGATTTGTGAAGAAGGCCCCCATCATCATTTCGGCGGTCTGCATGTTTGCAATCATCGATGCCGCCAATCTCGGCTTTCTGCCCATTTATGGCGTGAAGAAGGGTTTGAGCCGCGAAGTGGCGGCTCTCGCGCTTACGGCCTTCATCATGGGCAACATCATCCTGCAGTTTCCGGTGGGCTGGCTCGCCGACCATTTCAGGAAACGCTGGGTCATGGCCGGCTGCGGCGTGGTGACGGCCAGCGCCAGTGCACTGATTCCAGCAGCGTTTGAATCATGGTTGTTCTGGCCCCTGCTCACCATTGCAGGCGCTGCTTCGGCAGGCATCTATACGGTGTCATTGGCGGAACTCGGCGAGCGCTTTTCTGGCCATGAACTGGTCACTGGCATGGCCGCCATCTCCACCACCTGGGGCGTCGGAGCATTTCTGGGCTCACTCATTGCCGGCTGGTCCATGCAGAGCTTCGGGCCCGATGGCCTGCCCTATTCCATGGCCCTGATATTTGCTCTATTCCTCCTCGTCATGGTGACCCGAGAAGTTAGAAAAGCCCCATGACCACCACCCATCTCGTCACCATTCGTGACTACCTGCGCTTCGCCGTGAGCTGTTTCCGCGCCGCGAAGCTGGAGCATGGTCACGGCGCATCCAATGCCTTGGATGAGGCGGCCTTTCTCATCCTTGAATCCCTGAACCTGCCCGTGGACGACATCAACCCCTGGCTCGATGCCAAACTTCTTCCCGCCGAACGCGAAAAGCTCGCCGGCATCATTGAAGCGCGCATCACCACGCGAAAGCCCGCCGCCTATCTGACCAAGCGCACCTACATTCATGGCGTCCCCTTCTATGTCGATGAACGCGTGATTGTGCCGAGGTCCTATATTGGAGAACTTCTGTTCAGCGGTCTCTTTGGCGGCGATGGTCACAATTTGATCAGGTATCCCGAAAAGATCATCTCCGTGCTTGATCTCTGCACCGGCTCTGGCTGCCTTGCCATTCTCGCCGCCGGTATATTTCCCAATGCCAGTATCGATGCCGTTGACCTTTCAGCCGATGCCCTTGCCGTGGCCCGCATCAATGTGAAGGATCATGATCTCGAGCAGCGAGTCACGCTTCACCAGGGTGATCTCTTCGCCCCGTTGGCCAAAATGAAATATGATCTCATCATCACCAATCCTCCCTATGTGGCCGCAGCTGAAGTAGCTGCCTTCCCCAAGGAATACGCCCATGAACCGGTCATGGCCCATCTCGGCGGGCCTGACGGCCTTGATATCACCCGCCGCATTCTGGCCGAAGCGCCGAAACACCTGAACAAGGGCGGCGGCCTGCTCTGTGAAATCGGCACCGGCCGCGATATCCTCGAACGTGAATTTCCGAAGCTGAAATTCTTCTGGCTGGATACGGAAGAAAGCACCGGTGAAGTCTTCTGGCTTACGTTCTGAGTCCGGTGGCCAGCATCAGATTATCGTAAATCCGCCGGGTCATTCTTGCCATCTGCGGCATAAGCGGCGTGGCCTCACTGACGAGCCGGCGATAAGCGCCCGCGCCATTCTGTTTTTCCAGCGAAGCCAGATAGCCCGGCAGCGAGGACCATGTCGCCATGGACTGAGGGGTAAACTCACAGTGGAACTGCGTGCTGACGGCGTGGTCGTCAATGGCAATGGCCTGGATGGCCGATCTGGTTGACGCGGCAAGAACCTTTGCCTCCTGCGGCGCCCGCGTCACCTCGGCCCAATGCCACTGCATGACCTTGTTGCTGCTTTCAACTCCGGCAAAAAGTCCATGCTCCTGCCCATCCGGCGTCAGCGAAATGTCAAACACACCCACTTCCGGTTCGGCAGCAAGGGCCACTTCGCCCCCCAGCGCATCGCACAGCAATTGATGGCCAAGGCAAACCCCGAAATAGGGCTTGGCCCGGTCCCACACCCATTCACGAATGGCCGCTTTCTCGGCAGCCATCCAAGTGTGCTCGTTCTCCTCCCAGGTATCCTGGGCGCCACCGAGAACAAAGAGAAAATCATAGGAAGCAAGTTTGGGAATCTCCCGCCCTTCCCACAGACGCACCATCTCCGGCACCATGCCGTCTTCGGAAAAGAAATCCAGGAAACGCCCCGGATGGTCATAATCCATGTGCTGAAAAACAAGCGCGCGCTTCATTCAAACCCTATCTCACCGGAAGCAGCACGAGGGACTTGGCCCTGCACTGCCTCGCTTCGTTTATGCCGCAGGAAATAAAACTGCCCGCCTTGTTAACACAAACGCGAAGCTCCGAAAGGCGCGCCTGACCTGTCGCATTGCCGCATTGCACCGACAACATATCCGCCGTCAAAGCCACGTTCGATTTCACAAAATCCGTCACCAGTTGCTCAGGCGTTACCATGACGGGAGCCTGCGGGGAAAGATAGCGCGCCGGAATCCGCAACCTCCCAAACGTCGTTTCCACCTTGTCGAAATAAACCTCCTGCGAAAGTCCGGAGCAGCTCCCATGTTTTTTCCACTGATGGATAATGAGTTTTTTGGACGGCATGACATCCATCACGCCATCGATCAGCCCCTGCGGGATCCAGTTTTCCCTTGTCCTGCAGAACTCCGGCCAGCCCTTGGTGTATTGCGGCCAGAGCCCATGGACCACAAAAGCAAAGCGGCGGCCCGGCGCACATTGCTGGTGGTCATTCCGGCCCGCCTCCCCGGCGCAATAGCTGGGCGACCAGGAAAGCGCCAAAACGTAGTAGTCGAACTGGCCCGGCACCGGCCCTTTAGCGGCAGCGCCCGTAAGGCCGAAACTCGCGATAAACAGAAGAAGGGCTATTTTGCCGGAGGCAAGGATTGCGCGAAATGCGTTGGCGGAGAACTTGAGCGCGATTCGGGGCATACCGGGGCGACTATCTTCCAAGACGGGTTATTGAGGTTCATCTCGCAGCGGGCCAGCTTGCCATAGAGACACAAGACCTGTCCTTGCTCATACTGTTGGTCATTGGCGCGGCAATAACAATCCTTGTGGGCTTGGTCAGCGGCAAAGGCATTGCCCCCAATGAATGGCACGACGAGCGCGATATGCAGAAACCTTATCCCATTGCCCCCAGTCTAGCCCATTGCCGGGCGGACGGAAAG
This sequence comes from Aestuariivirga sp., assembly GCA_030680855.1. Classification (GTDB taxonomy): domain Bacteria; phylum Pseudomonadota; class Alphaproteobacteria; order Rhizobiales; family Aestuariivirgaceae; genus Aestuariivirga. Next base: position 11,156 of record JAUXUN010000013.1, read on the forward strand.
CCCAGGTCAGATGAGCTGCAGTTCAATCGCCTGGGGCCCCCGGCCCTGGGCGTCGTCCTGAACGTCAAAGCTGATCTTTGTGCCCTCATTCAGCTCCGGAATTCCGGACTTCTGTACCGCTGTAATATGGACAAAAATGTCCTTGCCGCCCTCGTCGGGAGTGACAAAGCCATATCCTTTGGCCTGATTGAAAAATTTTACCGTGCCGTTCCTGCGCATGAAAAAAAGGCTCCCACCCTAATCACCGTCCGGCCCGAATATGCGTCACGGAGGGTTTTGCAGCAAGGGGTCTGTGAAAGCGTCGTTTGTCACTTGATTTTTGCCCGTCCTTCTCGCAAGTTGGGACGCTTGTCCTTGGGGAGGCTCAGTTGAACAAAAGAGCAGTGCTTGTTTTAGGTTCAGTTCTGGCAACCAGTTTCATCGGCGGAAGCGCGCTCTGCAAGCCACATCAGACAACCAAATACACCTATTACACGATCTCCGGAAACACCCCGGCGGCAATTTACAGCACCCTCGTCAAGCGGGGCCCCCGCGTCGGCGGCGTCAAGGCCTACGCCGCGACAACCGCCGTGTCGTCACAGTCAGGCCAACTGACACCAGGCAAGTTCTGCAGCCTGGAGGATTACCGGTTCAAAATCGACTTCACCATCAAGCTGCCCAGGCTGAAGAATGAGGCGGCCCTGAAGGGTGCCACCAGATCCGACTGGAAGAAGTTTTCAAGCTTTCTCAAATCCCACGAGGAAACCCACCGCAGCATCTGGCTGGCCTGCGCCTCCACCCTGGAAGCCAAGGTCAAGGCCATTCAGACAACCTCATGCGCCGAACTGAATGAGAGATCCACCAAGCTGTGGGAACAGATGCGGGTGTCCTGCTCCAAGAAGCAGGATGCCTTTGATGCGGCCGAGCAGGCCCGCCTGTTGCGTCATCCGTTCGTAAGACTGGTCATGTCGCAGGGGGCAAGAACCTCGACGGCGCTGGCGATTCCAAAATAGAGTTTCCGTCAAAGAACGCGCGCCGCGATTGCCTCCAGCTTTTTCATCAGAATCGGATCGCGATGGTCCTTTGCCGTCATGAGGGCATGCTCAAGGGCCCGGTCCGACCCGATGGGGCAAGGCGGATGCTGCCTTGGAAAATCCTTCGCCAACCGCAAAATCAACGCCTTTGCATGGCCGGCGTTTGCCCTCAGGACTTCAACGACTTTGGCAACGTCGACCGTTCCATGGTCCTTGTGCCAGGAGTCGTAGTCCGTCACCATCGCCACCGTGCAGTAACAAATCTCGGCTTCCCTTGCGAGCTTGGCCTCCGGCATGTTCGTCATGCCAATGACACTGGCGCTCCATGATCTGTAGAGCCATGATTCAGCGAGGGTTGAAAACTGCGGCCCCTCCATCACCACATAGGTGCCGCCCTTTGTGAAGGGCAGGTTTTCCGCCGTTAGAGCCGCCGCCACGCTCTCCTGCAGCAAGGGAGAAATAGGATGGGAAAATGGCACATGGCCAACACATCCTGTTCCAAAGAATGATTTCTCCCGCGCGACAGTCCGGTCAATAAACTGGTCAACCAGCACGAACATGCCAGGCGGCAAGTCTTCTTTCAGGGAGCCCACCGCCGACAATGATACAATATCGGTGACGCCCAGCCGCTTCATGGCATCGATATTGGCCCGGTAATCTATGGAGGTGGGCGAATAGACGTGGCCCCTGCCATGGCGCGGCAGAAACACGACCGGCAAACCATGCAGCTCGCCGCAGCGCAGTTGGTCCGATGGCAGGCCCCACGGGCTCTCCACCGTTTTCCATTCCGCCTTTTCAAGCGGCAGGTCATAAACTCCGGAACCGCCGATTATTCCCAACACGGACTTGCTCATGTCGTTACCTCAAACAAAAAGGCCCGGCGCAATGCCGGGCCATTTATTTATTACATTTCGGTGACAATCAATGCTGGTCGGCCCAAACCTTCTTCTTCACGAAATAAAGAAGCAGGGCAAGAACCGCCAGATAGATCAGAACCATGAAGCCAAGGCTCTTGCGCTCTTCCATCTTGGGTTCCGCCGTCCAAGCCAGGAAGGCTGATACATCGCGTGCCATGTCATCAACCTTGTTGGGTGCGCCATCATCAAAGTCCACCTGGCCATCGACCAGGGGCGATGCCATCGCAATGAAGTGTCCATTGGCAAAATAAGGGTTGTAGCTCTTGCCTTCCGGCATTTCCGCCTTGATTTCTTCCGACGGTTCTTCATAGCCCGTCAGAATGGAATAGACATATTGCGGGCCGCCGATGCCATTGGCGAGCTGATTGAAGGTTCCATACCAGCCCGGACGGAATTTGGTGATCAGCGAGAGGTCCGGCGGAAGGGCGCCACCATTTGCAGCAGCTGCCGCCTGCTCGTTGGCAAAGGGCGCTGGAAAACGGTCGGAAGGCAATCCCGGCCGGTCAAACATTTCGCCGTCATTTCCCGGCCCGTCATTCACTGTAAATGTTGCAGCCAGTGCCTTGACCTGCTCGATGCTGAAACCCGGCCCGCCAAGTTCGCTCAAATTGCGGAATGAAACGAGCTTCATGGCATGGCAGTTTGCGCACACTTCCTTGTAAACCTTGTAGCCGCGCTGCAGTTGGCCCTTGTCAAACGTGCCAAAGGGCCCCTCAAACGAATAGGAAATGGCCTTGGCATCCTTCTGGCCCTCGGCGGCGGAAGCAGCGCCGGCAAGAAGCAGAAGGCTGGCGGTTGCGGATGCGAGTGTCTTGAGCATTTTTTTCATCTTTTTCCCCAAATCACTCAGCCGGCGCCAACGGCTTTTTTCTTCGCCAACACCGAATCCGAAATGGACGGCGGCAATGGCTTCGGGCTCTCCAGCAGACCAAGCAAAGGCAGGATCACCAGGAAGTGGATAAAGTAGTAGGCCGTAAGGATGCGCGCCCAGAATACATAACCTCCCTCAGCAGGTTTGGAGCCAAGATATCCCAGGCCGATGCAAACCAGGACAAAGACCCAGAAGAACTGCTTGAAAATGGGCCGGTAGGTCCCGGAACGCACCCGTGACGTATCCAGCCATGGCAGCACGAAGAGGATCAGAATTGAGCCAAACATCGCAATTACGCCAAGCAGCTTGTCAGGGATGGCACGCAGAATTGCGTAGAACGGCAAATAGTACCATTCGGGAACAATGTGCGCCGGTGTGACCAATGGGTTGGCCGGCAGATAATTGATGGCGTGGCCGAGATAGTTCGGCGCGAAGAATGTGAACGCCGCAAACAGGATGAAGAAGACCACAATCGCGAAACCATCTTTCATCGTATAGTAAGGATGGAAAGGCACCGTATCCTGCGAGCCCCTGACGTTGACACCCGTCGGATTGCCATTGCCCGGCACGTGCAGCGCCCAGATATGGAGGCCCACAAGGCCCGCCAGAACAAAGGGCAGAAGGTAATGCAGCGAGAAGAAGCGGTTCAATGTCGGATTATCAACCGAGTAGCCGCCCCACAGCCATGTCGTCACCGATTCGCCCACAAAGGGAATCGCCGAGAACAGGTTGGTGATGACCTTGGCGCCCCAGAAACTCATCTGGCCCCAGGGCAAGACGTAGCCCATGAACGCTGTGGCCATCATCACGAGATAGATCAGCACGCCGATCATCCACAGAACTTCGCGCGGCGCCTTGTAGGAACCGTAATACATGCCGCGGAACATATGGACATACACGGCAATGAAGAACATCGACGCGCCGTTCGCATGCAGGTAGCGCAGCAGCCAGCCGTAATTCACGTCACGCATGATGTGCTCAACCGAGTCGAATGCCATGTCGACATGGGCCGTATAGTGCATCGCCAGCACAATGCCGGTGATGAGCTGGGCCACCAGCATGATGGCCAGAATGCCACCGAAGGTCCACCAATAGTTAAGATTTCTCGGCGTTGGAAAGTCCATTATCTGGCCCTGAACCAACTCCATGACCGGAAGCCGCTCGTGCATCCATTTGCCAAAGGCGCTCTTCGGTTTGTACTTTGACGGACCACTCATAAATCTTGCCCCAATTAACCGATGAGAATTTTTGTGTCGGAGAGATATTCATACTTTGGTACGAAAAGATTTTCCGGGGCCGGACCTTTGCGAATACGTCCTGCCGTATCATAGTGCGAACCATGGCACGGGCAGAACCAGCCGCCCAATTTTGCATGGCCTTCCACCACTCCGTAGTCGCCTTGATTGCCGAACGGAACGCAACCCAGGTGGGTACAAACCCCCATCATGACCAGATAATTTTCCTTGCCGCCCACGACCCGGTTTGCATCGGTGGCCGGGTCGCCGTCCTTCACATTGGCGCTGCGGGCGACCGGGTCTACAAGCTCTTCAAGCTTTACCGCCTTCGCCTGTTCAATTTCCTTGGCGGTGCGGTGGCGGACAAAGACCGGGTTTCCTCGCCACTTCAACGTAATCTCCTGGCCCTCGGCGATCGGTGCCAGATCGACTTCAATGGTCGCCAGTGCCAGAACCGAGGCATCCGGGTTCATCTGGCTGATGAAGGGCCAGGCCGTAAGGGCTGCCCCGACTGTCGCCACCGCTCCGGTGGCAATGAATAGAAAATCCCGCCGATTTACATCCGCATGTACCGCTGTGGACACGTTGTTGTTCCCTCGTGTTGCCGCTGGCGCCCAAGGAGGAAACCCCCATTTGGCATATAAACTCTGGCGGTTTTGGCATTGGTGGCGAAAGTTGTCTAGCCATGAGTTGTCGCAGCGCTGCGCCGCTTTGATCATCCCTGCAACATTGGCTAAAACTCCAGAATCATGATCGAAATTGCCCTCTTCCAGCCCGACATTGCTCCCAATGCCGCAACCATTATCCGCATGGCCGCCTGCCTCGGCCTGAATGTCACGATTATCGAGCCTGCGGGCTTCGCCTGGACTGATTCTTCCTTCAAACGGGCCGGATTGGATTATCTCGACCGCGCAGCTGTCCGGAGATCCCCATCCTGGCAGGCCTTCCGCGCGGAAACCCAGGGGCGGAGGCTCGTCCTGCTCTCAACCAAGGCGGCGCTCCCCTATTTCCAGTTTGGATTTACCGGGATGGATATCATCCTGATGGGACAGGAGAGTGCGGGCGTGCCGCCGGAAGTCCATGAGGCGGTGGAAGCCCGCATCCTGATCCCCATGAAGCCGGGTGAACGCTCCCTCAATGTCAGCCTCGCCTGCGCCATGGTGACCGGTGAGGCGCTGCGCCAAACCGCTGGCTTTCCCGCGTCCTGAGCCTTATGAAATCAGCCGCAATGTCCGCTATCGAAACCCAAAAAAAAACGGCCCGCCTCTGGTTTGAAACCCTGCGGGACCGGATTGTTGTTGAGTTTGAAAAGCTTGAAAATGAAGCAGCTGGCTCGGCACCCGCGGGGCGCTTTCAGCAAATGCCATGGACCCGCGAAAACGATGGCGGCGGGGGCGTTATGTCCATGCTGCACGGCAGGCTTTTTGAGAAGGTGGGGGTTCATTGTTCAACCGTCCACGGCGAGTTTTCGCCTGAGTTCAGAAAACAGATTCCGGGCGCGGAAGACGATCCGAAATTCTGGGCCTCGGGCATCTCACTCATCGCCCATTTCTGGAATCCCAACATTCCCGCCGTTCACATGAACACCCGCTACGTCGTCACCTCAAAGCCCTGGTTCGGCGGCGGGGCGGATTTGACGCCGGTTCTGGATCGCAGACGCACTCAGGAAGACGCTGATTCAAAAAGCTTCCATGCCGCCTTCAAAGCCGCCTGCAGTGCCCACGCGGTTGCCGACTATGAAAAATACAAGAGCTGGTGCAATGAGTATTTTTATCTTCCCCACCGGAAAGAGCCACGCGGCATTGGCGGAATATTTTTCGACTATCTGAACACTGGCGGCTTCGACGCTGACCTTGCCTTCGTCAAATCCGTTGGCACCACTTTTTTGAAGGTTTTTCCTGAAATCGTGAGAAGGAACATGGGTGCGCCTTGGACCGAAGCTGATCGCGAAGAACAGCTCATCCGCCGCGGGCGCTATGTCGAGTTCAACCTGCTCTACGATCGCGGCACCTTGTTTGGCCTGAAAACCGGCGGCAATGTGGACTCGATCCTGTCGTCCATGCCACCCCAGGTGAAATGGCCCTAGAGGAAGAGAACAAATGGACCTTCGCAACGGCTTTGACATTAAGCGCTATATCCGCACTATTCCGGATTACCCCAAGCCCGGCATCATGTTCCGCGACATCACCACCCTGCTTGCCGATCTTCACGGCTTTCGCGCCACGATAGACGAACTCGTCTGGCCTTTCTTGCGCGGTGATATCGCCTATGTTGCCGGAATTGAAGCGCGGGGCTTTATTCTGGGCGGGGCCGTTGCAGCTAATCTGGGCCGCGGCTTCATCCCCATTCGCAAAAAGGGCAGGCTGCCGTCGCGCACCATCGGCCAGGAGTATGCCCTCGAATATGGCGTCGATACTATCGAAATCCACGCCGATGCCATCAAGCAGGGCGACCGCATCCTGTTGATCGACGATCTCATCGCGACCGGAGGAACCGCAGGTGCCGCCATTGATCTCATCCGCAAGTCCGGCGGCGAAGTGGTGGCTGCCGCTTTCGTCATCGACCTTCCCGAACTGGGCGGAGCTGCAAAGCTCAGGGCCAAGAATGTAAAGGTGCACACATTGGTGAGTTTCGAGGGCCACTGATCAACCACCCCCCTCATGCTGAGGTGCTCGCCGGCAAGGCCCGTGAGCCTCGAAGCACCTTTATCCGCATCAGCCAGCCCTTCGAGGCTCGCGTTGCTCGCACCTCAGGGTGAGGGACTAAGATTTTCCACCTCGCCTCTTCGATAGCGCGACTAATTTCTGCCAGTCGCCAGCCATCAAGGCTTCCTTCTTGCGCCTGGACCAACCTTTAATCCGGCGTTCTGCAGCTATCGCATCTACGACCAGTTCAAAATTCTCGGCATAAACAAGCTTCACGGGGCGCCTTGTTGACGTGTAGGAATCCTCATAGGTTCCTTCATTGTGCTCCCATTCACGTGCCTCCGGCTCCGCTTGTTTCGTCAAGCCAGTGTAGTAGCTGCCATCGGAACAACGAAGTATGTAAACCCAAGCTCCGCTCATTTGGTTCTCACCTACCACCCCTCATGCTGAGGTGCTCGCGGGCAATGCCCGTGAGCCTCGAAGCACCTTTATCCGCATCAGCCAGCCCTTCGAGGCTCGCGTTGCCCGCGCCTCAGGGTGAGGGTAGTCGGGCTGTCAGCACCTTGCCTTCAAAGCTGAAGACCAGATCACCCTTCTGGTTGAAGCCTTCGTTTATGGAAAACACGATGCCCCATTTGGGTTTTGAAGCCAGGTCACGTTTCCCCGTCACTCTGGAGGAATAGCGAATTGTGTCACCGGGATAGACGGGTTTCAGCCATTTGAGATTTGTGAAGCCCAGGCCGGGCCCGACTTCCGGCAGGGTTTTGCCGGCAGCCTGCAGTTTCGCCCGTGCCGCATCATTCACGTCTACAAAACATTTCATCCAGCCCGCCCCCGTATGCCAGCCGCTGGCGGAAAGCCCGCCAAAGGGACCGCGCAAGCCACCTTCATCGCTCAAATGAAAGGGCTGCGGATCATATTTCCGGGCAAATTTCAGAATGTTTTCGCGGGTGAAATGATGGCTGCCAAGGTCAACCGTCACGCCCTCTTCGATCTCTTCAAGGAAAAGCCCCATCATGCTGCTTTGACTCGCATAAAGACTACGGCCGTCATTTCGGTTTTCTTCACGCCCTCCTGATTGAAGAGCTCAAACAGGCATTCAAAAATTCCCATTTCCGGGCGCCTGGAGGAAACCCGCTTGGCACGAATGGTGACCCGTCCCGAAAGCGTCTCGCCTGCCAACACCGGCTTGAGCCATTTGACCTCGGAGACGCCGTTCGATCCCATGCTGGCCGACTTGTTGAGCCAGGAAACGGCAATCATCCGCATTAGCAGGGAACAGACATGCCAGCCGCTGGCGGCCAAACCGCCAAGCAGCGAAGCGCTGCCCGCGGCCTCATCGAGATGGAAGGGTTGCGGGTCAAATTCACTGGCAAATTCGCGGATTTCGGCGGCGGTCACCGCATGGGAGCCGAGGTCGATCACCTGCCCCACTGCAAAATCCTCAAAATGCAGGAGTTCGGCCATGGCTAGTTCGCAAAACGGAAATGCATGACGTCGCCGTCAAGGACCACATAGTCCTTGCCTTCGAGGCGGAATTTGCCGGCTTCCTTGGCCCCCGCCTCGCCGTTGTTCTTTACATAATCCTCATAACCAATGGTTTCCGAGCGGATGAAGCCTTTTTCGAAATCCGTGTGAATGACACCCGCTGCGGCAGGCGCCTTGGTGCCCCTGGTAATGGTCCAGGCGCGGGCTTCTTTGGGGCCGACGGTGAAGTAGGTGACGAGATGCAACAGGTCATAGCCGGCCCGAATGACGCGATTGAGGCCCGGTTCCTCAAGGCCTACGGCATCAAGATAATCCTTCTGGTCCGCCAATGGCAGAACCGCGATTTCGCTTTCGATCTTGGCGGAGACGACAACGGCGACAGCATTCTCTTCCTTGGCGCGGGCGTAAACCCGCTGCGAAAATTCGTTGCCCTTGTCGGCCGAAGCTTCCTCGACATTGCAGACATAAAGCACCGGCTTGGATGACAAGAGGCCGAGGCCACGGAACATCTTCTCTTCATCGGCGCTGCGCTCAACCAGGCGGGCAGGTTTGCCTTCGCGTAAAAGCATCAGAGCGCGGTTCATCAGGTCAGCCATTTCCTTGGCTTCCTTGTCGCCCTGCTTGCCCTTTTTCTCGATGCTCACAACGCGCTTTTCCAAGCTGTCCATATCGGCCAGCATCAGCTCGGTTTCGATGGTGTCGATATCGGCAATGGGATCGATCTTGCCGGAGACATGGGTGATGTCGCCATCCTCAAAGCAGCGCACCACATGGGCAATGGCATCGGTCTCGCGGATATTAGCAAGGAACTGGTTGCCCAGGCCTTCGCCCTTGGAGGCGCCTTTGACGAGCCCGGCGATATCCACGAATGTGAGGCGCGTGGGAATGATCTGGGCGCTGCCCGCGATCCTGGCGAGATCATCAAGCCGCGGATCCGGCACGCCGACATCGCCCACATTGGGCTCAATGGTGCAGAACGGATAATTCGCTGCCTGCGCCGCCGAGGTTTGCGTGAGCGCGTTGAAGAGCGTTGATTTTCCCACGTTGGGAAGGCCAACGATGCCGCATTTGAAACCCATGAAACCTATTCCTTTTCCGGCGCTGGAGCGAGCGCCAGATGCACCTTGTTCTGAAATGTTGCCGTATCGCCTTCAATCAGAAGAGCCGCATAGTCCGCGACCGCATCCAGCAAAGGCGTGAGCCAGACCTTGTCGGCCTTGGCGAAATCACTGAGCACATGGGGATGAACCAGCGTCTTGTCACCCGGGTGGCCAACCCCCAGGCGCACCCGCGTATAATAGGGGCCGATATGGGCGGTGATCGAGCGGATGCCGTTGTGGCCCGCTGCCCCGCCCCCAAGTTTCACCCGGACTTTCCCTGCCATCAGGTCAATCTCATCGTAAATGACAATGACCTGTTCCGGTTCCATGCCAAGAAAGCGGATGGCTTCGCCCACCGCCTGGCCCGATTCATTCATGAAGGTCAGAGGCTTGAGAATGAGGGTTTTCTCCGTGCCCAAGATGCCTTCAGAAATCTCGCCGTGGAACTTCTTGCGCCAGGGCGAAAAGCCATGGCGGCGGACGATTTCGTCCACCGCCATGAAGCCGATATTGTGCCTGTTTCCGGCATATTTGGTTCCCGGATTGCCGAGACCCACAAGAAGAAACATGCCCGTCTCCTGTCAGACGAAGATGATTACTTCTTCTTCGGTGCCGGGGCGGCGGCGGCGGCAGCAGGAGCAGCGCCCTTGGCAGGCGCCGCGGCAGGAGCCGCACCCTTGGCGCCGGCTGCTGGAGCAGCGGCAGCCGCACCTTCCACTGGAGCCTTCTGGGCGGTGGCTGGAACGTCAACCGGGGCTGCCACTTCCTCGACCACTTCTTCCTTGGCCTGGGCGGCGATGGTGCAGAGTGTCACGTCATCGCGCGAAACCGCGGTCACACCTTCCGGCAGCGTGATGTCGGACATGTGGATCGAAGCGCCGATATTCATGCCGGCCACATCAACGGTGATTTCATCGGGGATGAATTCCGCCGAGCAGTAAAGGCTGAGCGTATGCGACACGATATTGAGCGAGCCGCCGAGCTTGATGCCGGGAGAGGCTTCCTGGCCCTTGAAATGCACCGGGATATCAACGGCAATGCGCGAGGCCTTGCCAAGCCGCAGGAAATCCACATGCACGATGAAATCGCGCACCGGCTCAAACTGCACATCGCGCGGGATGGCGCGGATGGTCTTGCCTTCCACTTCGAGGTCGACAAGCGTCGACAGGAAGCGGCCGGTCTGGATATGGGGCTCAAGCTCGCGGTAATTGAGCGAAACCATTTGGGCTCCCTGCTTGTCGCCGTAAACAACACCGGGAACGAGACCTTCGCGACGTACTGCGCGGGAGGCCCCCTTGCCTGCCCGGCCACGCTGCGTGGCCTTAAGCTGAACGATCTTGGACATTTCTAAACTCCTGAATGAATGAACCACGGCCCGGGCCTGCCTCCAGGGGTGTCCGCTGCCTGTGCCGTGATCGGCGGGGTATAGATGAGGGGGCAAGGCGTTGCAACCCCGCTCTGGGAGGAGGAGGTTTTGCCCGGGATTCCGGGGAGTTTTTACTCGATTTGCTTAAGATTTGCGCTTCAACTTGTGTCGGGCTTCATCGCCTCCCAGGCGAGTGCGTGGCAGTTGACGAGGATTTCATCGATTGGGTGGATTTGCCTCTTGCGGCGGCCGGGAGGCTGGCCGGGCCGGAGCGGCGATTTGAACACCGGGCCTGGCATGGCCTCCCGCCTCATCCGCCAGCGGGCGAGGCGTTTGGCCTGGCGTGGCAGATCCTCCAGCGCCAGCTTGAGGACCTGGAGCCTGCGGTTGAGGCGTTCAGCATTAACGAGGTCATCAGGCGGGGAAACAGGTTCGGCCACGGGCCGGGGTGCTGGCACCAGGGTATCGTATGGGAAGAAATGAATGCGCGGGGGATTCTTCGTGTACTTCACGCGGTGCTGGCGCAGTTCCGGGAAGTATTTCCGCGTATCGTAGAGCTGGAAGGAGGGAAGCCTGCTCCCTTCACCCTTTCCGATCTTGAGCCCCTTGGGCATCGGACGCGAAGGTGCCACATTCACCACAAGGCCGCGGGCCGCGATGATAATGAGGCGCCGCACGGCGGATTCGGCAGGCCGCAGCACGAGCAGCACGGCACTGTGCAGGGAGCGCGAAATCCGTGAAGCCGCATCTTCTCCATCAAGCCCCAGCAGGGCGAACAGGACTTCAATTATCCCCCTGAGCGCTTCGCTGTTGCGTTTGATGACCCGGTCCCAATCCAACTTCCAGTCCATGTGGTTCCTATCCCTCACAAAGAACAAAACAGGAACATATGAAACTAATAGGAATAGATTGTCAAGGGGTATTGTGTGCGTCTTAAGCCGCCGTGCGAAGCGCCGCCGCAGCGGCCATCTTCAGCCACGCGCCCGCCAGGAACCTCATGCGCTCTCGCATCACTTCATCCGGGGCAAGCTCCGCCTGCTCCAGACATAGCTCGGCTTGGCGTCGATAATACTCGGCTCGATCTTCATTCATAATGAAGTAACGCCCCAAGGCGCTTCCTGTTCCAAGAGCGTGTCCTGCCTCAAAATTGCGTAAATGGCAGCGAGGTTACGTCGTTTGCGCCCGTCTGCGACTCATGCGTAAGTAACAGCATTGAACTTAACTCAAAATTATGATTGTTCCCCCGAGTAGGCAAAATGCGCTTCATCGAAAACGGCCCAAATATTCCCGATGAACTACTTGAAGCCCGAGACAAGGGTGAAGTGATCTTTATCTGCGGAGCTGGAATTTCTATCCCAGCAGGCCTCCCTAGCTTTGCTGCTCTGGCAAAAGGCGTTGTCTCTGACCTAGGCGTTTCTAAGGGCCACCGAGCTCACCTACTGTTGGATCGAGCACTCAACGCGGACGAAGACGACTACACGCCGCCAATGGATCAAATTTTCAACCTACTTAAGAAAGATTACGGGGCTTTGGTACAACAAGCGGTCTTCAAAAGGCTTAGCATGCCGAAAGGGGCATCACTCATACACCACAAGACGATCCTCGACTTGTCAGCAGACGTAAATGGCAATCCCAGACTTATCACCACGAACTTTGATCTATTGTTCGAAGGAGCAAGAAAGAGAATTAAGAAATATGTTGCCCCTGAACTTCCTGACTTCACTGCCGTTCAGAAGTTCGAAGGCATCGTCTATCTCCATGGGAGGCTACCCACAAAGGGATCAGCTGTTTTGGGTGAATCATCCATTATCCTAAGTTCTTCCGATTTTGGCCGCGCATACCTTTCTCAAGGCTGGGCGGCAAGATTTATACGGGACCTATTGCAACGCTATACAGTTGTGCTGCTCGGATACTCGGCGACTGATCCACCAATTAGATACTTGCTCGAAGGATTGGAAACTCCAGGATTTGATTACCGCCACAGAATTTTTACGTTTGACAGCGGTACACCAAAGGAAGTCGACGCAAGATGGCGGGACCGGAATGTAAGAGGGATCGCATACACAAACAAAGATGAAAATCATGAAGCGCTTTGGAAATCACTTCATGCCTGGGCGGACAGAGCAAAAGACCCTTCAGCCTGGAGAAAATCGATTATTGAGCTCTCCCAAAAAGGTCCGGCCAATCTTTCCGCCTTTGAGCGAGGTCAAGTAGTCTCGTTGGTCAGTTCTCCAGAGGGCGCAAAAGCCTTTGCTGAAGCGGCGAACCCTCCACCACCAGAGTGGATATGTGTATTTGACTACAATCTTCGCTATGCCGAACCTTACAAAGGTTCAGAATTTAGAGAGAAAAAACCTCCCTTTGATCCATTGGCAGTATTTGGACTGGACAATGATCCACCTCGCCCAGACAAAGATGAATCAAAAAACAATAAGCAAGATGTTCAGCAAAGGGGAATTGATGTCCTTGCAGCTCTTCCTAATGAGGAAGTGCGATTGGGAAGGAAGCGAATTTCAAATATCTCTCTGCGTCAATCAGATCAACTTCCTCCGCGTATATTTTACCTTTTGCGATGGATCGCGAAGCATACGCCGTCTCCCGCAATCGCATGGTGGGCCGGCAGACAGCGATCATTGCATAGCGAGGCCATAAATCAAATAAAATGGCAATTGCGGAACACAAACACAAATGTGCTTCCAACTGTCCGGCAGGCCTGGGATTGGCTGATTGAAGTATTCGACGGCCGGGACGAGGACGCCTTTGAGCATAACTCTTTTGATCTAAAGGCAAAGCTTAATCGCTCCGGGTGGTCACCTTCATTTATGCGCGATTTGGGAATATTTCTTACACCTAGACTAACCACAAAAAGTTCAATCTTTTCAACTCCTGCCCCATATTTCCCTAAAGACGAGGACCTGAAGATTCGCGACATTGTTTGGTTAGAAGTTTCGTTTCCAACTTGGAACGGCGAAGTACTGGATGTTCCTGACGACCACTTGGCATCTGTTTTTAGATTAGCGAGAAGAGGGTTGGAACGCGCATCCAGCCTGATGAAAGAAGTCAGCCAGTACCAATCGCACACGCCTACCTTTTACCCTGAAGACAAGCCTGGCAATATCTATCATGATGACGATGACACTTTTTTTCTTTGGGTTGGGAAGCTTTTCGATCGACTGTCAAAAGTGAATCCAGCCATTGCAGGTTCCGATTTTTCTCAATGGCCCAAGGAAGACAAGTATCATTTTGATAAGTTGAAACTCTTTGCCCTAGCGACCAAGGAAGTTTTTCAACCGGAATTCGTCGCAAATCATCTTTTGACAATTAACCGCGAAATTTTTTGGCAATCTGACCACCGGCGCGAGCTTTTGATTCTTCTTCAGCGAAGATGGCTCGATCTTATTGACTCAGACAAAGAAGCCATAGTCAGGAGGATACTTGAAGGTCCGGAGACTTGGAAAAATGAGGCAAAGGATGACTATCGACGTCGCAAAGCTCAAGGGCCTCTCACAATTCTGAGTTGGTTACGAGAAAATGGGTGTGACTTACCTAAATTTGTAGAGCCAGCATTGATTGAACTCCAAAGGGACGTTCCAGATTGGAAGTCAAATTGGACCAAGTTTGCGGCAGATAGTTTTGAAGGACGCACAAGTTGGGTGGGGGAAAACACTGACTTCGAACCGCTGACATCAGTGAACTTGGCCGAAGTTGTCGATCTATCGAAGAAGCATTCCAAACGACCGTTTTCTGAATTTACAGAGTATAGGCCTTTCAAAGGATTGCTTTTAGCACAGCCATTTCGAGCAGTTTCGGCGTTGACATACGAAAGCAGACAAGAATCGTTCCCTGTCGAATTCTGGCGTGAAGCGATTTCTTCCTGGCCTGACAATACGAGCGCCCGTTTGCGCTTGTTCTTTGCACAGCATCTAAGTCGCTTGCCACACGATACATTCAATGAACTCCGCTATTACATACCGTCGTGGGCAAGGAAATATTTGCCGGAACTGGCTAAACACGATCAAAAGCTGGTTATTGAGATTTGGGACCGGATACTCGACATCTTTATCCAATTAGGTCCCGAAGCCACACAGAGTGGAATTGGCGAGAGCTCTATTGGAGGAAAGAAAGTCGAAAGATCACGACGAACATTTTTCTTCTCTCACGGCCCAATTGGGGAACTTGCCGAAACGCTTTTTGCCATACTTAACGATCTGAGCCTGCCAAAATCCGCTGGCATACCTGAAGCCCTAAAGACAAGAATAGAGAAGCTATGGACAGTACCCGGTGAAGGAGCGGATCAAGCACTCTCAAATACTGGAATTCGTTTGCTTTGGCTGGATTACCTCGATCCTAATTGGGCTGAGAGAAAGCTAGTGCCATTATTTTCAATGGACAATCCAAGCGCAGAACCGGTGTGGAGCGGATTCATGTTTCAAAATAACTTTCCGCGCAAAGACTTGTTCCGGCAGCTACGGCCAGACTTTATCAAGCTAAGTACCAAGCTAGACGAATGGAATTGGGGCGATGAAGACGAAAGGAAGTACGGATCTTTTGTTGTCGTAGCTTGTTATTGGAATTTATCCAATGACAGCTATCTCAATTGGGAAGTTACCAGACAAATTCTTAAGGACATAGATGACGATGGAAGGCAGCAAGCAATCCATACAGTTTCCGATATTGTGACAAAACCTGACGGGTGGAATAAATTTGGCAAACAGTTTTTCAAAAAGGCATGGCCTCAAGAAGTGTCATTCCAGACAAGTGGAACCTCCTACGCATTGGTGGCGCTTGCTGAAAAAGCAGATGATCATTTTCCGGATGTTGTAAAATCAATCATCGAGTTTGTTTACCCAATGGAGCACCCAGATATGTTCATTTTCAAGATGAAAAAGGGTAATGAAGAAGAAGGAACGCAACTCGCGACCAGATTTCCGAGTGATGTTCTCGCGCTAGCAGACAGGATTATTCCAGTTGATCAGCAGTACCCTCCCTACGATCTCTCCAACGTATTGAATTTGATCGCAGACTCCGAGCCAACCCTTCGCCAAGATATGAGGTGGCTCCGTTTGCGCAGGCTCGCAGACGTTGGCTGAGTTCTAGTAGTGCTGGGCTGACAAATGTAGCGGGCATTTAGCTAATTATTGACGATATTGTCAGAGAGTATATATAATTATTGACATAGTATCAATTATGTATAGTTATATATTTACAAATATGCGTAGTCGTCAACTTATGGATAAACAATGAACATTCAAAACACCATTCTCCAGCAATATCAACGCTTTGTTGATCGCGCCAGCTTCAGCAGTGCCGCCCTCACCCTGCCCCCTGAAGGCTGGTTGCGGACGATGCGCAAGGCTCTTGGCATGTCTGGCGCCCAGCTTGCCCGCAAGATGGGCGTCAGCCGGGCGCTTGTCTCCCAAGCCGAAAGCAACGAGGTTTCCGGCAACGTCACCATGAAAACCATGCAGACGATGGCGGAAGCCATGGGCTGCCGCTTTGTCTATGCGGTGCTGCCGCCAAAGGGCAAGGAAACCGAGGACGTCATTTTTGCCCAAGCCATGAAGCAGATGCGAAAAGTGGCCGAACAGGCAAACACGCAGATGGCATTGGAAAACCAGAGCGTCCCCCCAGGCCCCAGCGAGGACCAACTGCAGCGCCTGGCGCGGCGCCTCGCCAGCGAAATGGCTCCCGGATTTTGGAATGACAAATGACGTTTGTCATGTCCTCTCCCGAAGGGGCCACGCCGCTTGATCCCAACGAGCGTGATGGCTTGAAGCACCGGCACATCACCACGCAGGGTGAACTCAACGAGCTTGAACAGGCAAACATCATTGCGGGTCTTCACTGGCTAAGGCGCCTGCGAAGGCCCGACGTTTTGAGCGATGCCTTTGCGCTTCAGCTTCACAAGCGGCTGTTCGGCGACGTGTGGGATTGGGGCGGCAAACTGCGCCAGACCGGAAAAAACATCGGCATTGATCCCATTCACATCGCGGTTCAATTGCGGGCTTGCATTGACGATGCGCGCTTTTGGCTTGAGCATGAAACCTGTTCGCCGATGGAAGCCGCACTCAGGTTTCACCACCGGCTGACGGTCATCCATCCCTTTCCGAATGGCAACGGCAGGCACGCACGGATCATGGCCGATGCATTGCTTGGGAAAGTTTACGGCGTGGCTCCCATTGATTGGGCAGGCGGCGAGGCTTTGCAAAACAACAGCGAGCGCCGAACGAACTATATCAACGCCCTGCGCGCGGCTGACCGTGGAGAGTTTGGATTACTATTCAGCTTCGCTGGAATGAATCAATAATTCAAACCGGGAACCTTTTGCTCCCTGCGGCGTTCCCGACTCTTGAACCCCGTGGTAAAAGGAGTCCCCCATGAACGCGCCATTCACATTGGATGACCTGGCCAGCCGCAACATGAACCCCGAGAAGCTGGAAACCCTGCGCCGTGTATTTGATACAGTGTGCGAGGAAGCGGCCATTCCGGAGAGCGCCAAGAGCGAGCGCAATGAGCTGGCCGAAAAGCTTCTCACCGCCGGGGTGACAGTGGGTGACACCCCCGAATATGAAACCCTGCTGATGACCTACGCCCGCCGCGTGGTAACCCATTATCGCCGCTAAGATTGACCCGTGAAAAAAATTCACGTCAATTTGAAGACTCGCTCATTGATTCTGGAGTAATATCAGCCCCAGCAGGCAAGGGAAATGTTACATGGAAGAACAGCAATTGCCATCAACGGGAGCCAAGCGCCGGGTCGTCATCATCGACGATGAGGCCGCCTTTGCCGAGACCCTGACGAAAATTGTGAAAAGTTTCGGCTTTGACGTCACGGTTTCGACTGACGCACGGTCGAGCTACACCTTTGAGCTCAAAACTTCCGATGTCGTTTTTGTGGACGTGCTGATGCCCAATGTAACAGGGCTTCAGGTCCTGGAAAAACTGGCGCAGCAAAAAGCCAGATCCTCCGTGGTCCTGATGAGCGGAAATCTGGAACGTCTCGAGGAAGCCGAGAAGCTGGCGCGGAAACTGGACTTGAATCTCGTTGGCTCCCTGGCAAAGCCCTTCCGCGTTGAAGACGTGAAGGACGTGCTCCTGGGAGCTTGAGGCGCTCACTTCGGATCGTAAGCCACAACCTCGATCTCCACCTTGCAGTCCACCATCATGTCGGCCCGCACGCAGGATCGCGCCGGCAACGCCGCGCCGAAATATTCCAGATAGACCTTGTTGAAGGGCCAGAAGTCGCGCGCGTCGGCGAGCCACACGGTGGCCTTCACCACGTGTTCGAGGCCAAGGCCCAGCGATTGCAGGATGGCCCTGACGTTCTCGATGGTCTGCCGCGTTTGCGTTGTGATATTGCCGTCAACAATCTCGCCGTCCGCCCCCATCGGCACCTGGCCTGAGACAAAGATGAAATCTCCCGCCCGCACCGCCTTGGTGAAGGGCAGGCTGCGGCCGCCGGGGCCGGTGGGCGCTGCGCCAAATCTTTCAATCGTCATCATCACTCCTGTTCACATGTTGGCGCGCTTGAGAAATTCCTTCAGCCGCGCATTCTTCGGATTGCGGAACAGCTTGGCCGAAGGCCCCTGCTCCGCGATGAGGCCGCCATCCATGAAAATGGTGCGGTGGGCCACGTCCCTGGCAAAACGCATCTCATGGGTGACGATCAGCATGGTGGTGCCCTCCTTCGCCAGCAGCTTGATGGTGTTGAGCACTTCGCCCACCAGTTCCGGATCAAGCGCCGAGGTAATTTCATCAAGCAGTACCAGCTTGGGATCCATCGCCAGCGCGCGGGCTATGGCAACGCGCTGCTGCTGCCCGCCTGACAATTGGCTGGGAAGATGGGTGGCGCGGTCATCAAGCCCGACGCGGGCCAGCCAGCTCATGGCAAGCTGCTGGGCCTCGCGCTTGGCCATATGCCGGACCTTCGTCAACCCAAGCATGACATTGCCAAGTGCGGTGAGGTGCGGAAACAGGTTGAAGCTCTGGAACACCATGCCGGTCATGGCCCGCTGGCGGGCAAGTTCGCGCTCGCCAAGCCGGCGGCGGGCGCTGCCCGCACCCGTGTAGCCGATGGCCACGCCGTCGAGCACAATTTCTCCGCCGTTGAAATCCTCCAGCAGGTTGACACAGCGCAAAAGCGTGGTTTTGCCGGAACCGCTGGCGCCGATAATTGACACCACCTCGCCCTTGTTCACCTCAAGGTCAACGCCTTTAAGGATTTCCACCGGCCCGAAGTTCTTGGTGAGGCCGCGTATGGCGAGAAGTGTCATGGGCCCCTCACTGGAGTGCGAAACGCCTGGAGGCAAATTTGCCCAAGCGCTCGATCACGGAATTGATGAGAAAATAGAGAAACCCACAGAGGGCATAGAATTCCAGAGTCATGAAATTGCGCCCTACAATCTCCTGGGTGCGGAGCAACAATTCGCCCGTGCCGATGACCGACAGAAGCGTCGAGGCCTTGACCAGTTCCGCTCCCGTATTGACCCACACCGGCATGATCTGCCGCATGGCCTGGGGGATGAGCACATAGATCAGGATTTTGGGAAACGTCAGTCCGATGGCGCGGCCCGCATCAATCTGTGTGACCGGAATGGACTGCAAAGCACCACGGATGATTTCGCCCATATGCGCCCCGCAAAAGATCGACAGCGCGAAGAGGCCGGACTCAACCGCAGTCAAATTGATCCCGGCAAAGGTCAGCAGATAGAAAGACGCGAGGATCAGCACCAGAACCGGAATGCCCCGGATGCTGTCAACCGCCGCGCGGATGGGCAGGCGCAGCGGCCACTTGCCATAGGTGAGGCCGATGCCGGCAAGGAGGCCGATGAGGCTACCGCACAGGATGGAGGCGGCGGAGATTTCAACCGTCAGCAGCAAGCCCTGCGCCAGGGCCCAGCGGGCAATCCATAACTCGTGGAGGAAATGTTCCATCTCGCCCTGCCTCAAAACTTCGGGAAGCGGCGTTCGAGCTGCCGCAGCCCCGCGGCAATCAGCAGGCAGGTTGCAAGATAGAGCACGCTGGCCGTGGCCCAGGCTTCCGCCACGCGGAAAGTCTCGGTGTTGAGCTTCCGCGCCTGGTAAGTCAGCTCCGGAATGGCGATCACCGCGGCAAGCGACGTATCCTTGAACAGGGAAATGAAAGTCGTGCCCAGCGCCGGCAGGCAGTTGCGCCACATGATGGGTGAGATCACGTAAAGCGCCAGTTGGAAACCAGTGAGGCCAATGGCGCGTCCGGCATCGATGACGCCGCGCGGAACGCCCGCCAGACCGGCGCGGAAAACTTCCGTCAGATAGGCCCCCGCATAGATCGCCAGGGAAAAAACAAAACTCTCAAGCTTGCCCAGCCTGATACCGAGTTGCGGCAAGGCGAAATAGATGAACAATATGATGACGAGCAGCGGTGTGTTGCGGATCGCCGACACATAGATGCCGACGAGCCGCGACGGCAGTGGCACCTTCCCCATGGTGGCAAAGGCGCAAGCCAAGCCGATCAGCGTGCCAACAAGAATCGCGGCGAACGCGAGAGCCAGGCCCAATGCCAGTCCGTAGAGGAAGTGATCGAAGTTGGCTTCGATCACTCCAAACTGGAAGGTGTATCCCATGGCTCCCGCGCCCTATCGCTTGGCGGTTAGCGCAATTCTTCGGGGAAGCCCACCTT
Source organism: Aestuariivirga sp. (assembly GCA_030680855.1). Lineage (GTDB taxonomy): Bacteria > Pseudomonadota > Alphaproteobacteria > Rhizobiales > Aestuariivirgaceae > Aestuariivirga. The sequence goes on from JAUXUN010000013.1 coordinate 31,452, forward strand.
TGGTTCAGGCGGCTTCACCCCAAACCACATCTCGAATGATTTCGAGTAGGTCCCGAATTCCACACCGGTCAGCGCCTCGCGGAAGGCGATGTTGACGAAGTTCAGGAAATCCTGGTCGCCGCGCTTCACCGCGCAGGAATAGGTTTGCGGATTCCAGCCATAGCCGCCGTCCACATATTTCCCTGGGTTCTGTTTCATGAACCACTGCAGCGATGACATGTCGGTAGCAGCTGCGTCCGCCCGGCCCGAATTGAGCGCCTGGTACATCAGGTCGACGCTCTCATACTGGTCGACCTTTGCTTCCGGCAATGCGTAATGCACCATTTCCTCCGCATAGACATTCTGCAGAACCGAAACCGTGACGCCGGCCCCGGCGGCCTTCATCTCGTCACGCGATTTGTATTTGCCGCCCGCCGTCATCATCAGGCCAACGCCCTCGCGGTAATAGGGAATGGTGAAGTTCACCTGCTGGGCCCGCTCGGCGGTCACCGTCATGAACTGGCAGGTGATATCCACCTTGTCAGTGACGAGGTTGGGAATGCGCGCGTCCGACGCCTGGTTTACATATTCGATTTTCGTGTCGTCGCCGAACAGGCCCTTGGCGACAATCTTGGCCACATCGACATCGAAGCCCGCCATGTCGCCCTTCTCGTCGCGGAAATGCCAGGGCGGATTGCCCACGCCCGTTCCCACGATGAGCTTGCCGCGCTGCAGGACATCCTCAAGCTTGCCCGCAAGCGCCGCGTTGCCAAATCCTGATGCCAGTGTTGCGGCACACAGGCCTGCCAATAACGTGAATTTCCATCTGTTCATGACACCCTCCCAGGTGAATTGTGTTGTTCATTTTTGTCCTTTATAATGGACATAGTTCCTTTATAAAGGACAATTGAACGCTATACGAGACTCGAAAATCATGCAAGTGCTATCCGCACTGAACCAAGGGGAATTCATGGACCAGGTCGTAAACAAGCGCAGCACCAAGCCGGCGCGCGAAAGACAAAATGGGATTGACCGGGCCATCGAAATTCTCGACGCGCTGTTGCGAACCCACAGGCCGACCACCGTTGGCGATCTCGCCAAACAGATCGGCGCGCCCCGCTCAACCCTCTATTCCATCACCAACCGCCTGATTGAAGCGGGCATCCTTGAACAGGTCGGAGACGAGGGCACGGTTTACTTTGGCCAGACGGCCCACCTCTATGGCCGCGCCTATGCCGATGCCAATCCCCTGCACCGGCGCTGCCGTGAAGCGCTCGACCGGCTCGCCATGCAGACCGCGGCGACAGCCCAACTCTGCGCGCTGCGCGGCAACAAGTATGTGGTTGTCGACACCCGCGACGGTTCCGGGGTTTTCCGCATTACCACCGACATCGGCGTCGAGGTTCCCATTCCCTGGACCGCCTCGGGACGCCTGCTGCTTGACCACATGTCGGCTGACGAGATTCTGGATTTCATTCCGGAAGAGGATTTCAGACTGCCCGATGGCCGTGTGGTAGATGCCAACACCTTCGTGGCTGACATCGCCCGGGCCCGCGCCGAAGGCAGTTGCATGACGAACGGTTTATCCGACCGTTTCACCTGCTGCCTCGCAGCCCCCATCCGCGACCGGCGCGGCATTGCCGTGGCTACCTTGTGCTTCATCGTGCCGGTTGACTCGGCCCCGGAACGCAAACGCGAATTGCTGGACCGCCTTGTTGAATCGGCGCGCGAACTTTCAGATCAGTAGGAGGCTCAAACCTTCAGGCTGGTCCCTGCCCTGGGCAGCAAGCGCAACTCGTCAACCTCCACCACGGTTTTCCCAATCGGAAACAGCGAGGCCAGCGCCAGCTTCACATGCGCCCAGGCAAAGGGAATGCCGATAATGGTGATGGCCAGGGCTGCCGCCGCCGTGATGTGCATGATGGCCAGCCACCAGCCCGCCAGCACGAACCAGATAATGTTGCCGATTGTGCCGAGCGCCCCCGTGCCGATGTCATGTTCGCCATAAAGCTGTTCGCGCGAGACGATGTCGTAACCGAAGGGCCAAAAGGTGTAGCGCGCCAGCATGAAGCAGGAGCGAGCCCAGGGAATGCCGATGATGGTGATCGCCATGATCACCCCGGCCAAAATCCAGCCGAGGCCCGCGAAGAACCCGCCAAGCACAAACCACAGAATGTTGAGAATGAAAATCAGCATGTCAGTTGCCCTCCCGAGCGGGAATGCAGATGGGAAGCGGCGGCTGGGAAATCAAGACTTGCCCTATTCTGTCATCCCGGCGCACGAGGCTGTGAAGGAATCTGGGTTTGCCTTGCCAACAGGATTATCGACCAGTTGTCTTGAAGATTGAGGTATCCGGGTGGCCGATTAGTCGTTGTGGAAACGGTTATGCGGTCTTGGTTCGCAGATGATTGGCCAGCATGATGTTGTGGGCGATTGCCTGCAGAAGGCCGGCGATTTTGGCTTTGGCTATTCCTCGCAGGGACAGTCGGCCAAGACCACGGTTCTTCAGGTAGGCATTGACCAATTCGATGCGCTTGCGCCGCCGGTAGACGTCCTGACCGTATGAAGTGTTCATGCGCTCGCGCCAGTCCTTGAGTTCTTGCGGCTGGTTGAGCTTTTTCGCAAGCCGCCGCCTGAGCGTGTCAGCCTTGACCTCAGCCCGCTCTTCTGGAACTGGCGCAAAAACCATGACGCCATCTCTGGCCAGAGCGACAATGTCATCGTCTGCAGCATAGGTGCTGTCGACGAGGAGGCGCCCGGGCTTGCAGCCATAGCGGCCAACGATGTCATCCACGATGGGGCGGGCCAGGCCGGTGTCATTGCGCCGGTCAGTTGCCATCACGGCCAGCACGAGGCCGTTGCCGCAAGCGGCAATCTGCATGTTGTAGCCTGGCTTGATGCTGCCGTCGGCAAAACGCATGTAACGGGCAGTGGGGTCGGTGAGCGAAGCCTTGGGCTCGGCTTTGCCCTCTTCCTCGCTCCGGTGCGTCTTGCGACGCTTTTCTTTCTCCTTTTGCAACTCAGCCAGAGCAGCAGCGGCTTTTGCCGCGCGCTCGCCCAGCTCGCGAGCTGCCCGCAACTGAGACGCCTTGCGCCGCCGAGAGGAAGCCGCCGGATCGGCATCGACCTCGGCTTTGAGCTGCGCCATCCGCTCCGCCGCAATCCGCCCGATCCGTTCCAGGCGGGAAGTCCCCCCATAAGAACCTTTGCCCGCCGCAGCCTGGACCTTGGTGCCGTCGGCAATCACCTCCTCGAACGTCACCAGGCCTTCTGCCATCAAGGCCGTGACGCTCTCAGTGAGAAGCGTATCGAGCAGGCCCCCATGCCGTGTCCGGAAGTCGGAAAGCCCGTGGTAGTTCACCGGAACTCCGCCCGCAATCCACCGGTAGGACACATCGCGCTCCACCAGTCGTTCAAGCTCGCGGGCCGAACCCACCCCTTCAACCGCAGCATAAAGCCAAAGCGCCAGAAGTACCTGCGGGTCCGCCGCCGGGCGCCCCGCATCCCCCTCGCGTGAACCTATCGCTGCGTAAAATTGGCTGAGATCCATCTGCGTGACAAACGTCCACACCAGACGCGCCGCATGGCCTTCCGGCAAAAGGCCATCGATATCAACCATCTCCCAGCCAACTTGGGACCGTTGTGGCCTGACAACATGCGCTTTGCCCTTCGTCATTCAACCTTCCCCTGCAAATCAAATTAAGCAGACTCAAGTGAATCACAAATCGAGCAAAACTGCTATTAATTCACAGCCTCG